>NZ_CANROA010000107.1 GCF_947632095.1 uncultured Microbacterium sp. | reverse complement strand
GCACGGCGCGCACGCAGCTGAACGACGACAGCGACCGGATCACGTTCACCGGGGCGTGGGAGTACGCGACCGGCAAGAACTGGACCGCGGGGGACATCGGCGGCGACGAGACGTTCTCGGACACCGCCGGGGCCTCCTACGAGTTCTCGTTCACCGGGGCGGGATTCGAGCTGATCGGCCCGTACTCGCAGAACCACGGACCGGCCGAGGTGTTCATCGACGGCGAGCTCGCCGGACGAACGAGCGAGACCGTCACGGGTTCGGCCGAGCCGCAGAAGGTGCTCTTCTCCCAGCGCGACCTCGACTACGGCGAGCACGATGTGCGGGTCGTCGTCACCGGTGAGCGGTTCGCCGGATCGAGCGGATCCTTCCACGCGCTCGACGCCGTCATGATCTACGAGAGCGCCGAGACGGAGGGCACCCTGCCGGAGGGCGCTGTCGGCTGGGAGCGCGTGCCGCAGCAGGAGGGCACGGCGCTCACCCTGCACGGCCGTGACGCGCTCATGCTGACCGCCGACACCCGCATCGGCGGTCACGCGCTGTACTACACGACCAGCCAGCTCTTCGGTGCAGCGCTCGAGCGCCGCGGCGGAACCGTGCAGTACGCGATCGGCTACTCCGGCGATGCCGGCGAGAGCGTGCTGCACTACGACCGAGAGCCCGCCGTCTCGACGCCCGACGGCGTCACGAGCCTCTGGGACGCCGAGACCGGGCAGCTGCGGCTGAACTACACCCACGGCGCCCCGATCGACGTCACGGTCGATGACGGTGCAGCGCCGTTGACGCTGCGCATCATGGATCGCGAGAGCGCGGAGCGGGTCTGGTTCGTCGACGGGTCGACGGGCGGCGGCATCGCCCGCGCCGCGACGGGGGCGACGGCGACGGTCGTCGTCGAAGGCGCCTACCTCGCCCGCACCGTCGCCTTCGACGGCGCGGATGCGGCGCTGACCGGTTCGATGGATGCCGCCGGCGAGCTGCGTCTCGACCTGCCGGACGGCATCGATCGCGTCACATGGAACGGAGCGGACGCCACGGTCTCCGACGGCATAGCCGCCATCGCAGCGCCCGGCCCCGTCGAGGTGGCCGCCCCCGAGCTCGACTGGGTGACGGCATCCGATGACGCCGAGTCGAGCGCATCCTTCGACGACTCCGATTGGCTGGTCGCCGACTCCACCGCCGGCACGCGCTGGCAGGGCCCCGGGGCGAACCAGAGGATCGTGCTCGACTCCAACCACTACGGCTTCTTCGAGGGCTCGGTCTGGTACCGCGCCCACTACACGGCCGTGCAGGACGGCGGCACGATCCGTTTGCAGGGCAACGGCGGTACGGGACAGCCGGGGCACGGCAAGGCGCCGGCGTTCATGCAGGTGTGGGTGAACGGCCAGTACGCCGGGTCGCCGGCCGCGGCCGGCGCGTGGCAGAACGTCACGATCCCGGAGGGCGCGGTCGCCGCGGGCGACGAGGTCGTCGTCTCGGTGCTCGTGCACAACCTCGGCCAGAACCTCGACTGGTCGGACGACGGGCTCTCGCGCCAGAACCGCGGACTCTACGACGCGCAGCTCACGAACGGCGACGGCGCGGTGGAGTGGCGCCTGCGCGGCGCGACCGCGGCGGACGCCGACCCGGAGCGCACGGTCTACAACAACGGCGGCCTCGCCGGCGAAGCCGCCGGCTGGCATCTGGCAGGCTTCGACGACACCGCCTGGGACTCCGCATCCGACCTCGTCTCCGACGCCGCCGGCGTCGACTGGTACCGCAGCTCCTTCGATCTGGATGTTCCTGCCGGCCAGGACACCGCCTTCCGCCTCATGATCGACTCGTCGAAGTTCGATGCCGGACGTACCGATGGATCGCAGGCGACGCTGTTCGTGAACGGCTGGAACATCGGCGTCTACATCGGTGATATCGGCCCGCAGGACGAGTTCACAGTGCCGAGCGGACTGCTGAACATGCAGGGCGGGAACGAGATCGCGATCGCCGTCGCTGCGAAGGGAGCAGGCATGGGCCCCGAGGCCGTGCGCATCGAGGCCGTGCACGCGACCACCGGGGGCGTGGCGGCTGCCGCGACGGACGGCGGGGGCGATGGCGGCGATGGCGATGTCGGCGCGATCGAGCCCGGCGATGGCGGGGCCGGTGCTCCGGGGTCGGGGGTCGATGCGGAAGCCGATCCCGCCGCGGGCGCCGCGCCCGCGGATCAGGGCGGGGCGCTGGCGATGACCGGTGCTGCGGTGCCGCTGCTGCTCGTGCTGGGTGCGCTCGCGGCCGTGCTCGGCGGGCTGCTGCTGCGGGTCGTTCGCAGACGCTCCTCCGTGCTAAACTGACTCCTTGTCTGTGCACACTCCTGTGCGCAGTTCGTGTGCTTCTCCTTTCTTACGGCCTTCCGATCCCTTCATCCGGATCAGGAATCTCCTGCCGAAGGGTGGCGCGCAGACAAGGGATCTTGGGTGAAGCCGTCCGGCTTCACGGTAATGAAGGAGTAATCACATGGCAGCAGTGTGCCAGGTGACAGGAGCTGTTCCCGGCTTCGGTCACAACATCTCGCACTCGCACCG
>NZ_CANROA010000106.1 GCF_947632095.1 uncultured Microbacterium sp. | reverse complement strand
GCCGCCAAGCCGGCACTCGAGGGGGTGTCGCTGTCCGTCGAACCGGGCGAGATCGTCGTCCTGCTGGGCCTGTCCGGCTCGGGTAAATCGACGCTCCTGCGCCACGTCAACGGGCTCGAGACGCCGAGCACCGGGGGCGTCGTCGCCCTGCAGGAAAACGTCTCGGCCCTGCGCGGCGGCGACCTGCGAGCCCTCCGGGGCCGCATCGGATTCATCTTCCAGCAGTTCGAGCTCGTCGGTGCGCTCACCGCGCTCGAGAACGTCCTCACGGGCGGACTGCACGGACTGCGCGGCCCTCGCATCGGCATCCGCTCCTACCCGCGCGCCCTCCGCGAGAAGGCCCTCGGTCAGCTCGACCGTGTCGGACTGCTCGACGCCGCATACCAGCGCGCAGACAACCTCTCCGGCGGACAGCAGCAGCGCGTCGCGATCGCCCGCGCCCTCATGCAGGACCCCGAGATCCTCCTCGCCGACGAACCCGTCGCCTCGCTCGACCCCGAGTCGAGCAGCCAGGTCATGTCGCTCATCCGCGAGATAGCCGCCGAACGCCACCTCACCGTCATCTGCTCGCTGCACCAGGTCGACCTGGCCCTCAGCTGGGGCGATCGCATCCTCGGACTGCGCGCAGGACGCGTCGTGCTGGACACCCGCACCGATGACCTCACCCGCGAAGAGGTCATGGAGATCTACGGACGCGTGGCCACATCCACGAGCGAGATCACCGCCCTCGAGGATGAACTCGCCGAGGCCCGTGAGCAGGTCCTTGCACGACAGCTGCGCCGTTCCGCCGCCCGCGAGCACCTCGCGGAAGACTTCGCGAACGAGGAACCCGCGTGACCATCACCGCCCCAGCTCCCGCACCCGCGGCGCCCGAGGCCCTCGCGGAGCGGCTCGCCCGCGTGCCCCGCCCGGCGCCGCGCCTGTCGAACGTGATCTCCTACGGTGCGATCATCGTCATCCTGGCTCTCGGAGTCTGGTCGTTCATCGGCCTGGACTACAGCCTGAAGAGCCTCGACACCACGGTCAAGAACATCAACCGCTTCCTCGCCATGGCCACGCCCCTGCAGTGGCCCGGCTGGGAGGTCGCCGGTGAACGTCAGGCCGACGGCACCACGACGTACGTCACCACCTGGGTCGGCATGGAGCCGATCTGGCAGATGGGACTGACGATCGTCATCACGCTCGCGCTCGTCATCGCCGGCACCGCGCTCGCCGCTGCGCTCTCCATCCCCGTCGCCTATGGGGCCGCCCGCAACACGACCCCGAACGGCGCAGTCATGGCGCTGTGCCGTACGATCGGGGTCGTCGCGCGTGCCATCCCCGACGTGGTCTTCGTCGTGATCCTCGCCTTCCTCTGGTTCAACTCCGGAACTCTGCCGGCGATCGTCGCGATCGGCCTGCACTCGGTCGGCATGATCTCGAAGATGTTCGCCGACGCGATCGAGCAGATCGACGAGGGCCCGCGTCTCGCGATCCGCGCGGCCGGAGGGTCGAGGTCGCAGGAGTTCTGGTCGGGCGTCCTGCCGCAGGTGCTGCCCGCCTGGATCGCGATCGCCCTGCACCGCGCCGACATCAACCTGCGCGGCACCGTCATCCTCGGTGTCGTCGGCGTCGTCGGCATCGGATACGAGCTCGACGGCGCCCTGCACGGCGGACCCGCCGGCATGCGCCGCGTCATCCCGATCGTCGTCATCATCATCGTGCTGTGCGTGCTGTTCGAGATCGTCTCCTCGCTGCTGCGCACCCGCCTGCTGAACGTGCAGCCCACCGGCAAGGGCCTGGGCGACACGGTGGCCCGTTCCGTGCGACGCCGTGCCGCGGCATCCCGCTCGGTGTCCGGGGCGGATGCCGCGGCATCCGTCTCGGCCACTCACGAGCGCCACCAGCGCATCGAGGCGGCCATGCACCGCCCATGGGATCGCGCCCGTATCGGCAACGCCCTGTGGATCTGGCTCGGCATCGCCCTCGTGATCGGCGCGTTCCTGTACGCCGCACCCGACGTGTCGAAGATGCTGAACCCGTCCTGGAACGAACTCGTCGACCCCGCGCGCGACCGCGCCATCTGGCCCCCGCACTTCGGCAGCCGCAGCCTCGCCGATGTGGGTGCAGCTGTGCTGACGACCATCCAGATCGCGTTCGCCGCGACGCTGATGGCCTCGATCATCTCGGCGGTCGTCGGCCCGCTGTCGGCGCGCAACGTCGCCCCGAACAGCTGGGTGCGCAATACCTTCCGCGGCATCGCGTTGTTCATCCGCGCGATCCCCGACCTCGTCGTCGCGATCCTGTTCATCATCGCCGCCGGCATCGGCCCGCAGGCCGGAGCCCTCGCCCTCGGGATCGGCGGCGTGGGCCTGCTCGCCAAGCTCATCGGCGACTCGATGGAAGAGGTTCCCACCGGTCCCGAGCGTGCGCTGGCCTCGGGCGGCAGCACCCGCGCGCAGGTGTTCTTCTCCTCGACCGTGCCCCTGTCGGTGCCCGCCATGGTCGGACACCTGCTGTACCTGCTCGAGCAGAACATCCGCTCCGCGACACTGCTGGGCATCGTGGGCGCCGGCGGCATCGGATTCTTGCTGCTGAACGCCCTGCAGGGGCGGCACTTCGATGAG
>NZ_CANROA010000105.1 GCF_947632095.1 uncultured Microbacterium sp. | reverse complement strand
TCGGCCGATAAGTCCGCGATGGAACAGCGCCAGCTCGAGCTGCTGCAGGGCAATGTCGATCTCGTCGTGCTCGCCCGTTACATGCAGATCCTCACCGATGACTTCATCGAGAAGGTCGGCGCGCCGGTCATCAACATCCACCACTCGTTCCTGCCGGCGTTCATCGGCGCGAACCCGTACGCCCGGGCCAAGGAGCGCGGTGTGAAGCTCATCGGTGCGACCGCGCACTACGCCACGGCCGACCTCGACGAGGGGCCGATCATCGAGCAGGACGTCACGCGCGTCACGCACGCCGAATCGGCTGCCGAGCTGCAGAGCCGCGGCGCCGATGTCGAGCGCCTCGTGCTCGCCCGCGCCGTGCAGTGGCACGCAGAGGACCGCGTGATCGTGCACGGCCGCTCGACCGTCATCCTCTGACGACTCGTCGGAGAACAGGAATGGCCCGGGCGATCGCCCGGGCCATTCCTGTTCTCCGACGTCTCAGAGGACCTTCGCGAGAAAGTCCTGGAGTCGGTCGCTCTTCGGCGACTCGAACAGCTCGGCGGGAGCACCCGCTTCGACGACGACACCGCCGTCCATGAATACCGTGCGGTCGGAGACCTCGCGGGCGAAGCCCATCTCGTGGGTGACGAGCACCATGGTCATACCGCCCTCGGCGAGGTCGCGGATGACCTGCAGCACCTCGCCGACCATCTCGGGGTCGAGCGCGCTGGTCGCCTCGTCGAAGAGCATGATCTCGGGATCCATCGCGAGAGCGCGGGCGATTGCGACGCGCTGCTTCTGGCCGCCCGAGAGCGATGCCGGCTTGGCGTTCGCCTTGTCGGACAGCCCGACGCGCTCGAGCAGCTTCATGGCGCGCTCGCGGGCCTCCGCCTTCGTCATGCGGCTGAGCTCGATCGGGGCCAGCGTGATGTTCTCGAGCACGGTCATGTGCGGGAACAGGTTGAAGTGCTGGAACACCATGCCGATGCGCTGGCGCACCTCATCGAGCTTGACGCTCTTGTCCATCAGATCGACGCCGTCGATCACGACACAGCCCGAGGTGGGCTCCTCGAGCTTGTTCAGGCAGCGCAGCAGCGTCGACTTGCCCGAGCCCGACGGGCCGATGATCGCGACGACCTCGCCGTCGGCGACCTGCAGGTCGATGCCCTTGAGCACCTGGTTGCTGCCGAAGGCCTTGTGCAGATCCTGCACATCGATCTTGCTCATGCGTTGAACTTCCTCTCCAGGCGGTTCGCGAGCAGCGTCAGCAGCGTGATCACGACGAAGTAGATGATGGCGACGATGGTCAGCACCTGCGCGGACAGGTAAGTGGATGCGATGATCTGGCGCGACTGGAAGGTGAGCTCGGCCAGACCGATGACGCTGAGCAGCGACGTGTCCTTCAGCGTGATGATGCCCTGGTTCACGAACGACGGGATCATGATGCGGAACGCCTGCGGCAGCACGACCTTCTGCATGGTCTTCCACGAGCCGAGGCCGAGCGAGCGAGAGGCCTCGTTCTGGCCGGGGTCGACGGCCTGGATGCCGCCGCGGATGATCTCGGTCATGTACGCGCCCGTGTTCAGCGACAGGGTGATCGCACCGGCGACGAACGGGTTGAAGGTCACGCCCGGGATCAGCTGCGGGATGGCGAAGAACACGAAGAACGCCTGCACGAGGATCGGGGTTCCTCGGAACACGTAGACGTAGGCGGTGGCGAGCCAGCGGAACGGCAGGAACTTCGAGATGCGGCCGAAGCCGAACACGATGCCGAGCACGAAGGCGGCGACGATCGCGATGATGGTGGACAGGATCGTCAGCCAGAGGCCCTGCATGAGGGCGGGCCAGTACTTGACCGCGACGGAGATGATGTCGGTGGCCTGATCGGTGGCCTCGCCGCCGCTGAGGTAGCGCTCGACGATGACGTCGTACTCGCCGGAGGCCTTGAGGTTCTCCAGACCCGCGTCGAACATGTCGACGAGCTCGATGTTCATGCCCTTGTTGACGGCGAAGCCGTACTCGCCACCGAGCTCGGGTTCGCCGACGAGTCGGAAGCCGGAGCCCTGCTGGATGCCGTAGGCGAGCACCGGGAAGTCCTCGAAGTAGCCGACGGCCTGCCCGGCCTTGACGGCATCCACCATGTCGGTGGTGTCCTGATAGGGCGTGACGCGGAAGCCGTACTCGTCCTTGTTCTCGTCGGCGAAGGTCTGGCCCTGCGTGCCGGTCTTGACCGCGACGGTCTTTCCGTCGAGGTCGTCGAGCGACTCGATGTCGCTGGATTCGAGCACACCCAACTGGATGCCGCTGGTGAAGTACGGGGCGCTGAAGTCGAAGGTCTTCTCGCGCTCCTCGGTGATCGACATGCCGGCCATGACGGCGTCGACCTGGTTGGCCTGCAGCGCCTGCACCGCGGCGTCGAATCCGAGCTGGCGGATCTCGACCTGGAAGCCCTGGTCCTCGGCGATGGCGCGCAGCAGGTCCATGTCGATGCCGACGAGCTCACCGTCGGAGTTCGTGAATTCGAACGGCGCGAAGGTCGTGTCGGTGCCGATCACGTAGGTCTCACCGGAGTCATCGGCGGCGAGCGCGGGGGCGGCTCCGCCCAGCAGCGCGGCGACCGCGACGAACGCGGTGATGGCCCACGCCCCGATCTTTCGG
>NZ_CANROA010000104.1 GCF_947632095.1 uncultured Microbacterium sp. | reverse complement strand
AGCGGGTCGGCGCCGCGGATCGCGGGGCTGGCGTCATCGGCGTGAGCGTCGTAGTAGGCCTGGTAGTCGGCGCGGTATTCGGTGTGCAGCTCGTGCAGACGCGCGATCTGCTCGTCGATCGAAGCCGTGGCCGGCAGGTCGAGGATCAGCGGCTTGACCTTGGTGCGCAGGAAGTGGTCGGGGCAGCTCGTGCCAAGCGCCGCCAGGCGGGGCGCATTCTCGGATGCCAGGAAGTCGAGGACCACGTCGGAATCGGTGAAATGTCCGACCATGGGCTTGTCGGCCGAGGCGATGCCGCGGATGGTACCGGCGAGGGCTGCGGCGCGCTCACGGCGCTCGGCGTCGGCGAGGGCGGTGAAGCCGGGGCGGACCGCGCCGAAGGGCTCGGCCTTGCCGTTGGCGGTGATGTAGGCGGCGGCCGTGTCGATGATCCAGAGGGAGTTCTTCTCGGACTCCTCGGAGGTGTCGCCCCAGGCGGTGATGCCGTGGCCGCCGAGGATGCATCCGATGGCCTGCGGGTTCTGCTTCTTGATCTCGGCGATGTCGAGGCCGAGCTGGAAGCCGGGGCGGCGCCACGGAACCCAGACGACCTTGTCGCCGAAGATCTTCGCGGTGAGCTCTTCGCCGTCGGCGGCGGTCGCGATGGCGATGCCGGAGTCGGGGTGCAGGTGGTCGACGTGAGCGGCGTCGACGAGGCCGTGCATGGCGGTGTCGATCGAGGGGGCGGCGCCGCCCTTGCCGTGCAGGCAGTAGTCGAAGGCAGCGACCATCTCGTCTTCACGGTCGATGCCGGGGTAGACGTTCACCAGCGAGCGCATGCGGTCGAGGCGCAGGACGGCGAGGCCCTGCTCCTTGAGCGTGCCCAGGTCTCCGCCGGAGCCCTTGACCCACAGCAGCTCGACGGGCTCACCGGTGACCGGGTCGGTCTCGGTGCCCTTGGCGGAGGTGTTGCCGCCGGCGTAGTTGGTGTTCTTGGGGTCGGCGCCGAGGCGGTTCGACCGCTCGATGAGGGCGGCGGCGGTGGGGTTTGTCATGAGAGAGCTCCCGCGAAGTGGTTGTGATTTGTTGTTAATTCTTTCAAGAACTCACGCCTCGCGCAACCGTCAGAGCAGCTGGACGTGCTTGCGGTAGGCGTCGAGGCGGGTATCGGCCGGGTCGAGCTCGGTGATCACCGTGTCGATCTCGTCGAGCGCGAAGGTCGCGGCGACGGCGACACTGTCGAGTTTGGATGAGTCGATGCACAGGACGGTGCGCGCGCTGCGCGCAGCGAAAGCACGCTTGACCTGGCTCTCCGCCAGCGACGCCTCCGACGTGCCATGCACGGGATGCAGAGCGGATGCCGAGGTGAAGAACGCCTGGTACAGCATCGACTCCGCTGCATCGCACGCGAGCCGCCCGACGAAACTGCCCGTCGCCGGGTCCTGCTCCCCGCCGATCAGGATCGCCGTCGTGTCGGCCGTGGCGTTCAGCATTGAGAAGTTCTCATATGAATTCGTGGCGATGATCAGGCCCTTCCGCCCGCGCATCGCGCCCGCCAGCGTGCCGACGGTGCTCGAAGCATCCACCGCGACCGCCCCCGAGACCGGGATCAGACCCGCGGCCTTCGCCGCGATCGTCTGCTTCGCCCGCGTGCGCATGAGCCGGCGCTCCCCGAACTTGCGCGGCCCCTCGAGCGCCACTGCGCCGCCGCGCACACGGCGCAGCATGCCATCCGACTCGAGGTCATCGAGATCACGGCGCACCGTCATCTCGGACACATCGAGCAGACGCGCCAACTCGTCGATCTGGGCGCTGCCGTCGCGATCGATCGTCGCGAGGATCGCCGCCCGACGTTCCTCGCCCCGCAGGGTGCTGCTCGTTGCCATGATGATCCTGTTCGAAGATGTTACTTCGCACAGGATAGCGGGCATTCGAACATCGGCGGAATAGAAACGGGTGGGGCGCCCGCGCATCTGCGCGGACACCCCACCCGTTCGGTGCTTCTGTGATTCAGACGCGTGCGGTCTCAGCATCCGCCGTCGAACCGTAGCGCTCCTCTTCGATCTGCTCGAGCGTCTTTCCCTCGGTCTTCGGAGCCCAGATGGTTCCGATGAGGAGGGCTGCGACGAGCAGGCCGATGATGAGGAGGCCGAGCTGGCCGAGTCCGATGGACTCGAGCAGGATCGGGAACACGAGGCTCAGCAGGCCGACCATGACGCGGGCGAGCATGAAGAGCACACCCTGCGCGCTGGCGCGGTACTTCGTCGCGAACAGCTCTGCGGTCCACAGGCCGTAGAAGGCCTGGGCGCCGACACCGGCCGAGATGCCCCACGCCGAAGCGAAGAACAGCAGCGAGAACATGCTCGGCGGTGCGAAGACGAGGACCACCCAGGCGATGACGCCGAGCATACCGCCGCCGAAGTACAGCCATCGACGGCTGACGCGGTCGCCGTAGCGCATGAAGCCGAAGTAGGTGGCGAGTGCCGTGAGCGACCAGACGAGCACCTGCAGCAGGTTCTGCTGCGTGCCGTCGTGCAGGCCGGCGGCGTCGTAGACGCGCGGCTGGAAGATGCCCGACTGGCCGGCGACGGTGTTCCACAGGCCGTAGACGCCGAGGAGGAACGCGAGGGCGCCGAAGTTCTTCTTGTTCGACAGGAGTCCGCGGATGCCGGAGAAGAAGGAGACCTTCTCGCCCTTGGCCTTCTCCGCTGCGCGCTGCTCCTTCCACCGGGTGGA
>NZ_CANROA010000103.1 GCF_947632095.1 uncultured Microbacterium sp. | reverse complement strand
GGCGGACGCGTCGTGCAGGTCGGCATGGGCAAGCTCGAATCGACCATCGACACCTACGCGCTCATCCTCGGCCGCAAGCAGCTGCACGGCTCCATGGGCGGCAGCAAGGAAGACATCGAAGAGACCATGCGCTACATGGCATCCGGCGACCTCAAGCCCGCACTCACCGAGATCGACTTCGAGGAGATCCCCGCCGGCATCCAGCAGCTCATCGACGGCACCGCCGTCGGCCGCCTCGTCGCGAAGGTCGGCGACTGACCCAGCGGTGATTCACCGTCGGCCTCTCGCGCATCGCGAGGGGCCGACGCCGTGTTTCACATACGGCGCAACCATCATTGACGAGCGCCAATGTCTGCACCCCGTGCATCATGAATTCAAAGATCACCAGGGGGTTGAAGAGCATGGCACGGCTGCCCGACAGGACAGCGAACGCGCCCCGCTGCGCGCTGAACTTACGACACCACACATTATCTACTACTTCTAGTAGTTCTGGCGTACGATCAGGATATGAGCATCGTGACGAAAACTGAGCTCAACCAGCAGACCGCGAAGGTGCTGGCACGAGTAGCGGCCGGAGAGCGCCTCACCATCACTGACCGCGGCCGACCGATCGCGCAGCTCTCACCGCCGGAACCGTCCCCCTGGGACGACCTCATCGCCAGAGGCAAGGTGCGCATGCCGACGCGCCGCGGCCCACTCTCGATACGGCCCGTCACGCTGCCCGTCACATCTGACGAGGTTCTCGCCGACCTGCGCTCGGATCGCCTGTGATTTACCTCGATACGTCGGCCGCGGTGAAACTCCTCATAGACGAGCCAGAATCCGCTCAGACGCGAGCGTTCTTCGACGCACACGAAAGTGCGTTGGTCTCTTCAACCCTGCTCGCCGTCGAACTGAACGCTGTCGCAGACCGTCGCTTGATCTCGACCGACGCTGCTAACGACGTCATCGAGCGCGTCGCTCTCGTGGCACTCGATGACCAGGTGGCGGCGACGGCGATAGCCCTGCACAGCGGGCTGCGCACTCTTGACGCGCTGCATCTCGCCACCGCAGTGCACATCGGCGACGCTGTCGAAGGCATCCTGTGCTTCGATGCCGAGCTGAACGCCGCAGCATCACGCGCAGGAATCCCTGCTCTCAGACTCTGACGGCGTTCATTCCCGCCGACTGAACACCCCGCGTAGCACCGCGTAGACGGCGATCGCGACCACCACGACGATGACGGCCTTCACGATGAACCAGAGCATGCTGAAGACGATGTTCACCAGCACCAGCGCGATCATGACGGCTACGACGACGCCGACGAAGGTCCAGATGCTGCTCTTCTCCATGCCTCCACGCTAACCGGGTTCAGCGCGCGACGGTGAACACTTCCCCGATCGGGTACCGGCGCGCATTCACCCGCAGGCGCACACCCTGCCGCGAGCGCACCTGGATCATCGGATGCCGCGTCCCCGACAGCATCCGCACCTCGACGGCGTCGGCCACGGCGATCTCGCGCACGCGTCCGAAAGCGGTGCGGAAACGCACGCCGTCCCGGCGGAGCTCGACGTACCGGTTCCGGTGCATCATCAGGAAGAAAGCCCCCACGAGCACAGCGACGACACCGGTGATGCGCATGGGCCACAGCTCCGAGGCACCCCGCACCGTGAACGAGGTCAGGCCGATGAAGAACCCTGCGGAGACGAGCAGCCAGCCGATGATCGCGACGGCGATCGGCTGACGATAGCGATGCGGATGCTGTCGGTCACGGCTCGGGCGCTTCGCCGACGCCCAGACGCTCGAGAAGACGAACACCAGAGCGAGCGCGACGAGCGCATAACGCAGGGCGAGAACCGACACCCCTCGAGGCTAGCCGCCCCGACGTCCGAGCCGGTTGCTACGATTCTCGGGACGCCTGGCGGCCTCACTCTGAGGCCCCGCGCGCCGAAGAGGAGAACGCATGACCGAGCAGATTCCGCCCCGTCCCGACGGGGCCCCGCCCGTGGCTCAGACCCCGACTCCCCCGGTTCCGCCGATCCCGCCGGCCCCGGCCGGCGACATCATCGTGATTCCGCCGGCGCACCCGGCTCCGCCGGCTTTCGGAGCATCGGATGCTGCGCCCACCGCGGCCGCCCCGAACCCGTATCTGCCGCCCGCACCGCAGAACCCCTATGCCGCGCCGGCCGAGCAGGCGCCGAACTATCCGGTGCAGCCTTACTCCCCGCCGTCGCCCTATGGGCAGCCGCCCTACGCGCAGGACCCCTATGCAGCGCCGGGCCAGATGGTGCCCGCCCACCCGCAGGCGCAGGCCCCCGCGCTCTACGGTCAGCACGCCCCCTACGGCTACGCGCCCGTACCGCAGCAGCCCCAGTCGAACGGCATCGCCGTCGGCGGGTTCGTCGTCGGGCTCATCTCGATCTTCCTGCCGTTCCTCCTGGGCCTGGCCGCGGGAGTCGCCGGCATCATCATGTCGGCCAACGGAATCGGCCGGGCGAAGCGCATCGGCACTGGCAAGGGCCTCGCGGTCGCGGGCCTGGTGCTCTCGATCATCGGAACCGTGCTGATCCTGTGACGCCCTGACGTCACCGCACGGCGACGCCCCGTAGCAGAACATCCACCGTCATATCGATGCGCTCGGGTAACATCGGCCGACCGAGCAGTGCAGCGTACGACGACATGGCGACGAACTGGTCGGCGAGCATCCCGGCATCCACATCTTCACGCACCTGACCGGCCTTTTTCGCTGCTTCGAGGCG
>NZ_CANROA010000102.1 GCF_947632095.1 uncultured Microbacterium sp. | reverse complement strand
CCGCTGCCCAAGCGGCTCGAGACGCACCTGCTCGACCTGCGCTCGGGGGAGGAGCTCGTCGCGCTCACGGGCTTCGATGTCTCCTGGTGCGCCATGGTCCCGGCGTTCTGACATGCGCCGCGCGACGCGGGACGACCTCGGGCCGCTGCCCGTGGAGGTCGCGCCGCGGCTGCTCGGAGCCCAGCTGCGCACGGTCGTCGACGGCGCCGCGGTGCACCTGCGTATCACCGAGGTCGAGGCCTATCACGGGCGCGGCACCGGACCGGTGCCCGACCCCGGATCCCACGCCCGCAGCGGGCGCACGGCGCGCAACGACACGATGTGGGGAGAGCCCGGGCATCTGTACGTGTACCTCAGCCACGGCATCCATTCGTGCGTCAACGTCGTGTGCGGCCCCGACGGCTCGGCCGGCGGGGTGCTGCTGCGCGCGGCCGAGGTGATCGAGGGCTCGGATGCCGCGGCATCCCGATCCGGACGATCCGGGCGCGACCTGGCCCGGGGCCCCGGGCGCCTTGGACAGGTCTCGGGTCTGCGGCACGCCCTGCACGACGGGATCGATGCGGTCGGCGACGAGCTGCGCCGCGGAGCCCGGGCGGAGCTGTGGTGGGGCGATCCGGTGGCGGCGATCGCGACGGGACCGCGCGTCGGCGTCGCCGGGATCGCCGGAACGGCGGCATTCCCGTGGCGGTTCTGGATCGACGGCGACCCGACGGTGTCGGCCTTCCGCTGGGGGCGCGGTGCCGCTGAGGCGGCCGGCGGCTGATCAGCACCGCGAGACGGCGGAGATCGATGATCTTTCTGCCGCTTGTTGACGTAAATAATCGTCCTCTCTACTGTCGGGGCCATCGCGGCATCGAAGCACGATGCCGTCTCCCCACAGAGAGGTGTCGGAATGCGGCAGCGCGCGTTGAACCAGATGCGGGGTGCCGCACGCACCCTCCTCATCGGCGGTCTCGCCACGGCCATGCTCGCCACGGGAGCCGGGGGCGCGCTCGCTGCCGCGCAGGCGCCGACGACCGAGGTCGGGGCGGCAGCGGGCATCGGCACGACGGTGTTCCCCGGCAACGACGGCGCAGCGCATGAGATCACCTGGGACGAGCACTCGTTCAGCGTCGACGGCGAGCGGCTGAACATCTGGTCGGGCGAATTCCATTACTGGCGGCTTCCCGACCCCGAGCAGTGGCGCGATCTGCTGCAGAAGATCCGTAGCGCCGGCTTCAACGCGGTCTCGCTCTACTTCTTCTGGGGCCTTCACCAGGACGAGGCAGGCGGAGAGTTCGACTTCACCGGGATCCGGGACGTCGATCTGCTGCTGACGATGGCCGAGCAGGAGGGCCTCTACGTCATCGCCCGTCCCGGCCCCTATGTGAACGCCGAGATCTCGATGGGCGGGCTGCCCGCGTATCTCGTGAACACGGATTCGCCGCTGCGCGGATCAGCCGATCCCGAGGTGCTCGCCGCCTCGCTGTCCTGGCTGAGCGCGGTGAACGAGATCATCGGGGCGCATCAGGTCACGGACGGCGGCGGGTCGGTGCTCATGTACCAGGTCGAGAACGAGCTCATCGACGACGCCCCCGCGCGCAAGAAGTTCCTCACCGACCTCACGGCCGGCGTCAAGGCCGACGGGATCACGGTTCCGGTGTTCCACAACGACTGGGGCATGGGCGGTCGGTTCCGCGATACAGAGACGTACGGGCTCGACTTCTATGCGTACGACAACTATCCGCTCGGGTTCAACTGCTCGGCCGGCCGAAACCGGATCGGCGAGTCGGAGGGCGCCTTCCGTGCGATCGCACCGGACACCCCGCAGTTCATCACCGAGTCGCAGGGCGGAGCCTTCACACCGTGGGGCGCGTCCTTTGGCACGGACGCCTGCTACGACTTCACCGACGAGGGCTTCACCCGGCAGTGGGGGACCCGCAACGTCGGCAACGGCGTCACCGCCTACAACTCGTACATGACCTTCGGCGGCACGAACTGGGGTTGGACGGGGTCGCCGTCCTCGGGCTTCACGAGCTACGACTACGGCGCCGCCCTCACCGAGGACCGCACGATCACCGGCAAGTTCGCCGCGCAGAAGGAGATCGGCGAGTTCCTGCAGGCGGTTCCCGACCTCGCCGCGATGGATCCGGCGGCGGCCCCGACTGTCGAGGTGCTCTCCGGCAGTGCCGTCAAGGCCTATCAGCGCATCGCGGTCGACGAGGCCGCGGCCTCGGACACCGAGGGCGGCGCGACGCGCTTCCTCGGTTTCCGCCTGGCCGACTCGAACGACACCGCCGAGACGGAATTCACCTTCCCGCTGGTGATCGGAGCGGCGGATGCCGCGCAGGAGGATGCCGTCGCCATCACCGACGACGCGGACGACGCGATCGTCTACGAGGGCGAGTGGGCGACGGGCGATGACGGGGGCGCCTACGGAGGCGCCGTGACATCGTCGACGGATGCCGGAGCCACGGCGACCTTCTCGTTCACCGGTACGCGCGTGCAGCTGATGACCTCGACCGGCATCGACCACGGGATGGCGCGGGTTCTCATCGACGGCGTCGACCAGGGAGAGTTCACCTCCTACGTCGACACCGAGCAGAACAAGCCGGTGCAGCAGATCAGCTTCGAGATCGGGGGGCTGACGCCGGGCGAGCACACGATCGTCGTGGAGAACCTCGGAAGGGCGGCTGCGGGCGGCACCGGGACGGTCGTCGCCGTCGACGCGTTCCTCGTGCCGAGCACGGCGCGCACGCAGCTGAACGACGACAGCGACCGGATCACGTTCACCGGGGCGTGGGAGTACGCGACCGGCAAG
>NZ_CANROA010000101.1 GCF_947632095.1 uncultured Microbacterium sp. | reverse complement strand
CGCCCAGCAGCAGCACAGCATCGCTGCCGGTCTCCTCGGCGATCGTCTCGGTGAAGGCGAGCAGCGATTCGGCCTGGGCGATGCGATCGGCGTTGAAGTGCCCCTGACCGTCAGCCGGCTCCGTGCCCGTGCCGGACTTGGACTTGAAATGGTTCGCGACCACCGACACGATCCGGCCATCGATGTCGAACGCCTGCGAGATCGGTTCGCGCGCGTTGCCCCACACCGATTCGTCGGTCACCGTCAGACTCTCGCCCACCGTCTCGACGGCGTCGGAGCGGTAGATGATCGCGTTCGTGATGACATCGGTTGTCGCGGTGCGGTGCAGCTCCTCCGGCGTCGCGACGTAGTCCCACACCTCGGCGCCGGCGGCGTCGTTGAGGCCCGCGACGAGGTCAGCAACAGCCGTATCGACAGGATCGCCGAAGTGGATCGAGTTCTCGATCTCCATGAGGGCCACGATCTCGGCATCCAGAGCGTCGATGGCCGAGACGATCTTCGATCGCTGCGTCTCGAACAGCTCGGCGGTCTTCGCACCGCGCGCGTTCGCGTTCTCGCTCTGCAGGGTCGTGAAGTAGTTGAAGACGTTGAACGCCGCGATCTGCGCATCGCCGCCCACATCGGGCGCCGTGTCCGTGCGCGGGTTCTCCGTGGTGAACGATGCCCGGTAGGCATCGTCACTGCTGTCATCGATCGGGACGACCGGCTGAAGGCGCCAGTCCTCGAAGCCGTACTGCAGCACGTATCCGGCCTCGGCGAAGTCGACGACATCACCGTTTCGCACCGGCTCGTCGAAAGTGAAGTAGGGCTGCTCGCCGGGGTGGGCGTTGCTCGTCACCTGGGCGTTCCAGCCGTCATCGAGCAGGATGCGCGAGGCACGGTTCGCCGCGGCGATCGCGTCGGCGTCGGCCCCGGGACGAGTCGTCTCGGTGCCCTTGACGTTGAGCTCACCCGGGTTCAGCCACAGCGTTCCGAAGTTGTAGAGCTGGTGGCTCGAGGCCAGCAGATAGGTTCCGGTCGGCGCCACGAGCATGTTCTCGTAGGCTTCGCGATCCGCTCCGACGACGTTCTCCGGCAACGGGGTGACAGCCGGGACTCCGACGCCCGCCGTCACGATCGACACATCGGCGGCGGATGCCGGGGCGATCTGCGTCTGATCGAAGTACTCCGACACAGCGCCCGTGACGGAGACGAGGTCGCCGATCTCGAGATCGACGCTCTTGCCACCCAGGAAGACGAAGATGCCGTCGGATGATCCGGGGGTGGCATCCGTCTCTCCACCGCTGCCGGCCGTCTGGATCGAGATGCCCTGGTAGCCGCCCGTGCGGTAATCGCCCGTCACGACGCCTTCGACCGTGACGCTCTGCCCGACGAAGGGCGAGACGGCGCCGGCGCCCTGCACGTCGGCGATCGAGACGGCCGTGGGATCCGGATCAGGATCAGGATCGGTCGGCGCGCCGCCCGAGGACTGCGGGGTGATGGATGCCGTCAGGGAGAAGTCCGCGCTGTTGTCATCCGTATCGACGCCATCCGTACGGGTGAGCGACTTCACATCCGTGTTGCCCGACGGCGCCGTGGCCGCCGCGGTCTCGAAGGTGTTCGAGGTGCCGTAGCCGAGGAGATCGATCACGCCGTCAACGCCGACCGTCGAACCGGGTGCGAGATTCACCGCCGCGGTGCCTTCGACGAGGGCGATGGTTCCCGTCGTGCCACTGGGCGTCAGCGAGCTGACCAGATCGGCCTCCGGCAGATCCGCACCATTGGCCCCATTGCTGTTGCCCTGCACGAGGTAGTAGCCGCCCGCCGGAATCGATCCCGACAGCGCCGCGACGCCGTTGAAGTTCCCCGTACCCGTGGCGGAGCGGTACTGCAACGACAGGCCGTCGAGCACGACGGCCTCATCGGTCGGGTTGTACAGCTCGATGAACTTGTGCCGGAACGCGGCGCCCGCGCTGCCCCCGGAGAGATAGGCCTCGTTGATCACGACCCCTGTTCCCTCGGCATCCGCCATGGCCGGGACCGCGACGAGGGAGCCGAAGCCCAGGGTGAATGCGCACGTCACCGTGAGCACGCCCCCGCGCCCGCGCCGTGAGGAGAACAACGATCCGGTGCGCGATGGAGCGCCTTCGAAAGCGGACAACATAAGGGAGCACTCCTCGACATCGACACGAACGAGAGACCTCCTTCACCCTTGTGAGGCGCGGAGGGGGCATCCGTCAGTCGACCAGCGATGCGCGACGGGAGCACCTGCGAGTGAGCCTATTGCGGGCGGCGGCCGAGTTCAATGGCCTTAACCGAACAGAAACCTGCCGTTCGCCCGGAGGCGTGCATGCCGGGTCAGGCCGATGCTTCCGCGCGTTCCTCGAACTCCTCGACCTCGATCTGCCACCGGTCCTTCGCGAGGCGATACCAGATGTAGAAGGAGAAGCCGGCGAATACAACCCACTCCAACGCGTAGAAGATGTTGAGCCAGTTGACCGTGCCCAGCTCCTCCGGAGCCGGAGACGCGATGTCGACGAGTCCGTCCGGCGCGTCGATCGATGCGAGGTAGGGGCGGTACATCGACAGGCCGTCCGTCTCGTGCCACTGACCGAGCAGCATGGCCGGCGACATCCGGTCCATCTCATAGGGGTCATCCGACGGCGGCAGCGCGGACCCCTCGTCCGAGATGATGCGTCCGGTGATGTCGGCTTCCGCGCCCACGGCGCTCTCCTCGAGAACGGCGGCGACGTCATCCGCCTTCTCGCGATCCGGGGTCCATCCCAGCGCGACCGCGATCGAGGTGTCATCCGCGACGCGCAGCTGGCCGGTCACCCAGTAACCCGCCTCGCCCTCGTTGTAACGGGCCGAGACCACCAGGAAGTC
>NZ_CANROA010000100.1 GCF_947632095.1 uncultured Microbacterium sp. | reverse complement strand
CGTCGATGGAGGGCTGTCCGAGCGGCCGATGGAGCTGGTCTTGAAAACCAGTGGGCAGAAATGTCTCGTGGGTTCGAATCCCACGCCCTCCGCAGATTTGAAAGGCACCGAGTGAGCGAGAAGATTCGCCGCCGCAAGACCGTGGCCCGCCATGGCCAGTTGCGCACCCCCGGTCCGATCAGCCAGCTGCTGAAGATCATCGGCATCTCGCTGTCCGTCGTGCTCGTGAGCGGTCTGGGCGTCGGAGCATTCGTCGTCAGCGACCTCTACGGAACCGCCACGGCCGGCGCCGTCGAACTCGACGGCGAGGAGACGATCCCGCCCGACATCAGCGCCTTCGAGGGCGGATTCGATCTGATGCTCGTCGGACTCGACACGTGCGAGGAGAAGTACGCGCACCTGTTCGGGGAGCGTTGCGAGGGCAAGGGCGAGGAGGGCAACCTCAACGACGTCAACATCCTCGTGCACGTCTCCGACGAGCCGCGCCGCATCACCGCGGTGAGCTTCCCCCGCGACCTCATGGTGCCGATCCCCGAGTGCACGGATGCGAACGGCAACACGACCTCCGCCATGAGCAAGCAGCCGCTGAACAGCGCCTACTCCTACGGCGGCCTGAACTGCGTCGCCCGCACGATCACCGAGCTGACCGGACAGGATGTCGAGTTCGCGGCATCCGTCACCTTCGGCGGCGTGATCGAGATCACCGACGCGATCGGCGGCGTCGACGTCTGCCTGGCGACGCCCATCCGCGACCGCAACACCGGCATCGACTGGCCCGCCGGCACCCGCAACGTGCAGGGCCTCGAGGCGCTGCAGTTCCTGCGCACCCGCTACGGCGTCGGTGACGGCAGCGACCTCGGACGCATCGGGAACCAGCAGCAGTACATGTCGAGCCTGGCCCGAAAGCTCATCAGCGATGACGTTCTCGGCAGTGTGCCGACCATGTTGAAGCTCGCCAACACCGCCCTGTCGAACCTCGAGGCGAGCAACTCGCTCACGAACCCGATGATGATCGCGCAGGTCGGCCTGGCGGTGAAGGACGTCCCCTTCGAGGACATCGTCTTCCTGCAGTACCCGAACCTCACTGATTCGCAGGACAACGCCAAGGTCGTGCCCGACTACTCCTCGGCCGAAGCCATGTGGGACGCGATCAACGCCAACGAGCAGCTCGAGATCACGCACGAGAACAGCTCGAACGAGGGCGTCATCGTGCAGGAACCGGACACCACGGAAGAGGCTGCGCCGGCACCGGAGGAGACGGTTTCCGAGGCCCCCGCGCCGACGGCCTCGGCCGTGCCGCTGCCGAACACGGTCAAGGGGAACTCGGCCGCGCAGCAGACCTGCTCGAACGGCAATATCCGCTGAGCCCAGACGCTCGCAAAACGAAGCCGCCCGGCCCGCATCAGCGGGCCGGGCGGCTTCGTTTTGCGCGGTCAGCGCGGCATGTAGCGAACGGGCTCCTGCGTGCGCGCGACGAGGGAGCGCAGCTCGGCCAGCGTCGCCGGGGCGGCGCCGAGGGCGCGAGCCTGCACGAGCACATTGCCCAGGGCCGTCGCCTCGACGGGGCCGGCGAGAACCGGCAGGCCCGTGCGGTCGGCGGTCGCCTGGCACAGCAGCCGGTTGAGCGACCCTCCGCCGACGAGATGGATGCTGTCGAGCGTGCGCCCGGTCAGCTCAGCCGCCGTCGAGATCGCGTCGGCGAATGCCACCGCGATCGACTCGATGATGCTGCGCACGAGAGCCGGGCGCGTGCTGGGGGTCTCGGCGCCCGATGCCTGCAGCACCGCGATGATGCGCGCGGCCATGTCGCCGGGCGCGCTCAAGGCGGGGTCGTTCGCGTCGAACAGCGGCACGGCCTCGGTCACCTCGGATGCGGCATCCAGAAGCGTCACCAGCTCGATGCTCGCACCGTCCTCCTGCTCCCAGGCGCGCACGGTCTCGCTGAGCAGCCACAGGCCCGTGACGTTGTGCAGGAAACGGAAGGTGTCATCGACGCCGCGCTCGTGCGTGAAGTTCGCCTCGCGGGCGGCATCTGTGAGCACCGGCTCGGTCGTCTCGACACCGACCAGGCCCCACGTGCCGCAGGAGATGTATGCGGCGTTCGGGGACGTCATCGGCACGGCGACGACCGCCGAGGCGGTGTCGTGCGAGCCCACGGCGATGACCGGGAGGTCGGCGCCGATGCGCTCTGCGACCGCAGGCAGAAGGTGCCCGATGACGGTTCCGGGGTCGACGAGATCGGGCAGGATGCCGACCGGGATGCCGAGGCGCTCGGCGAGATCGAGGTCCCACTCGCCATCCTCGACGCGGACGAGGCCCGTCGTCGAGGCATTGGTGCGCTCGGCGACCATCGCGCCCGTGAGCGCGTGGGCCACGAGATCCGGGATCAGCAGGGCCGCATCGGCGTCGGCCACGGCCGGGTCGATGCGGTACTGGTAGAGCGTGTTGAACGGCAGGAACTGCAGACCGTTGCGGCGGTACAGCTCGGCGAAGGGCGCTGTCGCGTGGACCGCCTCGACACCCGCCGCCGTGCGCTCATCCCGGTAGTGGAACGGCTCGCCGATCAGCTCGCCATCGCGGAGCAGGCCATAATCGACCGCCCAGGAATCGATGCCGATGCTCTGGATGCCGGGCTCGCGCCGCACAGCCTCGGCGAGGCCGTCGAGGATGTTCTCGCGCAACGCCGCATAGTCCCAGTGCAGACCATCGGGGCGCTGCACCGGGCCGTTCGGGAACCGGCTGACGAGCTCGAGCTCGAGCACATCGGCACCGACCCGACCGATCACGACACGGCCGCTCGTCGCGCCGAGGTCGACGGCCGCCACCGAGACGGTGGCGGCGCTGCGCGATTCGCTCATCGCAGGAACGCGGCGGCGACGCCGGAGTCGACCGGGATGTGCAG
>NZ_CANROA010000099.1 GCF_947632095.1 uncultured Microbacterium sp. | reverse complement strand
TCGCAATCGGGCTCTGGTCCAGGGGCCCGCGCGCGGGCCTGGGAGGACTGGCAGTGCTGGTCGTCGTGAGCATGGCCCGGGCCACGTGGCTCGACGGGCACTGGCTCTACGTCGCGGAGGAGTTGCCCCCGGCGCTCATGCGCGCTGGTGTGCCCTGGCTGATCGGTCTCGCCGTGCGCCAGTACATCGTCCTCGGGCGGAGGGCAGACCGCGAGCGAGAGCTGCGGCAGGTCCAGCGCCTGGCCGAGCTCAAGGAGCGCGCCACCGCCGACCGGCTCGCCCTCGCGCAGTCGCTGCACGACGACCTCGGCCACTCGTTGAGCCTCGTCGCGCTCAATCTCGGACGGCTCGAGATCGACCCGGCACTGCCCGAGAGCGCCCGCACCTCGCTCTTACACGCCCGCAACGACCTCGCCCACGCGGTCGAACGCCTGGGGGACTCCGTCTCCGACCTCAGATCCGGCGCTCCCGTGCTGCCAATGGGCGCAGCATCTGTCGATGCACTGCTGGCCCGGGCCCGCGCAGCCGGTGCGCGCATCACCGTGCAAGGACTGCCGGAACCCAGGCGGCTGCAGGACTTCGGAGGCGAGCAGGTCACGAGGGTCCTACAAGAAGCGATCACGAACGCAAGCAGGCACGCTCCCGGCACCCCGATCGACATCACCGCTGCCGACGTCGGTGCCGAGCTGCGTCTGAAGATCGAGAACGCCCTCGGCGAGACTCCTGCCGACGCGCACACAGCGGGCACGGGCCTGAGCACTTTGGAAAGTGAGCTCCGCGCCCACGGCGGAGAACTCGCCGCGGAGAAGACGGACAGTGCGTTCGTCCTCTCTGCGGTCCTCCCGACTCGCCGTCAGGAGCAGAGCACGCACGATGATCGCGCTGTGGAGGCGACGAGAGACGTCGATGAGAGCTCGACCGGCAGAACGAAGCTCCGCCAGCGACTGATTCTCGCCTCGACCGCGGCGATCGTCGTCGTCGGGCTCGCAGCGGTCGAGGCGCTGACGGTGGTGCAGAACCACCGCGCGCTGCTGTCGGCAGGGGCCTTCTCAAGCATCAGCGTCGGAGACGCGCGGGCGGAGACCGAGCGGATCCTGCCCGGCCACGAGCTGCCGGCCAGGCGGGGCGAGAACCGACCGGACGACTGCCACGACTACGCCGTGACCGCGAACACCTTTGACGACGCTGCCGGGGACGTGTACCGGATCTGCTTCGCGCAGGACGAGGTCTCCAGCACCGAGTACATCGCAGGAGGACAACGATGACAGCGACCGAGGCCCCGGTCAGAGTCCTGGTCGCCGACGACGACCCCCTCGTGAGGACCGGCATCGTCGGGATCCTCGACACCGATCCCGCCATCGAGGTCGTAGCCCAGGCCGCCGACGGAGCAGAGGCCCTGCGCAAGATCGACGCGCACCGTCTCGACGTCGCCCTCTTCGACATCCAGATGCCCGGGATGAGCGGACTCGACGCGCTGCAACGGCTCCGCTCCGACGGGAGCGCGCTCCCCTGCCTGTTCGTCACCACGTTCGGGGAGGACGACTACATCGCCGAGGCCATCCGGCTCGACGCAGACGGGTTTGTCCTCAAGTCCGGCGATCCGCGCCAGCTGATCGCCGGTGTGCACGCCGTCGCCGGTCGCGGAGCGTTCTTCTCGCCCTCGGTCGCCCGGCGTCTGCTCGACTCCGGCGTCTCGACGACGTACACCCAGTACGCGAGCGCCGTCGAACGCTTCGAACGCCTCACGGCTCGCGAGCGAGAGATCCTGATCCGGCTCAGCCAAGGAGAGACGAACGCTGAGATCGCGAAAGCGCTGCACCTCGCTCCCGGCACCGTCAAGGTGCACGTTTCCGCGATCCTGCGGAAGACTGAAGCGCGCAACCGCGTAGAAGCAGCCCTCATCGCCCTTCGCGCCGGACGAGCCTAGATCTTCTCGGGACGACGACGATCAGGCTTCGTCGTGCCGGAGCTTCGGAACGTCCGCGACGAGACCTTCGATGGTGTCTTCGGGGCGGAGACAAGCGCCGCGCAGAGGAGGTCGAAATCTGCCACGGCACCATTGTTCCCGAGTCGCGTCCGACCCTGCTCGCGCGGAGAAGGTCCCGGAGTAGATCTGGGGGCGTTCTTGTGGTCATTCTCAGAAGACGAAGTCGGCGGCTGTCTCGCCGACCTCGGCGCACATCGAAGCGAAGTTGCTCGCCTCGATGTCGGTCCTGGACGTCGCAACGTCCGCGAAGTTCTTCAAAGTGTCCTCGGTGATCTCGACGCGTATCGATTCCGCCGCGACGTTCTCCAACGGCGACTTGCCGATCCACGTCGCCTCGAACGCTGCTCCATCGCCGCCGTCGACCCGCTCGAGGGTGGCGACGCCCTCGGACTTCGTCTGGCCGGCGCAGTTGACGATCCCGTAGGTGACCTCGCCCGCCTCCTCGTCGAGCACCCAGCGCTCAAGCGCGGGCGAGAAGTTCTGGATCGCGCGGAGATACTGGACATGCCCGTCCTCGACGCCCAGGTCCGCGGTTGCGCCCGACTTCTCGCCCTGGCCGCCTTCCTCGGTGCTCTCGTCGCCGGTCTCCTCGGCCGGGGTCTCCGGCTCGGTAGGCTCGGTAGCCGGTGCCGAGGGGACTGGATCCTGCGCTTCGGCATGGAACGCGGCGCGGTCCTCGTCGTCGCCGGGGTAGCTGCACCCGCTGAGCGCGAGAGCAGCGGCGGCCAGCAGTGCTGCGCCGATGGTCGTGATCGCCGCCTTCGTCATCAGACGTCACCCCTCTCGGCATCGGGCGTACCAGTGGTCGTCTTCACCTGGAGGCCCGACTTCGTCTTCATCTTCGAGACCAGGTTCGTGAACAGCTGCGGCGCGACGATGAAGGACGCGATGAGCGCCGAGGCGGCTCCGGCGATCCAGACGTTGCTGAAGATGCCGAGCGCCACCGAGAGTCCCCAGCGGAAGATCATGTAGCCGACGGTGAAGCCGAGCGCCAGCAGCGCCATCCGCCAGATGG
>NZ_CANROA010000098.1 GCF_947632095.1 uncultured Microbacterium sp. | reverse complement strand
TGTTGGGTGGCTTTCTTGCGTTAACGCGTGTTTTCGCGTGCTGAGCCATCCCGGTCTCCGGGATGGCTCTTCTTCGTTAAGGGCAGGTATCCGGTTGATACGCTGATCAGGTGATTGCTCTCGCCGTGCTGCTGTTCCTCAATGCCGCCTTCAACGTGATCGTCTGGCCGCAGTTCTACAAGCGCGTCGCGAACGATCCTCGCGCCCGTGACGAGGCCGGCAAGGCCACCGCGTTCATGAAGGTGCACGCGATCCTCATCGCGATCGCAATGGTGCTGGCGCTCGTGTCGGTCATCGCAGGCATCGCCGCGCTCACCGGCGCGCTCTGATCGTGGTCCTGAGCGCAGTCAGGCGCGGGTCACGGGCTGCTGCAGCTCGGTGCCCCAGTCCGACTGATCGTCGGAGACGGCGCGCACGTAGAGCTCGCGGCAGGGGCCGTCCGGGGTGTAGCCGCGCGCGATGATCTCGTTGTGCAGGGCCTGCCAGCTGACGGCGATGCGGTCCATCGTGCCGAGGTGGATGCCGCAGACGGCTGTCTCGGCGGCATCCAGGTCGATGAGCTCGAAGCCCGGCTGTGCCGGGCCGTTATAGGCGTACCCGGCGACGACCTCTGTGCCGTCCTCGTTGCTCGCATACTGCGCGATGGGTGTCTGCAGCGAACCGCACTCGTCGCCGATGATCGATGCCACGGCGTCGAATGCCGGACCGACGACACCGGCGATCTCCGGTTGCGATCTGACGACGCGGCGCCGGGCTGCCAAGCGCACCGTTGGCAGGGGCTTCTCGATGATCTCGATGGACATGATCCTGTTCTCCTGCCTCACACGGTGTCAGAGTCAAGTATGCGCGATCAGTCGTCGGCGAACTGTGCGGCGTGCGGCGTGCGCCGCCCAGCGGGCCTCGGCGGGGAGGGCGCGCAGTGCCCGGTTGGTGGCGGCGAGAAGGACGGCGATGGTGCAGAGGGCGGATGCTGTGACGAGAGTGAGCCCGCGTCCGCACCAGCTCACGCCGAAGCCCGCTATCAGCGGGGCAAGGGGCATGGCGCCCATTCCCAGCACGGCGCTGGCGCTGTTCGCGCGGCCGAGGAGAGCGCTGGGCGTCGCCACCATGAAGTAGCCCATCAGTGCCGCATTCAACGCGGGGATCAAGAAGACCGTGAACGCGAGCAGGATCGTCAGGGCGAGCGGCTCGGTTGTGCCGATCATGCCCGCAACCCCGAGTGCGGCAACGGCGAGCCCCGCGATGATGATCACGCTGGCGCGGACCCGGGCGACGATCGTCGGGGCAAGAAGGGCACCGAAGAGCATCGAGACACCGGCTCCCGTCGCGAACAGGCCGATCGTGATGGGCGGGTGGCCTTCTTGCTGCAGGGCGTAGATGGCGCAGGTCAGCGCGGTGTTGAAGCCGAGATTGATGATGGTCGCGACGAAGAGCACGCACCGCAGGTCGGGGCGGGAGAACAGCCAGCTGAATCCCGCGCGCACTTCCCGCAGCGCATTCGGTTTGGTCGTGCCGTCGATCGGGAGAGGCGCGGCGGATTGGTCCTCGCCGAGTCGGGACACGCCGTCAGCCTCCGATGGGCGGGACGCCTCCCGACGGCCCGAGCGCAGCAGCATCCATGCCGTGACAGCGGCGACGGCGTGGAACACGCTCATCGCAGCGCCGATGAGCCAGGCGCCGGCGGCGAGAAGAGCTCCTCCGAGCGGGCCTCCGATGAGTTGAAGTACCGCGTCGCGTCCCTGGTTGGCGGCCTGGGCGCGGCCCATGGCGTCGTCGGGGACGATCTCCTTGATCGCGCTCTCTCCGGCGATGTCGAAGAGGCCTGCTCGGGCGGCGAGGAGCACCTGCAGAACCATGAGCGAAGTGAAGGTGAGCGCGTCTACGAGGGCCAGGACGGTGAAGGATGCGGCGAGCAGGATGCCGATGGTCGATCCGATCGCCATCATGCTGATTCGTTGATGCCGGTCGGCGAGCACGCCCCCGTAGATGGTGGTGACGGTGCGCACCGCCATGCCGACCGCGCCGAGCACGCCGGCCAGGGCCGGATCATCCGTGATGAACAGGGCGATCAACGGCACCGCGAAGCCGAAAAGGCCCGAGGCCACGCCCTTGGCCGTGTCGCTCACGAGCCAAGTGACGTATCGGCCGTTCGTGGCGAGCCGGTGGGTCGGGGCGGTGGTGGTCATGGAACCGATCGTAAATGCGCAAGAGAAGTTGCACAAGTATTCTTGCGCAATACCGGGTGCGGATATGATCGGGGCATGACGGATGACGTGACGATCGAAGATCCGTACCCTGAGGCGAAGCACGCGACGACGGCGATGCTGAAGGCATACGCGCACCCGATGCGCCGGCGCATTGCAAAAACCCTGGTCAAGCGCGACTACGCGCGGGCAGCGGACATCGCCGCAGATCTCGGGGTTCCGGCGAACAGTGTGAGCTTCCACCTGCGTGTCCTCGCGGATGCCGGACTCATCGAAGAGGCCCCGGAGCACGCTCGCGATAAACGCGACCGCGTCTGGAAGGCCATCGAGGGATCCTGGAACATCGGCTCACCCGCGCGGCCCGTCGAGGACGAGCTGCTCGGCGGCGCGCTGATGAGCGCCCTCGTCGACGACCACATCGACATGGTGCGGCGGGTGGTCACCTGGGTGCCCGAATACGTCACCGGGCGCGACCCGGACGTGCACGGCACGTTCTCGCAGGTCAACCTCCGGCTGACCCCGCATGAGTACGTCGAGTTGGAGAAGCGCATCCACGACGTGATCAAACAGGTCACCGAGGCGCATGATGAAGCCGCTCCCGATACCCGCACCTGGACCCTCGACATCATCGCCGCCGACGACACGATCTGACCCGGCATCCGCCCCCGTGCCGCGCCAGAAGGGCCCGACCTCGCGGATCGAGCCCTTCGTGAAAGCATCCGCCCCTACGGACGCGCGCGCCGGAAGGCGAGGAATGACAGCGCGGTCAGCACCGCGACCACGACGAGCCCCCAGAGGGCGAGGCCCAGGGCACCGAGATCCATGATCCCGGCGAACACCCGACCCCACAGCTCGAGGCGCGTCACGAGGAACACCACGCCGACGATCA
>NZ_CANROA010000097.1 GCF_947632095.1 uncultured Microbacterium sp. | reverse complement strand
TCGGTGGCGAGGTTGTGCAGGATGCCGCCGGCGTGACGCATGCGGTCGTAGAGCTCGACCTGCCAGTCGTGCGACTCGATCTGGGTGGTCAGTACGTTGAAGCCCAGGCCGAGGCCCTCGACGTATTCGCGGGCGATGGTCGGCCAGTCGGCGTCGGGGTCGGCCGACAGGTGCGCCGACCAGGTGCCGGTCGCTCCCGAGAACTTGGCGAGGAAATCGGATGCAGCGATCTGGGCGCGCACGCGCTCCAGACGCCAGGCGAACACCGCGAGCTCCTTGCCCATGGTCGAGGGGGTGGCGGGCTGGCCGTGCGTGCGGGAGAGCATCGCGGCATCCGCGTGCTCGACGCCGAGGGCGCGCAGCTTCTCGATCACGGCATCCAGTGCGGGCAGCCAGACATTCTCGACCGCGCGCTTGACGGTCAGCGCGTAGGAGACCGAGTTGATGTCCTCGCTGGTGCAGGCGAAGTGGGTGAGCTCGGCGATCGCGTCGAGGCCGAGGGTCGAGAGCCGGTCGCGCACGAGGTACTCGACGGCCTTCACATCGTGACGGGTGACGGCCTCCTTCTCGGCGAGCCAGTCGATCTCGTTCTGCCCGAAGTCGCGGTAGAGGCCGCGCAGGCGCTCCTTGTCGGAATCCGAGAGGGGCGAGGTCTCGAACAGCGAGCGGTCGGTGAGGGCGATGAGCCACTCGACCTCGACCTCGACGCGGGCGCGGTTCAGGCCCGACTCGGAGAGATAGTCGCCCAGCGGCGCGACGGCCGGACGATAGCGGCCGTCGAGAGGGCTCAGCGGCTGGACGGGGAAGGTGTTCGGCGTAGTCAGGGGAGTCCTCCTGATCGGGCCCCTCACCTCAGATGCGGGGCGTCGTGCGGCTGGGTCGCAACGCGGGTTCGAGCTGACGGAACAGGCCCCTGGTCGCGGTCTCAATCATAGTCAGCACCGAATCGAACATCCCGTCGTCGGCGTAGTAGGGGTCGGGCACGTCCAGGCCGTGAGCGTCGCGGTCGAACGACAGCAGGAGCAGCACTTTGCCCTCCTGGTCCTCGTCGCGGGCCCACTCGCGCAGGATGCGCTCGTGGGTGCGGTCGAGGGCGATGACGAGGTCGTTCTCGGCGAAGGATGCCGCGGTGAACTGCTTGGCACGATGCATCGAGCCGTCGTAGCCCCGGCGGTCGAGCGCCTCGATCGTGCGGGAATCGGCGCGCTCTCCGACGTGCCATTCGCCGGTGCCGGCGCTCGTGGAGACGAGGATCGGCCCGAGGCCCTGATGCTCCGCGAGCTCGCGGAAGACCACCTCCGCCATGGGGGAGCGGCAGATGTTGCCCGTGCACACGAAGATGACGCGGAAGGGGTCCGACAGTGTCACAACTCCCATTGTGCAGGTCGGTGATTCTTCTGCCCAGCAGTCACGCTCTCTTTCTGCACATCCGATGGCCCGGGCGATCGGCGCACGGATCCCGCCTGCGCGAACGGCGGGCGCTCCGGCCCCGTCACAGGCTGGGGGCATGCTGAACACGATCGCCGCCGATGGCGGAACCTCCGAGATGATCTGGCACGCGTATGCGGCGCGCCGCGCTCTGAACGATGCGGTCTGCGCACTCGAGGGCGCAGGCGCGGCCCTCGCCTCGCTCGTCGAGCAGACGATGTGGCAGGCGCAGGGGGTGCGCGAGCTCAATCTGCGGGTGACGGACGCAGCTGAGCGCACCGCGTTCGAGCTGAGCGAACTGGCGGTGCGGATCGGCGAGATCGACCGGGTGGTCGGGGCATGAACGGCCAGATCGAGATCACGCACGGCGGGGCGATCGCCGTCGATCCCGAGGCGCTCCGACAGGTCGCGGACTCCCTCTTCGCGCTTTCGCCGGGATTCGCGGATGCCGCGGCCGCCGTGAGCACGGCGCTCGGCCATCTGAGCTCGGGCGCCGGATTCTTCGGGGGCGGAATCGGACAGCTCGCGGCGGCGACCGAGCGGTGCGAGGCCCTGCAGGCCGAGTGCGCCAGCGGGGCGCGGAGCACGCTACTCATGGCGGATGTGTACGAATTGGTCGAGCTGCGCGCCGAGCTCGCGGCGCGGACGATCCGCGACGACGCGGCGGCGACGCTTCTGCTGCAGGCGCGCATCGCGGCGCTCACCGCATCGGATCCGAAGATCCTCGAGATCGAGGAGCAGATGATGGCCCAGTGGGAGCAGAAGCGCTTCGAGGGGCTCGACCGTCAATTCGACACGAGCATCTTCGGCCCGATGCGGATCGATCTGGCGGGCCTGATCTTCGCCGCGGCGGCCAAGGTCGGGGCGGGTGTCGGCCCGCTCGCCCCCGGCGCGACCCTGCAGAGCAGCGGCGGCCCGGTACGGGTGAGCGCGGGGCAGACGCAGCACGGCATCCGGCCCCCGACGAGTCTCGCCGAGGCGTTCGGCCGCTTCCCGCAGAAGGGGTCGGATGCGCAGCTCAAGGTCGAGAAGTACACGATGCCCGATGGGCGCAACCGCTTCATCCTCTACGCCCACGGCACATCGTCCGCGGGCATCGGCGGTAAGAACCCGCTCGATCTGAAATCCAACCTCGAGCTCTACACCGGCAAGGAGTCGGCCTCTTACGCCGCCACGGTGCGCGCTCTCGAAGAGGCCGGCGCCGAGGCCGGAGACCGCGTCGATGTGTGGGCCCACTCGCAGGCGGCGATGAACTCCGCCTACCTCGCCACCCAGAGCCACTTCGACGTCGGGCTGCAGGTGACGGCGGGCAGCCCCGTGCATCCGACCCTCGAACCCGGTCAGCAGATCATCGAGCTCCGCCACACCGACGACATGATCAGCGCGCTCGCCGGCGGCGGTTCCCCCGGTGGCAGCGGCTCAGGCGACAGCATGGTCGTCACCCGCGTCGGGGATCCGCTGCCGGGCGTGCAGGATGTCGCGCTGAAGACGCACTGGCTCGGCGAGTACATCGACACGGCAGCCCTCCTGGACGCCTCGGACGACCCGCGCATGGCGAGCATGGAGCAGTACTGGAAGGAGCTGGCCGAGGCGGAGAGCGTCGTCTCGACCGAGTACGTGGCCGAGCGCGGATGAGGTCAGCGGCGGCGCTTCTTCTTCTGCGGCCGCAGGATCGCG
>NZ_CANROA010000096.1 GCF_947632095.1 uncultured Microbacterium sp. | reverse complement strand
GCGATGATGAGCACCGCGACACGGCCGAGCATCACCATGCGCTTGCCCTCGGGCGGAGTCTTCTTCATGACCTTGTAGAGGTCTTCGACGAGCGCCGAGGAGCAGACGATCAGCTGGCTCGACACGGTGCTCATGATGGCCGCGAGAACCGCGGCGAGCACAAGACCGGCGATGAACGGGTGCAGCAGCGTCTGCGACATGACCAGCACCACGGTCTCGGGGTTGCCCAGGTCGATGCCCCTCTGCGCCATGTAGGCGATGCCGACGATGCCCGAGAAGACGGCGCCGGCGAGCGAGAGGATCATCCACGACATGCCGATGCGGCGAGCGCTCTTGGCCTCACGCGGGCTGCGCAGCGCCATGAAGCGCACGATGATGTGCGGCTGGCCGAAGTAGCCGAGCCCCCAGGCGAGCGCCGAGACGATCGCGAGGACCGTGCCGCCGGTGATCGCCGTGCCGCCGATGAGCGACAGGTGGTTCGGGGCGAGGTCGTCGATGTAGGTGCCGACCTCGTCGAATCCGCCGACCGCGATGACCGCCGCGACGGGGACGACGATGAGGGCGATGACCATCATGAGGCCCTGCACGACGTCCGTGAACGAGGCTCCGAGGAAGCCGCCGAAAAGCGTGTAGATCAGGGTGACCCCGGCGACGAGCGCCATGCCGAGCAGGTAGTCCGAGTTGAAGGAGCTCTCGAAGAAGACGCCTCCGGCGACCATGCCGCTGGAGATGTAGAGCGTGAAGAAGACGAGGATGACGATGCCGGCGAGGATGCGCAGCAGTCGCGACGAGTCGCGCAGCCGGTTCTCGAAGAAGCTCGGCACCGTGATGGAGTTTCGGGAGACCTCTGTGTAGGCCCGCAGTCGCGGAGCGACGAGCCACCAGTTCAGATATGCGCCGATCGTCAGGCCGATCGCGATCCACGCCTCGATGAGTCCGGAGAGGTAGATGGCACCGGGCAGGCCCATGACCAGCCAGCCCGACATGTCGCTCGCACCGGCGCTGAGCGCGGCCACGCCCGGCGGCAGATCGCGCCCGCCGAGCATATAGTCCTCGTGGTTCTTCGTGCGCCGGAACGCCACGTAGCCGATCACGAGCATGGCGGCGAAATACAGCGCCAGCGCGATGAAGATGAATATCTGGTCGGACATCGTCGTCCCTCCGTACTTATGGTGCGGTGTAGCCCCGAGCCTGACAGAGATGCCGACCCCATGCCAGAGTTATCCACACCTCACGGGGCGCGCCGACCGGAATTCCGGGATGCCGCGATCAGGCGTGCAGCAACCCGCGCTCGGCCGGTCGCGCGTCGACCGGTGCGAGCACGGCGAGGATGCGCACGAGCGTGGTGAGCCAGAGCAGCCCCATCCCGATGACGATGGCTTCGAGCACCGTGAGCGAGAAGATGTGGAACCGGTCGGTGAGCACGAAGGCGACCACGAGCAGCACGACGGTTCCGGCAGACGTCACCACCAGCGGCTTCGGCGGGCCCGGCATCATGAACGTCGTCACGGTTCCCGCCGCGATGAAGAGCACCAGCGTCGACACGGCCGCGATGTTGTGGATCAGCAGATTGCGCTCGAGCGGGAAGAGCCCGACCTCGGCGAGCGCGACGCCGGTGGCAGCCCACAGGAGGACGACGGCGACGATCCGCCCGAACCAGCCGTCGCCGCGGAGTCGGTGCAGGTCGCGGCCGATGTAGAACCCGACGGTGGCGATGAGGAGTCCGCCGACGATGAGCGTTCCGTTGAACACCCAGGCGTCGTCTCCGATGCCCAGCTGCGAGAAGTTCAGGTGCCACCAGGCGGGGTCGGCTGCCGTGAGCATCGCGAACAGTGTGCCGAGCACGAGGTAGCTGAACAGCAGGTTCGCGAGATCGCCCGTGGAGAGTCCGGTGCCGGCTTCGAAGGCGAGGCGTCCGCCGATGGCGCCGGCGATGCCGATCACGATCCCGCCTCCGAGGGGCGGCAGTTGCAATCCGTGAAGACCGACGCCGAGCACTTCACCGGCGACGAGGACGCCGAAGGCGGTCACACCGGCGAAGGCGATCGTCAGCGCGAGCGACGAGAAAGCCGAGACGAGCACCTGCCAGCGCGGCATCGCCGCGGTCTCGCCGCGCCGGTGCAGGAAGCTGCTGATGAGGAACGCTCCGGCGGCCACGAGGCCGCCCACGATCGCAGCGGGCAGGCCGATGGATCGTTCGCCGACGATCGGGCGCGGCGCTCCTCCCCAGAGGACGAAGGCCCCGGCCGATGCGCTGATCAAAAAGCAGATGAGCGTCGCCCAGATGGCACGGCTCTCCCGCAGCATCCGGTCGTCATCATCCATTCCTCTATGGAACCACGAGCCACCGACACCGATGACGCCGAAGACTCAGCCGCGCATCGCGACGCCTCGGCGCCAATAGCCCATGAACGCCACCTGTGCGCGGTCGATGCCGAGGTCCTTGACGAGGTGGCGGCGCAGCGTCGTGACGACGCCGCTCTCCCCCGCGATCCAGAAGTAGCGGTCGCCGTGCGTGCCGGCATCGTCGGCGAGATCCTCGCCGCTGCCGGAGTAGATCGGCGTCTCCCAGACGAGGTCCTCCCCTTCGGCATCCTGCACCACGATCTCCTGGTGCCCCGTGTCGCCGAGGAAGTCGAGCACGGTGGGGAGCAGCCGCTGTCCGTGCGCGGCGCCGCCGCGCGGCAGCCAGTGCACCTCGACGCCCGAGGGCGCGTCGATCGGCAACTCGTCCTCCGCCACGGGCACCTCGATGAACGCGATGCCGCGGGTGTCGCGCGGAGCATCCTCGAGGATGCGCGCGATCGCAGGAGCCGCGGTCTCATCGCCGACGAGCACGATCTTCGACGCCTCGCCCGGCGCGTACTCGATGCCGCCGCGGCTCTCGCGCCCGCGGCGCGGACCGACGATCAGCACCTCGTCGCCGGCCTGCGCGGCGCTCGCCCACAGCGAGGCGGGGCCCGTGAGTCCGGGTTCCAGGTGCAGCACGAAGTCGACGACGACCTCGGTGCCCTCGGGGTTCACGCGCAGCTCGCGCACCGAGTAGGTGCGCATCGACCCGCGCTCCTCCTCGCCGAAGGCCTGGTAGGCGCCCCACCAGTCATCCGTGTCGCGATCGATCGCGGGGAGCGCACCGGATGCCGGCGGAAAGACGATCTTGATGCGCACGTCGTAGACGTCGCCGGGGGTGCCGAAGCGGTCGAAGTCGTCACCGCCGAACGTGATGCGCACGAAGTTCGGCGACACCCTCTCGACGGCGCGCACCTCTGCGCGGGCGAGGATGAACGGGGAGCGGGTCTGGGTCTCAGCGGACATGATGCCTT
>NZ_CANROA010000095.1 GCF_947632095.1 uncultured Microbacterium sp. | reverse complement strand
TCACCCACTACATCGCCCGGTCGCTGCTCGAAGCCGGAGGGTTCAGACCAGCGCTACACCCTCGTTCGTGAAGAGCCGCTATGCGGCGCGCACCGGCGCCGACGTCTCGGCACTCGCCTGGTACGAGACGCTCGCGCTGTGGAAGGCAGCGGTGTTCTGCGAGGCGATCCACACCCGCTGGCTGGACGGCGAACGACCCGGTGATGCGTTCGGGCCTGCACTGGGGCAAGGCGTGCCCGATCTGCTGGCCGCTGCGCGGGCAGCGTCCGCAACCGGGTGAGAAGAAGGGAAACCCCGACCCCAGGGGGCACCCGATACGACATTTACTAGGAAGCCCTAGTAATTATCTGGTCATCCGATTACTGTGGGCATTGCGCCAATGGCGGCGCGAAGGGATGTCGCACAATGACTCGTACCATTCCCCATTTCATCAGCGGATCGCTCCACACCCCGGATTCCGGTCGCTTCGGCGAGGTCTACGATCCGAGCACCGGGCGCGTCCAAGCGCGCGTGCCGCTCGCCTCGGCCGGCGAGGTCCGCTGGGCGATCGATGCGGCCGAGCGAGCGCAACCCGCATGGGCGGCGACGAACCCGCAGAAGCGCGCCCGCGTGCTCATGCGCTTCCTCGAGCTCGTGAACCGCGAGATGGACGATCTGGCTCGCCTGCTGTCGAGCGAACACGGCAAGACGCTCGACGACGCGCGCGGCGACATCCAGCGCGGTCTCGAGGTGATCGAATTCGCCATCGGCGCCCCGCATCTCCTCAAGGGCGAGTACTCCACCGGCGCCGGAGCGGGGATCGACGTGTACTCGATGCGCCAGCCCCTGGGCGTGGTCGCCGGGATCACCCCCTTCAACTTCCCGGCCATGATCCCGCTGTGGAAGGCGGGTCCCGCGCTCGCCGCAGGCAACGCGTTCATCCTCAAGCCGAGCGAACGCGACCCCTCGGTTCCCGTCCGCCTCGCCGAGCTCTTCGCCGAAGCCGGGCTCCCAGCCGGCGTGTTCACCGTCGTGCACGGAGATCAGGAAGCGGTCGACGCGATCCTGACGGATGAGCGCATCCACGCGATCGGTTTCGTCGGATCGACGCCGATCGCCGGACACATCTATACGAGCGCCACCGCGCACGGAAAGCGCGCACAGTGTTTCGGCGGGGCGAAGAACCACATGATCGTCATGCCCGACGCCGACCTCGACCAGGTCGCCGATGCCCTCGTCGGCGCCGGATACGGATCGGCGGGGGAGCGGTGCATGGCGATCTCCGTCGCCGTCCCCGTGGGGGAGGCGACCGCCGACGCCCTCGCCGCGAAGCTCATCGAGCGGGTCGGCGCCCTCACCGTGGGGCCATCCTCCGTCCCGGGGTTCGACTACGGCCCCCTCATCTCGAGGCAGGCGGTCGAACGCGTCGAGCAGGCGATCCAGCAGGGCATCGACGACGGCGCGACGCTCCTTCTCGACGGACGCGGAATCTCCGTCGCCGAACACGAGGAGGGCTTCTATCTCGGCCCCACCCTGTTCGATCATGTGTCCACGGATATGGCTCTCTACCGCGAGGAGATCTTCGGCCCCGTGCTCGTCATCGCACGAGCATCCGATTACGAAGAAGCGCTCGCCCTGGCATCCGATCACGAATTCGGCAACGGCGTCGCGATCTTCACCCGCGACGGCGGCATCGCCCGCGATTTCACCGCACGGGTGGACGTCGGCATGGTCGGTGTGAACGTGCCGATCCCGGTGCCCATCGCCTATTTCACCTTCGGCGGATGGAAGAGATCCGGTTTCGGCGACCTCAACCAGCACGGCGCCGACGCCTTCCGCTTCTACACGAAGACCAAGACCGTGACGAGCCGGTGGCCCGCCGGCGCCACCGGCGCCAGTTTCGTCATCCCGACCATGGATTGAGCGGAGGACCCCATGACCATGATCAGTCTGACCAGCGCGGAAGAGCGCGACGCGATTCTCGCGGCGGTCCGGGACTACGCGATGACCGAACTCGCCCCGTTCGCGATCGAGCGCGACGAGGCGCACCTCTTCCCCCGCGACGCCCTGGGCCGGGCGGGCGATCTCGGCCTCGGCGGCATCTCCGTGCGCGAAGAGCACGGCGGCACCGGCCTCAGCCGCACCGATACCGTGGCGATCTTCGAGGAACTCGCCACGGGCGACCCGACGATCGCGGCCTACATCTCGATCCACAACATGGTCGCCTGGATGATCGACACCTACGGCGACGATGCCCAGCGCGACGAGTGGCTGCCGCGGCTGACCGCCATGACCGAGTTCGGCAGTTACTGCCTGACCGAACCCGGAGCGGGGTCCGACGCGGCATCCCTCACGACCCGGGCCGTCCGCGACGGCGACGACTTCGTCCTCACCGGCGTCAAGCAGTTCATCTCCGGGGCGGGGGAAGCGGGCGTCTACGTCGTCATGGCGCGCACCGGGGACGACGGCTCCGGCACGGGCGGCGGAGCGCGGGGGATCAGCGCCTTCCTCGTTCCCGCAGGTGCGGAGGGACTGGGGTTCGGAGCGGTCGAGAAGAAGATGGGCTGGCGGGCGCAGCCGACCCGGCAGGTGGTGTTCGACCGCGTACGGGTTCCCGCAACCGCCATGCTCGGCGATGAGGGGCGCGGGTTCGCCATCGCAATGTCCGCGCTCAACGGCGGGCGGCTCAATATCGCCGCCTGTTCGCTGGGCGGCGCGCGCTGGGCCCTGGACCGCGCCGTCGACCACGTGCAGGACCGCGTCGCGTTCGGCGAGCCGCTCGCCGAGAAGCAGTCGATCCTCTTCACGATCGCCGATATGCGAACGGAGCTGCAGGCGGCGCGGCTCATGGTGCGAGACGGCGCTCAGGCGGTCGACGAGCAGGCCCCGGATGCGACGATGCGCTGCGCCATGGCCAAGCGATTCGCCACGGATGCCGGGTTCGACATCGCCAACCGGGCTCTACAGCTGCACGGCGGGTACGGATATCTGCAGGACTACGGCATCGAGAAGGTGGTGCGAGACCTGCGCGTGCACCAGATCCTCGAGGGGACGAACGAGATCATGCGCCTCATCGTCGGCCGCGAGATGCTGAGACCCGCCGGTTCCGAGACCATGAGGCGGGCCTCATGACCCGCATCGCGTTCCTGGGGCTCGGACACATGGGGCTGCCGATGGCCGTGAACCTCATGCGCGCCGGCCATGACGTGCGCGGCTTCGATCTCGTCCCCGCCGCGCTCGAAGCGGCACGGCAGGAGGGCATCACGATCGCCGACAGCGGGGCGGATGCCGCATCCACAGCCGACGTCGTCATCACGATGTTCCCGGCCGGCCGCCATGTCATCGACGCCTATGAGGGCGGACTGCTCGCCGCTGCACCCCCGGGAACCCTGTTCATCGAGTCGTCGACGATCGCCGTCGATGAGGCTCA
>NZ_CANROA010000094.1 GCF_947632095.1 uncultured Microbacterium sp. | reverse complement strand
CGTCGGCGATCGCCCGGCACCTGAGCGATATGGGCGTCGAGTTCCGCTTCCGCACCGCGGCGACCGCGGTCAGCGGTCGCGGCGTGCGCACGACCCGCGGCACGATCGACGCCGGACGCGTCGTCGTCGCGGCGAACCACGACCTCGATCAACTGCTTCCCGATCTCGCCGAGCAGCGGGGCATCGTGCGGTGCGCGCTCGACATGATGCGCGTCGGCGCCGATCTGCCGCGCGAGTTGGAGGCGCCGCTTCTGACGGGCTGGTCGCTGCTGCGCTACGGCCGCTTCGCGGAGTTCCCCGAGACCGCCGCGCTGCGCGAGAGGCTGCACGTCGAGAGGCCGGATCTGGCAGCGCTGGATCTCAACCAGATGTACACGCAGCTGCCGGACGGCTCGCTGATCCTCGGCGACTCGCACGCCCGCAGCATCCAGCCGGAGCCCTTCCAGCCGGAGGCGGCGTTCTCCGCCTTCCTCGACCAGGCACAGCACCTGTTCGAGACGGACGGCTTCCGGGTGCTCGAGCGCTGGCAAGGCGTCTACGCCTCGGGGCCGGACGAGTTCCTCATCGAGGAGCCGGAGCCCGGGCTGCACGTGATCGCCGCGACCACCGGCATCGGCATGACCTGCGGTCTCGGACTCGCCGAGCACACGCTTCAGACCGCATTCGACCGGGCGCTCGAGCCCGCACAGGGAGGAACCCCATGACCGCCATTGAACTCGTCGTCTTCGACATGGCCGGAACGACCGTGCGCGATGAGGGGATCGTCGAGCAGGCGTTCCAGCGCGCCGCGGAGCGCACCGGCGTCGCCGACCGGATGCCGTGGGAAGAGGCGCTGCAGTACGTGCGCGACACCATGGGGATGTCGAAGGTCGACGTCTTCACGCACCTCGCCGGCGGCGACATCGCGGCGGCGACCGCCGCGACCGCGCAGTTCGAGGGTGCCTACGCCGAGCTCATCGCCGAGCAGGGCGCGGCCGAGGTGCCGGGGGCCGCCGACACGATCCGCGCGCTGCGCGATGCGGGCATCACGGTCGCGCTGACCACGGGCTTCGCCCCGACGACGCGCGATGCCCTGCTGGATGCCCTCGGGTGGCGCGACCTCGTCGATGTCGCGCTGTCGCCCGCGGATGCCGGACGCGGCCGCCCCGCCCCCGATCTGATCCTCACGGCTCTGCTGCGCACGGCGACCAGCTCGGTGCGGGCCGTCGCCGTCGCGGGTGACACGAGCAGCGATGTGCTGTCGGGTCGCCGCGCCGGCGCCGGATTCGTCGCCGGGGTGCTCAGCGGGGCGCACGGAGCGGACGCCCTGCTCGCGGCGGGGGCGGATGCGGTTCTCGACGACGTCACCGCGATGCCGCTTGCGCTCGCCGAGCGCGGATTCGTCACCGACGGATTCCTGTCCCGGACGCCGTGAGATGCGCGTCCTCCTGCCGCACGACGAGCGCGAAGACGTCACCCTCCGCCCCGCCGCGACCGCGAAGGTCTGGCTCGGCGTCGGACAGAACCACGAGACCGTCGCGGTTCCCGGTGTCGCGCTCGGGCGCCACGACGTGCTCGTGGTGATCGAATTGTCGACCGTGTGCGGGTCGGATGTGCACACGGTATCCGGGCACCGCACAGCGCCTGCGCCCCTCGTCCTCGGCCACGAGAGCGTCGGCCGCATCATCGCGGTCGGCGAGGGTGGCGTCGAGGATGCCGAGGGGCAGACGCTGCGCGTCGGCGACCGCGTCGTCTGGTCGGTGACGGTCTCCTGCGGCACGTGCGACCGGTGCACAGCGGGGGTCGGACAGAAATGCCGGGCGCTCGCGAAGTACGGGCACGAGCGCATCGAGCCGCGGTGGGAGCTCACGGGCGGCTTCGCCACCCATGCCCACCTGCGCGCCGGAACGACGATCGTGCGGGTGCCCGAGGCTTTGCCGGCCGCGACGCTCGCCCCCGCCTCGTGCGCGACGGCGACGGCCTGGGCCGCCCTCGAGCGCGCCTCGCGCACGCACGCCCTCGAGACGGCCCGTGTGCTCGTCCTCGGTGCCGGGCTCGTGGGGCTCTCGGCCGTCGCGATCGCCGCGGATGCCGGCGCCGCGGTCACCGTCGTCGACCCCTCACCGCAGCGCCGGGCCTTCGCCGAGAAGTTCGGGGCGACGGCTCTTGCAACGCCCGGGGAGAACGCGGACATCGTGATCGAGGCATCCGGGCACGCGGTCGCGGATGCGCTCGCCGCCGCCGATGTCGCCGGGCACGTCATCCTCGTCGGGAGCGTGTTCCCGGCCGCGCCCGTCGGACTCGAGGCGGAAAGCGTCGTGCGACGGCTGCTCACGATCAGCGGCGTGCACAACTACACGGGACGTGACCTCGCGGGAGCCGCCGCATTCCTCGCCGGGAGGGGGAGGGGATACCCCTTCGACGAGGTCGTCGGCGCGCAGTACGGGCTCGACGACGTCGACGCGGCGCTCGCCGCCGCCTCCGCGCCCGGCGCGCCGCTGCGCATCGCCGTGAACCCGCGCTGAGAGCGGGCAGACTGGAGGGATGACCCCCGCAGCGACTTCCCGTCCGACGCTCGGTGCGGCACTGGTTCTCGGATCGTGCATCTCGCTGTCGTTCGGGGCGGCGATCGCCGCGCAGATCTTCCCCGTGCTCGGAGCCTGGGGAGTGACGGCACTGCGGCTGAGCGTCGCGGCGATCGTCATGCTCCTCGTCGTGCGTCCCGCCGTGCGCCGCTGGAACCGCACGCAGTGGAAGGCGGCGATCCTGTTCGGCGTCGCGCTCGGCGGCATGAACGGCTCGTTCTACGCCGCGATCGAACGCATCCCATTGGGACCCGCCGTCGCGATCGAGTTCCTCGGCCCGCTCGTCCTGTCGGCCCTGCTGACCCGTCGCCTCGCCGATACCGGGTGGCTCGTGCTCGCCGTCGTCGGCATCGTCCTGCTGGGCGTCGACGGCATGGTCGGCGCGCAGGACCTCGACCCGGTCGGCGTCGGCTTCGCCCTCATCGCCGCGGCGTTCTGGGCGTTCTACATCCGCGCCACGGCGCACGCCGGGGCCGTGATCCCCGGACGCGGCGCGCTCGCCGTCGGTTTCGTCGTCGCATCCGTCCTGCTCCTGCCCTTCGGCGTTCCGGCAGCCGTCGTCGTCGCCACGGACCCGATGCTCATCGTCCTCACGCTGGCGACCGCGCTGCTCGGCTCGCTCATTCCCTACACGCTGGAATTCTCGGCGCTGCGGATGGTGCCGCAACGGGTCTTCGGCATCCTGCTCAGCCTCGAACCCGCCACGGCCACCGTCGCCGGCTGGCTGCTGCTCGGTCAGATCGCCAGTCCTCTGCGGCTGCTCGCGATCGCCTTCGTCATGGCGGCGAGCATCGGGGTGAGTCTCGTCGGAGTCCGCCCGCGGCGGCGAACGGACTCCGTCTCCGGGCCGGACGACGGCCCGGAGGAGACGCCGCCGCTCAGCGAGCCGGCGACGCCGTGACGAGCGGGTATCGGCGGCGCAGCAGGATGCGCTGCACGAGCGTCCACACCACCGTCACGGTCAGATAGAGCGCGGCGGCCAGCGGCACGAACACCGCGAACACCGCGGTCAGGTAATG
>NZ_CANROA010000093.1 GCF_947632095.1 uncultured Microbacterium sp. | reverse complement strand
TGCGCGTCATCGCCCACTCGATGCGGGTGAGCGCCATGATCGCGGGAGATCCGTCGCGACGATCGTCACGGCGCTCTTCGACTGCCGCGGGAACCGTTTCTGCGTCATCGCGACCGCGCTCCAGGCGGGCGCGCGTCCGCTCCGCCGCGGCGCGCGCCGCAGTGATCGCTTCCCGCACCGCCGACGCGTCGGCCACGGGTCCGGGCTTCCCCTCGCGCACGAGCTGGGAGAAGCGCGTGGCCGATAGCGTCGTGAAGTGCATGAGGTGGAGCGCCGATTCCTCGACAGCCTGCCTGCGGCCCACGAGGAATGCCGTCGACATCGCCGCCACGGTCTGATCGAGGCCGGCCTGCGCCGCGTCGAGCGCACGCACCGATGCGAGCCGGCCCCCGTTGGGCGCACGCGCGGCGATCGTGTCGTCGCCGGCGCGCAGAAGGTCGTCGAGGGCGTCGAAGTAGGCACCGATCTTCGTCAGCAGCGCGGGCTTCGAGCTCGACGACAGGATCAGGTAGGCGCACAGCACGCCGATCACCGCGCCGACGACGGTCTCCTCGATGCGCAGCTCGATAAGGGAACGGTTCAGAACCCCGAGCATGTCGAACAGGGCGATGAGCATCACGGTCACGAAGAATGACGAGTACGCGTAGTTGAGCGGGCCGAAATACAGCATCCCGAAAATGGCGATGGCGCAGATCGCGATGATGCCGATGCTGTTGCCGTGCGCCAGGTAGGCGAGCAGCGCACCGACGGCGATGCCGAGCACCGTTCCGATGATCCGACGATAGGCCCGGGTGAGGATGTTGCTACGCGTGGTGGCGGTCATGAAGACGAGGAATGCGGTCAGCACGGCCCAGTACCACCGGGATGCCGAGATGGCTTCGCCGACGCCGGTCGCGATCAGTGCCGCGATCGAGGCCTGCACCGCCAACCGCGTGGTCGGTGCCCACTGCCGCCATGCCCTCCAACTCGCGGACGGCTCGGCGTTCGCGGTGCTCACGGGCGCCCGTTCGGGCTGCGGCTCGATCGCGGACTGGCGGTCGCCGGAGACCTCGATCGCACGCAGCCGGAAATGCGCCCGGGTGCTCTGGGCGATCAGGTCGCCGCCGTTCTCCGCGCGCTCCGCCCATGCACCGGCAGCGGCTACCCGGCCGGGTGCAGCGTGCGGATCGAGCACAGCGAGCAGGGACGGGAGCGTCGGCGGGGCCGATCCCCCGCGGACCAGTTCGTCGCACACCTCCTCGACATAGGCCCGGGCATCCAGAGCGAGCTCACCCAGATCCCGCTCGGAGACATCCGTGTAGCGGGCGGTGGGATAGTCGTGCTGCCAGGTCGTGATCGCCTGGCCGACGGCATCCAGGCGAGCCAAGCGCCGGCGCACCGTGCGCCGATGCTCGGGGCGGGTCGCGGCGTGGAGCGCCGCCGCGGAGGCCACTCGCAGCTCGGCGAGCAGCACCTCGAGCTGACGGCGGGGACGGCGGAGCATCAGGAACAGGCGCACGAGGAGCTGCGTGGTGGCCGCACCCGCCGCGATCAGGCAGTACACGGGCAGCTCTGCCGCCGTGGGGTGCATGAACAGGGTGAAGAAGAAGGTGAAGAAAGCGATGGTGCCGATGGCGGTGGCCCGCGGGCCGAATCGCCGCAACCACATCGATATCCCGGCGAGCAGGACGAAGACCCCGATCATGGCGGGGCGCCATGCCGAAAGAGACGACGCGACCAGGACGGTGGCGACGATGACCGGCGGAAGCAGAGCGGCCGTGACCGAGCGGCTCGCCGGGCTGGGCCCCTTGACGACGTTGCCCGCCAGCATCGAGAGGAAGACGCCCATGACGAGGAACGCCCCATCCGCGTGGAGGACGCGGATGACGGACGAGGCGAAGAGGGCGCTGGCGAGCACGCCCGTGACCACGGAGACGGCGGATACGAGCCGAGCCCGACCGGGGTCCCGCGCACCGATGACGTCCGAGATGCGCCCCATCTTCTTCTCCCCCGTACTGCCGCGTATGCGTCGTCGCCGAGGAACCCAGTACGGGCCGACGGCTACGCAAATGCTACGAGAATTCGCACGGCGTCTAACATGAATGCGTGAACCAACAGGGCCCCTTGGCGGATGTGCTGCGCCAGAGCATCATCGATGGCGAATTCGCACCGGGATCCCGCCTCTCGGAATCGGCCCTGTGCGAGCGGTTCGCCGTTTCGCGCAACACCCTGCGCGAGGCGTTCCGGGTGCTCGCCGAGCAGAGCCTGATCGAGCACGTCCCGTATCGCGGCGTATCGGTGGCCTCGCCCGACATGGCCGCCGTGATCGACATCTACCGAGCCCGCCGCGTGATCGAGTCCACGGCCCTGCGCCAGTGCGAGCCGGAGCATCCGGCCGTCCTCCGCATGCGCGACGCTCTCGATGATGCCGAGCGCCACCTCGCCGCCGGTGATTGGCGGTTGGTGGGAAGCGCGAACATGGCGTTCCACGAGGCGATCGTCGATCTCGCCGACAGCGCGCGCCTCGCGCGCATCTATCGCGACCTCGCCGCCGAGATGCGCCTCGTCTTCCTGGAGATCGACGACCCGCGCGCGCTGCACGAGCCCTTCGTCCGCAAGAATCGCACGGTGCTGACGGCACTGCTCGAGCAGGGACCGGATGCCGCGGCCACGGCCCTCGAGGGGTACCTCGTATCGTCGGAGCGGGTCGTGCTCGGGGCGTTCTCGAGAATGGGTCGCGGTCAGCGGGAATAGATCCCGGATGCCGCGGGTTCCATCCATCATGAATGAAAAACTTGCCGCGGCAACGACCATGGGAGCCGTCACCCTCTTCGTCGCCGACCTCGATGCGATGACGGCCTTCTACCGCGATGTCGTCACCCTTGAGGTGCTCAGCGCCGAGGGCAACGCCGTCGTGCTCGGCCGCGCCGGCATCCCCATCGTGATCCTGCAGCACGAACCGGGACTGAAGACCGCCGCCGCGGGATCCGCCGGCCTCTTCCACACCGCGATCCTCTTCGAGTCGCAGACGGCCCTCGCCGCCGCCCTCCTGTCGGTCGCCCAGCGCGCACCGCAGTACTTCACCGGCAGCGCCGATCACCTCGTCAGCCAGGCCTTCTACCTCAACGACCCCGAGGGCAACGGCATCGAGCTGTACTGGGACCGCGACCGCTCGGAGTGGTCATGGACGCACGGACAGGTCGAGATGGCGACGCTCTACCTCGACCCCAACACCTTCCTCCAGGAGCATCTCACCGAGGAGGCCGCCGCCGGCAGCACCGCGAAGGATGCCGCCCAGATCGGCCATGTGCACCTCTCCGTCGGCGACGTGAAGACCGCGCGCGAGTTCTACGTGCGCCAGCTCGGTTTCGAGGCGACCCTGTCGATGGCCGACCAGGCGCTGTTCGTCAGCGCCGGCGGATACCACCACCACATGGCCATGAACATCTGGAACTCCCGCGGCGCCGGCCCCCGCATGCCCGCCCTCGGCCTCGGCCGCGTCGACCTCGCCCTGCCGAACGCCGACGCCCTCGGAGAGCTCGGCGAGCGCCTCGCCCACTTCGGCAATCAGGTCGCCGACGACGGGAAAACGCTGACCTTCACCGACCCGTGGAACAACACGCTGACGGCGGAACTCGCGCGCTGACG
>NZ_CANROA010000092.1 GCF_947632095.1 uncultured Microbacterium sp. | reverse complement strand
CGCGAAGCGCTCTCCGATGCGCGCGGATTCGTCAGCGCGCAGGCGCTGCACGCGACCCTGCGGGAGGAGAACACCGGCATCGGCCTGGCTACGGTCTACCGCGCGCTCTCCGGCCTCGCCGCCTCCGGCGACGCCGATTCTTTGCAGAGTCCCGAGGGCGAGGCGCTCTACCGTGCTTGCTCGACCGAGGGCCATCATCATCATCTGATCTGCCGCTCGTGCGGCCTCACCGTCGAGATCGAGGCGAAGGACGTCGAGGCCTGGGCGCAGCGCACCGCCACGCTGCACGGCTTCACCGCTGCCGAGCACGTCGTCGACATCTTCGGCCTGTGCACCCCGTGCGCCAATCAGCGCGGGAAGAAGGACGAGGTCGCATGAGCGCCGTCTCGACGCACCGTCACCGTCCGGCCGCGGGCGGGCACCGTCATCCGCAGCGTCCGCGGCGATCGCCCTGGATCGGCGTGCTCCTGGGCGCCGTCGTCGTCGCGGCGCTGTTCGCGATCGACCGGTTCCTTCCGACGCTCTTCCCCCAATCCCTGCCCACTCGCGCCCAGGACGGGCTGACGCTCGCCCTCAGCGTGCTGATCGAAGCGCTGCCCTTCGTCGTGCTCGGTGTCGTGCTCTCGATCGTCGTGCAGGTCTGGCTGCCCGCCGACGCCATCCAACGCTGGCTGCCGCGGGCCGGCTGGGCCCGCCGCGCCGTGCTGTCGCTGCTCGGGATGCTGATCCCCGTCTGCGAGTGCGGCAACGTGCCGTTCGCCCGCGGCCTCATGATGCGCGGCCTGGCTCCTGCCGAGGCGATGACCTTCCTCATCGCCGCACCGATCGTGAACCCGATCGTCATCATCACGACGCACGCCGCATTCGGCTGGGACGGGGGCATCCTCATCGCCCGCCTCGTCGGCGGATACCTGATCGCGAACCTCATCGGCTGGATCTACAGCCGTCACCCCTCGCCCGACGCTCTGCTCACGCAGCAGTTCACGGCGACCTGTGAGCGCGTCACCCACGAGCACGGCACGCCCACGCGCCGCAGCCTCACCCAGTTCCTCATCGAACTGCGCGCCGTGATGCCCGCCCTCGTGATCGGCTCGGCGCTCGCCGGGGCCGTGCAGGTGCTCATCCCGCGCGATGTGCTCCTGGCGATCGGGTCGAACCCCGTTCTGTCGATCGTGGCGATGATGGCGTTGGCGATGACGGTCGCGATCTGCTCGAACGTCGACGCCTTCTTCGCGCTGTCGTTCGCATCCACGTTCTCGTCGGGCGCGCTCATCGCATTCCTGCTCGTCGGCCCGCTCGTCGACGTCAAGATGCTCGCGCTGCTGCGCACCACGTTCACCACGCGCACGCTCGTCGGCGTTGTCGTCGTGGTGCTGCTCAGCGCGTTCGCGATCGGGATCGGGGTGAACGTCCTTGGCTGAATCACGTTCTCGTCTTCGCGGCATCGCGTCCCGCTGGCTCGGGCTCGGGCTCGCGGTCGTGATCTCGATCGTCACCCTGGGGCTCGCGATCGCCGGACAGTTGACGCTCTACATCAGCCCCGGATCCATCTGGTTCGCGTGCGCCGGGGCTGTCGTGGTGCTGATCGGCGCGATCTGGTCGTTCACGCTCGCCCCGGGCGAGGAAGACGACCACGGGCATGATCACGGTGCGGCGCAGGAGGGGGCGGATGCTTCGGCCGCGGGCTCTGCGAAACGCGCGCTCGGACTCGTCGGAACCGTGACGGCGGGCGTCGCCGCCAGTGGCGTGGTCATCGCGGCGCTCGTCCTGCCACCGGCATCCCTCTCGGTCGAGCTCGCCATGTCGCGCGCCGACACCGGCGGAGTCCTCTTCGCGGGCGCCGATACCCCGACGCTCGGCGTCGCCGACACGACGACGTTCGGCATCGGCGAATGGTCGACCGTGTTCGCCACAGCGTCGCGCCCCGAATCGTACGACGGCTCGACCGTCACGCTGACAGGTTTCGTCACCCCCGGACAGGATGCGGATGCCGTGAACCTGACCCGTCTGGTCATCACGCACTGCGTGATCGACGCCCAGCCCGCCGCTGTTCCGGTGTCGCTCGAGGCATCCAGCTATGGCACCGGGCAGTGGATCGAGGTCACCGGAACCGTCGCCGCCGATGAGAACGGCGGGCTGCGGGTCATCCCCGAGAGCGTTGTCGAGATCGATGAGCCGGGGGATCCCTATGAGTACTGAGGGTCGGCCCGCGCCCCGCACCCGCGCCGAGGCGCGCGCCGCACGGGAGGCGGCGGAGGCGGCTTCGGTCGAAGCAGCGACGACCGCGCAATCCGAGCAACCCGCTCCGGTCGCTCAACCCGTCCAGCCCGCGGTCCCCGCGATCCCGCTCGCTCCCGAGCTGGTTCTCGCCGCGGTCCCGCCCTTCGTCGAAGACCCTCCTGCAGCGCCGAAGAAGCCGGGCGATCGCCGCTTCCTGGCCTCGCTGCTCGCCGTCGTCGGCGTTCTCGCGGTCGTGGTCACCGGCCTCGGCGCGGTGAGCCTGTTCCAGGGGCCGCGCATCAGCGAGGTTCAGGTCGACACGGCCGAGGCCATGCAGGTCTCGGGCAGCCGTGTCATCCTCACGCTGAACCAAGCCGTCGAACCGATCGCCGCTGAACAGGTGACGGTCGAACCGGCGGTGCCGTTCACGGTGGATGCCACGGGCCGAAGCATCGGCATCCGCTTCACCGTCCCGCTCGACGACGAGACCGACTACACGGTGACGGTCGCGGATGCGACCGGTATCGGCGGCGGCCCGTCCGCCGATCTGCGCACGGAGTTCACGACTCCGGCGTCGCAGGTCTTCCTGCTCAACCGCACCGATGACGACGACCAGATCTTCCGCACCGACCTCGCCGGCGAGGCGCGGCCCGTGTTCACGCATCCGCGCATCAACGACTACCGGGCGACGTCCACGCACCTGATCGTCGCGGTGGAGGACGAAGACGGATCGCGCATCCTCGTCATGAACCTCTCCGGCGAGGATGAGCGCGAGCTCGCCCTGCCCGGCGACGGCTACGTCAGCGCGGTGCAGGTCTCCGAACGCGGCGGGCTCGTCGGCTACACGTACTCCGACCGCGAGATCAGCGAGGAGAGCGGGCGCGCGAGCGTGCTGGTCACCCAGTCGATCTCCGGCGGGGATGAACCGCGCATCATCGAGGTCGGTGGTGCGGAGGCCAGCATCGCGGAGTGGCAGTTCGTGCCCGACTCGACGGCCGTGCTGTTCATCGACTTCGAAGGCACGCTGTCGCTCGACGACCGCTCCGGCGACGCCGGGGCGCAGCCCCTCGGGCTCGCGATGCGCCTGCTGGGGGTCTCCCGCGGCACGTACACCGCGATCGTCGAGCGCATCGACGGCAGTGTCGTGGAGCTGAACCTGGCCGATGGCTCGGAGGTCCCGCTCGCGGCATCCGAACCCGACTACGGTGCCGCGACGACCATCACGCCGTTCCCCGGCGGAACCCTGCGGCACGTCGTGGCCCGCGACGAGGTGGGCCTTCCCACCGGGCAGGCGATCATCCGCGTCGATGACGAGGGGCAGGCGACGCCGCTGCTCGAAGTCGGAGCCGGGAACGCGATCCTGCAGGCGTGCGCCTCGCCGAGCGGGCAGTACGCCGCCGTGACGGTGGCTCCCGACCTGGCGGGCAACACCTACGACGACATGCTCGTGCCGCTGCCCAAGCGGCTCGAGACGCACCTGCTCGACCTGCGCTCGGGGGAGGAGCTCGTCGCGCTCACGGGCTTCGA
>NZ_CANROA010000091.1 GCF_947632095.1 uncultured Microbacterium sp. | reverse complement strand
GACGTCGAGCTGGCCGCGCTGCTGGCGCCAGAGCAGCTCCATGAGGCAGTGGTCGTACTTCGACACGAAGATCGCGACGCGCTTGCGGCGCGAGGTGTCGTGCAGCGACCACTCCATGCCGAATTTCTCGGCGACCGCGCCGATCGACGCTTCGAGGGCGGGACGCGCGGCGGCGAGCCCGTCGAGGTGCAGCACGGTGCGCTGGAAGAAGCGTCCGCCCTCGGCATCCGTCGAATGCTGATCGAGCGAGATGATGTTCGCGTCGTGCTCGGCCAGGACGTTGGCGACGGCGGCGACGATTCCGGGCTGGTCATCGCAGGCGATGAGCAGGCGTGCGGTATCGGTCTGAGACATGGAAGCTCCTTGCAGGGTCGGTGCAATTCTGCCCCGAGCACGGGGGAGGTGGCGAATCGGTAGCCTGAACGGGTGTCATCCGTCGCCTCCGATCTGCTGTCCGCCGCCCGTCGTTCTCTGGTGGACGTTCCGAAAGAAGGACTCGGTGAGGAGCGCACCTCGCGCTGGCGGGGGCACCGCATCGTCAAGATCGGCGAGGTCTGGCACATCGGGGTTCTGCTGCTGACCGATGAGCACGTGCTCGCAACGGCCGAGGTGCTGCGAGCCGCCGACGCGGGACGGCGCGGATACACGGCCGAATCGGCGCGGGCACGGGCCGCACGGCGCGAGCTGGCGTTGAAGGGAGGCTTCGCGGAGGGGGAGGTCGCGCACATCGGCTGGTCGGTGATCGACATGGATGCCGTGGACGCCGGCGGCGAGTCCGGGCCGCTGGCGATGCGGGACGGCGTCGCGATGGTGCGCTGGTCGGGCAGCTCGTGGATGCCGCTGGCGGCCTATCTCGACGAGCGCATCGCGCTCATGCGCGGCAACGTCGACTGAGCGCTCAGACGAGACCGGCGAAGCGCCGCAGCAGCGTCGCGCCGTCGACGCGGGCGGCGAGAACCTCGCCGGAGACGCGGTCGAACTCGTCAGCGGCGAAGTAGCCGTTGTTGCGGTAGAACGTCATGCGGTCCGCGAAGTCCCGGGGCGAGGGCTCGGGGTGGAATTGCGCCGCATACAGGCGATTGCCGACCCGGTACGCCTGCACGGGGCAGTCGTCGTTCGTGGCGAGCAGCGTCGCCCCCGGCGGGGTGCGCCGCGCGCTCTCCTTATGGGCAGTGAAGACGCGCAGCGCGGGGGCCGAAGGCCCGAAGATCGGGTCGGATGCCGCAGCATCCGTCGTTCGGATCTCCGCGGCCCGCGTCGACTCGGCATGCGCGAGGGTCAACTCACCGCCGAGCATGCGCGTCACGACGCCGATGCCGAAGCAGGTGAAGAACGCGGATGCGACACCGGATGCCGCGCGCTCCGCGATGCGCTCGAGGTCGGCCTCGACCCGTTGCTGCAGCGGCGACGTCACGGCATCCGTCACGTTGAACGGCGACCCGCCGATCACGAAACCGGTGTGACGATCGAGCACGTCCTCGGTCAGAGGGGTCGTGACGAGGTCCAGACGATCGAGCTCCTCGACACCCAGGCCGCGCCGGAACGACGCATGCTCGGCATCGGCGGCGCCCCGCTCGGGGCGCACGCAGACGTAGAGGATCTCGGCCATATCAGCGCGAGGAGTTCGCGGTCCGCCCGCGAACGATGCCGATGAACGCGTCGACGTCATCGGTGGTGCGATCGCGCGGCCAGGCGAGGGCGACGGACGAGGTGGGCCCGCCCTCCAGGAGGCGGTAATCGACGTCCTTGCGGCGGTGCGCGCGGGCGAGCGACATGGGCGTGACGATGATGCCCACGCCGGTCGCGACCGTGGCGATCGCGTCGCCCGTGGTGGCGAGCGGGGCGAACCGCGGCGCGGTCGTGCCGGGGATCTCGAGCGGGCCGAGCACGTCGTCGAGCGGGGTGATGAGCACCTCGCCCTCAAGATCGGCGTAGGTCAGTTCGTCGGCGGAGAGCAGGTGGGATTCGGCGGATGCCACGACCACCGGCAGCTCGTCGTACAGCGGGATGATGTGCAGCGTGTCGTCGACGAGCGGCAGGCGCACGAGCACCGCGTCGAGCTCCTCGAGGGCGCTTCGCTGATCCGCCGCGGAGACCGGGATGAGCTCAAGCTCGACGTGCGGCATCCGACGCTTCCAGATGTCGATCCACTTGCCCGGTGTCGCCCCGGGCACCGCGCCGAGGCGGAAAGAGCGCGGCTCCTCGGGCGGGGGAGCAGGAGCGTCGAAGACGACCTTCTGCGCCGGCTTCTTCTTCGGAGCGGGCCGGGTGCCCTTGGCCCCCTTCGCGGACGCTGCGGGACGGCGCGCGCCCCGGCCGGATGCGCCGCCGGACGCGCGGGAGGGCCTGCCGGATTTCGCCATGTTCTCAGGCTACCCGGATGACGTGCTCGAACCCGGTGTCCCGGCGCGTTGCGCACAGCGGAGGTTGTTGCACACCGGGGGCTTTCCCCGACAGAACCTCTTCCGGCGGCGACGGAGTCCGCCGTCCGCAACAGGGCAGTCCACGGCATCCGGAATTCACGACCCGTTCACGCGCGGGTCAGCGCCGCGATCCGCGGATGTCGCCCGGCAGCGGTGTGATCGTCAGGTCGGCGGTCCCGCCGATCCCACAACCTGCACCCGCACCTGTGAAAGGGCCCTTCCTCATGCAGTCACCCCTCAAGCGCGGCCTCGCGATCGCGGCCGGCCTCACCCTCGCCTTCGGCCTCGCGGCATGTTCGGCGGACTCCGCCGACTCGACCACCGGCTCCGACGGCGCCGGCGAGGGCGCCTTCGCCTCGGGCAACGCGGACACCCTGGTCTTCGCCGTCCTCCCCGATCACGAGGGCGCCGATCAGGACGCGCAGCCGATCGCCGACTGGATCGCGGAGATCACCGGCAAGAACGTCGAGATGTTCCAGGCGACCGACTACACCGCCGTCGTGCAGGGACTCGCCGCCGACCAGATCGACATCGCTCAGATCTCGGCCTTCACCTACTACCAGTCGCAGAACGCCGGTGCCGACATCGAACCGATCGGCGCGCAGATCACCCAGGAGGGCGCCGAGCCCGGCTACTTCTCGGTCGCCGTGAAGAACCCGGCGTCCGACGTCGAAACCCTCGCGGACTTCGCCGACCAGGCGGTCTGCTTCGTCAACCCCACCTCGACCTCGGGCTTCGCCGTTCCCATGGGCGGACTGCTCGAAGTCGGCGTGACGGTTCCCGAGGGCGACCGCGTCTTCGGCGAGGAGCACGACCTCAACGCCAAGAAGGTCGCCGAGGGCGTCGACTGCCAGGTCGGCTTCGTCCAGGACATCGACGCCGACCCGTTCATCGAGTCGGGTGAGCTCGTGGAGGTGCAGCGCGTGCAGGTCCCCGCAGCGCCCATCGTGCTGCAGGCGGCCCTGCCCCAGGAGGTCAAGGACCAGCTGTTCGAGGCTCTCGCCGACAGCACCCAGTCCGACCTGACCGACGCCGGCATCGAGCTCAACGAGTTCCTCACGGACGGCTGGTTCGGATACGGCGCCGTCGACGACGCGTACTACGACCTGATCCGTACCCTCTGCGACGAGATCGCGGACGAGGTCGAGGCCTGCCGGGCCTGACCCCGAACGCCCGAACCGCACACAGCCAGGAGCATTGAGATGACGAGCAGCGACACCCCCGCCGTCCGGATCACCGATCTGGACAAGACCTATCCAGGAGCCGCCAAGCCGGCACTCGAGGGGGTGTCGCTGTCCGTCGAACCGGGCGAGATCGTCGTCCTGCTGGGCCTGTCCGG
>NZ_CANROA010000090.1 GCF_947632095.1 uncultured Microbacterium sp. | reverse complement strand
GGGTACCTTCCGGGGACCGTGACGGATCACAAGCGCGGTGCGGAGTTCCTCTACGAGGTCAGCAGCGATCAGCTGCACGCCTGGCCCGAGATCCATTTCGCGGGGATCGGCTGGGTGCCGTTCGAGCCGACCGCCTCGCTGGGGGCACCGACCGACTTCCGCCCCGCTGCCTCCACCGGCGGCGGCTCTGCGCTCCCCTCGGCGCCGGCTCCCTCGGCCACGCCGTCGGCTACCGCAACGAGCGGTCCGAACGTCGATCGGGATACCGAAGCTGAAAGCGGTTCCGGAGAACAGCGGGTCGATTCCCTGAATCCGATGCCTGTCGCTCTCGGGTTCCTCGGACTGATCTTCCTCGCCCTCCTCCCCCTGCTGCTCCGTCTCATCATCCGTACCGCGCGCCGCTCTCGCGCGCGACAGGGCGATGCCCGCAGCACCTGGGACGAGCTGAATGCCACCCTGGTTGATCTCGGTGTACCGATCAGCTCGGCCGAGAGCCCGCGGGCGGTCGGAGCGCGACTGATCGCTTTCGGTGCGGAGCCGGTTTCCGTGCGTGTTCTCGTCGGCGCGATCGAACGGGCGAGCTATGCCGCAGACGCCGCCCCCACCGGATCACTCGATCTCGCACTGACCGCGGTGATCGCGCAGCTGCGCATCCTCAGCGGCACCGGCCCCGCCCTGCGTGCCCTGTTCCTGCCCCGCTCGCTGCTGCAACCGGTCACGCGTCGGAGTGCGAGGATCGAGACATGACCTCCGCGTTCACCCTCGTCACCCGCTGCGAGATCCCTCGGGAGGCTCTCTTCGACGCATCGCTGAGCATCGACGCGCACCGGGAATCGATGGCGGCCTCCGGCGAGCAGGCGGTCGCCGGGGTGACGAGCGGAACGATCGGACTGGACGAGACGGTAACGTGGCGTGCCCGTCACTTCGGGATCTGGTTCACGATGACCTCGAAGGTCACCGCGCTGGACCGCCCGGGACGTTTCGTCGATGAGCAGGTGCACGGGCCGTTCCGCTCCTTCCATCATGAGCACCGGTTCGAGCGCGACGGCGAGACGACCGTCATGACCGACACTCTGACGATCGAGTCGCCGGTCTTCGGCGTGCTCGCCGAGCGGTTCATCCTCGTCCCCTATCTGCGCCGACTCATCGGCGAGCGCAACGACTACCTCGTGGCGACCGCCGTATGACCTCGCCCGCGCAGGAGATCTGGCATCCGGCCGGCACGCACCGGCACTCCGAGGTCTCAGCCGTGATCGGCCAGGGTGCCGACGTCTTCGAGCGCGCTGTCCGCGATGTGCTCCTGTGGCGGGTGAAGACCCGGAGCGCATTCCGAGTGGCGAGCACCGACCCGGCCCCTGCGGGTGAGCGTCTCGTCATCACGGCGCGTGTTCTGGGCATCACGATCACCGAGCCCGTCGAGGTGGTCGAGGTCGTCGAGACCGCCGATCGGGTGGGTTTTTCCTATCGGACGTTGCCGGGGCATCCGGTCGATGGCGAGGAGGCTTTCATCGTGAGTCGCGACGGCGACGCCGTCACGCTGACGGTCCGTTCCCTCACCGCACCGGCTTCCTCCGGTATCTGGCGGATGCTGTACCCGCTCCTGTGCCTCGCGCAGGTCGTCGCCCGCCGGCGTTACCTGCGAGCGCTGGTCTCCTGAGGCTCAGGCGGTGTGCGCCTCGCAGGGCACGGCGTCGCACGCTTCGCACACGACGAACTGGGTGCGGCACGAGGCATCCGGGCAGTTCGCGGTGCGCTTGGTCGGCTCGCCGCACCCCGCGCACTCACCGATGACGGCGGCGTGGTCGCTGAAGTCGACGGAGCCGCGCTTGTCGAAAACGTAGAGCGATCCTTCCCAGAGGGCGTCGTCGCCGAACTTCTCGCCGTAGCGGACGATCCCGCCGTCGAGCTGGTAGACCTCGCCGAATCCGCGGGCGGTCATCAGGCTCGACAGCACTTCGCAGCGGATGCCGCCCGTGCAGTAGGTGACGACCGGCTTCCCCTTCAGATCGTCGTAGGCTCCCGAGTCCAGCAGCTCGACGAAGTCGCGCGTGGTCTCGGTGTCGGGGACGATCGCGTCCTTGAAACGACCGATCTCGGCTTCGAGTGCGTTTCGCCCGTCGAAGAAGACGACGTCGTCGCGTTCGGCGACGAGCGTGTGCAGCTCGTCGGGGCTGAGCCGGATGCCGCCGCCCACGACCCCGTTCTCATCGACGCGCAACTCGCCCGGGGCGCCGAAGGAGACGATCTCGTCGCGCACCTTGACGCTGAGCTTCGGGAAGTCGAGGCTGCGGCCCTCGTCGTCGAGGCCGGTCCCCTCGCTCCACTTGATGTCGGCGTCGGCGAAGGGCGCATAGGAGCGGAAGGAGCGCGACCACTTCTTCAGCGCCCAGATGTCACCGCCGAGGGTTCCGTTGATGCCGTCCTTCGAGATGATCAGACGACCGCGCAGCCCCAGCGCCTCACCGAGGTCGCGCTGCCAGATGCGGATCGCCTCCGGGTCTGGCAGCGGGGTGAAGGCGTAGAACAGGACGATCTTGGGAGTGGCCACGCCTCGATTTTACGCGGGACGCGCGCGGGGTACCGGCCGCGGTCACTTGCACTGCTCCGGATCGGATAGACTGATCAAGTTGTTCCTTGGTGATGTGTCCGAGCGGCCGAAGGAGCACGCTTGGAAAGCGTGTGTTGTGCAAGCAACCGCGGGTTCGAATCCCGCCATCACCGCCATTTTCCTCTGAGGGCCCCGCTTCTGCGGGGCCCTCAGTCGTTTCCGCTCTGCTCAGAGCAGAATGCCGTAGGCCTGTCCGTCCGGCCCTGTCTCCAACGGGTGCATGCCGAGCCGTTCATAGAACCCAGCGGCGCTGGTGTTGGCCGGGTCCATCTCGAGGTGCAGCCCGGGCACGCCACGGGCTCGGAGATCGGTCAGCAGCGTCTCGACGAGGCCCCTGCCCCACCCCTCTCCCTGCGCCTCGGGCAGCAGGTCGATGTGCAGATGCGCCGGATACCGGCCTGCATGGGGCACGGGGTTCGAGCCGCGCGCATTCGCCGACGCGAGCAACTCACGTTCCGGCAACGACTCCGGCTTCCGGAAGCTCCGGGCGAACCGCGGCCACCACTCGGCCCGGAACCATTCCTCGAATGCAGCGGTGTCATCCGTCGCGACGAGATAGCCGATCGCGCGGCCCTCGCCGTCGTCGACGACCCAGCAGAGGTCGGGATGCCGTTCGGCATAGGGCAGCGCGTACAGCAGTCCCCACAGATCGTCATCCGACAGCATCCCTCGGGCATCGGCGCCGGCATGCGCCGTGCGCACGCAGATATCCGAGAGCGCCGCGCGATCCTCCGGCCGACAGCGACGGATGCTTCTCACGCCGCCTCCTCGATGGCTTCCGCTGTCCTCGCCCGCCGCACCCAGGGCAGCAGGATCGCGGCGACGAGCATCGTCGCACCGGCTCCCACCAGCATCCCGCCGAACGTGTCGCTCAGCCAGTGCACCGACAGCACGGTGCGAGAGAACGCCATGGCGAGCGTCCACGCGATAGCGATCATCACGACCCAGAGGCGGGGGAACAGCACGATCGCCAGGGCCGCGAGGGTCGCCGCATTCGCCGTATGCCCCGAGGGGAAGGAACCGAAGTCCGAGGCGACGAGCATGTCAGCGGGCCGGGAACGACCGAACACGCTCTTGAGCAGTTGAACCAGCGCGACGCTGACGATCAGGGTCCCCGCCACCAGCACCGCGTCTCGCCATCGCCGCGCGATCAGCAGCGCCCCGAGAGCCAGCCCGGGAACGAGCAACGTCGCCATCCAGC
>NZ_CANROA010000089.1 GCF_947632095.1 uncultured Microbacterium sp. | reverse complement strand
TGACGAACTATGTCGCGAGATCGCTCCTCGAAGCCGGCGGCTTCAGGCCCCGGCTACACCCTCGTTCGTGAAGAGCCTTCGATCCTCCCGCGGTCTCCAGCGGAAGCGTCGGACCTCCGGCTGCCCACGCGAAGAAGGTGTTACTAATCGCTTGAACGTCAGTCAATCCCGAAAGCGGATGACCCACATTCGAAGCGCCCTGCGCCACATATGCGCGATAGGTATGCGCCGGGCCCGTCGGGAAGGTCGTCGACACCACACACGCCCCATCAGCCCACTGAGCGTTCGAGCCCCTCCCGCTGTGGTTGCACACACCGATCGTGCGATCCGTCGTCACGTCCAGCACATACACCCGATACGGCTGAGCCAACTTGATGTCCTGATTCGGCATCGCCGTCAACGTCACCGATTCCCCAACGGAGAAAACACTCTTATCCACATTCAACGACACCGACCACGCCGCACGCTCAACAACCACCTCGTTCGAAGTGATCGAATTGACACGAGCTTCGAAAGATTCGTGGCTACCACTGGACATTTGGACGACTACCGCACATTCAACCCCAGAGGTGCACTCGGCAATGCGCGTATCGCGTGAGGCATTCCAAATCTCGAGGCGACTGGAACTGTCCTCGATCGGCTGGTCTACGCGAGCCGTCAGCGTTGCGCTTTGGCCCGCTTGGAGCGATGCGTGCGTCGAGGTGAGAATGACCGTTGTCGGGGCCGACGCCGCCGCGGGGACAACCACCGATTCATCCGCGCTAGCTTGGGTCGGGCTCGGCAAATAGACCAAGATTGCCCCGACCAAAACGAACGAAAGAAGCCCTCCAAGGGCTCGGGTCATGAGCGAACGCGCGCGTCGGAACCTCTTCATCGTCCATCCCTCGGATCAGCCTGCGCGATCGCTTCAAACGCACATAGCGGATTCAAATATATGACATCTGATGTCCGTTGAATATCGACACCCGTTGATGGCTTCTCCGGCGCCGAAGAACTAGACCGTCGTCGATTGATCACGAGGCGCGCCACCCGTAACAGTCCGAGACAACAAAAAATCCTGAGCCGCGACTGGTTCGTATACGATGTCGCGGCTCAGGATCTGTGGCGGAGACGGAGGGATTTGAACCCTCGGTCCCCTTTAAAGAGGACTCCACCTTAGCAGGGTGGTGCACTAGGCCACTATGCGACGTCTCCAGGCATCCGGTCCGAGGATCGGGTGCACTCGTCCAGCATAACGGGTGTTCGAACGCGGTGCGAACCGAGCGTCAGATTCCGAGTGTGCTCGCGCGGGCCACGAGCTCGGGTTCGAAGAGAACGTGCTCGTCGCGGCGGCTTTCTCCGGCGAGAAGAAGGTCGACGGCGGTCGATCCGATGAGGGCCGCCGGCTGGCGGATCGAGCTCAGCGGGATGACGGCAGCGGCGGCGAAGTCGATGTCGTCGTAACCGATGAGCGCGATGTCGGCGGGCACACGGGCATCGCCCGTCATGACGAGGCTCTGCATCACGCCGAGGGCGAGCAGGTCATTGGCCGCGAAGACGGCATCGGGCCGCTCCTGCGAGCTCCGCTCGAGGATGCGCCGGCCGGCGCGACGCCCCTCCTCCACGCTCAGCGCCTCGGTCGCGATGACCTCGATCGCAGCTCCCGCCCGCAACGCGGCATCCTGCGCCCCCTGCAGACGGTCGGCGACCTGGCGGATGCCGGCGGGCCCTCCGACGAAGGCGAGGCGACGGCGCCCGGTGTCGAGAAGGTGCTCGGCCGCGAGGCGTCCGCCCATCACGTCGTCGACGGCGACGGAGGCGAAACGCGGATCATGGGATTCGCGGTCGACGAGCACCGCGGGGATGCCGCGACCGCTCATGTCGCGCAGCCGCGACGAGGCGTCGGCAACCGGAGTGACGAGCACCCCTGCGACGCGCTGCTGCTCGAAGAGGTCGAGGTGGGTGGCCTCGCGCTCCTGCTTCTCATCGCTGTTGGCGACCAGCACGGACATGCCATGCACCTCAGCGCGCTCCTCCGCGCCGCGCACCACCTCGGCGAAGAACGGGTTGCGGATATCGAGCACCAGCAGGCCGATCGACAGGCTTCGACCCGCCCGCAGCTGACGGGCGGCGTCGTTGCGCACGAAGCCGAGCTCATCGATCGCTGCGAGCACACGTCCGCGCACAGCATCCGACACCTTCTCAGGCCGATTCAGAACGTTCGACACCGTCCCGACAGAGACTCCGGCCGCCACCGCAACCTCGCGAACGCTCACCGCCATTGATGCCTTCTCCTCCTGCACACTGACCGCGAGTGTACGGCATCCGCCCACCCCTTCTTCGGCGCGCGAATCGGGCGCAGTTGCGCGATCGGTCATCCAGGCTTATCGTTGAAACGATTCACAGAGCGCGCACCGCGCTCACCCCTCTCAGGAGAACCTCAATGGCGACTTCACCCACACGCGTCTGCTTCCAACTGCAGATCGCCCCCGACCTGATCGACGAGTACGTCGCCCGTCACTCCCCCGTCTGGCCCGAGATGCTGGCGGAGATCGCCGCATCCGGCCGCCGCAACTACTCGCTGTTCCTCGGCGACGGCGGCATGCTCATCGGCTACTACGAGACCGACGACGACGAAGCCGCACAGGCATACCTCGCCGCCTCCCCCATCGCCGCGAAGTGGGAGGCCGAAATGGGCCGCTTCTTCGTCGGGCTGGGCGGACGCCCCGACCAGGCCTCCACGCCTCTCAGCGAGGTCTTCAACCTCGCCGAGCAACTGACCGAGTCCACCTCAACCGAAAGCAGCGCATCGTGAGCATCCTCTCCTCCGACATCCTTTCCGAGCTCGAGAAGCAGTCGATCGAGCTGCCCTCGTGGGCGTTCGGCAACTCCGGCACGCGTTTCAAGGTCTTCGGCACGCCCGGCACCCCGCGCGACCCGTTCGAGAAGATCGCCGATGCCGCACAGGTGCACAAGTACACCGCGCTGGCCCCGGCCGTCGCGCTGCACATCCCGTGGGACATGTGCGACTTCGCCGACCTCAGCAAGCACGCCGAAGACCACGGCGTCACCCTCGGCACCGTCAACTCCAACACCTTCCAGGACGACGACTACAAGTTCGGCGCGCTCACGCACGAAGACGCCGCGATCCGCCAGAAGGCCATCGACCACCACCTCGCCTGCATCGACGTCATGGACGCCACCGGCTCGCGCGACCTGAAAATCTGGCTCGCCGACGGCTCGAACTACCCCGGCCAGGCAGACATGCGCGGACGCCAGGACCGCCTGCAGGACTCCCTCGAGAAGATCTACGCCCGCCTCGGCGACGAGCAGCGCATGGTGCTCGAGTACAAGTTCTTCGAGCCCGCCTTCTACCACACCGATGTTCCCGACTGGGGCACCAGCTACGCGCAGGTCGCCACCCTCGGCGACAAGGCCATGGTCTGCCTTGACACCGGCCACCACGCCCCCGGCACGAACATCGAGTTCATCGTCATGCAGCTGCTGCGCCTCGGCAAGCTCGGCTCCTTCGACTTCAACTCGCGCTTCTACGCCGATGACGACCTCATCGTCGGCGCGGCAGACCCGTTCCAGCTGTTCCGCATCCTCTTCGAGGTCGTGCGCGGCGGCGGCCTGAACAACCCCGACGTGGCCTTCATGCTCGACCAGTGCCACAACGTCGAGGACAAGATCCCCGGCCAGATCCGCTCCGTGCTCAACGTGCAGGAGATGACGGCTCGTGCCCTGCTCGTCGACCGCGACGCTCTGTCGGCCGCCCAGAAGTCCGGCGACGTCCTGGCCGCCAACGCGGTCTTCATGGACGCTTTCTACACTGACGTGCGTCCGGCCCTCGCCGAGTGGCGCGAGTCGCGCGGCCTGGCCGCCGACCCGATGGCCGCTTTCGCAGCATCCGGCTACCTCGCGCAGATCGCGGCCGACCGCGTCGGCGGCGTGCA
>NZ_CANROA010000088.1 GCF_947632095.1 uncultured Microbacterium sp. | reverse complement strand
ACCTTCTCGAACGCGCGGATGAACTCGCGGCCGATGATCTTGCGCTTCTGCTCGGGGTCGGTGACGCCCTCGAGGTGGCCGAGGAAGGTGTCGGCCGCGTCGACGGTGATCAGGCGGACGCCCGTGGATGCCACGTAGTCCTGCTCGACCTGCTCGCGCTCGCCCTTGCGGAGGAGCCCGTGGTCGACGAAGACCGCGGTGAGCTGGTCGCCGATGGCCTTGTGCACGAGAGCGGTGGAGACCGCGGAGTCGACGCCTCCGGAGAGCGCGGAGATGACCCGCGCCGAGCCGACCTGCTCGCGGATGCGCGCGACCTGCTCCTCGATGACGTTGCCGCTGTTCCAGTCGGCGGCGAGGCCTGCAGCCTTGTGCAGGAAGTTCTCGATGATCTCCTGGCCGTGGTCGGAGTGCTTGACCTCAGGGTGCCACTGCACGCCGTAGAAGCACTTCTCGTCGCTGCCGAAGGCAGCGACCGGGGTGTCTGCGGTCGAGGCGAGCACCTCGAAGCCGGCGGGAGCCTGCGAGACCTGATCGCCGTGGCTCATCCACACGTTCTGCGTGGTGGGCTGACCGCCCAGCAGTACGCCGCCGTCGTTCGCGACGACCGCGTCGGTGGCGCCGTACTCGCGCAGGCCGGTGTTGGCCACCTCGCCGCCGAGGGCACGGGCCATGACCTGGAAGCCGTAGCAGATGCCGAGGGTGGGGATGCCGAGATCGAAGATCGCCGAATCGAGCTTCGGCGCGCCCTCTTCGTACACCGACGACGGACCGCCGGAGAGGATCAGGGCGACCGGGTTCTTCTCGGTGATCTCAGCGGCGGTGACCGTGTGGGGCACGATCTCGCTGTAGACGCCGGCCTCACGAACCCGACGCGCGATCAGCTGCGCGTACTGCGCACCGAAATCGACGACGAGAACGGGCCGCTGGGCAGTGTCGGCGCTCATCGCGCTGCCTCCTGGGTTGCGGTCGCAGAGGCGGATGCCTCTTCACGGGACGCGAGATACGTTTTGACCTCGCGAGAGATCTTGGCCTCCATGATGAAGGACAGCACGGGCACCACGCCGCCGAGTGCGAGCACGATGAAGCGACGGAAGGGCCAGCGCATCAGGCTCCACAGGCGGAAGATGGAGAAGAGATAGACGACGTAGAACCAGCCGTGCGCCACGAGAATCATCAGCGAGAGGTTCGTTCCTCCGGCGGTGTCGCCCGTCGAGAGCATCTTGCAGTCCATGCCACCGGGGACGAACAGCGAGAACCACTCGCAGCCGTCCTGCACGATGACCGGCGCGAACCACAGGAAGCCGCCGTCGCCGCCGGCGAAGAGCTCGAGATGGATGGGCGTGTACTTGAAGATCATCTCGGCCAGCAGCAGGATCAGCATGACGCCGGTGATGATGGATGCCACCTGGTAGAACGTCAGCGCTCCCCGGATCTTCGGGAAGGACGATTCTTTCGGCTCACGCATGGATACCAGTCTAGTCGCGGCCCGGCTGTGCTCCTGCCGGGCGTCAGAGCGATGATGGCGGAGACCACCGTGCGCTCCGGTGGTCTCCGCCATCATCGATCGGTCAGCCGAACAGCAGCTTCCACAGCCAGTCGATGATGTCCTTGATGATCCCGCCGATCCCCCCACCGGACTTCATCACGGTGATGCCTGCGGAGGCCTGCCCCGCATCGTCCTCGGTCGCGACGACCCTGTAATCACCGGCATCCGTCTTCTTCGGCACGGTCACGCTCGTGCGGAACGTTCCTTCATCGCGCACCGTCACCGTCGTCAGCTTCACGGCACTGCCCGTCGAGGACTGCAGAGTCAGCGTCACGCGCGCGCCCGGTGTGAAGTCCGCACCGGCGACGGTGACCGAGCCGCCGGGCTTCACAGCCCCCGGCGTCACCGTGAGCGTCCCTTCGAAGCCTCCGGTGTCTTCACCGGCGATCGGGAACGGGACCTGCACGACGGTCGCGCCGGCCGTGATGGTGAGCGACTGCTCGCCCGTGAGGCCCTCGGGAACCGTGAACGTCAGGCTCGCCCGGCCCGCCTCGTCCGTCGTGTCGACGACCGCGGCATCCACCGCGCCCGTGGCGAGCACGGAGTCGCCGATGGAGACCGAGACCTCGTCGGGCTGAGCCTCGCCGGCGCTGAACGCGAGCGAGGAGAGATCGATCGTGACCTCTTCGCCGCCCTCGTAGGCCTCGTCCGCCGGTGCGCTCAGCACCACGCCGACGGCGCGCTGCGCGAGGTCGGGAGCGGCCTCGCCGTTCGCGTCGAACCAGTCGACCATCGCGGCCAGGTCGCTGCGGCCGGTATCGGCGAGGTTCGTTCCCTCGGCGAGGGTGAAGAAGTTATCGCCGCCCGCCGCGAGGAAGGAGTTCGCGGCGACGCTGTAGCTCGCCTGCGGGTCGATCGGCTCGCCGTTCAGCGTGATCGCCGTGATGCGCTCCCCCGCTGCCGCGGTCGGATCGTAGGTGTAGTGCAGGCCCTCCGAGACGCCGAGCTTGAGGAACGGACGGCTGGCGCCAGCCGGCTGCCACTGCTCCTCCAGGACGCTCTTCAGCTGCGCGCCGGTGAGATCGAGCGTGACGAGCGTGTTGGCGAACGGCTGCACCGTCGCCGCCTCGCGGAAGGTCACGTTGCTGTCCGGGTCGCCCTCGCCGCTGGAGGAGAAGGCGAGATTGGCCCGGATGCCGCCCGGGTTCATGAGGGCGATGTCGGCTCCCGTCGCCCAGCGGTGCACGTCGGCCACGAAGTTTCCGATCGTCGACTCGCCGCCGCGGTTCTCGGAGCCGTTGCTCTGACGTGCACGGTTGAAGTCCGCGGTGATCGAGCCGACCGATTCGGCGCCGAGGATATCGGCTTCCTCGACGGCCGCGTCGACGATCTCCTGCACGGCGGTGACCGCCGGGTACAGCGGGGCGCCGTCCTTCGTCAGCGGCTTGATCTCATTCGTGATCGAGAGGAGCTCCTGCGTCGCCGGATCGACCACCAGGTTCATCAGGCCGAAGTTCTCGCCGTACTGACCGGCCGAGACCACCGGGCGTCCATCGATGACGTGGTTGTAGGCGAGGTGCGTGTGCGCCGAGACGATTGCCGAGACGCTGTCGTCGACGCCGTCGACGATCTCGCCCAGCGCCGACTCGGGCGTGATGGCGTCGAGCTCCGCGGAGCTCGCCCCCTCGTGCACGAGGAGGATCAGAACGTCGGCCTCGCCGTTGGCTGCGTCGCCGTCGGTGAGATCGGCGGCGACGGCATTGACCAATTCGACGATGCTGCGCACCTCGAGGTCTGCGATGCCCTCGGCGGAGACGAGCGACTCGAGCTCCTCCGTGACCGCGCCGATGAATCCGACGCTCACGCCGTCCATCTCGGTCACCCACGCCGGCGCGAGGGCGGTCTCCCCCGTCTCGGTGAGGAAGACGTTCGCGGAGATGTACTCCCAGTCGGCGCGGTCCTGCACCCGATCGCGCAGATCCTCCCAGCCCTGGTCGAACTCGTGGTTGCCCGCCGCGCTGACGTCGAGACCGGCGGCGTTGAGCGCGTCGATCGTGGGGTTGTCGTCGGCGATGAAGGACGTGAAGGTGGATGCCCCGATCAGGTCGCCCGCGGCGGCGAACACCGTGTTCGGGTTCGCCTCGCGCACCTGCTGCACGGCGCCCGCGAGAACCGCGGCACCGGCTGCGGCGCCATCCGCTTCGATACGGCCGTGGAAGTCGTTGATCGTGACGATGTCGATGCTGACCGGCGGGATGTCGCTCGAGAGGCCGACGATGACGGGATCATGATCGCTCGAGCGGAAGGGCGTTCCCGCTTCAGCCGCGCCGAAGGAGTATCCGCGGTCGCTCCACTCGGCGGAGTTGATGCCCCACACGCCGGTTCCCGTGACCGAGTCGGTCAGCGACGGGGATGCGATGGCGTGGTCGAGTGAGCCGAGCTCACCGTCGAAGG
>NZ_CANROA010000087.1 GCF_947632095.1 uncultured Microbacterium sp. | reverse complement strand
AGGGGGCCGGCGATCAGCGCGATGATGCCGAGGATGCCGACGCCGCCGACGCCCGCGACGGCGGCGGTGCGGCCCGGTCGGCGGGTCTTGTGCGTCGAGATGTCGGCATCCGGGTTGAACGTCATGCCATGAGGGTACCGCGCACTCTGTTCTCTGCGGCGTAGCCGCCGTAGGCTCGGGCGCATGACGACGACGATCACCATCACGGGTGCGGGCGGGCAGATCGGGTATGCGCTGCTGTTCCGCATCGCCGCGGGCGACATGCTGGGGCCGGATGAGCGGGTGCGGTTGCGGTTGCTGGAGATCCCTCAGGGGATGAGGGCGGCTGAGGGTGCGGCTCTCGAGCTGCAGGATGGCGCGTTCGCTCTGCTCGAGGACGTCGAGGTGACGGATGCCGCGGGCACAGGTTTCGACGGATGCGATATCGCGCTGCTGGTCGGTGCGCGGCCGCGCGGTCCGGGCATGGAGCGGGCCGATCTGCTGGCGGCCAACGCCGGGATCTTCGGGCCGCAGGGGCGGGCGATCGCGGAGAACGCGTCACCGGGCGTGCGGGTGACGGTGGTCGGGAACCCCGCCAACACGAATGCGCTCATCGCCGCGGCATCCACCGATGGGGTGCCCGCCGAACGCTTCACGGCGCTGACCCGACTCGATGAGAACCGGGCGCGGGCGCAGCTGGCGCTCGCGCTGGATGCACCGGTGGCGAGCATCCGGCGGGTGCCGATCTGGGGCAACCATTCGGCGTCGCAGTTCCCCGACATTTCGCACGCGACGGTCGACGGCCGCCCGGTCGCCGAGGCGCTGGCCGAACGTATGGACGATGTTCCGGCGTGGTTGGAGGAGACGTTCATCCCGCGCGTCGCGAAGCGCGGAGCGGAGATCATCGAGGTGCGCGGTTCGTCGTCGGTGGCCTCGGCTGCGAACGCGACGATCGAGCACACCCGAGATTGGGTTCTCGGCACCGACGACTGGACGAGCGCCGGTGTCGTCTCGCACGGCGAGTACGGGGTGCCCGAGGGGCTCGTGTCGTCGTTCCCGGTGCGCTCGGTCGACGGCGAGTGGCGGATCGTCGAGGGGCTCGAGATGGATGCTTGGGCGCAGCGCCGCCTGGATGCCACGGTCGCAGAGCTCGTCGCGGAGCGGGAGGCCGTGCGGGTGCTCGGCGTGCTGTGAGGGTGTCAGCGCGGGCGCGTCAGAACGGCCCGCGCGGGTAGACGTCCTCGGGCAGGATGAAGCACTCCGAACCCGACTCGATACGGAGCTTGCCGCGTTCGTCATGCGAGATGATGTAGTTCTCAGCCGTATCGACTGCCATCAGCTGCACCGCGTAGGTCTCTCCCAGGGTGGTCCACGAACGGCTCTCGAAGCGCGCATCCGAATCGAAGTGCGCCTCGAGCTGCTGCGCCAAAGCATCGACATCGGCCCCCGGCGTCACGGACACCGTCGTGAATCCGTTCCAGTTGTGGCTCTCCTCATCGCAGGAAAGCAGGATCCCGGTCTCCTGCTGCTCGATGCTGACGATGGCGTCCTCGGGGATCAGCGCGGCGATCTCCCGCTCGGTCTCCTGGGCGGCCGCCTTCGCCTCCTCCCAGGTGAGATCGGGATCCACCGGCTCCTCGTCCACGGGCGCACTGCACCCCGACAGCACCGCCCCGGCCAGTGCCGCGGCGAGCGCCGCACGTACGAGACGACTCGTCAGACCGATACCCATCCAAACGTCAGAAAACCGAACCCAGAAATGGGCACGGTCACTCATACATATCTGCAGATTTCGTGCGGCTCAGGCGGGCGGCTCCGAGTCCGCGCCGCTTCCAGCGGGTCGCTTCCGGACGGACGCCATCCCGGCCATCCAGCGCGGCCAACGCCGCGAGGGCCCGCCACCTGGTCGTGTCCGCGCCTGCGATCTCCTCCGACCAGCGGCGGTTCGCTCGGCGGAGGTCACGGCCTGCCCTTCGGCGAATCGAGGCCTCGAGCGCATGGATGCCTTCCTCCGGCTCTCGTCGCAGGATCATGATCTTCTCGATTGCCGCATCGAGGATCTCCGAGACTTCGGCTTCGACCGCGGGGAGCCGTTCGAGCAGGCGCCGCTCCTCGTCCCGCCAGGCGCGGCTTACGGCCTCGGAGCACGGATAGCTGCACAGGCGCCGTGGGACGACACCGCCGACCGCATATCCGCAGGTGCATTCATTCCGCCCGACGCTGCCCGAACCGAGGTCGAACTGCAGGCTGCCGTGCAGCGTGTGTACGTGTTCGCTGGCCGTGCCGCCATCGTCTGATCTCATCGCCCAGCCTTCCGAAGCAGAACCCAGAATACGCGCCCGCCGCTTCCCGGAAACCGCCGCGCCGGGATCTCCGTTCGGATGTCTCTCTTAACCGGCACAAGGCACAATGGAGGAAGGAGGAAACCATGAGTGACGTGACGACGGGTTCGAACGCCGATGAGGCGATGACGAGCCCGCTGAATCTGCCGCATGTGGCGACCGAGTGCTCGAAGTGCTTCACCGAGCTGCAGCATGATCACGAGTGGTGGCATGCCCGTCCGGCGCAGTCGCGCCTGGTCGGTCTCGTCGTTTCCCGCGAGGGCATGCCGTCGGTGGTCGAGCAGCGTGATGAGCTGACCCGTTTCGGCGTGCCGATCGAGGGGTTCCGGCATCCGGCCCCCGAGATCCTCGAGAGCTGGAGCGATCGCCTCGCCCGCTTCATCGTCACTCTCAAGTCGGGCGATGTGCTCGTCGTGGCGAATGTGCACGCGCTGGGCCGCAATCGCGATGAGGAGACGCGCACGATCTCCGAGCTGCGTCGTCGTGGCGTGATGGTGAAGGTGCTCAGCACCGATCACCGCCACCTCGCCGACGCTCAGCGCTGACTTTCACCCCTGACGCGAAGAGGTCGCGTCGCGCGACTACGCCCGCCAGCATCCCTCGACGTGATCGTCGACCATGCCGGCCGATTGCATGAGAGCGTACATCGTGGTGGGGCCGACGAACCGGAAGCCGCGTTTGCGCAGCGCTTTGCTCATCGCGGTCGATTCCGGGGTCACGGCCGGCACATCGTCGAAGGAGCCCGGGCGGGGTCTGGATGCCGGAGCGAATGACCAGAGGAAGGCGTCGAGCTCACCCGACTGCATGTCGCGCACGAGCGCGGCGTTGGAGATCGTCGCGGTGATCTTCTGCCGGTTGCGGATGATCCCGGCATCCTGCATCAGCCTCTCGACGTCGTCATCGTCGAAAGCCGCGACCGTTTCGGGGTCGAACCCGGCGAAGACCTCACGGAAGCGCGGGCGCTTGCGCAGGATCGTGATCCAGCTGAGCCCCGCCTGGAACCCCTCGAGCGAGATCTTCTCGAACAGCGCGCGGTCGCCGCGCAGCGGCACGCCCCACTCCTCATCGTGGTAGCGCTGGTATTCGGCGTCCGCCCCGACCCACGCGCAGCGCGCGCGGCCGTCGGCGCCCCTCGACAGTGACGTCATGTCATCAGCCTATTGAGGGGCGCCGACATCGGCTCGCGTCAGCGGGCCTGCTTCTTCTTCATCGCCTTCTCCGACAGCGGGGCGTTGCCGGATGCCGCGAGCTCGGCGTAGTACGCACGGGCCTCATCCTGACGCTGCTGCTCGGCTCCTGAGGCGATGGGTGCGCGCACGTGCTCGGGCTCGTAGCCGAACGCGTTCACGAGGTCGAGCGCGTGCGGACGCAGGCGCAGGCACAGGCGGTCGATGTAGCTCGACACAGCGGCGGCGCGCTGCGTGGAGAGACGGCCGTTGATGATGTGCCAGGCGAGGTGCTTCTCGATGAGCTGCAGACCGAACAGGTCGCGCAGCCACGTCAGCACCTGACGGGTGCTCTCGTCGGGAACACTGGCGACGGCATCCGTGAACGCCTCCCACTGCAGCAGCTCGCCGTGCGCGCGGGCCGCTTCGATGAGCTCGGCCTGGTTCTCGTTGAACAGCTTCTCGCCGAGCACCTTGTCCTTGCCG
>NZ_CANROA010000086.1 GCF_947632095.1 uncultured Microbacterium sp. | reverse complement strand
CTGAACATCTGGCGCATGATCACCTCGTCCGGCAAGCGCGCCGGCGAGCTCGCCAACTCGGCGATCCCCTACTCGGGACACGTCATCGCCATCCTCGTCGTCATCGGCGGCCTCGCCTTCAACATCGGCAACATCGCCGGTGGCGGCCTGGGCCTGAACGCCCTGCTCGGCGTCGACCCGAAGATCGGCGGCCTGCTGACCGGTGCGCTCGCGATCATCATCTTCCTCATCAAGAAGGCCGGGAAGGTCATGGACATCGTCCTGGTCATCCTCGGCATCGGCATGATCGCGATGACCGTGATCGTCGCGATCATCGCCCAGCCCCCGGTCGGCGACGCCCTGCGCCAGACGTTCGTCCCCGATGAGCTGAACTTCGCCACCATCACCACGATCGTCGGCGGCACGGTCGGCGGATACATCACCTACTCGGGCGCCCACCGCTACCTCGACTCCGGCCAGGTCGGCCCGAAGCACGCCCCCGGTGTCATGCGCGCAGCCCTCAACGGCATCCTCATCATCGGCGTCATGCGCTACGTGCTCTTCCTCGCGATCCTCGGCGTCGTGGCATCCGGCGTCGCGCTCGACCTCTCGAGCCAGGCTGCGAACCCGGCCGGTCAGGCCTTCGGAGTGGTCCTCGGCGACGCAGGCCTGCGCATCTTCGGTGCGATCTTCTGGGCCGCGGCGCTCAGCTCCGTCATCGGCGCGGCGTACACCTCCGCGACGTTCCTGTCGACGTTCAACAAGAAGATGCTCGGCGGCTGGCCGCTGCAGATCGGCACCGTCGCGTTCATCGTCGTCTCGTTGATCGTCTACCTGCTCATCGGCACCGCACCCGCGGCGATCCTCGTCTTCGTCGGTGGCTTCAACGGCCTCATCCTGCCGATCGGTCTCACGGTGTTCATGTACATCGGCTGGTTCCGCCGCGACCTGCTCGGCGCCCGCAAGTACCCGATGTGGCTGCTCATCGCCGGCACCCTCGTGACTCTGCTCACCTGGTACATGGGCATCGTCTCGGTCGGCCCGATCTTCGCCTTCCTCGGAATCGGAGCATAAGCATGGCCGTCATCGACCTGAACTCCGACCTCGGCGAGAACGTGCCCGACCGCATCGTCAGCGACGATGCCAGCATGCTCGAGATCGTCACCAGCGCCAACGTGTCGTGCGGATTCCACGCGGGAAGCCCCGAGGGCATCCGCGAGACCCTCGCCGCGGCCGTCGCCGGCGGTGTCGTCATCGGCGCGCACCCCGGCTACCGCGACTACGAGAACTTCGGTCGCACGAAGGTGGACATCGACTCGGCCACCCTGCAGGCGCACGTCGAGTACCAGCTCGGCGCGCTGATCGGCCTCACCTCCGCCGTCGGCGGTGCGGTGTCGTACGTCAAGCCGCACGGTGCGCTGTACAACACCATCGCACGCGACGAGCGGCAGTCGAAGGACGTCGTCGCCGCCATCAAGGCCATCGACCCGAACCTCGTGCTGCTCGGCCTCGCCGGCGGCGTCGTGCTCGACGTCGCCGAGCGCGCCGGTCTCGCGACCGCCGCCGAGGCGTTCGCCGATCGCGCCTACCAGCCGGACGGCCAGCTCGTCTCGCGCACCGAGGCCGGCGCCGTGCTGCACGACGCCGACGCGGTTGCCGAGCGCATGGTGCGCCTGGCATCCGAGGGCGTCATCCGCGCGATCGACGGGACCGACGTGCGCGTCGACGCCCAGTCGATCTGCGTGCACGGCGACAGCCCCGGATCCATCGCGATGGCCGCCGCCACGAAGCGGATGCTCGAGGCCGAGGGCATCCGTATCGCCCCGTTCGCCGGACCTGGAGCAGGAGCCTGACATGACCGTGCTCGCTACCCCCGCTCAGCTCGCCGCGGCCCGCGCAGCGCGCGCCGCCTACCGTGCCGGCGAATCCGTGCCGACCAGCGGGGTGGCGACCGGTCTCACCCAGGCCAACCTCATCGCCGTCCCCGCCGACTGGGCCTTCGAGACGCTGCTGTACACGCAGCGCAACCAGAAGGCCTGCCCCGTCATCGATGTCATCGAGCAGGGCGCCGTCGAATCGGCGCTCGCGCCCGGCAGCGACATCCGCACCGACATCGGCAGCTACCGCATCTGGCGCGACGGCGTGCTCGCCGAGGAGACCACGGATGCCCGCGCCGCGTGGGCGGAGCACCCGGATCTCGTCGCCTTCCTCATCGGGTGCAGCTTCACGTTCGAGACCGGACTCGTCGAGGCCGGCATCCCGATCCGCCATCAGGAGCTCGGCCGCAACGTGCCGATGTACCGCACGAACATCGACTGCACGCCGGCCGGGCGCCTGCGCGGAGAGATGGTCGTCTCCATGCGCCCGATCCCCGCGCGGCAGGTGGCGGATGCCGTGCAGATCACCGGCCGCACCCCCGCGGTGCACGGCGCCCCCGTGCACATCGGCGACCCGGCATCCCTCGGCATCGTCGATCTGTCGACCCCCGACTTCGGCGACGCCCCCGAGGTCCGCGACGGCGAGGTGCCCGTGTTCTGGGCCTGCGGCGTCACCCCGCAGGCCGCGATCATGGCGTCCCGGCCGCCGTTCGCCGTCACCCACTCGCCCGGGTACATGTTCATCACCGACGTTCCGGATGCGGAGTACATCGTCTGATGCGCATCCTCACAGCATCCGATCGCGCCCTCCTCGTCGAAGCCGCCGACCTCGATGAGGCGATGCGGTTCCACCTCGCCTGGGACGGCGTGCCCGGCGTCGTCGAGCGCATCCCCGGCGCCCGCACCGTGCTCGTGCGCTTCGACCCCGTGCGCACCTCGGCCGTGGAGCTCGCCGCAGCTCTCGAGGCGATCGAGGTCGACGGCGAGCACGAGCAGGCGGCAGGCGAGGTCGTCGTGCCCGTGCACTACGACGGCGAGGACCTCGCCGAGGCCGCAGGCCTGCTCGGCGTCTCCAGCGAGGAGCTCGTCGCCCGGCATCTGTCGGCGAACTGGCGGGTCGCCTTCTCGGGCTTCGCGCCCGGGTTCGGCTACATCGTCGGCGACGACCCCCTGTTCGAAGTTCCCCGGCGCTCCTCGCCGCGCACCCGCGTGCCAGCCGGATCCGTCGCCCTCGCCGGCGCCTTCACGGGCGTCTACCCGCGCGAGAGCCCCGGTGGCTGGCAGCTCATCGGACGCACGGATGCCGTCATGTGGGACATCGACCGCGACCCGCCGGCGCTCCTCGCGCCGGGGACCGTCGTGCGGTTCGAGCGGGCCGCACGCGGCTCGTCCTCGCACCCGGTGGCGAGCGAGACGAAGCGGCGTGAGCGTGTCGAAGGCACCTCCGCCATCGAGGTCGTCCGCCCCGCTCTCCAGCTCCTCATCCAAGATGCCGGGCGCCCCGGCCACGCGGCCCTCGGTGTCTCGGCATCCGGTGTCGCCGACCGCACCGCCATGCGCGATGCGAACCGCGCGGTCGGCAACGACCCCGCAGCCGCCGTCCTCGAGAGCGTGGGGGCCGTGACCCTGCGCTTCCACGGTGACGGCGTCGCCGCGGTCACCGGAGCGGTCGGCGAGATCAGGCTGACGGATGCCGCGGGCCTGGGCCGCAGCATCCCGCACGGCATCCCCTTCGCCACCGTCGACGGCGATCAGCTCGCGCTCGCGCACCCGACCCGCGGCATGCGCTACGTCCTCGCCGTCCGCGGGGGAGCGGATGCGGCATCCGCCCTGGGCAGCGTCGCGAGCGACACGCTCGCCGGGCTCGGACCCGCACCGCTCGTCGCCGGAGACGTCATCGCGATCGGCGATCTCGCCCGTGGCGCCGTCGACCCGGTCGCGGCGGAGCGGGACCTCCCAGCATCCGGCGACCTCGTCGACCTGACGATCACCCTCGGCCCGCGCGACGACTGGTTCACCCCGGCCGCCATCGAGACGCTGACCACGCAGGAATGGCTGGTCACGCCGCGTTCCGACCGGGTCGGCATCCGCATCCAGGGAGAGGTCGCGCTCGAGCGCGCCCGCGACGGCGAACTGCCCAGCGAGGGCGCCGTGACCGGCGCCATCCAGGTGCCCGCCGACGGACAGCCCGTGCTGTTCCTG
>NZ_CANROA010000085.1 GCF_947632095.1 uncultured Microbacterium sp. | reverse complement strand
GTCGGCCGAGCGCCCCGGCATCCGGATGCTCGTGGGCGAGATCGTCCGTACATTGCGGGTCGGCGGCTGGCGCCTCGCCGCGATCTACCTCGTCGGCCAGCTCATCACGGGTGCGATCGTCGCTCCCGTCGTGCACTGGCTGTTCGCCGAGTCCCTGCGGGCCGTGGGGCTGAGCGGGCTCGAGCTCTCCGGGATCCCTCGCCTGATCGACACCCCGTTGTCGGGGCTGCTGATCCTCGTGCTGGTTCTTCTGGGGTTCTTCGCGCTCTCATTGCAGTTCATCGTGATGGTGATCGCCGTCGACCAGGCGCGCCGGGGGGAACGGATCCTCAGCCGTGAGACCGGTCTCGAGGTGGCGCGCGTCGCACGCAAACTCGTGCGCCCGAGTTCTGTGTTGCTGCTTCCCTACCTCTTCGTGCTGCTCCCGCTGGGCGGCTTCGGGTTCCTCTCGGTGCTGTCTCAGACGATCACGGTGCCATCGTTCATCTCCGGGGAGCTGCTGAAGACGACTGCGGGCGCGATCGGGTACACGGCCTTCCTCCTCGTGATCCTCTGGCTCAACCTCATATTCGCCCTGACGGTGCCCCTGTTCGCGATGACCGAGGCGACCGCCGGCCAGGCGCAACGGCGTAGCCGGCGGCTGATGCGCGGCAATCGGTGGAGGCTCCTCATCGTGCTGCTGCTCGTGCTCATCGCCGGCGCCGTGGCGGGCCTGCTGCTCATCCTCCTGGTCCTCGGCCCGGTCATGCTCACCGACGCTTTCGTTCCCGCGGCCTCGGCCGGTGTGGCGGCGGTCATGCTGGCGATCGCGCAGGTCGGCGGCATGATCGTCGTCGGCATGGGCGGTGCGGCGATCGCGACGGTGGTCGTCGCCCTCACGCGGGCCGGCGAGCCGGACGCGGCGACCATCGGACCGGCGGCGATCGCGGATTCACCGCCGCGGAGGGCGCGCCGCCTCATCCCCGCGGTCGTCATGGCCGCACTGCTCGTGGTGCTCAGCTTCCTGAACCTGCCCGCCATGAGGGCTCTCGCCGAAACCCCCGGGACGCTGATCCTCGCCCACCGCGGACACACGGCGAATGCCGTCGAGAACACGCTGTCGTCGCTGCGCGCCGCGCGGGAGGCCGGGGCCGACTTCGTCGAGATGGACGTGATGGAGTCCTCCGACGGACGCTTCGTCGTCATGCACGATGCGAATCTCGCACGCCTCGCCGATCAGAACGTCGACGTCGCGGATCTCACCTTCGACGAGCTCACAGCGCTGAGCGTTCACGACAACGCCGGAAACAGCGACATGATCCCCTCGCTCGCCGAATACCTGACCGTTGCGAACGACATCGGACAGCCCCTCCTCATCGAGATCAAGCTTCACGGGAAGGAGCAGCCCGGCCTGGTCCCACGGCTCATCGCCGAGATCGAGGAGCTCGGGCTGCTCGAGGAGAACATCTACCATTCCCTCGATAGGGCGAGCATCGAGGAGCTCAAACGGCTGCGCCCGAACCTCGGCACCGGCCTGACCATGGCACTCGCCGGCGTGGAGGTGCCCGATACGATCGTCGATTTCGTCGTGATCGAAGAGTGGTCGCTGACGCCGACGATGATCGCATCGGCCCAGGACGCCGGCCTCGGAGTCATGGCGTGGACGGTCAACAACGAGCAGCGAGTCCGGGATCTCCTGCGCGACGACATCCACGGCATCATCACGGATCACGCCGATGCCGGGCTGCGCGCCCGCGAGAGCATGAGCGAGAAGAGCGGACTGGCAGACGTGCTGTGGGACGCGGTGTTCCGCTACGTCGTGATCTTCTGAATCACGGCATCCGTCCTGGTCAGGCCAGCGCGCGCTCGGAGATGTAGGCGCGCAGGGCGTGCTCGTCGTCATCCATATCGAGGACGCGCTGCGGAGCATCCAGCAGCGCCTGCGTCTCGGCATCCGGTACGACGGGGGATCCGAGCGCCTCCTCGATCAGCTCGGCGAACTTCGCCGGCTTCGCGGTCTCGAGAACGAGCATCGGGATGCCGTCGTCCAGGTGGGCGAGAGCGATGAGCGCGCCATCGGCGGTGTGCGGGTCGAGGACGACACCGTTGTGCTCGTGGAAGGAGCGGATGGTTGCGAGGCGGTCCTCGTGCGTGCTCGTGCCGCTGACGAGGCCGAATTCGCTCTCGAAGCGCTCGCGCTCGGCCGACAGGTCGATCTCGCCGGTCTCATCGAGTTCGCGCCAGGCGGCGGCGGTGCGCTCGGGATCGCGGCCCAGCAGATCGAAGACGAAGCGCTCGAGGTTCGAGGCGCGCGAGACATCCATCGACGGGCTCGACGTCGCGAGCGTGTTCTCGGCATCGCGCGGGCGGTAGCGGCCGGTGCGGAAGAACTCATCCAGAACGTTGTTCTCGTTCGAGGCGAGGACCAGCTTGTGGATCGGCACACCCATGGAGCGCGCGTAGTGGCCGGAGAGGATGTTGCCGAAGTTCCCCGAGGGCACGGCGAACGAGACGGCGAACGACGAGCGCTCGGCCTCAGCCGCAGCATCCGATGCGCGCAACCAGGCCCACACGTAGTAGACGATCTGCGCCGAGATCCGGCCGAAGTTGATGGAGTTGACGGCGCCCAGGCTGTGCGCACGCTTGAAGTCGATGTCGCTGGAGAGGTGCTTGACGAGGTTCTGGCAGTCGTCGAAGACGCCCGCGACGGCGATGTTGTGCACGTTCGCGTCCTGCAGGGAGTACATCTGCGCGCGCTGGAACGCACTCATGCGGCCCTGCGGGGAGAGCATGAAGACCGAGACGCGGTCGCGGCCGCGCAGCGCGTGCTCCGCTGCCGACCCGGTGTCGCCCGAGGTCGCGCCGAGCACGTTCAGCACCCGGCCGGTCTTCTCGAGCACATACTCGAGCGATTCGCCGAGGAACTGCATCGCCATGTCCTTGAAGGCCAGCGTCGGCCCCTCGGACAGGCCGACGAGCGTGAGGCTCTGACCGATCGGGGTGAGGGGCACGATCTCATCGGCCGCGAACTTGCCGCCGCCGTAGGCGCCGGCGGTGAGACCAGCGAGGTCTTCGCGCGGGATGTCGGTGGCGAAGAGACCGAGGATCTCGGTGGCCAGCTCGGGGTAGCTCAGGGGGCGCAGTCGCTCGAGGTCGTCACTGCTCAAACGTGGCAGTGTCTCGGGAACGGCGAGACCGCCGTTGGGTGCGAGCCCTTCGAGGAGGACATCGCTGAACTGTCCGAGTGCGCCACCGCGCGTGGAGATGTACTGCAAGTCGCGAACCTCGTTCATGCTGGGAATCGGTCGGTGAGACGCTTCCATCGTAGGGCGTGGCGCCGGGCCGCACGGCCCGTGTTGCAATTCGCGGACTTCTGCCCGAGCGTGCGGGGCGGCGAGTAGAGTCGTGTGCGACGATGCCGCCGGACGGGTGGCTCCACGACGCGAAGGACGGGTGCCTGTGGGCAGTGCGAAGAGTCGGACGAACATGTTCGCGGTCTGGGTATCGCTGGCGGTGGTCGCGGTCCTCGCCGCCGTCGCGGTGCTCGTCGTGACCATCAACAACCGTCCGGCGGCCGAGGCGGTCGTGCCCGAGAGCATCTCGATCGGCGAGGGCGCCGACACGGTCGATGTCTGGTTCGACTTCTACTGCCCGCACTGCCAGGTGTTCGAGGACCAATACGGACCCACGATCGAGGAGCTCATCGATTCGGGCGACATCACGCTGAACCTGCACCCGGTCGCGCTGTCGGGGTTGAACGCGGCATCCGGCACCCAGTTCTCCGAGCGCTCCGGCGGCGCCCTGCACTGCGTCGCCGAGGCGGCACCGGAGGCGACCCTCGACTTCTTCCAGCAGCTGTTCGCGCTGAATCCGAGCGGCGCCGGTCTCACCGACGGCGACCTCGCAGCCCTCGCGTCTCAGACCGGCGCAGACGCGGCATCCGATTGCATCGCCGACGGCATGTATCGTCCGTTCGTCATAGACCAGGCGGCCGAGCTGCCCACAGACCCCGCGACCGAGGGAGCAGGAACCCCCACGCTGCTCGTGAACGGTGAGTACATCGCGATCACGGGTTCGCCGCAGGCCGACATCCTCGAGCGGATCGGCTGAGCGCATGGATGCACTGCTGGCCGTTCTCGCCGGGAACGTCGTCCTGGTCGTCATCGGATACATCGTCGTGCGCTTCGCGATCGTCAGCGCGATGCGCCAGGCGCGTCACGAGGCCCGCGTCGAGCAGGAGCTTCCCGCTGCGGCGACCTGGCTGAACAAGGACGAGAAGGCACTGCTGGAGCGCACGAAACGCGACTCCTGAGTGGGACCGCGCCCACTGTGCGAAACGCGCGGTGGGCGGGTCGGATCGAGACACGCCCCGCCGAGTGATATCGTCATTCGGTACGCCTCCGTAGCTCAGTGGATAGAGCGCCGGTTTCCGGTACCGTAGGTCGCAGGTTCGACTCCTGTCGGGGGCACAACG
>NZ_CANROA010000084.1 GCF_947632095.1 uncultured Microbacterium sp. | reverse complement strand
CACGAGAAGCAGAGTGCCGACGAGCCAGCGCACCCGAGCGCCCAGGCGCAGGAGGATCAACTTTTGGCCGCTGACATTGAGCAGACCGCGAAGACATCTGAAGAGATTCTGAAGAGCAAGCACGCCGCGGGACCCCGCGGCGGTGCACGCAAGATGGCCAAGCCCTTGCGATCGATTGCGATCTTCGGAGCAGTCGGCGCGCTCGTCGCCGCTGTCGCTCTTCCCGCTTACGCGGCTACCGGAACCCCCGTCGATGCGACGGCCACCCTGCAGCAGCTGGCCGTCGACGACGCCCAGTCGCTGGTCGTCGCCTCCGAGGCCACCGCCGCACCGCTCGACCGCGGCACCTACGACGCGACGAGCTCGGCCGAGATCGAGAAGAAGAAGGCCGAAGAAGCGGCAGCGAAGCGCGCTGCTGCAGCGGCCGCTGCTGCTGCGGCCTCCGCTTCCACCGCATCGACCAGCAACTTCGACGTCGGCAACTACGCCCTCGTCTCACCCGGGTCCGGTGAGGTCCGCTACCCGCTTCCGCGCGGCTCCTACAGCGTCAGCCGCACGCTCGGCGGCGCGCACGAAGGCGCCGACATGCTCGCTCCGGCGGGAACACCGATCTATGCCGTTGCGGCTGGCACCGTCCGCGTCTCCACGGAGAGCGTGGGCGGTTATGGGGTGGGTGTGTTCATCGACCACGTGGTCGGCGGCCAGGTCGTCTCCACCGTCTACGGGCACATGCTCTACGGGTCGCGTCAGGTGCAGGTCGGTCAGCACGTCGAGGCCGGACAGCTCATCGGGTTCGTCGGAAGCACGGGGCGCTCGACGGCGAACCACCTGCACATCGAGGTCCGCGTCAACGGTGGTCTTGTCGAGCCGGTCGGATGGCTGGCCGCCAACGCCGGCTGAGTGTTCACCTTCGGTTCCCGCATCCGTCGGGATCATGGGCTAACCTGAACCCGTCGTCGCACGGACGGGAGAAAGCCGATGGAACGAATGCCGGGCATCCGCACCATGGATGCACTCGGCCGTTACGTCCTTCGGCATTGCCCGCAGGGATGCACGGAGTTTTTCGCGTGTTGAAGGCGCTGTCTGTGAAGACAGCGCCTTTTTTCGTCCCTGCGGAGAGCTTTCATCCGCGTGACGTCGTGTGAGTCGAGAGTGCCGGGAAGCCGTCCCGGCGGATCGAGAGGATGACGACGATGCGCACACTGGTCCTGAACGCCGGATACGAACCGCTCGCGGTGGTCTCCTTCAAACGAGCCCTCGTGCTCGTGATGAACGAGAAGGCCTCCGTGATCGAACGTGTGGAGGACGATCCCGTCTGGGCAGCGGGCGGAGCCTATGACCGCCCCGCGGTCATCATCCTGACGCGCTATGTTCGCGTTCCGATGAGCAGGCGCGTTCCCGTCACCCGACGAGGTGTCCTGCGCCGCGATGACCACCGCTGCGGATACTGCGGAAAACCGGCATCCACGATCGACCATGTGGTTCCCCGATCCCGGGGTGGCCAGGACTCCTGGGAGAACCTCGTCGCCTGCTGTCTGCGCTGCAACAACGTCAAGAGCGACCGCACACCGCAGGAGATGCGCTGGGAGCTGCGCACCGTCCCGCAGCCTCCGCGCGGCGGAACATGGACGGTGCGGGGCACCGAGCGCAGCGATCCGTGCTGGGAACCGTACCTGGCACTCGCGGCGTAGGCGCAGGCACCGCTTCACTGAGTAGACTGGTCATGCCAGCCTCTGTAGCTCAATGGAAGAGCAGTTGCGTCCTAAGCAAACGGTTGGGGGTTCGAGTCCCTCCAGGGGCACCAGTCATCAGGGCAGACCTCCCAGGAACGAAAAAGCCCCGACCGTTACCACACGGCCGGGGCGAGACGGATGAGAAGTTCCGCCTATCGAGATCAATCATACCCTGTGATCACTGAGCGGCCGGCACCCGGTTCTCGGCGCTGACCATCCACGCGAACTGCTCGAGACTCTCGAGGACCGCGTGCAGGATATCCGCGCTGGTGGGATCCTCTTCATCGACGGCGTCGTGGACGTCGCGGCAGGTTCCCACGGTCCCTTCGAGGCGCTCGGTGACGAGATCGACCACATCAGTCGTCGAGATCTCCCCGGTCGGGAACTCTGGCAACGAGGTCGTCTCTGCCACCGTGTCGCTGCGTCCGTCCGGAACGGCGTGCAGGGCGCGCATTCGCTCGGCGATCGTGTCGCTGAAGCCGCGAGCCGCGTCGATGATCTCGTCGAGCTGGCGGTGCGTGTCGCGGAAGTTCTTTCCGACGACGTTCCAGTGCGCCTGCTTGCCCTGCGATGCCAGCTCGATGAGGTCGACGAGCACCTTCTGCAGGTTGTCGCTCAGGCTCTTCGACGCGGTGAAGCCGCTCTCGGCGTTCTGCTCGTCGGTCAGCCGCGCTCCCCGGGCGGGACGGCGCTTGTTCTTCGTCGTGTTCGCGGTGGTGGCCATGGTCAGTCCTCTCGTTGAATGGTTTCGGGTTCGACCTGCGGGCGGCCGATGATGCCGATGCCGACGGCTTCATGGCTCGGCTCGGGTTCGGTGCGCTCGGGCGCCGTCGGGACTTCCTCCGCCTCCTTCTCGGTGCTCGGCTCCTGGAGCTCTTCGGTCGTGGGCATCTCGTCGGAATCGGGCGGCGAGGGTTCGGTGGGATCGGAGCCGGTGCTCGGGGCGGGATCGCTCATGGTGGCTCTCCGTTCGGTCGTATTCGGTCAGGGGCGCAGGACGACTTTCACGCAGCCGTCCTCCTTCTTCTGGAAGGTCTCGTAGAACTCCGGGGCATCGTCGAGGGGCGCATGGTGGGTTGCGAGGTCCATCACCCCGAGCGGGTCGGCAGGGTCCTCGATCAGCGGCATCACGTCGCCGACCCAGCGTTTGACGTTGCACTGGCCCATGCGCAGGCTCAACTGCTTGTCGAACATCGTCTTCATCGGCATGAGATCCGCATCACCGGCATAAACACCGCTGAGGGAGATGGTGCCACCGCGGCGAGCGAGATCCACGGCCGCATGGAGGGCGGCCAGTCGATCGACTCCTGCGCGGTCGAGCAGTTTCTGGGCGACCGGATCGGGCAGGAGGCCCGTTGCCTGCTGCACGAACTTCGCAGCGGGCGACCCGTGTGCCTCGAGCCCGACGGCGTCGACGACCGAGTCCGCTCCGCGCCCTTCCGTCAGGTCTCGGATCTCGTCGGCGACCGATTCGGTGAGGTCATAGGTGAGGATGCCGCGGCGCTCCGCCACGGCACGGCGTTCGGCGACCGGCTCGATGGCGAGCACCCGATATCCCCGGTGCACGGCGATGCGCGAGACGAGTTGCCCGACAGGCCCGAGCCCCAGCACGACCAGTGTTCCGCCTTCGGGGACATCGGCGTAATGCACGCCTTGCCAGGCGGTGGGCAGGATATCGCTGAGATACAGGTACCGGTCGTCGGGGAGCTCCGCTCCGACACGGATGTGGTTGTAATCGGCGAGGGGCACACGGAGGTACTCGGCCTGCCCTCCGGGGATCTGGCCGTACAGCTTCGTGTACCCGAACAGGGCCGCGCCATTGCCATACTCCCGCACCTGCGTGGTCTCGCACTGCGACTGCAGTCCGTGCCGGCACATGAAGCAGTGCCCGCAGGCGATCGTGAAAGGGATCACCACGCGGTCGCCGACGGCGAGCTGCGTAACCTCGGACCCGATCGCCACGACTTCGCCCATGGGTTCGTGGCCGAGGACATCGCCGCGATCCAGGAACGGGCCCAGCAGCTCGTACAGGTGGAGATCGGAGCCGCAGATCGCCGAGGACGTGATGCGGATGACGGCATCCGTCGGTTGCTCGATGGTGGGATCCGCCACCTCCGAGATCTCCACCTTGCGTGTTCCCTGCCAGGTCAATGCCCTCATCGTGATGTTCCTCCGTTTCGTCGTCCGTGCCAGCATGGCGCGATCGGGCCGCGAGGCGTACCGGGTTGACAAAGCCGGCCCCGGTGTCAAGGGTCATGCGCGCGCACGACGCGTGAGGCAGGCTCGACGGGCGACGGACAGGAGAGCTGATGCACCGCGCGGCCGAATCGATGACCAGCACGGTGGGGAGAGCCTGGTGGGAGACGATCCGACGCACAGCGCGGGCCTTCGTCGTCGACCAGTGCCCGGATCGGGCGGCAGGGCTCACCTTCTACGCTGTTCTGGCGCTCGTGCCCGCGGTCATGGTGGCGTTCTCGGCGGTCAGCATCCTCGGCCGCGCCGAGGAGACCTAATGCGGGCGTCGGAAATACCGCGGGACCGGTAGTTGGAGGTGCTACAGCTCCACTAGGGCAAGAGACTACTGCTGGTGTGGCGACCGCTAGTCCGATTGCTCCAGGGGTTGCGCCAGTTGGCACTCTAGCTAGTGCTCCAGTTGAAGCATCTACGGCTACGCCAGGCTCTGCTGCGTCAGTGGACCCGACGGCGTTCAAAATCCCAGGGATGTAAGCATCAAAAAAGCCCTTTGCTAGGGCTACGTGGCGGACACGACGAGACTC
>NZ_CANROA010000083.1 GCF_947632095.1 uncultured Microbacterium sp. | reverse complement strand
CTGCTCGCGATCGTCGTCGCGATGGTCACCGCGTGGGCGTTCAAGGCGACGCCGGGCATGGGCAACCAGGTCGCGATCTCGGCGATGCTCGTGCTCGCCCTCGGAGCCGACAGCCCGCAGTACGCGGTCGATCGCATCCTCGAGACCCTCATCGGTGTCGTGATCGGAATCATCGTCAACGCGCTCATCGTGCCGCCCGTGCACACCGGTCCCGCCCGGCGCGACCTCGGTCTGCTCGGCGTGGAGATCGCCGCCAGCCTCGACCGGCTCGCCGCGGCCCTGCCCGTGGAGCGGTCGCCGCAGCAGCTGCAGGAGATCATGCTCGAGGCGCGCCTGCTGCGTCCGATGCAGGTGGCCGCCGAGGCATCCGTCAGCGCCGCGGAGGAGTCCCTCACCCTGAACCCGCGCCGCTCGACGCGCGGCGAGGTCGCCGAGATGCGCGCGCTGCTGCGCCGGTTGAGCCCCATCGTCACGCAGGTCATCGGCATGACCCGCGCCTACTTCGACCATTACGACGACACCCTGCCGGACGAGCCGACCGTGCATGCGATCGCCGAGCAGTTGCATCGGGCCGCTCATGACGCCCGACTCGCCGTGCAGGTCGCCGACGTCGCCCCCGAGCCCGAGACGCTCACCTCGGCGATCCCCGCGCTGACCGCGCCGCTGCGCATCACTCCCCCGGCATCCGGGCACTGGATCCTCATCGGATCCCTCATGGAAGATCTGCGCCGCATCCGCGAGGAGCTCATCGAGGAGTAGTCGGCCGGATGCCGCAGCATCCGTTCGCCCGCTTCCGCCGACACCTGTCAGTCGATTCGACACATGTCGGCCCGATTCGAGCGAATCGGCTGACATCCGTCATCGAGACCGACAAGTGTCGCGACGGATGCCGGACCTATCCTGAGGGCATGGACAAGCGGTGGATGCACTGCGTGCCGCGCTGGCAGAACTCGACGACCGGAAGATACGCGCGGCGAACGCCAAGCGCGGCGACGACCACCGCGATTTCTCAGCGGACGAGCTGGACCGGATGCTGCGTGAGACACAACCCCCGAAAATCAACCAGTGGTTCATCGACTACGTGGCGAAGAAGTCGCCGCGCGCGAACGAGATGCGCGAACGCTGGCTCGGAAACGACGATCCCACGGTCGCCGCGGCCGCCTGGTCGCTCACCGCGGAGCGTGTCGCGAAGCGTCCAGACGGTTTGGATTTGGAGCCCCTGCTCGATCTCATCGAACAGGATATGCAGCAGGCACCGCTGCGGCCGCAGTGGGCGATGAACGAGACGCTCGCGCAGATCGGCATCCATCACCCGCAGCTGCGCGCCCGAGCCGTCTCGATCGGGAACGAGCTACAGGTTCTCGCTGACTATCCCACTGCTCCCGGATGCACGTCGCCGTTCGCCCCGATCTGGATCGAGGCGATGGTGCGCCGACAGGGCTGATCCGTTTCCCCGCTTGAATGCGCCCACCCGACACTTGTCAGTCGATTCGACGGATGTCAGCCCGATCCGAGCGAATCGGCTGACATCCGTCATCGAGACTGACAGGTGTCGGCCGCGGCGATGGGGGATGATCGTAAGACCATGTCTTCTCTTCTCGACCCGGCCACCCTGCCCGATGGTTCCGACCCGGATGCCGTCTACCTCGCGTTCGTCGAGTGGGCCGAGTCCACCGGCATCCAGCTCTACCCGGCGCAGGACGAGGCGGTCATCGAGATCGTCCAGGGCAACAACCTGATCCTGTCGACGCCGACGGGCACCGGGAAGTCGCTCGTCGCGATCGGCGCGCACTTCGCAGCCCTCCTCGCGGGGCGCCGCAGCTATTACACCGCACCGATCAAGGCCCTGGTCAGCGAGAAGTTCTTCGCGCTCGTCGACGTCTTCGGCGCCGACAACGTCGGCATGGTCACGGGCGACTCGGCGGTGAATCCGGATGCGCCGATCATCTGCTGCACGGCCGAGATCCTCGCCAACCTCGCGCTGCGCCAGGGACCGGATGCCGCGGTCGGCCAGGTCGTGATGGACGAGTTCCACTTCTACGCCGATCCGGATCGCGGGTGGGCCTGGCAGGTTCCGCTGCTGACGCTGCCGCAGGCGCAGTTCGTTCTCATGTCGGCGACACTGGGCGACGTCACCGAGCTCTCGGCCGACCTGACCCGCCGCACCTCGCGCGAGACGGCCGTGGTGACGGGAGTCGAGCGTCCGGTCCCGCTACACTTCTTCTACGAGCTGACCCCGATCCACGAGACGATCGAGGACCTGCTGAACACCGGCCAGTCGCCGGTCTACATCGTGCACTTCTCGCAGGCGGCCGCCATGGAGCGCGCCCAGGCGCTGTCAAGCATGAAGATCGCCACCCGCGAGCAGCGCGACGAGATCGCGGCGCTCATCGGCGACTTCCGCTTCACGACGGCGTTCGGCAAGACGCTGTCGAAGTTCCTGCGAGCCGGCATCGGCGTGCACCATGCCGGGATGCTGCCGAAGTACCGCCGTCTCGTCGAGCAGCTCGCCCAACGCGGCAAGCTGCGCGTGATCTGCGGCACCGACACCCTCGGCGTGGGCATCAACGTGCCGATCCGCACCGTGCTGCTCACTGCGCTGACGAAGTTCGACGGCACCCGGATGCGGCAGTTGAACGCCCGCGAGTTCCACCAGATCGCAGGTCGCGCGGGCCGTGCCGGATACGACACCGCGGGCACCGTCGTCTGCCAGGCGCCCGAGCACGAGTCGGAGAACGCCGCCGCGATCAAGAAGGCCGGCGACGACCCCAAGAAGAAGCGCAAGCTCATCCGCAAGAAGGCTCCGGACGGGTTCGTCTCGTGGGGCGAACCATCGTTCCGCAAGATCGTGGATGCTGAGCCCGAGACGCTGACCTCGCACATGCAGATCACCAGCGCCATGATGCTGAACGTGATCGGCCGGGGCGGCGACGTCTTCGCCAATATGCGCGCACTGGTGTATGACAACCACGAGCCGCGCAAGCGCCAGCTCGAACTCGCCCGCCGGGCCCTGGGCATCTACCGCACGCTGCGGGAGTCCGGCGTCGTCGAGGATGACGCCGACGGCATCCGCCTCACCGTCGACCTGCAGCCGAACTTCGCGCTCAACCAGCCGCTGTCGCCGTTCGCCCTGGCGGCGTTCGAGCTGCTCGATCCCGATTCGGCGACCTACGCGCTGGACATGATCTCGATCGTCGAGTCGACGCTCGACGATCCCCGCGCGATCCTCGGCCAGCAGGAGTTCCAGGCCCGAGGCGAGGCCGTCGCCGAGATGAAGCGCGAGGGCATCGAGTACGACGAGCGCATGGAGCTGCTCGAGGAGATCACCTACCCGAAGCCGCTCGACGAGCTGCTCGGGCAGGCGTTCGAGACGTACAGCGCCGCGCAGCCCTGGATCCGCGACTTCGAACTGCACCCCAAGTCGGTCGTGCGCGACATGTACGAGCGGGCCATGTCGTTCGGGGAATACGTCGCGTTCTACAAGATCGCCCGCTCGGAGGGCGTGGTGCTGCGGTACCTGTCCGACGCGTACCGCGCCGCCGCGCACACGATCCCCGATGAGATGAAGAACGAGGATCTGCGCGATCTCATCGAATGGCTCGGCGAGCTCGTGCGCCAGGTCGACTCGTCACTGCTCGACGAGTGGGAGGAGCTGCGCGCCGGCGTCGACAACGGCACCTTCGACCGCCCCGATGAGGCCGCGATCGTTCCTCCCGCGCCCAAGCGCCTCACGTCGAACGTGCGCGCCTTCCGCACCCTGGTGCGCAATGAGCTGTTCCGCCGCGTGCAGCTCGCCGCCCGCGAGGACGTGGATGCCCTGGCCGAGCTCGATCCCGGCATCGGAGCCGATGGGTGGGATGCCGCGCTCGACGGCTATTTCGCCGACCACGACGAGATCCTCACCGGCCCGGATGCCCGCAGCGCCAAGCTGCTCATCCTCACCGAGGGGGCCTCGGAGTGGACCGCGCGGCAGATCTTCGACGACCCCGCGGGCGATCACGATTGGGGCATCTCGGCGACCATCGACCTCGCGGCATCCGACGAGGCCGGCGAGGCCGTCGTGACGGTGACGGGCGTCGACCGGCTGTAGCGGCATCCGGCCCGCTGTTGCGCACAGCGGAGGTTGTTGCACTCAGCGGATGATTCCCGTCGAAAAGTCCGCCACGTGCAACAACGTCCGTCAGGCGCAACGGGCAGGCGCGCCCGGATTCACCAGGGGTTGGGCTTGTAGTCCTTGAGGAAGACGCCGAGCTGGTCGACTCCGGCCTCTCCCTGCACGATCGGGTCGTACACGCGGGCGGCGCCGTCGACGAGGTCGAGCGGGGCGTGGAAGCCCTCCTCGGCCAGGCGGACCTTCGTCTGGTGGGGGCGCTCGTCGGTGATCCAGCCGGTGTCGACGGCGGTCATGAGGATGCGGTCGGTCTCGAACATCTCCCCGGCGCTGGTGCGCGTGAGCATGTTGAGCGCAGCCTTGGCCATGTTGGTGTGCGGATGCCCCGGGCCCTTGTAGCGGCGCGAGAACTGCCCCTCCATGGCGGAGACGTT
>NZ_CANROA010000082.1 GCF_947632095.1 uncultured Microbacterium sp. | reverse complement strand
GTCTTGCGGAGGCGGCGTGCTTCGCGCTGCCGGACGTCGCCGGCGTGCTCGCGTTCCTCGTGAGCGCATGCGGCGTCGTGGGCGTCGTCGCGGTAGAAGCGGACGGCGCGCCACCAGGGATGCTCGGTGCAGTGAATGACGATGACGGCTGCGGACTCGTCGAGGCGGATCGGGCTCGTGCTGGTGTTGGTGGACATCGGGATGCTCCTAGAAGTGGAATGCGTCGGCGGGCTTTACGACTGCGGGTGCGTCGGTGAGGAATTGCAGGGCGAGGGTCGCGGCCTCGAGTGGTGTGACGTCGGCGTCGGGCTGGTCCTTCGGCCGGCCGATGCCGAATCCGCCGTAAGTGCCGATCGCGCGTTTCACGGCGATCGCGGCGGCGGCGTCGAGGCGTTCCTGCTGCCAGTGTGCGAGGGTGCCCTCGTCGAGTAGTTTGAGCAGCTTGGTCGCGCCCTGCCGGACGTCGAGAGTCTTAGCGGCGGTGAGCTCGGGGCGAGGTGTGGCGCGGTTGAGCTGCTCGATTTCGACGGCTGCGGCTTGCGACGCGGTGTCGTAGATGATCGGCGTTTTGTGGGCGCGGGCGATGGTGAGCACCTTGCGCCATAGTCCCTTGGTGCCCTGCTGGTGGTGGAGCAGGCCGATCGCGGTTCGCGTCTCGCGTTCTGCGCCGTCGAGGTCTTCGGCGACGGCGACGAGGTCGGCGGGCTCGAGCGTGTGTCGCCATGCGACGGCGACGGATGCCCAGAGTCCGTCGGGGTGCACGGCGAGGGCGAGGGCGAAGTGTCCGGGGCTGTCGGGGAGTGCGCCGGGGACGAGGGTGCGGTCCCACGTCGCCGGCGGGATGAGGCCTGTCGCGGTGCCCTCGTCGCCGAAGATGCCGAGGTATTCGAAGATGAACTTCTGCCGGGGCTGTAGGTGGAAGTTCCGGCGCACGGCCTCGAGGTCGGTGAGGTTGCCGATGCCGGGGTGATGCAGCTCGACGAGCCGACGGACGTTCGCGCCGGGGTGCAGGTCGGTCGGTTCCCAGTCGGAGAGTTCCTCGTCGCTGGTCGAGTCGGGGGCGTTGTACCGGAGGATGCCGGCGTGGAGCTGCTCGGACTTCTGGTAGAGCACCTCGTAGAGCAGGTTCCCGGTCCTGATCTTGTCGGCGGTACCTGTGATGATGAATTGTCCGCCGGTGGTGTCGAGCGTCGGCGGGATCGCGGCGAGCAGGTCCTCGGTCATTTCGGGCTTCGCGCGGCCGGCCTCGTCGATCAGCACCTCGTCGTACGCGGAGCCTCGGAAGTTGTCGCCGATCGGTGCGTGAACGGAGAACACGGAGCGGTTCGGGAACACGAGCGCCTCGGAGCCGGCCTGCCGAACGACCTTCACGGGACGAGTCTTGGGGTCGGGGTAGGTGGCCTCGATGACGGCGAGCACCTCGTGCCCGAACTTCTCGCGTGCTTTCAGTCCGGTCGTCGCGAGCGTGAACGCGGAGTTACGGCGAGGTCGGTTCGCGCATCGGCCGATGATGACGGCGAGGATGGTCGTCGTCTTGGTCGATCGGCGCGGCATCATGACGGCGTTGATCGCGCGGCCGGCGGCGAGCATGTCGACGACGACGAGCTGCTGCGGGACAGGGTCCTGCGCTGCGCCCTCGCGGTTGTGGAGCTGACCCATGAGCATCATCCCGGTGAGGAAGTCGAGGCGGTCGGCGGCGGTCGTCTCGAGCTCGCTGACCTCGTCGGGGGAAAGAGCGAGCGCTCGATGCGCGGTCCACGCGGCCTCGTCCATGAGCCAGTGGTCGGCGAGGTCGGGGAAAAACACTGCTGTAGAGCCGAAGGCGGGGGTTCTCACGATGCTCATAAAAAGATCCGTCGGGTTCGCGTTTCTACCAGTCGAGAAGGTCGGTCGAGGTGGTTGCTCGTCGTTCGGCGCGGGCTTGCTGTCGTGCTGCGCCGAGCTTGCCGCCGGCGGCTCGGTTGCCGATGCATCGGGCGGTCTTGTATCGGTGCTCGGGTGCGAGGTTGCCGAGGTCGTGTCCGGCGTCGGGGTCGATGTGCCCTACGTCGTATCGCTGTTCCTCGTCGATGTCGTGTCCGCATCGCCAGCAGGTGACGTCGCCGCCGCCCCGCCGGAGGACTGCTACCCGCTGCCGGATGATGCGGGCGTTCTTCTGGTAGTCGGGGTGCCGGTGCTTCGCGCTCATCGGACGAGTGCTTTCGTGATCTGGTCGGCGTGCGGTCCGGTGTGCTCGTGCGGTCGAGTGCAGACGTTGATGCTCTCGCCCTCGATCCACGCGATCGCGCATGCGCCGGCGTCGGCCCAGGACTCGACTCGTTCGATCGCGTCGGCGACGAGGGCTGCGCGTCGAGCGAGGACTCGGCGATCGCGGATGCGGACGACGGCCCAGGTCGCGGCGATGGTGAGCATGATGATGACGAACGAGAGGGGCTCGATGTTGTCGATCATGAGCGGGCTCTCATCACGGCCGGCGCGTCGGCGTTCTTCGCATCGGCGAGGTTCGCGAGAAGCTTTCGGCCTCCATCGACGAATGCCCACGCCGCGTCGAGGTATTCGGGACCGTCCTGCACAAGTCGGGTTCGTGCGCCGTCGAGGGTGCGGGCGATGTGCTCGTGTGCCTGTGCCCTCTTGGTGCGCTGCCGGTTGCGGTCGGTGCGTGCTCGTTCGCGGGCGGTGTGTACCAGGTCGGAGAGTGCGTCCGTAGCTACTTTCGTGGTGGTCATGTCCTGTCTTTCGGTTGATAGGTGGGGCCGAGGATGGAGCGGATTTCCGCGCGGGTGAGTTCCGGTGAGTGATCCCTGTTTCGCTTGCCGTCGTCTCGGTGATGACCGCATATGCACCAGCCGGACTCGAGGTAGTGATGCTCTTCCATGTCGTCTGCTTCGGTGGTGAGTGGTTGAGGGAGGAGTGGCCCCCTCCGAGAACGGAAGGGACCACTCCTCGGCGATGCTTCGGCGGAGCCGGGCGTCGGTCGATGTGTGGGCGCGTCTCTCGAGCGCGCTACTGACAGGCGTATGCAGAGAGGGAGTCGAACGCGCTGCCCGGTCGTACCACTTACCAGCGCCCCTTCTGCTCGGGATGCTGGGAGTTTGTCGCTGTGCAGCTCAGCGGGTCTCACGGTCCTTCGGACGGTGGATGCCGGCTCGACCGGCGCGTATTCAGTTCTCCCCTGGCTGTCCCAGAGGTCGCGCTGGCGGTGGTCGCGCGTTCCGGCTGTCACGTTTCTGTTCCATGCGTTACACACTGGACGAGAACGAGACGAACGAACAACATTCAGCGCGGCGTGTCTCGATATTGTGACGAGAGTCGCGCTAACATGTGGATATGACGATGATCCAGATCGAAGCTACGACCGTCCCCGAGATTCTTCGGGCGACTCGAGCGCTCGCCGGCCTGTCGACGCGTGAGATGGGAGCGCTGCTCGACGTTGAGTATCAGCTCTTGCTCGCCGCCGAGGGGGTCGCGCTGTGAGCGGCTCGTGGGACGCGATGCTCGCCGCCGAGGAAGAGGTCGAGAACGCGCTGCAACGTCGCCGCGCGCTCGCACGCATGACGAAGGCCGAACTCGTCGATGCGGTGCGCATGCTCGAGCTGCTGCTCGATGAGCACGGCATCACGCCGCCGACGTCCGTTCGCCACGAGGTGAGCGTCGCGGCATCCGGCGGTTTCACGACCTTCGGCGTCGCCGAAGCGACCAAGCACGAGATTCGGAGACACGATGCCTGATGCACTGTTCGATCTGGACCACTACGCGCCGCTCGCCGTCAAGATCATGCGGTGCGCCGCGTGCATCGGCCAGGGGTGCGCACGCTGCGACAACGTAGGTCGGCTCGGTAGCTCGATCTGGCGCGGCGGGTCGTGTCTCGCGCGGATCACGGCAGATGTCGAGGTTGGGGGACGCGATGCAGGTTGAAACGAAGTACGAACTCGATATCGCCGAGCAGCTCGCCGTGATCAAGTCCGGCGGCGTTCAGGTCGAATACGTCCAGCACGCTTCGGTGACCGCGTGCGCGTTCGGAGACGACGTGCTCGTCATGTGGGACGGCGGAATGGTGATACCGCGGGAGCAGTTCGAGGCCGCGGTCGCGAGAGCAGCCGGCGGCTGATTAGACGTCCGCGCTGGGGACGCGGATGCGCACGCTGGGGACGTGCGTCGAACCCGATGAGGGTGCACGCTGGGGGGCCGTGCGCCCTCATCGCGGATGGTGCATGGAGAGGGAATGGATATGCTCACGCAAGCATGGATAGATGAGGTAGAGGCTTTCCTCGCGCACCAGCGCGCCGGAGGCAAACCCGCGACGACGAGGGCCGCTCGACAGCAGCACCTCTATCACCTCGCACGGAGGGTGCAGGCGGGGTCGCCGTGGGACGTGTCGAAGGCCGAGCTGCTCGAGTACGCCGGCGGGCAGGATTGGGCGAAGGAAACGCGCCGCTCGAGGCGGACGACGTTCCTCGCGTTCTGGCGGTGGGGAGTCGCTACGGATCGCTGCGAGGTTGTTGTCGCCGATGCACTGCCGATGGTGAAGGCGACCGCGCCGCGTCCTCGTCCCGCGCCGGATGCCGCGTACCGTGAAGCGCTGTTGCGCGCGCCGGCGCGTGAGACGCTGATGCTGCGGCTCGCGGCCGAGATGGGGCTGCGCCGGTCGGAGGTCGCCCAGGTGCACACTCGCGACCTGCTCGACGACCTCGTCGG
>NZ_CANROA010000081.1 GCF_947632095.1 uncultured Microbacterium sp. | reverse complement strand
CGCGGGAACCGAGATCTCCGGACGCACGATCACGATCGCACCGGCGAGCATCACGATGACGCCGATCTTCATGAACGTCGACAGGTAGTCGCGCGGCGCGAGCAGCAGCCACACCGGAAGGATCGCGGCGATGAAGCCGTAGACGATGATTCCCCAGGCGATGACCTCGCGATCGAGGTGGAAGAACGCCGCACCCCACTCGGTGCCGGCGACCCAACCGCCGCCGACGATCGCGGCCATCAGCAGCACGAAACCGATGATCGAGATCTCGGTCACCTTGCCGGGACGCAGGTAGCGCAGGTAAACGCCCATGAACAGGGCGATCGGGATCGTCATCGAGACCGAGAAGACGCCCCACGGGCTCTCGCCGAGCGCGTTGACGACGACGAGCGCGAGGATCGCGACGATGATGATCATGATGAGCAGCGCAGCGAGCATCGCGGCCGCCCCGCCGATCTTGCCGAGCTCCTGGCGGGCCATCTGCCCGATCGTGCGGCCACCGCGGCGCATCGAGAAGAACAGCACCGTGTAGTCCTGCACGGCACCGGCGAACACCACGCCGACAATGATCCAGATGGTTCCCGGCAGGTAACCCATCTGCGCGGCGAGCACCGGGCCGACGAGGGGACCTGCACCGGCGATCGCGGCGAAGTGGTGGCCGTAGAGCACGCGACGATCGGTGGGGACGTAGTCCTTGCCGTCCTGCTTGACCTCGGCGGGCGTCGCCCTCCGGTCATCGGGCCGCGTGATGTAGCGCTCGATCACCTTCGAGTAGAAGCGGTAGCCGATGAGATAGGTGCACACCGCGGCGAACACGAACCAGATCGCGTTGACGGTCTCACCGCGCACGATCGCGAGCATGACCCAGGCGACGCCGCCGAGAATCGCGATCGCCGCCCAGATGAGGATCTTCGGCAGCGACCAGCGGCTGCTCTTGGCCAGTTGCTCATCCGTGAGCGAGACCGGCGGAAGTTTCGGATCGGTGACGATCTCAGGTTCGTCCGTGGCGGCACCGGCTGCGTTTCTCGCAGAGCGGCGCGACGAGGGTGATGACATGGGAGCTCCTTGTGTGCGCGTCATTGCGTTGACTCACGTTAGGAGGGGGCGCTCGCCGACGGGAGAGGAATGGATGCCGGATGCGACGAGCGGCACGCCCCGGGCGACGAACGGCTATTTTCCCCGGTCGCGGCCCGGCCGACGAGCATCCGGCGACACTAGGCTGAAGAGGTGCCGAAGAACCGTGTGCTGTCGACCCGCGTGCTGTTGATCTGCGCCGCCGTCGGCGTCGCGACCGGCCTCGTCCTCGCGGCCGCCGGCTACCTCAGCATCCCGGTCTCCGCCGGCGTTCCGGTGCTCTACGGCCTGGTCCTCGGATCCCACGTGCTGCCCGGCATCATCGCCCAGTCGCTGTTGCGCGTGCCCGGCGTCGCGATCATCTCGCACGTGCTCGCCGCCCTCGTCTCCAGCGCCTTCGCCCCGGCATGGGTCATGCGTTACATCGGCACGGCCCTGCTCATCGGCGCCATCCAGGAGGGCATCACCGCCCTCGGCCGCTACAAGCACTGGGGAATGGGACGCTTCCTGATCTCGGCCGTCATCATCGGCGTGATCCTCGCCGTGCCGATCGGCTTCGCCGTCGACCTCGGCCAGTTCGCGCCCTGGGCGCGCGTGACCTACCTCGCCATGTTCGTGATCGGCCCGGTGGCATGGACGTTCGTGGGTGTGCGCATCGGCAACGCATTGCGTCGCGCAGGAGTCGTCACCAGGTAAGGCTCGGCTAACCTGTAGACGTGCCTGACTCCGAGCCCCTTCTGCGCGTCCGCGATCTCTCGCTCACGCATGCCGGAGCGCACCGCCCCTCGCCCGAGGGCGTGAGTTTCGAGGTGCGCCGCGGCGAGGTCGTGCTCCTGCTCGGCCCCAGCGGCTCCGGCAAGTCGACCCTGACGCTCGCGCTGAACGGGCTCATCCCCCAGGCCGTTCCGGCCGATATCGCCGGCACCGTCATCGTCGGCGGGCGCAGCACCGCCGACGCACCCGTCGCCGAGCTCAGCGCCGATGTCGCCATGGTCTTCCAGGACCCGGACGCGCAGCTCGTCACCGGAACCCTGCTCGATGAGGTCGCTTTCGCCCTCGAGAACATGCTGCTCCCGGTCGAGGAGGTGCTCCGGCGCACCGAAGAGGCGCTGAGCCGGGTCGGCCTGTGGGAGCGCCGCTCCTGGAACCCCGACCGGCTCTCCGGCGGTGGCCGCCAGCGCCTCGCGATCGCCTGCGCGATCGCCATGGGCTCGCCCCTCATCGTGCTCGACGAACCGACCGCGAACCTCGACCCGCAGGGCATCGACGACGTCTACGACGCACTCGAGGACCTCGTCTCCGGCGGCGAGCGCGCCATCATCCTCGTCGAGCACAACCTCGACGCCGCCATGCGCTTCGCGACCCGGGCGATCGTTCTCGACCAGCAGGGGCGCCTCGCCTTCGACGGACCGGTCGCCGACGTGCTGCGCAGCAATACCGATGCGCTGATCGATATGGGCGTGTGGCTTCCGGCGGCGACGCTCGCCGGGCGGACGCTGCGCGAGAAGGGGCTGCTCCCCGCAGATTCACCGCTGCCGCTGACCCCGGAGGAGCTCGCGGATGCCGTCGCGCACGCCCCCTCGTCGAGCGAGCGCGATGGGACGCCGCAGCCCGAGCGGGCACGGATGCTCGAGGGCGCCCCTCTCATCCGCACCCGGAACCTCACGGTCCGTCGCGGCCGGGCCGAGATCCTGCACGGAGTCGACCTGGACATCGATGCGGGCTCCCTCACGGCCATCGTCGGCGCGAACGGCGCCGGCAAGACCACGCTCATCCAGTCACTGGCAGGAGTGGTGCCGCCCCCGCGCGGCCAGGCGACGGTCGACGGCCTCGACCCGGGCCGCGCCTCTCCGCGCGATCTCGCCGACCGCATCGGCTTCGTGTTCCAGAACCCCGAGCACCAGTTCATCGCGCACACCGTCTTCGACGAGCTCGCGCACGGCCTGCGACTGCGCGGAACCTCCGATGCCGAGATCGCCGAACGCGTCGGCGCGATGCTCCACCGCTTCGGCCTCGAGCACAAGGCAGACATGCACCCCTTCCTGCTCTCCGGCGGAGAGAAGAGGCGCCTCTCGGTCGGCACAGCGCTCATCACGCGGCCGCGCGTGCTGGCCCTGGACGAGCCGACCTTCGGTCAGGATCGCGCCCGCGCCGACGCACTGCTGCGCCTGCTCGCCGGCCTTCGCGACGAGGGCACGACGATCCTCATCGTCACCCACGACCTCCAGCTCGTCGCCGACCGCACGACCCACACCGTGATCCTCTCCGACGGCCGCGTGCACGCCGCAGGCCCCACCCCCGAACTGTTCGCGACACCGGGCCTGTTCGAATCCGCGGGCCTGCGACTGCCTGCCCTGCACCGGGCGTTGAGCCCCGACCTGCGCCGCATCCTCGCGGAGGCCGCGCGATGACCACGATCACGTCCCCGACGAGCACCGTCGATCCGTATTCGCCCGGTGCCGCAGCATCCGCCCGGCACTACCTGCACCACCTCAACCCGCTGTCGAAGGTCGCCTCGGTGCTGCCGGCGATGATCCTGCTGATCTTCGTGCGCGACATCACGACGCCGCTGTGCTTCATCGCCCTGTCGTACGCCCTCCTGCTGACCGGCGCGCGACTCACAGCCCGCTCGCTCGCCCTCCTCCTGATCGCCGTCCCCGCAGGCATCGCCGTGCTCGCCCTCGGCTTCTCGATCTGGGTCGACGCCTCCGGCGTCGCCGAAACCGCACCGCTGCTGCGGATCGGCGGATGGACGCTGCACACCGGCGCCCTGCGGATCGGCCTCGCGACCGCGCTGCGCCTCGCCGCGATCCTCTCCCTCGCACTCATCGGCGGGCTCACCACGACCGGCCCCGACCTGGTGCGCTCCAGCATCCAGCAGCTGCGAGTGCCCTACCGGATCGGATACACGGCGCTCGCCGCCTACCGGTTCGTCCCGCGCTTCGGCTACGAGCTCAGCGTCATCCGCGCCGCCCACCGCGTGCGCGGAACCCACGGCGGACGCGGCCCCCTCGCGCGCATCGCCCGCGGCTGGGGGTACATCGTGCCGCTGCTGGCCGGTGCCATCCGCCATGCCGAACGCGTCGCCCTCGCGATGGACGCCCGCGCCTTCGGCGCGCACCCCACCCGCACAGAGCGCTACCTCGTGCCCTTCCGGGCCCGCGACATCGTCTTCATCGTGCTCGTGCTCGCAGCATCCGCCGCGATCTTCACCCTCCCGCTGCTGCCCGCCCTCATCGCGGCACCACAGGCGGCTTTGATACCCTGATCAGGCGATGACGACGACGGATGCAGTACCGGTGAGCACGACGATCTCCTCGCCGACCGCGGTTTCGAACTCCCCCGCCGATCGATTCATGCGCCGACTGCTGCGCATCACCACGATCCAGAAGTCGGTGAAGACCGAGCGGGAAGCGCACCGCGGCTTCCGCACCTCGATGATCGTGTCGGGTGTGCGCTGCCTCATCACCTACCTGCTCGTGCCGATCCTCGTGCCCATCATCGGGTTCGCGGGGATCGTCGCCGCGCCCATCGGCATCGCGCTGTGCCTCATCGCCGCGGTCAACGGCGTGATCAGCGTGCGGCGCTTCTGGCTCTCCGACCACCGCGCACGCTGGATGTACACCTGGTTCATCGCGTTCGTCTTCGTG
>NZ_CANROA010000080.1 GCF_947632095.1 uncultured Microbacterium sp. | reverse complement strand
CCCATGCCCGGGAGCATCCCGAGCATCTTCTTCATCGAGCCCATCTTCTTCATCTGCTGAAGCTGGTCGAGGAAGTCCTCGAGGGTGAAGGCCTCGTTCGCGAGCTTCTCGGCGACCTTCATAGCCTCTTCCTCGTCGAAGGCCTGCTGGGCCTGCTCGATGAGGGTGAGGATGTCGCCGAGGTCGAGGATGCGGCTCGCCATGCGGTCGGGGTAGAACGGCTCGAGGTCGTCGAGGTTCTCACCCGTGGAGGCGAAGATGATCGGGCGGCCGGTGACCGATGCCACCGACAGCGCAGCGCCACCACGTGCATCGCCGTCGAGCTTGGAGAGGACGACGCCGGTGAAATCGACGCCTTCCTGGAAGGCCTTGGCCGTGTTCACGGCGTCCTGACCGATCATCGCGTCGATCACGAACAGCACCTCGTCGGGGTCGACGGCGGCGCGGATATCGGATGCCTGCTTCATGAGCTCGGCGTCGACGCCCAACCGTCCGGCGGTGTCGATGATGACGACGTCGTGCTGGTGACGGCGGGCATGCTCGACACCGTCCTTCGAGACGCGCACGGGGTCGCCGACGCCGTTGCCGGGCTCGGGCGCATAGATGGTGGCACCCGCCTGCTCGGCGACGACCTGGAGCTGGTTGACGGCGTTGGGACGCTGGAGGTCAGCGGCCACGAGGAGCGGCGTGTGACCGTCCTTCTCGAGGCGCTTGGCGAGCTTTCCGGCGAATGTCGTCTTACCGGAGCCCTGCAGGCCCGCGAGCATGATGACGGTCGGCGGCGTCTTCGCGAACTCGAGGCGGCGCTGCTCGCCGCCGAGGATACCGATGAGCTCCTCGTTGACGATCTGCACGACCTGCTGGGCCGGGTTCAGCGCCTTGTTGACCTCATCGCCGAGGGCGCGCTCGCGCACGCTCGCGGTGAAGTCCTTGACGACGGCGAGAGCGACGTCGGCGTCGAGCAGCGCGCGACGGATCTCGCGGACCGTGCCGTCGACATCGGCGGCGGTCAGCTTGCCCTTCGTGCGAAGGTTGCGGAACGTATCGGTGAGGCGTTCGGAGAGCGTGCCAAAAGTAGCCATGGTGCTTCTGATTCTACGCGAGCGGGAGACGCTCTCCGAGCCTCGGCTTCACTTCGCCCAAGGCAGGTCGTGAACACCGGTGAACGCGTCGCGCAGAAGCGCTTCCGGAGCGCCACTGCCCGCGCCGCGCTCGGCCCACACGCGCAACGCGGAGAGGACGGCGGCCGCGTAGGCCGCGCCGAGGATATCGGCCGCTATCTCACCGATTCCGCTGCGGCGCGCGGCATCCGCAATCGCCGCCGACAGGCGTGCGTGGCGCACTCCGCGATCGCGCACGAGTTCATCTTCCAGCCCCATCGCTGCCGCGTTGCGCAGCGCGAGGGCGAGCGGATCGGGAGCGAAGTCCCGCACGATGCCTTCGAGCACTTCCCGTACGACTGCTCCGCCGGCATCCGGCGCCAGTGCGCCCAAAGAGTCGACGGCCGCACCGATGCGGGCGTCGAGCCCCGACCAGAGCACATCGCTCTTGGATGAGAAGTAGTTGAAGAAGCTCGATCGGCTGACGCCGGCGCGCTGCGTGATCTCGGCGACCGAGGTGTTCTCGTACCCCTGCTCGAGGAACAGCTCACAGGCGGCCTCGGCGAGCGTCTCGCGGGAGGAGGCGCGGGGACGCCCGGCACGGGGTGGTGAGGTCATCCCTTCACCGTATCGTGCGTCGCCGGCAGCGCCGGAGATGTATTGTTGGACGCAATCCAACAACTGCCGGAAGGCGATCATGCTCGACATCCTGACCCCGGGTCTCGCCCCGGATCTCGTGCCCTATGCCGATGGATGGGCTCTGCAGCGCAGCATCCACCACGACGTCGTCGACGGCACCCGCCCCGACACGCTCATCCTGCTCGAGCACGAGGCCGTCTACACCGCAGGCAAGCGCACGGAAGCTCACGAGCGCCCGCAGGACGGAACCCCCGTCATCGACGTGGACCGCGGGGGCAAGATCACCTGGCACGGTCCCGGGCAGCTCGTCGGCTACCCGATCGTGCGCCTGCATGAGCCCATGGATGTCGTCGCGCATGTGCGCCGCCTCGAGCGGGTGCTGATCGATGTGCTCAGACCGCTCGGCGTCGACGGATACCAGGTCGACGGCCGCAGCGGCGTCTGGGTGCGCCGCCCTCTCAGCGAGGACAAGATCGCCGCCATCGGCGTGCGCGTGCAGAACGGAGTCACGATGCACGGCTTCGCGATCAACTGCGACAACACGCTCGCCGGCTTCCGCGACATCATCCCGTGCGGCATCACGGATGCCGGGGTCACGACGATCAGCGAGGTGATCGGTCGCACCGTCTCCCCCGCCGACATCGCGGATGCCGTCACCACGGCCTTCGTCGATGAGTACTCGGCGGTGACCGCATGAGTGCCGCAGCCCCCGAGGGGCGCAAGCTCCTGCGACTCGAGATCCGCAACTCCGAGACGCCCATCGAGCGCAAGCCCGAATGGATCAAGACCAAGGCGAAGATGGGCCCCGAGTACACGGCGCTGCAGAAGCTCGTGAAGGGCGAGGATCTGCACACCGTGTGTCAGGAGGCCGGATGTCCGAACATCTTCGAGTGCTGGGAGGACAAGGAGGCCACGTTCCTCATCGGCGGCTCGCAGTGCACGAGGCGGTGCGATTTCTGTCAGATCGACACGGGCAAGCCCGAGGCCTATGACACGGATGAGCCGCGCCGTGTCGCGGAGAGCGTGCAGCGCATGGGTCTGCGGTACGCCACGGTGACCAGCGTGGCGCGCGACGACCTGCCCGACACCGGAGCGTGGCTCAACGCCGAGACCGTCCGGCGAATCCATGCCCTGAACCCGAACACCGGCGTCGAGTTGCTCGCGAACGAGCACAACGCCGATCCGGCGTTCCTCGGGCAGATCTTCGATGCACGCCCCGAGGTGTTCGCGCACAACGTCGAGACGGTGCCGAGGGTGTTCAAGCGCATCCGTCCGGCATTCACCTACGATCGCTCGCTCAGCGTCATCACGCAGGGACACGATGCCGGACTCATCACGAAGTCGAATCTCATCCTCGGCATGGGCGAAGAACCCGAAGAGGTCGTGCAGGCGCTGCACGACCTGCACGATGCCGGGTGCGACATCATCACGATCACGCAATATCTGAGGCCCTCGCCCCGGCACCTTCCGGTCTCGCGCTGGGTGAAGCCCGCGGAGTTCGTCGAGTTCAAGGAGGAAGCCGAGCGCATCGGTTTCCTCGGCGTGCTCGCCGGCCCCCTGGTGCGTTCTTCGTACCGGGCGGGACGCCTCTGGGCGCAGTCGATGGTCTCGAAGGGCCGGGAGATCCCGCCGCACCTCGCGCACATCGCCGCCAGCGCCGACCTCGGATTCGCCCAGGCCGTGTGAGCGTCGGGCGGGCTCAGTCCGCGCTCATGACCGACTGAACGGTTCCGTCGGAGGCGAGGTTCACCAGCAGAACATCGTCGGTCTCATCCGCGTCGAGCGCGTATTCGAGCACCGCGAAGGGCTCGGATCCGCCGTGCTCGTCAGCCAGGAGCGTCATGCTCATCAGACGCAGAGAACGGATGATGTCGACGGCGGCGTCGCCGCTGACATCGATGAGGACATCGGGGAGGTCGTCGCCGTAGGTCTCCTGCTGCTGCAGGATGTATTCGGTGACCTCGCTGGTGCGGTCATCGACCTCGGACAGCATCCCGCGGCGGGCCACGGCATCCACATTCTCCAGGCCCGCGATGAGGCCGGCTGCGATATCGAGCGCCTGCACCGAGACGTCGTCCTGATCGGGCGCGGTCAGATCGACGGTCACCGCCTGGTCGCCCAGGTCGACCGTCTCACTCCAGAAGATCGATCCATCGGGCCCGGAGGACAGGAGCCCGAAGTAGTCGTGTTCGATCGCCATAACGCTATGAAACCAGTCCGTTCACTGACCGACAAGGGATGCCACGAAAGCATGGGGGGTGAAACCGGTGAGGTCGTCGATGCCCTCGCCCTGGCCGAGGAGCTTGACCGGGATGCCGGTGCGCTCCTGGACCGCGAGGACGAAGCCGCCCTTGGCGGAGCCGTCGAGCTTCGTGAGCACGAGACCCGTGACGCCCGCGTGCTCGAGGAACGCCTCGGCCTGCATCACACCGTTCTGCCCGGTCGTGGCATCCAGGACCAGGAGGACCTCGCTGATGGGGGCCTGCTTCTCGACGACACGGCGGATCTTGGTGAGCTCGTCCATGAGCCCGCCCTTGGTGTGCAGGCGACCGGCGGTATCGATGATCGCGATCTCGATACCCTCGCGCTTGGCAAAGTCGATGGTCTGGAAGGCGACGGATGCCGGGTCCTGGCCCTGCTGCTGGGGGCGCACGATCGCCGCTCCCCCGCGCTGAGCCCAGGTCGCGAGCTGCTCGACGGCGGCCGCGCGGAACGTATCGGCCGCGCCCACGACGACACTGCGCTGGTAGCCGCGCAGGAACTTCGTGAACTTGCCGATCGTCGTGGTCTTGCCGACGCCGTTGACGCCCACGACGAGCACGACGGCGGGACGCTCGGTGAGCTTGAGCGTCGTGTCGAACTTCGCGAAGTGCTCCTCGAGCGTCTCTCGGAGCATCCGCTGCAGATCGTTGGGATCGGTCGTGCGGTACTTGGCGACCTTCTCACGCAGCTCATCGATGATGCGCTCGGAGATGTCGGGGCCGAAATCAGCCGTGATCAGCGCGGTCTCCAGGTCCTCCCACGTCGTCTCATCGATCGTGGGCTTGACGAACATGCCGCGCAGCGCGCGACCGAGGGACCAAGACTTCTCCGC
>NZ_CANROA010000079.1 GCF_947632095.1 uncultured Microbacterium sp. | reverse complement strand
CGGATCCGCTTCTTCAACTCGCGAGCTTCCGCCGCGTCAGCCGCGGTCTGGCCAGGCCGATTCCCTTCCTCGACATCGGCTTGGCGGAGCCAGTTCTGCAGGGTCGCCTCGCTGATACCGAAGTCGGTGGCGATCTGCTTGATGGTGACGCCGCTCTCACGGCGCCGCGCGACCGCGACGACATCCTCGCGGAACTCTTGGGGATAGGGACCAGGCATGATGACATCCTTCCCGCCAGCGCCTCCCAGCACTAACGATCAGTTGTCACCGATCCGTTCCTCACGCCCCGGCGCTCATCCGGGGGAGCGCGGGTGAGGTCGCCCTGTTCGACATCGCCCAGGAGAAGGTGGATGCCGAGGTGCTCGACCTCTCCCACGGCACGCAGTTCACCGGCCCGTCGGTCAGCGGGGGCTCGGACCCTGCTGTCATCGACGGCAGCGATGTCATGGTCGTCACGGCCGGGGCGAAGCAGAAGCCGGGGCAGACGCGCATGGAGCTCGCAGCGACGAATGCGGCGATCATCGAGTCGCTCATGCCGATGCTCGTCGAGCACGCGCCGGATGCGGTGTTCCTCATCGTCACGAATCCGGCGGATGTCATGACGGTCGTCGCGCAGCGGGCGACGGGCCTTCCGGCGTCGCGTATCTTCGGATCCGGCACGGTGCTCGACACTTCGCGCCTGCGCTGGCGTCTCGCCGAGCGCGCCGGCGTGAGCACCGCGAGCGTGCATGCGGACATCGTCGGTGAGCACGGCGACACCGAGTTCCCGCTGTGGCCGAACGCGAGGATCGGGCCGGTCCCCATCCTCGACTGGCGCGGCGAGCAGGCGCCCTTCACAGCCGAAGAGCTCACCGAGATCGCGGTGGAGGTGAGGGATGCCGCATATGCGGTGATCCGGGGCAAGGGCGCCACGAACCTCGCGATCGGCGTGAGCTGCGCCCGCATCGTGGAGGCGGTGCTGCACGACGAGCACGCGGTGATGCCGGTTTTGCGACGGTGCTCGACAGGGTGCACGGGATCAGCGGCGTCGCGCTCTCGGTGCCCTCCGTGGTGTCGGCGGCCGGCGTGCACCCGCTGGCGGAGACGCCGATGTCGGCCGAACAGGAAGCCCTGCTGCAGGCCAGCGCCGCAGCGATCCGAGCTTCGCTCGGCGCTCTCCGGTAGAGCGAATGCAGAAGGCCCCGTCTCGAGGAGACGGGGCCTTCTCAGTGCGGAGGGGTCAGTCGCTTCCGCGCAGGATCGCGATGATGCGCAGGATCTCGACGTAGAGCCACACGACCGTGACCATGATGCCGAAAGCGCCGACCCAGCCGAACTGGCGGGGTGCGCCGTTGCGCACGCCCTGCTGGATCTGGTCGAAGTCCATGACCAGCGAGTAGGCCGCCATGAAGACGACGAGCATGCCGATGATCAGGCCCAGCGGGATGCCGGCGACCTTCGTGCTGTACAGGCCGAAGGCGCTACCGGCGGGCAGGACGTTGGTCCACATGAGGATGAGGTTCAGAACCGAGAAGACGAGGTATCCGAGCATGGCGATCATGACGATCTTCGTCATCTTGGCCGATGCGCGGATCTTTCCGCTGGCGAAGAGGGCGAGGGTCACACCGACGACCGCGACGGTCGCGAGGGTCGCCTGCATGACGATGCCGGGCCAGATCGCCTCGAAGTAGGCCGAGATGCCGCCGACGAAGAGGCCTTCGAGGGCTGCGTATCCGAAGATCAGCGCGGGGCGCACCTTCTTGCGCGAGGTGAAGGTGACGACCATCGCGAGGATGAATCCGCCGAGCGCGCCGAGGATCCACGGCATCATGTTCGGCTGACCGGTCGTCGGGATCGAGCTCAGCGTCCAGACCCAGCCGACGATGGCGGTGACCAGCAGGACTCCGAAGAGGCCGGCGGTCTTCCACACGGTGTCCTCGACCGTCATGCGGTCGGTCTCGATGGCGCCGGCGGGAGGAGCGGCGTACATGCCCTCGAGCTGGGCATTGGCCGCGGCATCCATCGCCGCATGCTGGAACGACGCCGTCTGCGCGCCCTGGACGCCGGGAACGGCTCCGGGGGCACCCGGGTAGGTGGCGACGTTGCGCGGGTCCTGCTTCTGGAAAGCCGGGTTGTTGAAGGCGAAATTGCTCATGGGTGGGCCTCACTCCGAAGGTGGTTGAAGGTCGCTTGGCTCAACGATACCGGCGGATGCTATGCGCGGGGTGATCTACGCTGAGATCATGCCCAGGAAGTCTCCTCTCGTCATCGGCCATCGGGGAGCGCCGGGCTATCGTCCGGAGCACAGCCGGTCCTCCTACGAGCTGGCTCTCGCGATGGGGGTGGACGCCGTCGAGCCCGATGTCGTCGCGACGAAGGACGGGGTGCTCGTCCTCCGCCACGAGAACGAGATCTCGGGCACGACCGATGTCGCCGATCACCTCGAATTCGCCGAACGCCGGGCCACCAAGCGCATCGACGGGCAGTCGCTGACCGGGTGGTTCACCGAGGACTTCACCTGGGCGGAGCTCTCCACGCTGCGCGTGCGCGAGCGCCTGCCCGCACTGCGCCGGTCCAGCGCGAGCTTCGACGACACCCAGCCGATGCTGCGGCTGACGGATCTGCTCGATCTGGTGCGCGCGGCATCCGCCGAGCACGGGCGCGAGATCGGGATCGTCCTCGAGGTGAAGCACGCCACCTACTTCGCGAGCATCGGGCTCGATCTCGCGCCTCTCATCGCCCGCGATCTGCGTGCGGGTGGGTGGGCGGCGGGTGAGCTGCCGCTGACCATCGAGTCCTTCGAGTCGACCGTGCTCGGCGATCTGCGCCGCGAGGGCATCGCCGCTTCGTACATCTACCTGATCGAGGCATCCGGCCGACCCTACGACCAGCTCGTCGTGCACGGCAAGCGCGCCGACCCGTACAAGGCGATCGTCACGGCCGGAGGCCTGGACCGCCTCGTCGGCGTCGTCGACGGCATCAGCGTGAACAAGAAGATGCTCCTGGCGAACGGCAACACGATCGTGGCCGACGCACACGCCCGGGGGCTGAAGGTGTTCACCTGGACCGCGCGGCCCGAGAACGCCTATCTGTCGGCCGAGTTCCGCACCGGCGGAGGCAAGAGCGCCTTCGGGAACTATGAATCGGAGTGGGCGGCGATCGCCGCGACCGGGATCGACGGCGTCTTCGTCGATCACGCCGATCTCGGGGTGGCCTTCTTCCGGGGCTGAGGCCGCGCCGTCGATGTCGGTGCCGCCGCCTAGACTCGATGGTGACATGACCGACGCGCCTCTCATCGTTCCCCCCACCGCCGAATCGGCGGGTTCCGACGACCTCACCGCAGGCCTGAACCCGCAGCAGCTCGAGGCGGTGACACACCGCGGGCCCGCCCTGCTCATCGTCGCCGGTGCCGGTTCCGGCAAGACGAGCGTCCTCACCCGGCGCATCGCACTGCTGCTTCGCAATCGCGAGGCATGGCCGAGCCAGATCCTCGCGATCACCTTCACGAACAAGGCAGCGGGCGAGATGCGCGAGCGCGTCGAGGGCATCGTGGGCGAGGCCGCCCGAGGCATGTGGATCTCGACGTTCCACTCCGCCTGCGTGCGCATCCTCCGCCGCGAGGCCGAGCACTTCGGGTTCACGAAGTCGTTCACGATCTATGATTCGGGCGACTCACGCGCGCTGATCAAGCGCCTCGTGAAAGAGCACCAGGCCGACGCCTACGGCCTGACCCCGGCATCCGTGCAGTCGCGCATCTCCAAGCTCAAGAACGAGCTGGCGGATGCCGAATCCTATGCGCGCGACGCGAACATGAGCGATCCAGCCGAGCGCCTGTTCGTCGAGATTTTCTCCGATTACCAGCGCAATCTGCGCAAGGCGAACGCCTTCGACTTCGATGACCTGATCGGCCAGACCGTCTACCTCTTCCGTGCGTTCCCGCACGTCGCCGACGTCTACCGTCGCCGTTTCCGTCACATCCTCGTCGATGAGTATCAAGACACGAACCACGCGCAGTACTCGCTCATCCACGAGCTCACCCGGCCGGTCTCGGGCGAGACCGCGGCGGAGTCCTATGGCGACAGCGGAATGATGATCTTCGACGCTCCTGCTCCGGCATCCCCGGACACCGCCGGGGCGTCCCTGACCGTGGTCGGCGACTCCGACCAGTCGATCTATGCCTTCCGCGGTGCCGATATCCGCAACATCAGCGAGTTCGAGCGTGATTTCCCCGGGGCGAAGGTCGTTCTGCTCGAGCAGAACTACCGCTCGACGCAGAACATCCTCTCGGCGGCCAACGCCGTGATCGGCAACAACTTCGACCGCAAGGAGAAGAAGCTGTGGAGCGACAAGGGGGCCGGGGACAAGATCATCGGCTTCACCGGTTACTCGCAGCACGACGAGGCGCAGTTCGTCGCCGATGAGGTCGAGACCCTGCGCCGCGCCGGCGTCCCCTATTCCGAGATGGCGGTCTTCTACCGGACCAACTCGCAGTCGCGCGCGCTCGAGGAGATCTTCATCCGCTCGGCCGTCCCCTACAAGATCATGGGCGGCACGAAGTTTTACGACCGCGCCGAGATCAAGGACGCGCTCGCCTACCTGATCGCGGTCGTCAACCCCGCCGACGACATGTCGGTGCGGCGCATCCTCAACAAGCCGCGCCGCGGCATCGGCGACGTCACCGAGACCGCGATCGCCCGCTTCGCCGAGACGAACGGCATCAGCTTCCGCGCTGCGCTGTCCGCACCCTCGCAGCTGGGCGTCGGCCCGAAGATCCAGGGCGCGATCGGCAAGCTCGACGCTGTGCTGAACGAGGCCACCGAGATCCTGCTCCCCGCCTCCGGCGAGGTGCCGCCCGCGACCGCCGTGGCCGAGGGGCT
>NZ_CANROA010000078.1 GCF_947632095.1 uncultured Microbacterium sp. | reverse complement strand
GGTGCTTAACAAATGAGGCCGACGCAGGGTGTGTCGTTCGGTGGTCGATACGAGCTTCAGTCGCGTATCGCGATCGGAGGCATGGGTGAGGTCTGGGAAGCGACTGATCACGTCATCGGACGTATCGTCGCGATCAAGATCCTCAAGGACGAGTACATGGGAGACCCCGGGTTCCTCGAGCGCTTCCGCGCTGAGGCCCGGCACGCCGCCCTCGTCAACCATGAGGGCATCGCCAGCGTCTTCGACTACGGCGAGGAGAACGGCAGCGCGTTCCTCGTCATGGAGCTGGTCCCCGGTGAGGCCCTGTCGACGCTCCTCGAGCGCGACGGGTCGCTGAGCGCCGACAAGACGCTCGACATCGTCGCCCAGACGGCGTCCGCTCTGCAGGCCGCGCACGCGGCCGGTCTCGTGCACCGCGACATCAAGCCCGGAAACCTGCTGATCACGCCCGACGGCCGGGTGAAGATCACCGACTTCGGCATCGCCCGCATCGCGGACCAGGTCCCGCTGACGGCGACCGGCCAGGTCATGGGCACGGTTCAGTACCTGTCGCCGGAGCAGGCGTCCGGCCACCCGGCGTCGCCGGCGACCGACACCTATTCGCTCGGCATCGTGGCCTACGAGTGCCTGGCCGGCAAGCGTCCGTTCACGGGCGAATCGCAGGTCGCGATCGCGATGGCGCAGATCAACGAGCAGCCGCCGCCGCTTCCGCCGACCGTTCCGATCCCGGTGCAGAACCTCGTCATGGCGATGATCGCCAAGAAGCCCGCAGACCGTCCTTCGTCGTCGGCGACCGTCGCCCGCGCGGCGCAGGCCCTGCGCCGCGGCGACCTGAACTCCGCCGCGATCGCCGTTCCCGCGATCGCCACCGGCGGAGTCGCGAATGACGATGCGACGCGTCTGCTCACGACAACCGGCGATGACGGCGCGACGCGCATCATCCCGACGACCGAACAGCTCCCCGTCGGCGGCGAGGACGGCGACGAGGAAGAGGGCAAGAAGAAGCGCAGCCCGTGGACGTGGCCGCTCATCGCTCTGATCGCCCTGCTGGTGATCGTGCTCGGCGGCACCGTCTTCGCGCTGATGAACAAGGGCGAGCCCGAGCCGGCTCCGAGCACATCGTCCGCCGCTCCGGCACCCAAGCCCACGACTCCGAGCCCCACGCCCGAGCCGTCCCGCATCAGCGTCGACGCGCTGGGGCTCGTCGGCCTCTCGTGCGACGACGCGATGGCCAAGGCGACCGAAGCTGGGCTCGTCCCTGTCTGCCAGACCGGTTCGACTGCTGCACCCTCCAACGACAAGGTCGGAACGGTCGAGTCGGTCGATCCTCGCGGTGAGCTCACCGAGGGCGCTTCCATCACGCTGTACCTCTTCGGCGAGCGTGCCGCCATCGGCGCACCGAACAGCGCTCCGTCGATCCAGGGCGAGCTGATCGCCGGCTCCACCGTGACCATCAACTGGGCGAATTTCACGTGCCCGAGCGGCACCGGCAACCTCAGCGGCTACAACGTCACCATCACCGAGGGGCTGTTCAGCAACGGCAGCACCAAGATGGCCTTCAACCCGAACACCCGCAGCGCCGAAGTCACTCTGGGGACGCGTGTCGGTGCGCAGGTCACGGCCACCTACACGGCCCTGTGCTCGGGCGGTGGCGAGGATCAGCGCGAGTCCGGCGCATCCCCGCAGATGAATGCTGGGGCGATCATCGCGGCGCCTGCTCCGGATCCCGGACCCGGCGACGAGAACTCCGAGGAGACCGAGGGCTGAGGGTAGCCTGAGGAAAGCACATTCACGTCAGACCAGGGGAGTCTTCAGTGTCCGAAGAGCCGCGAATCATCGCTGAGCGCTATCGCGTCGATGAGCTCATCGGTGAGGGCGGGATGGCGAAGGTCTACCGCGGGTACGACCTCACGCTCGGCCGTGATGTCGCCGTCAAGATCCTCGATCCGGACCTGGCGCGCGACACGGCGTTCCGAACGCGCTTCCGCCTCGAGGCGCAGGCGGCGTCGCGCATGGCACACCCGTCGATCGTGCGCGTCTTCGATGCGGGCGACCCGACGACGGCCGGCGACGATGCTCCGGCTCCCGGAACCCCCGGCAGCGAGCCGTACATCGTCATGGAGCTGGTGCAGGGACGGCAGTTGAAGGAGATCATCGCCGAGGGGCCTGTGCCCATCGATGATGCGATCGGCTATGTCGACGGCATCCTCGAAGCTCTCGACTACTCGCACCGCGCCGGGGTCGTGCACCGCGACATCAAGCCCGGCAACGTGATGATCACCGACAAGGGCACCGTCAAGGTCATGGACTTCGGCATCGCCCGCGCGGTGTCGGATTCGTCATCGACCGTCGCCGAGACCACGCAGATCATCGGAACGGCCGCCTATTTCTCGCCGGAGCAGGCGAAGGGCGAGCCCGTCGATGCCCGTGCCGACCTGTACTCGACCGGCGTCGTGCTCTACGAGCTGCTCACCGGCCGTCAACCCTTCCGCGGCGACTCGCCGGTGGCGGTCGCCTACCAGCACGTCAGCGAGACGCCGCTGGCTCCGACCGAGGTGAATGAGGATTCCCCCGGTGCCCTCGACCCGATCGTGCTGCGGGCGCTCGCGAAGGATCCGTATCAGCGGTATCCGGATGCTGCGAGCTTCCGTTCGGCTCTCGACAGCGCCGTGGCCGGCAAGGCTCCGAGCAAGAAGGAGCTCGGCGCCCTGACGAGCGAACTCTACGGATCCAGCCCCCGGCAGGCGCAGGAGACCGCGCGTTCGCTGCGCCAGTTGAGCACCGACACGACGATGGCGCGCACGCAGTCCGGCCCTCCGGTGGCCTGGATCTGGGCAGGTGTCGCACTCCTGGCCGTCCTGCTCATCTCGGTGCTGCTGTGGGTTCTCATGATGCCGCGCGGCGAGCAGATCCCCACCTCCGCACGCGAGGTCCCCGATCTCATCGACGTCTCCTACGACCGGGCGCAGGCGGATCTGCTCGCTCTCGATCTGCAATCGAAGGTCGTCTACGAGTCCAATTCCGATATCGCCGAGAACAACGTCGTGCGCACCGATCCCGAGGCGGGCCAGTCGCTGAAGGTCGGCGAGACCGTCACGCTCTATGTCTCCACCGGTGCGGAGACCGTCACCGTGCCGACCCTGATCGGGCTCTCGGAATCGGCGGCCAAGGCTGCGCTCAACGACGTGGGTCTCGAGCTGGGCAGCGTGACCCCGCGCAACGACCCGGAGAGCGCCGCCGACACGGTTCTCGAGGCGAGCATCGCCGCTGAGACCGAGGTGGCCCCGAGGACCGTGATCGATCTCGTGGTCGCGAGCGGGCGCGTCACGCTTCCGGACGTCACCGGCTGGACGCTGGATGCCGCCACCGCCAAGCTCGAAGAGCTCGGCCTCACGGCGCTGCAGACCGAGATGGGCGACTGCCCGGCGACCTCGCCGGCGACCGTCGCATCCATGTCTTCGGCGCCGGGAGACGTCACCGTGCGCTCCGAGATCGAGCTGCGCTACTGCACCGGGGAGTGATCGCACGGCCCACCCGCGCCCACTGTTGACAGCCAGTTCTGCAGCATGCGGTGGCCGTGCCGGGTCAGCACGCTCTCCGGATGGAACTGGACCCCGTGGATCGGCAGATCATGGTGCCGGAGGGCCATCACGGTGCCGTTCGACGTGCGCGCCGTGACGACGAGCTCGGCCGGAAGCTCGTGCTCCTCGAGACACAGCGAGTGATACCGCCCCACCTCGACCGGTGAGGGGATGCCGTCGAAGAGCCCCGTCCCGTCATGCTCGATCGATGAGACCATGCCGTGCATGAGCTCCGGCGCCGGTGAGACATCGACGCCGAACGCCGCGCCGATCGCCTGATGCCCGAGGCACACCCCGAGCAGCGGCATCCGACGTTGCCGCGCGATCTCGACGACGGCGACGGATGCTCCGGCATCCCGCGGTCGTCCGGGACCCGGTGAGATCATGACCGCATCATGCGCGCCGAGCAGGCGGGCGAAGCCCGCCGTATCCTCGGCATCCGCCTCGACCATCGAGACGTCGGCGCCGAGCTCCTGCAGGTAGTCGATGAGGATGTGCACGAAGCTGTCGTGGTTATCGACCACGAGAACCCGTGCGCTCACTCCAGGTCGACCTCGCCGCCGGGAACGATGATCGGGCTGATCCAGGGGAAGACGTAGAAGAACAGGCCGTACAGCGCCGCCGCGATCAGAGCGAGCAGGAAGAAGAGCTTCAGCCACCACGGTCCGGGGAGGATGCGCCAGAGAGCTGCGTACATCGGAGGGCTCCTACCAGGACGGGCCGGCGACGACGTCGACGGGGGCGAGAGATTCGGGGGCGCCCTCGGAACGGGGCTGGAACCCCTCGAAGACGGCATAGCCGACGATGCGCTCCGCCAGGGAGTACAGCGGCGAGCATGCGGTGAGTGTCATGTAGCGTTCGCCGGTCTCGACGCCGGGAACCTGCGGGACATCGAGGAGCACGTCGACCGCGTCGGGCGTGACGTACTGCATGTTGCGGTAACGGTACGTGTACCAGCCCTCCGCGGTCTCGACGACGATCGCATCGTCGATCTTGAGCTTGTCCATGCGGTTGAGGGGGAAGCCCCACGTCGTGCGGTGACCGGCGACGGAGAAGTTGCCCACCTGGCCGGGCATCACCGACTGGTCGTACACGCCGACCCAGCCGTTGTCGAGGGTGATCGGACGCGTCGTGCCGCCCGCGATCGTCGCCGCGTAATCATCACCGAAGCGCGGCACGCGCAGAAGGGCCATGTGCTCGCCGGCGGAGGGATGCTCCATGAGCGGCGGCTCGTACCAGACGCCGTCCTCGGTCTCGACGGCAGGAGGCGGCTCCGGCGCCGGCTGCCGATCCCACTCCTGCGAGATCTGCTGACCCTGCTCGTTCTGCTGCGCACTGATGATGATGTCGCCGATCCACATCTGCCAGGCGACGAACAGCAGCACGATCACGCCCGCGGTCAGCAGCAGCTCACCGAGCACACCGGTGACGGTGGTCCGCGGTCTCTGCCTGCGCTTCTTCTCGCGTCGCGACATCGGCGCGGCAGGTGCAGTCATACGGGCGATCCTATCCGCCCTCGGTGAGCGATGACCCAAAGCTCGGGAAGGCCCCGGTCATGGGTAGAATGACGGCTATGGCACGAGACCGCAAGCGCGAAGAACCCGTCGTCGAGACCGCCGAGGGCGAACAGGCACCCAACGCGGTGTGGTTCAAGCCCGTGATGCTGGGCTTCATGCTGCTCGGTCTCGTCTGGATCCTGGTGTTCTACATTTCCGGCATGAACTTCCCCGTCCCCGGCATCGGCTCGTGGAACCTGGCGATCGGCCTGGGCATCGCGATGATCGGCTTCCTGATGACGACGCGCTGGCGCTGAC
>NZ_CANROA010000077.1 GCF_947632095.1 uncultured Microbacterium sp. | reverse complement strand
CGACAACTATCGCCTCCGCATGCTCCTCGCCGCCGGCGGCCTCACCCCATGACCCCCCACCGGATGTCCGAAGAGCCGGATTTCACCTCCGAGGACCATCTGATGCGCCTCAGCGCCGCCCGGATCGCCCTCATCACGTGCAGCGCGGATACGGTCCGCGATCTCACCGCCCTGCTGTCCCTGCCCGATGTGTGGCCGACGTCACGCGCTCAGGCGCTGCTGCTGCTCGCGGTGCATCAGCATCGTCTCGGGCACACGTCCGAGGCGCAGGACGCTCTGCGTCGGGCCACCGCGGTGATCGCGACGCTGACCGTCCGGTTCTTCCTCCCGCTCGCGCCCAGCAGCGACCTGCGCGTGATCGCCCGGACCGGCGGCATCGAGCTGCCCGCGGTGGTATCGGCTCCGGGCCGGCTCGACGATGTGCTCACCCGGGTCCCCCTCACCAAACGGGAGTCGGCTCTCATCGCTCGACTGGAGACCGGTACGACGCTGGCGGAGATCGCCGAGCACGAGTTCGTCGCGCTGAGCACCATCAAGTCGCAGCTGCGCGGCCTGTATCGCAAGCTCGGCGCCTCATCTCGAGCGGATGCTGTGCTCATCGCGCGCCGACGCGGGTTCCTGCCCATCGGTGACGCGAGCGCGACGCGGTGACGACCCCTGAGGCCTACCGACGCTCGGCCAGCACGGCGTCCCAGATCGCGCGGGCGACGTCTCGCTTGGAGCCGGCGGCGGATGCCACGACCGCCCCGCCGTCGCCGATGATCTCGACCGTGTTGTCGGCGACTTCGAAGCCGTGCTCGGCATCGGCGCGGTTCACGACGAGCAGGTCGACGCCCTTGCGTTCGCGCTTGCGGCGGGCGCGAGCGCGCCGCTCGTCCGCGTCGGCGAGCGTCTCGGCGGCGAACGCGACGATGGTCTGGCCGTCGTGCCGGTCCGCGGCGAGGCCGGCGACGATGTCTTCGGTCTCGACGAGATCGATGCGTGTGAGCGCTCCCTCTTCCTTGGTCAGCTTGTGGTCGGCGGCGAGCGCGGGCCGATAGTCGGCGATCGCGGCGGCCATGATGACGATGTCGGCGGATGCTGCGGCATCCCTCATCGCGTCAGCGACGTCGGAGGCGGTCGCCGCCGGGATGATGCGCGCTCCACGGGCGGCCTCGAGAATGTCGGCGGAGATGTTCGCGGCGACGAGCGTGACCTCGGCGCCGCGGGCGAGGGCGTCTGCGGCGAGCGCGACGCCCTGGCGTCCGCTGGAGCGGTTGCCGAGGAAGCGCACGGGGTCGATGGGCTCGCGGGTTCCTCCGGCGGAGACGACGACGCGGATGCCGGAAAGGTCTCCGGGCGCGATCGCGGCGAGCGCTTCATCGACGATCTGCTCGGGTTCCCGCATCCGTCCCGGGCCGGAGTCGCCGCCGGTGAGTTCGCCGTCACCGGGGCCCGCGACGCGCACGCCACGTGCCTGCAGGGTGGCGATGTTCGCCTGCGTCGCGGGATGCCGCCACATCTCGGTGTGCATGGCGGGCGCGATCACGACCGGGGCGGTGGTCGCGAGCAGGGTCGTGCCGAGCAGGTCGTCGGCGAGGCCTGCGGCCATCTTCGCGATCGTGTTCGCGGTCGCCGGGGCGATGATGATGAGGTCGGCCGCCTGGCCGAGGGCGACGTGTCGCACCCGGGCGACGTCGTCGTGCACGCTGGTAGTGACGGTGTTGCGGCTGACCGCCTCCCAGGTCGGCAGGCCGACGAAGCGCAGGGCGTCCTCCGTCGGGATGACCGTGACCTCGTGGCCCGCTTTGATGAGCAGTCGGACCAGGTGAACGCTCTTGTATGCGGCGATGCCGCCGGTGACGCCGACCACGATGTTCATGCCTCGATTCTGCCCGAGCCTGCTGCCGCGCGGGCCGCTTAGACTGTCGCGGGTGTGCACCGTTGTGATCGATGTCGCCGAGCTCGGAGGGTCGCGGCTGCTGGCGATCCGCGATGAGGACCCCGCGCGTCCGTGGGATTCTTTGGGCGAGTGGTGGTCCGAGACGCATCCGGGTGTGATCGGCATCCGCGACCGTCGCGCGGGCGGTGCCTGGCTCGCCGCCGATCTGAAGAACGGACGCCTCGCCGTGCTCCTGAATCGTGCTGATGTTCCCGGTCTCGCGATCGATGCGGCGGTCAGCCGCGGCGCGCTCCCTCTCGATTCCGTCGCGGGCCGGTCCGTGCCGGCGTCGCCGCGGATGCACGGGTTCAATCTGCTCGAGGTCACGGCGGATGCTGCGCGCATCACGTCCTGGGACGGCGAGACGCTGCGCGAGACGCCGGTGTCGGCGGGCGTGCACATGATCGCGCACGACGAGCTCGACGATCCCACGACCCCGCGCATCGCCCGCTGGCTGCCGGAGTTCCGCGCCCGCCCGGCGCGCAATGACGACTGGGAAGAATCGTGGGTCGAGCTGCTCCGCGAATCAGCCGCTCTCGATCCGACCGATGATCGCGCGCTGATCCGAGACAACCGCCCGCACGGCTATCCGACCGAGTCACTGCTGTACTGCCTCGCCGAGATCGGGCACGACGATATGCGTGTGGACGAGATGCCGCTGCCCCGCTCGGCGGGCCGGAGCACCCACTAGGCTCCTGGCATGACCATGCCTCCGCCGCAGCCGCCGCAGAACCCGCAGCACGGACATAACCCCTACCCGGCAGCGCCCGCACCGCAGCCGCCGTACGCCGGCGCACCCGGATACGCCCCCGTTCAGCCTGGTCCGGCGAAGAACGGCACGGACCTCGGCAAGGTCGGCTTCATCATCGGTGTCGCAGCCGTCGCACTCAGTTTCGTCCTGACTTTCCTCACCACCATCATCGCCACCAGCGGCTCGTACATCTCATCGACCTATTTCGTGATCTCGTCGGTGAACCTGTATCTGACGTTCTTGCTCGGCATCGCGGCACTCGTGCTCGGCATCATCGGCCTGCGCCGGGTCCCGTCGTCCACGGCCCTCGCGGGCATCGCCATCGGAATCGGCGTGACCGTCATCGTCAGCCGTCTGACCTCGATGCTCATGTCCGCCATCAGCAGCCTGTACTGGTGAGTCCGGCGGCGGGCGTCGCACCCGTCACCTGATCAGCGTCTTCCGATTCCTTCAGCCGCATCTCTGCTGCGTCCTCCATGTCGCGCAGCCCCTGCAGCGACCGTAACGTTGCACGAGTCTCGGCGTACCGGATGAACCTCGACCACTTCGCGAACGTCGGGATGCAGAAGACAAGCACCAGCAGCACCGAGTAAGCCATGTAAACACAGCCGACCGGACCTAGGCCGAATCCGCTCATCAAGACGTATCCCGTCGATATTGAGAAGCAGAATGCCCCAATTCCGATGAACCATCTCAGCCACAGCGAGCTAGCATCTGAAAGATCGGCCGTCCCTTGCCAACCGAATTGCAAGATACAAGGCCCAACAATATACATGCCCAGCATCGATGCAGCCAAAACGATGAGAGAGCGCGATTCCACCCCGGGCGCAGCCGCCTCTGTCGCCATAACCCCGATCACGAAGATCATCCATACCGCGAACGGAATCACCCAGACCATGACGATCCAGCGCCTGCCTGGCAGATCGTCATTTTCCTCGATACCGTACCGCCGAGCCCTGCTCCGGCGAGCCTCAGCAGTCTTCCTCACTCCATCGAGCGCTCGTTGCGGTGGCTCGATACCCGTGATCGTCGAGGAGAAGACGAACAGGATGAGCGCGACGAGGACGTTGACGGCTGTCCCCACGATCCTGTCAGGGCGGTAGACGGCCAGGATGATGCCTGCGCCGGCCAATGACACCAGGAGCATGGCTCCGAGACCGGTGACGACACTGATCGTCCTACGTATATGCGGCGGGAGAGAATGCGCCTTCTGCCCGTAGTTCGTCGTGACCGCCGCTGCTATGAGGATCGCTGCGATGACCCCCGCTACGCCGTAGTAATCGCGATCGATGAGTGTCTCGAGGCCATCCAACACGCCGTCCCGCCACGCAGCTGTCACCACGGGGAGCTGCCCGAGCATGCCGAGCACAAACGCGACGAGCACCATGAGAGCCCCACCGGCGATCCATCGGTTCTTGATCACCCCCAGTGCGAACCGCTCCTCGCTTTTCGGCACTGACGCACTAGCGCCACGTCCCGGAGTAACAGCATCCGGACTCACAACGTTCTTATCCCCAGACATAACGAACATCAAACACCATGCGCGCACTCCCGCGCGCCGCGCCTACGCCCGAAATGTCCACCGAAACCAGAGCGCGCTGAGAGGACTGACGATGATGACTCCGAGGAACAAAATCAGTCAAGCTCCGAGGCACCGCTATTCGAAATCGGGCGCCTGCACTTCAGCGTGTTCCGGATGCTCCAGCGCAACTTCGAGGAGCCGGTAGGCCGTCGTATTCAACCCATCACCGGGGTAGAAGCCGTCGAAGAGCTCCTCGCCTTGCGCTGCGGTCGTGATCCCGCCTTCAGCGAGCAGCACGCGCAAATCCTCGTACTCTCGACGTCCTCGCCGCTGAGCCGCGTGCAGCTTCATCGCGATCAACATGTCGAGCGAAGCGACCCGCACGGTCACCGCACCGCTTGCGTAGACCGTCACCCACTCCTCTCCGCGAGCGCCCATACCGCTCGGGAGGAAGATACGGGCTTTATCGTTGACCCAGTCGTCCGGCCACCCCTGTTCGAACGCGATACTTCTGGCCACTTCCAAGATGACGTCGGCCGGGGCAAGAACCGCATCGATGTCCTGCGTTGCACCGCGTCTGGCATTGTGCCAGAGGGATATAGCTGCACCGCCGACGATGCTCATCTCTGCGGGCGCACCGGATTCGTGAAGCCGCCGGATGATCTGCTTGAGACCGAATTCCAGTGCGTCACGGGACAGGCGTGCCGAGGGCGCCCCCGAAGGACCTCCATCAAGACGACCACTCATGCGGAGATCAGCTCACCCTCTTCGATCAAGACGCCGCGACGCCGCAACGGCTCCGGGACGTGTTCGACATCGACGAGGTCTGCGAGCTCCGGCGCCCAGGGGGACCAACCGGCATCCGGGTTGCCCGCAGAGTCAGCCGCCCACTGCGGGATGGGAAGACCTCGACGAGCCGTCTCCTCCTCGACGATTCCGGCGATCGCCCAGGACCACCCTTCAGCGATCCCGTCGGGCTCATCGACGGTCAGCGCTGCAAGAGCGAGGACGTCACTGGAACGCAGGTTGTTCACCAACTGGAGCAGCTGCTGTGTGGCGGCGTTGGCATCACCCTGGTCGAGTGCTTCTTGGATCAGGGCTGCGATCTCAGCCGCGCTGGCGCGCCCGTGCGTATCGACGACGAGGAGCCGGGCACCGAGCCCCTGCGCCCATGCCTGTGTCGTTGAGGTGCGCGGGTCCCTGCGCCCTTTCTCGAACGCGTAGATCGCGCTCGTATCGATGCCCGTTCGCGCGCCGAGCACCGTCGCAGGGACCCCCCGTCGACGACGGAACCGCGCAAGTTGACCGATGACCATACAGCCATAATAGGGCGAAAACACCCTATTATGGCCCGATCCTCAGCGCTGCCAGATCCAGCGGCGCCGTCGGCGCAGGCGCACGGGCGGCGCCTCGGGCTCCGGGGGCGGCACGGCGGTGCGATCGCCCGACACCCAGCGCAGCCAGAGCGCGTCGGGGTTGCCCTC
>NZ_CANROA010000076.1 GCF_947632095.1 uncultured Microbacterium sp. | reverse complement strand
AGTAATCACATGGCAGCAGTGTGCCAGGTGACAGGAGCTGTTCCCGGCTTCGGTCACAACATCTCGCACTCGCACCGTCGGACGAAGCGTCGCTTCGACCCGAACGTGCAGAAGAAGACCTATTTCGTGCCGTCGCTCGGCCGTAAGATCACGCTGAACGTGTCCGCCAAGGGCATCAAGGTGATCGACGTGCGTGGCATCGAGAACGTCGTCAAGGACCTCCAGGCGAAGGGTGTGAAGCTCTAATGGCTAAGAAGGCTCAGGACGTCCGTCCGATCATCAAGCTGCGTTCGACGGCAGGCACTGGTTACACCTACGTGACCAAGAAGAACCGTCGCAACACCCCCGACCGCATCGTGCTCAAGAAGTACGACCCGGTCGTCCGCAAGCACGTCGAATTCCGAGAGGAGCGTTGATCCATGGCTAAGAAGAGCAAGATCGCTCGCAACGAGCAGCGCAAGGTCATCGTCGAGCGCTACGCAGAGCGCCGCGCTGAGCTGAAGAAGACCCTGGTCGACCCCAACGCCACCGACGAGGCCCGCGAGGCCGCACGCGTCGGCCTGCAGAAGCTGCCCCGCAACGCTTCGCCGGTCCGCGTCCGTTCGCGCGACGCCATCGACGGCCGCCCCCGTGGCATGCTCACGAAGTTCGGCATCTCGCGTGTCCGCTTCCGTGACATGGCTCACCGCGGCGAGCTGCCCGGCATCACCAAGTCGAGCTGGTAAGCGATAGCTTCCTGATCGGGGCGAGGTTCTTCGGAGCCTCGCCCCTTTCTCATCTCTGAAAGACAGCAGTATTCATTTCCCGGGGGGAACCGCCGACCATGTCGAACATCATCACCGATAGAACATTCATCAACCGGGCTGCGCGCGGCGGCATCGGGCTCGTCGTCGTCCTGATCCTCTTCGCCCTCGGCTTCGGGGCTCTCGGATACGCCAACGTGACGGGCCTAGCGAAGGACGTCGGCGCGACCTATGCGGCGACGACCGGGGACGTGATCTCGGAGGGAACGACGAAGGTGCGAGAGGGCGGACGCCGCTCGCGCCACTGGGTCGAATACCGCACCGTCACGATCGAGTACGACGTGGCGGGTCTCGTCCGCACCTCGGACTCGATCCGCAACGAGGACCTGCAGATCGGTGACCGCATCGACATCTGGGTCGAGACCCGCGACGGCGACGTGTTCCTCGAGAAGCCCGGCGCCCCCGGATTCTGGAACTGGACGTGGGCGATCGTCGTTCCCCTCATCGCGCTCGGGCTGCTGCTCTCCATCGTGCTCACCGTACGCAGCAGCATCCGTCTGAAGAACTTCGACCCCGCCGGCCGCGAACCCGACTTCGTCTTCGCGATCGACGGCGTCGAGGCGCATCAGGCGAGCCGCCGCTCGAAGAAGCGCATCTTCACGCTCCAGGGCGCGACCGAGACGAACTCGATCGCATCGCGGATCGGCGCCACGGGCAAGCTGGTCGTCGGAGAGAAGAACCTCCCGCCGGTGGCGAACTTCCCCGCACGCCTGACCGGGTACTACCTCACCCCGGGAGCGGAGAGCACGGATGTGGTTCTGCACACCCCCGAACTCGGCGACTCCTGGTGGTCCGCAGTGCTCTCGTTCGAGCTGGTGCTCGATCAGCAGAAACCCGCCCCGTGAGCCACATTCGTCACATCTGCACCGCGACACGCGCATAAAAAGCCCAAAACCCGCGAAATGACGCGGAATTCTCGGCTGAGATTGATACATTCGAGGCGGTCACACGACCAGGGGCACTCGCTCCGACAACAACGACAACGCGACGGTCTCTCGTCGCTGGAGGATGACATGGCTGACAAGTCCATCACCAAGACCGAGCTCGTCGCGAGCATCGCTTCCGCCACCGGCCAGAGCCAGGCCACCGTCTCGGGCGTCCTCGACTCCCTCTTCGCGACGGTCTCGGATGCAGTTGCCAAGGGCAGCAAGGTCTCGATCCCCGGCTGGATCTCGTTCGAGCAGGTCGACACCGCCGCTCGCACCGGCCGCAACCCGCAGACCGGCGCCGAGATCAAGATCCCGGCCGGCAAGCGCGTCAAGGTCACCGCTGGCTCCAAGCTCAAGGCAGCCGTCAAGTAAGACCGCTTCCCTCACGAAGGCCGCACCTCCATCCGGAGGCGCGGCCTTCGTGCATCCATCGGGGCTTTCCCTAGGTGGGCGAGCATAGGCTGGAGGGGTGAGTTCCCCGAGCCCCCGTTCCTCGCGCCCTTCGGCGTACCGCGCGGGCGGACTGCTGATCCTCGTGATCGCCACCGCGGTCGCCCTCATCGCCGCACTGGTCTACGGCGGGGGTGCGGCACCGCTCGTCATCGCCGATCCCGGCGAGTTCGTGCGCTGGGGCCTGCCCGTGGCGCGCACGATCAACAACCTCGCCGCGGCCGCCATGATCGGCCCGATGGTGCTCGCCCTGTTCGCCCTGCGCGCGGGGGAGAAGCCGTTCGAGATCGCGCTGGACACGGCATCCCTCGGCGCCGCCGTCTTCACGCTCTCGTCCGCAGCCACGGCCTTCCTCACCTTCCAGTCGGCGTTCAACGCGCAGGTCACGCTCGACAACCAGTTCGGCGAGCAGCTCGGACGATTCCTCCTCGACCTCCCTCTCGGACGCGCCTGGCTGATCACGACGATCATGGGCGCGCTCATCACGATCCTCGTCTTCGCCTGGCGCACATGGACCCCGGTCCTGCTGACGACGCTCCTGGCGGCGGCATCCCTTCTGCCCATGGCGACGCAGGGGCATTCCGGAGAACTCTCCGGCCACGTGATCGCGGTCAACTCGATCCTGCTGCACACGGTCGGCGCCGCCGTCTGGCTCGGCGGCCTGCTGCTGCTCGTCGTGCTCCGCGACACCCCGGGCGTCGACCGCACGGCACTGGTGAGCCGGTACTCGAGCCTGGCGATCGTGTCGTTCTTCGTCGTCGCAGCCTCGGGGGTCGTGCGCTCCACCGTCGGCCTCGGCGGCTGGGACGGCCTCTGGACGCCCTATGGCCTGATCATCGTCGCAAAGGTCGTGCTGCTGGGCGGCATGGGCCTGCTCGGCGCCTGGTACCGGGTGCGTCTCATCCCGCGCCTGTCGGGAGAGCGCGCCTCGCGCTGGTTCTGGATGCTGGTGCTCTGCGAGGTCGCGCTCATGGGTCTGGCCTCGGGGGCTGCTGCCGCCCTCGCCCGCACGCCCCCGCCCACGGGTGAGACGGTGCCCGTGCAGCAGACCCCGGCGGAGATCCTCACCCGCGAGCCGCTGCCGCCGGAGTTCACCCTCGACATGTGGCTGTTCGGCTGGGACTGGGACATCCTCTGGGCGATGGCCGCAGCCCTCGGTGCCTTCTTCTACGCCGCGGGCGTCTGGCGCCTGCACCGCCGCGGCGACCGCTGGCCGATCCACCGCACGATCATCTGGATGTTCGGCCTGCTGCTGCTCGTCTGGGTGACCTGCGGCCCGCTGAACCTCTACCAGGACTACCTGTTCAGCGTGCACATGCTCGGTCACATGATGCTGTCGATGGCGATCCCGCTCGCGCTCGTCGCCGGCGCCCCGATCACCCTCGCGCTCCGCGCGATCGAGAAGCGCGACGACGGCACCCGCGGTGGCCGTGAGTGGATCATGTGGGCCGTGCACTCGCCGTTCTCCCGCGTCGTCACGCACCCGATCGTCGCCGCGGCGATCTTCATCCTGTCGCTATGGGCGTTCTACTTCACCGACATCGTCCGCTGGGCGATGTACGAGCACCTGGGCCACGAGTGGATGATCATCCACTTCCTCATCTCCGGCTACCTGTTCGTCATGAGTCTCGTCGGCGTCGACCCCGTCCCGTACCGCCTGCCCTACCCGGGTCGGCTCATCACCCTCATCGCCGTCATGGCCATGCACGCCTTCTTCGGCATGGCGATCATGATGCAGGAGGGGCTCATGGTGGCCGAGTGGTTCGGCTCGATGGGACGCACCTGGGGCCCCACCCCGATGGAGGATCAGTACATCGGCGGCGGCATCGCCTGGTCGGTCGGCGAGATCCCCACGCTCATCGTCGCGATCACCGTCGCGATCCAGTGGAGCCGAGACGACACGAAGGTGCAGCGGCGCCAGGACCGTCACGCCGATCGCACGGGCGACGCCGAGCTCGAGGAGTACAACGCGCGCCTTGCGGCTCTGGCAGAGAAGGACCAGCAGCGCGCGAACCGCTGATCAGCTGCTGGGAGAGCCGACCCGGATCGACGCCGACCCGTCGGGCAGGATCGAGATGGTGCCGTTGACCTGGAACGGGACGTCCTGCGAGACCTGCTCGACCGAGCCGTCGAAGAGCGAACGGATCTCGACCTCGATGTGGGCGACGGCATCCGTCGTCGGGATCACCCATTGGCCGCCATCGGGCGCGACGGTCACCTGCGGCTGCGCCGCGATCGACCAGGAGGGCAGGCCTTCGATGCGGTTGCGCACCTCGAGCCCGAAGGGGCACGCGGTGGGCTGGAGCACCTCCTGCGTGGTGCACGCGGTGAGGAACTCCTCGACACGGTTCTGCACGACCTCGAGGAACTCGGCGGTCGGTTCGGCCTGGACCTCGACGGCGGTCTGCGTGAGGGGGGAATCGGCGAGCACACCGACACCCGGGGACGTCGATATCGGGGTGTCGACGGTGACCGAGTAGACGCCCGGGGTGAAGACCAGCAGCGGCAGCGGATCGGTCGCGACGGCGTCGAGTCCGTCGCCGGAGACCTGCCGCCGGTCGATCTCGAAGCCGTTCACCGCGAACTGGTCGGCGCCGAGCACGGTGAGGGAGATCGCCGCGAGCGGGGTCTCGGTGAATCGCCAGTTCGGCGTCACTCCCACCCAGCCGTCCTGCTCCACCTGAAAAGTGCTGGTGCCGGAGTAGCCGGCGGCGAGATACGAGACGGTGACCGAGCTGACGCCGTCGGTGGTCTCCTCCGAGAGCACCTCGATCCCGGAGAGCGGGGCGAGAGTGGCCTGCCGCAGCAGCGCCTCCGAAGCGGCGGCATCGATTCCCGCTTCCTCGAGGGTGTCGCGGTCGATCGCGACCCCGGGCACGCGCAGTGCATCGGCCGCACGCCCGGTCGAGAGCAGATCGAGGTAGCGGGAGACGAACGCGGAGGGGCCGTAATACTGCTGATACAGCGCGGCTCCGCCGGCGCCGAGGGCGGCGAGCAGCAGAACGCCGATCAGAGCGAGCAGTGAGAGATCTGCCACGAGGCGGCGACGCACCGGCGTCGACGTCTTCGGCTGATCCATGGCGCCAGTCTAGGAGCGCGGGCTGTGACAGTGCCGAGCATGACGCACGTACCATGAAAGGCGTGTCCTTCCCCGAACTCTCCACCGAGCAGCAGGAGCTGTATCGCCTCATCGAGGACACCCGCGAGCACGTGTTCATCACGGGCCGCGCCGGAACGGGCAAGTCGACGCTCTTGCAGTACTTCGCCTGGAACACGCAGAAGCAGATCGCGATATGCGCGCCCACGGGCGTCGCGGCACTCAACGTCGAGGGGCAGACGATCCACTCGCTGTTCCGTCTTCCGATCGGGTTGATCGCCGAGAGCGAGATCGAGCAGAACGACGCCACCCGGCGCATCCTCAACGCCATCGACACCCTCGTGATCGATGAGGTCTCGATGGTCAACGCCGACCTGATGGACGGCATGGACCGGGCTCTCCGTCAGGCGCGGGGCCGCCGGGCCGAGCCCTTCGGCGGGGTGCAGATCATCATGTTCGGCGATCCCTACCAGCTCGCCCCGGTGCCGCCGCGCGGTGATGAGGCGCGCTATGTGAAGGATCATTACCGCTCGTTCTGGTTCTTCGACGCGAAGGTGTGGGCGGGCGCCACGATGGGGGATGCCGGTGC
>NZ_CANROA010000075.1 GCF_947632095.1 uncultured Microbacterium sp. | reverse complement strand
AGGTGACGCTTACCAAGTAATTTCTTCCGTCGTCGCGCCCTGGCAGTGGCGATCCCAACTCGTGGAAAGGGCCACCGTCAATGCGTCTGCCAAGAACTACCAGTAAGACTGTTCTCTCGTTGTTCGCGATTGTTGCGGCATTTGCTTTGGTAACCACTTCCCCTGCGACCGCGTCCGAGTATGGTGCACCGGCTGACGCGACCGTCGATGATGATGAGGGCGTGATCTTTTCGGTTCTCGGTGACGTCGGAGACGGCGTTGGTTCGGTTGTTACGGATGCAGATCTCGCGGAACTCGGGATCGAGGTGATCCCAGGTACAGCCTCAAGCGCACCGAAGGTGCAGGTTGAGGCTGCGCCCACCGCGCAAGCAGCGGCAACCAACAACGTACTCTTCCGGTGGAATGACTTCGGTAACCGCAAAGTTGTGTTGCGTTCCCTTCCTTACAATAAGATCCTCACCAAGCACAACTTGACGTACCGCACCCCACGCGTCGTCACCCAGAAGGCCTCGACACGAACCCCCGACGGTGGCACATCATGGCGATACCGACTTGCGGCCAAGGAGGTCAAGTGTGATTTCTGGGGGAATAACTGCAAGGTCGTGCGCACGGTCTGGGTGCGAACCGTCGTGGACTTCCGTTCGTATCAGGGGGATACATACGGAGTGGTGACCGCGTACTGTGAGGGCATTAACGGCAAGTGCCCCGATTTCGTGAAGAACGCCCTGAACCAGTGACGACGACGCACCGACAGCCGGATGACGTCGCGCTCTGGCGCGACGCCATCCGGGAAGCTTCGACCTTAGAGAACCTTCGCCCGGACGACGGTCTCATCCGGCAGATCCTGCTCGGCCCAGAAACGCTCGAGTTCACCCTCGTCGGCGGTGAGGTATTCACCGTTCCGGCCTCGGCAGATCGAAACGTGATCGCATCCGCAGCCTCGAACGCGCTGGGCCGTAGTGTCATCGCCAACCAGGCCGCGGAGTGGGAGCCCCCGGCGCAGACGGTGAACTATTGGTGGGCAGAGACTCTCTACAACTTCGGCATGCTCGCTCCCGAGGGAATCGTCATGAATCCCACGGTCGTGTTCGCCCGGATCTGGCGCGAAGGGACGGTCGCAAAGATCGAGGCCTACGACGCCGACCGGACCGCCGTTGCAGAGTTCGATCTAGAAGCAGATCACCCGCCGGTAGATACTGTCACCGACGTGCTCGAGGCCCTTCGCGCATAGGGGCAGAGAGCACCGTCACGACGGACATCGTGCCAACACGGCACACAAGAAGACTTGACCCCCTCTGCCCCTGCTTGTCCGGCGGACTGCAGAATTGATGGCACTGAGTCCGAGATCAGCGACATCGGTGGTGAGGCTGAGTAAGCGAGAACTCGCGGATCTCGATCACAACATCATTGGCACGAACTACAGAATCACTGTCACCGGACACTGAGCCCCAAAAATTTCCGTGACCAAACCGTTGCATTCGTTACCGCGGCGTTATACATTGATCGCACGGTGAATGTTTGCTGTGGCATCCACATGTGATTGCAGGACACTCTTGGTGCAAGGGACAAGGACCGATCGGAAGCCTCTCCGGTCGGTCCTTCACCGTTCGATAGGGTTAGGTCTCATGACCGACCGGAAGCTCGCGCTCGATGCGTGGGAAGGCCTTTTCCGCGCTCAACATGAGCTCCTCAACGCGATGAGCGCCGATTTCGAAGGCACTCCGATCACCCAGGCCGAATACGACGTGCTCCTCACGGTCACGCGTTCGCCTCAGATGACCGCCCGTTTGCGCGATGTGACGGCGAACATGCTCATCAGCCAGCCCAGCGTCTCGCGTCTCGTCGACCGCATGGTCTCGCGGGGTCTATTGACGAAGTGCCCCGATCCCGATGACGGCCGCGGTTCGCTGCTGACTGCGACGGATGCCGGGGCACGGGGGTTCCGTGAAGTGGCGATGGCTCACAGTCGCTCGATCGTCGACCGCATGTCGCCGTTGAACGAAGACGAGCTGCGCACCCTGCGCACCCTCACCGATAAGCTGCGCCACCGCTGACCTCTCCGCTCCGGCACGCGACGACGCGCCGTCTGGCATAGTCGTGTGTGCAGACTCCGCGCCCCGCGGAGCGACAGAGAGGTACACATATGGAGATCGCCGGAATCGTCGGCATCCTGATCCTTGTCGGTATCGGCGTCGTCGTCCTGATCGTGATCGGGCTGATCGCCCTGCTGTTCGCACGCAGCTGGATCAAGGTCGCCCGCGCCGATGAGGCGCTGGTCATCTCGGGACGCAAGCAGAAGGTGCAGCGGGCGATCGTCTCCGCCGACGGCACCGCCAGCTCCGAGATCGTCGACTCGCCCGTCACGGTCATCGTCAACGGCAAGTCGCTCGTCAACCCGATCACGCAGCGCCACGAGATCATCTCGCTGCGCTCGCGCCAGGTCTCGCTGAACGCCGAGGCCCAGTCGCTCGACAGCGTCACCCTGAACGTCGACGGTGTCGCGATCGTGAAGATCGGCTCCGACCCGCTGTACGTGCGCCGCGCCGCCGAGCGCTTCGCCTCGCAGGACAAGGCCATCGAGCAGTTCACCACCGAGCAGCTCGAAGGTGCCCTCCGCGGCATCGTCGCCACCCTCTCCGTCGTCGAGCTCATGCGCGAACGCAAGAAGTTCTCCGACCAGATCGCCGCCGAGGTCTCGCAGGAGCTCGCCGAGCAGGGTCTCATCCTCGACTCGTTCCAGATCAAGGGCATCACCGACAAGGTCGGTTACATCCAGTCGCTGGGTGCTCCCGAGATCCAGGCGAAGCGCCAGTCGGCGGAGATCTCGCAGACCAACGCCGACCGTGCGATCAACCAGAAGTACATCGCCAACCAGGAAGCGAACCTGATCGAGCAGACCGCGCTCGACACGAACACCGCAAACGCCAACGCCGGCATCGGCCGTGCGCGCGCCGAGGCCGAGCAGGCCGAGCAGCTCGCCCGTGCCCAGGCGGAGCAGGCCGTTCTTCAGCAGCAGGCCGAGAACAAGCAGGCCCAGCTCGACGCCGATGTCAAGCGCGTCGCCGACGCGCAGAAGTACGAGGCCGAGACCCGCGCTCAGGCCGAGCTCTACACCCGCGAGCGCGCCGCCGAGGCCGCCGCGATCGAGCAGGTCAAGCAGGCCGAGGCCCGCACCCGCATCGCCGAGCAGCAGGCGAAGGCCGACAAGGCCCGTGCCGATGGTGAGTCCGCCGCGGCCGTCGCCAAGGCCACCGGTGAGGCCGATGCGCTGCGCGCGCAGGCAGAAGCAGAGTCCGAGGCGCGCCGCCTGCGCGCCAACGCCGAGGCCGACGCCATCCGCGCCGAAGGTGAAGCTCGTGCAGCCGCCGTCGAGGCAGAGGCGAACGCCATCGCCTCGAACCAGGAGGCCTTCCTGTCGCAGCGCGTGCTCGAGGTTCTGCCGCAGATCATGGGCGAGTTCGCCAAGGGTTACGCGAGCATCGGCAATGTGTCGATCGTCGGCGGCTCGGGCGAAGACGGTGCGTCGAACCTCGTCGGCGCCGACAGCGCCAAGGCGATGAAGTCGGTCTTCGACAGCGTCAGCACGGCGACCGGCCTCGACATCGCCGCGATCATCCAGGGCCAGGCGGTCGGCCGCGGCATCGGTGAGAGCCTGTCGAACACCGCGCCGGCGACGAGCACCGAGACGAAGCCCACGCGCACCGCAGCGGCTCCGCCGCCCCCGGCATCAGCCGAATAAGTCACACGCCAGAGGCGTCGATCACTTCCGGGGTCGGCGCCTCTTTCGTGCGCGGACCTGAGCCTGCGGGCTGCGGAGCGGGCGGGGTGCCCGGCACAAGCCCGCACCGGCAGGACGCGCGAAGATGGAGGGGTGACAGTTTTCGACATCGCCGGCATCGGCCGGGGCCTCGTCTTCGCCGAAGCGCTGGATGATCTGGCCGCGGCTCTCGATGCGAGCGCGGCGGTCGTCGTCAGCGCCCCTCCCGGCACGGGAAAGACGACGCTCGTGCCACCCGCGGTCGCGAGCCGGGTTTCGGGACGCGTCATCGTCACCCAGCCGCGCCGCGTCGCCGCGCGCGCGGCGGCCCGCCGTCTGGCCGAGCTCGACGGCAGCCGGCTCGGTGATCGGATCGGATTCACGGTCCGCGGCGAGCGCGAGGTGTCGGATGCCACGCGCGTCGAGTTCGCCACGGCGGGCGTGCTGCTGCGGCGGTTGCTCACGGATCCGGGGCTCGACGGCGTCGATGCGGTCATCATCGATGAGGTGCACGAGCGGGCTCTCGAGACGGATCTGCTGATCGGTCTGCTCGGCGAGGTGCGCGAGCTGCGCGACGATCTCGTGCTGATCGCCATGTCGGCGACGATCGATGCGGAGCGGGTCGCCGAGACGATCGGGGCGGATACCGCACCTGCTCCCATCGTGACGCAGGCCGTGCCGCAGCATCCGCTCGTCGAGCGCTGGGCCCCCGCGCAGTGTGCGCGTCTCGATGACCGTGGCGTCACGCGCGATTTCCTCGACCATGTGGCGCGCACGACGGTGTCCGCCGCAGACGAGCGGGAAGACGACGTCCTCGTGTTCGCGCCGGGCGCTCGCGAGGTATCAGAGATCGCACGCCGCATCCGCGATGCGGCGCCCGGGCATGATGTGCGCGAGCTGCACGGGCAGGTTCCGGCCGCCGAGCAGGACGCCGTCATCCGCGGCCGTCGAGCGGGGGAGGCCCCGCGCATCATCGTCACGACATCGATCGCCGAGTCGTCGCTGACAGTCCCGGGGGTGCGCCTCGTCGTCGATACCTGCCTGTCGCGGGTGCCGCAGCGCGATGCCGGCCGCGGGATGAGTGGCCTCGTCACGGTTCCCACCTCGCGCGCATCGGCCGTGCAGCGCGCCGGACGCGCGACGCGTCAGGGCCCGGGCACCGTCATCCGCTGCGTCGATGAGCGCACCTTCGCCGCCGCCCCCGCGCGCCCCGCCCCCGAGATCGCCTCGACCGACCTCGCCGACGCGGCGCTCCTGCTCGCCTGTTGGGGAGCCCCCGGCGGCACGGGGCTCCGCCTGCTCGATCCGTTGCCCGCGGACAGCCTGCGCGATGCTGTGCGGACGCTGGAAGCGCTCGGCGCGATCGATGACACCGGACGCGCGACCGACGAGGGCCGCACGCTCGCGCGCATCCCGACAGACCCCCGGCTGGCGCGCGCCCTCGTCGACGGCAGCGCTCTGATCGGCGCTCGCTCGGCGGCCGAGGTCGTCGCCCTTCTCAGCGGCGATGTGAGAGTCAGCGATGCGGATGCCGCATCCGCCCTCGCCTCGCTGTCTGCCGGCCGCTCCCCCGAGGCCCGGCGCTGGCAGCAGGAGGTGCGGCGTCTGGAGCGCCTCGCCCCGCCGCGCACGGCGCAGACGGTGACCGTGCCACGGGCCGACGAGGTCGGCATGATCATCGCCCTCGCGTTCCCCGAGCGCATCGCACACCGCGTCGACCGCTCCGCGCAGGGCGCGACATACCTGCTGGCTTCGGGTACACGCGCCGGTGTCTCCGGGCCCCTCGCCGGTGCCGAGTGGCTGGCCGTCGCCGATGTCACGCGTGCGCAGGGTCGCGCCGCTGCCGGCACGGGTGCCGTGATCCGCACCGCCGCCGCCATTTCCTCGGAGGCCGCCGAGCGCGCGGCCGGGCCGTTACTCACCGATCGGGTCGAAGCGCGCTTCATCGATGGCCGTGTCGTCGGGCGTCGTGAACGACGACTCGGCGCGATCGTGCGTTCTTCTGTGCCGGTGCGCGTATCGGCCGATGAGGGCGGGCGCGAAGCGGCGCGCCGGGCGATCGCCGAGCAGGGCGTGGACGTCTTTACCTGGTCGGAGTCCGCCGACGCCCTCCGCCGACGCCTCGCGCTGCTGCACCGCACGCACGGATCCCCCTGGCCGGATGTCTCGGACGACGCGCTCCTCGACTCCCTCGACCTCTGGCTCGGCCCCGAGATGTCCGCACTCGCCTCGGGCACCCCGACCTCGCGCATCGATCTGACCGCCGCGCTTCGCCGCCTGCTGCCGTGGCCCGCGGCATCCGAATTCGATGCCCTCGCCCCCGAACGCCTCGACGTTCCCAGCGGCTCCCGCGTGCGCGTCGCCTACCCGCCGATCGACGATCCCGCAGCCCGGCCCGTCGTCGCCGTGAAGCTGCAGGAGTGCTTCGGCTGGGCCGCGACGCCCCGCCTCGCCGACGGCCGGGTTCCGGTGCTGTTCCACCTGCTCTCACCCGGCGGTCATCCGCTGGCCGTCACCGACGACCTCGCCTCGTTCTGGTCGGGCCCCTATGCGCAGGTGCGCGCCGAGATGCGCGG
>NZ_CANROA010000074.1 GCF_947632095.1 uncultured Microbacterium sp. | reverse complement strand
TGTCGATCGGGCTCGTGTAGGTGCCGTCCGCGGCGACGTCGCCGTACTTGTTGAGCAGGTTGGTGCGCGGGATGCGCACCTGGTCGAACGTGAGGCGCCCGTTGTCGATGCCGTTCAGACCGCCCTTGAGTCCGTCGTCCTCACGGGTGATGCCGGGCAGGTCGACGCCGTCGTCCCCGCGCAGCGGCACGTAGAAGCAGTGCACGCCGTGGCTGACGCCGTTCGTGATGAGTTGCGCGAAGACGGTCGCGGCGATGCCGTGCACGGCGGCGTTGCCGAGGTATTCCTTCGTCGCCCCGCGGAACGGGGTGTGGATGACGAACTCTTCGGTCTCGGGGTCGTAGGTCGCGGTGGTGCCGGCGGATGCCACATCCGACCCGTGCCCGATCTCGGTCATCGCGAACGCGCCGGGAATCGAGAGGTCCATGATGCCGGGCAGCCACTTCTCGTGGTGCTCCTCGGTGCCGAGCTGGTGCACGGCAGATCCGAACAGCCCCCACTGCACGCCGGCCTTGATCTGCAGGCTCGGGTCTGCGGCGACGAGTTCTTCGAAGCCGGCGATGTTCGCGCCGTTGTTCTCCTCGCCGCCGAACTTCTTCGGGAACGATCGGTGCACGGCGCCCTGCTCGACGAGCAGGTGCAGCTGGCTGAGCACGCGTTCGCGGTGCTCGTCCTTGCCGAGTTCGTCGATGCGCCAGAACGCGGGATCCTTGATCATCTCGCGGGCGGTGCGACGCGTGTCGGCCCAGGTGCCGAGCAGCAGGTCGGTGACCCGCTCGACATCGATGCGCGGAGCGTCATCAGCGGCGGATGGGGCGGAGTTGCGGACAGCGGCGTCGACCATGGTTTTCCCCTCAGAGAGAAGTAAGGATGCTTCGATCGTAGGAGTCCTCTAAGCGGGCCCCAAGCGGCTTATGCGATCTCTCCAATACGACCGCGGTGGCGGGCCGCCCCCGGTTGTCGCGTCGCCACAGGCGGGCGGGCGCGGGGCTGATTACCGGGGCGGCGCCGCCCGGCGGGCGGCACACCGGTTCGGAGCAGCCCGATCCGCGCGGCACGACGAGTGCGGGATGGATTCCGCGGCTTCCGGCTGCCTTTGCGCCGTGTTTTCCATCCCGGCCGTGCTGCGCGGGATGGAAAACACGGCTTCACCGAAGCATCCACCCGTGAAATCCATCCCGCGCTGGGCACCGCCGGCCGGGCGGCGCCGCCCGCGCTCACTCAGAACGCGACGTCGATGGTTCCGTTCGACTCGATGACCTCGCGCACCTCGTCGCTGGCGAAGGCCTTCTTCAGCGCCTCGGTCTCTGCGGACTTCGCGTTCTCTTCGCGCACGACGAGGTAGAGGGCGAAGCGGTCGTCGGTCTCGGTGATCAGTCCGTCTTCTTCGGGCGTGAGGCCGAGGGCGGCGATGTGCGACGGCCACTGGAAGACGAGATCGGCCTCTTCATAGGCGGCGTTGAGGGATGCGATCGGCACCTCGAGGAACTCGACGTTCTTCGGGTTCTCGGCGATGTCCTTCACGGTCGCGGCGTAGGGGTCGACGCCCTCATCGAGCGTGATGACTCCCTCGGTGTCGAGCAGCTTGAGCGCGCGGCCGAGGTTGGCGGAGTCGTTGGGAACGGCGATCGTTGCGGCATCCGGCAACTCGGCGATGTCGTCGAGGGTCTTCGAGTAGAAGGCGATGTCGAAGTTGTAGACCGGCTGCACCCCGGTGAGGGTGCCGTTGTTCGCCTCGTTGAAAAGCTCCATGTAGGGCACGTGCTGCGAGAAGTTCGCGTAGACGTCTCCGTCGTTGACGACGTTGTTCGCGGTGATGTAGTCGGAGATCTCGACGAGTTCGATCTCGTAGCCGTCTTCGATGGCTTCACCGGCGGCGAGCACCACGTCGGTCATGGGCGAGGTGACGGCGGCGACCTGGATGACGACGGGTTCGTCGGTGACGGCATCCGATTCGCCGGTGTCCGGTGCGGAGCATCCGGTGAGGGCGATGGCGGCGCCGAGGACGACGGCGATTCCGAGACGGGAGGTGCGCATGGTTCCTTCTCTCTATATATAAGGACGGTTCAGCGGTGGTCGAGGCGTTCGGATGCCCGATGCCCGACGGCCTGGATGGCGAGCACGCAGACGACGATGATCGCGATGGTGATGTACATGAGGGCGTCGTTGTATTCCTGGTAGCCGTAGCGCATGGCGAAGTCGCCGATGCCTCCGCCGCCGACGACGCCGAGCACGGTGGAGTACGACAGAAGGCTGATGGCCGCGGAGGTCAGCGCGTAGACGAGGCCGGAGCGCGCTTCGGGCAGCAGAATCCGCCAGACGGCCTGCGGCAGGGTCGCCCCCATCGAGACGGCGACGCGCGAGATGCCGGGTGGGATCTCGCGGAGGATCTGTTCGACGAGGCGCGCGTAGATCGCGACGGCCACGAAGCACAGCGGCAGGGTGGATGCTTCGGTGCCGAAGCTCGTTCCCATCACGGCGCGCGTGAACGGGATGAGGAAGACGACGAGCAGCAGGAACGGGAAGGAGCGGACGATGTTGATGTAGAGGTTCGCGATCGTCCAGACCGGACGGTTCTCGGCGATGCCGCCGCGCTGGGTGAGGAAGACGAGCATGCCGAGCGGGAGCCCGATAATGACCGCTGCGGCGAGGGAGACGATCATCATGTAGCCGGTCTCGGCGAGGGCTTCGACGATGTCGTCGCCGTAGTCGGCGAGGAGTTCGGTGAGCCAGGTCATCACATGAGCTCCCGTCTGACCTGCTCGTGATAGCTGGGCATGGCGCGCAGGTCGCTCTTCTTGACGGTGAAGAGTTCACGCATCCGCCCCTTTTCGAGCAGCAGTGCGCGGTCGCAGACGGCTTTGACGACGTCGAGGTCGTGGGAGATGACGATGATGGTGGTGCCGAGTTCGGCGCGGGCGTTGAGGAGCACGCGCAGGATCTCGCCGGTGGTGCTGGCGTCGAGCGACGAGGTGGGTTCGTCGCAGAGCAGTACCGGGGGTCGGGTGATGAGGGCGCGGGCGAGGGCGACGCGTTGCTGTTCGCCGCCGCTGAGCTGGGCCGGGTAGTGGTCGGCGCGGTGGGTGAGGCCGACGAACGCGAGCATCTCGTCGACGGCGGCGCGGCGTTCGGCGCGCGTGCGCCGGGTGTCGTCGGCGACCTTGAGCGGGATTTCGACGTTCTGGCGCACGGTACGGCTGCTGAGCAGGTGGATGCCCTGGAAGACGACGCCGATGCGGCGTCGGAGTGCGCGCAGCGCTGCGCGGTTGCGTCCGGCGACGTTCTCTCCGTCGACCGTGACGGTTCCGCTGGTGGGCGTTTTCAGGGCGTTGATGAGTTCGAGCAGGGTCGTCTTGCCGGCGCCGCTTTCGCCGATGACGCCGAAGATCTCACCGCGTCGGATGCTGACGCTGATGCCGTCGAGGGCGGGAGGTGTTGCGGGGCCGCCGTGGCGCACGACGACATCGTCGAACGCGACGATCGTGTCTGTATGTGCCATCGGTGAGTGCCGTTCTGTGTGACCACGGCTTCATCGCCCGGATTACCTGTACTGCGTCCAACTATAGTGGCCTGATGGCTATGAGGTACCGGACCGAGGCGATCAACAGCGACGGCGGAGACGGCGTCGCCCGGGTTCCGGGCGGGCTCGCCGTGACGGTGTCGTCGCCGTTGAACCCGCGGCGAGATCCGGCGGGCACAGACCCCGAACAGTTGCTGGCGCTGGCGTGGGCGACGTGTTTGAATGCCACGGCGCAGGCCGTCGTCGCCGGCCGCAGTCGCACCGCGGTTCGCGTCGAGGTCGAACTGCACGATGCATCCGCCGGGGCGGGTTTCGAGTTCCACGTCGACGCGTATCTCTCGCTGGCGGATGCTTCGGTCGACGAGGCGCGTCAGGTTCTGGATGCTGCGCACGCCCGCTGCCCCGTCTCGAAGCTTCTGGGCGCCGCCGCGACCGTCGAGGTGCATGTCGAGGAGTGGCGGGCTCCCGGCCAGTGAGCGCATGAGAAACGGGCTGAGCGAGGAACGAGCCGAAGCCGCTCCCCCACTCAGCACGTTTCTGTCAGATGCTGGCGGCGGGTTCTGTCGCGGGCTTCTCCGCTGCTCTTGCCGACCGACGAGTGCCCACGGGCTCCGGTTGTTCTGCCGGTTGTTCTGAGGTTTGTTCCGCAGTTTGGTCTGCGGTGCTCCGCCAGGACTTCGTGACTCCGTGGCCGATCGCGAGCCAAGTGCGGTCGCGCACGAAGATCGCGTCAATGGCGATCATGGCGAGGGAGAACCAGGGCAGCCCCATGAGGACGGCGATCGAGATATGGAAACCGACGATGCCGAGCAGTGCGATCACTCGCGTGAAGCGGTTCATGAGCATGAACGGGAACGACACCTGCAGGATGATCGATCCCCACGACGCGATGACAACAGCGGGACCCCATGTGGTGGCGAGCTCACTGAGCCACGGCCAAGAGCTGCCGTAGAGCTGCGTTTGGAGCGGCCCGTATACGGCTATGCCCTGCTCCCAAAGCGTGCCAGAGGCCTTATAAAGACCACCCGATGCGTAGATGATCGAAACCTGTGCGGTGAGAATCACGAGCACGAGGTTGTGCGCCGCATTCGTGAGCCACTCAGGCAGCACTGGTGCGCCCTTCCACGCACGCACGAGGACGCCTCCGCGAACGTAGCCGGCTTTCTCTCTGCGACGCGCGTCGAGAGAAAGTCGCCGCGCTGAATCTGCAAAGAACAGGAAGAACAGGCAGATGCGGTAGACGTTGTCGCTCTGATCGCTCACCGCATCATTGGTCTCGATCAGGCTCACCCAGAGCACGAAGTAGACGGGAAGAACCAACCGGATGCGCCATCCGACCACAATCAGTGCTGCGAGAACAGCCAGCACGATGAACACCAGCGTGATGAACAACATGCTGTGAGACAGGTGCCGCACGATGCTGAACAACCAGACTCGCGGCAGAGCCGCCTGCGGATCGACGCTCTCTTGCGTCCAGGTTGCAGCCGGACCGTAAAGGTAAGATCGGGCGGCGAAGTTCGAGAACAGAAGTCCGAGCCCGACCAGTCCCAGAACAATCCGCATGATCGCGGTGCCGTACTGTGCGTGCTTTCGCCCAGTGAGCCACTCTTCACAGAATCCCAGGAGTCGGGAGAGGCCTGCGCCGATTCCTCTAAGCGCGTGCGTCACCATGAGCCAGAGGAAACCAGGGACTCTGCGGATCACGTTAACCCATGCCATGTCAGCAAACTCCGATCGGAGCCGAGCAGAAATAATCGCGGAACTGATCACGCGATTGGCCATCGTATTCAATCAAACCGCGCCATCCGTAGTCCTGAGAGACGGGTTCGGGTCGCGTTGCCTCGGGATTGTTGCGTTGAGAAAAGGGGATAACCGCTTGACGAGAGACTCGGAACTGGACTTTATCCACGTCGTCACCCCAAACAGCGTAAGCAACTTGAGTCGCGTACGCAGCGACACGCTCTTCCGCCTCGAGATACTTGTCGGGGGCGTTGGAAGATTCCGCCGTCAGCCGCTCCGCAAGTCGTTCGTTCCACGCATCCTTATGCCAGTTCAAGCCGACGAGCTCCTGGCTGGACTCGTCGAGATCCTTGTACTCCGTGTACAGGCCACGGGTGACATCGACGGCAAGGCCGGCTGAGCGAGGCGGCGTGAGATTGTGTCGAATCCAAGACGTCTCGACATCTGTTGCGCGGACCCAATCTGTCACGGATTCATCTCCGTCACCGTTCTTGACCTGAGCGCGAATGTCCAAGTAGTAGTCGCCGTTGATCGGAGAAGGCGCGAACACGCTCCACGACTGCCCAAAGAGTGGCGACATATACCCTCGCAGTGCGCTCTTCGGAACCACCTCACGCAAAGGAGATGCAGGAGCGACCCAGAGGAATGTGGCAAAGATGTGCCAGATGACGAATAGTCCCATTGCGAGCAACACCCATCGGCGCCACACCCGTGATTTCGCGTGCATCGTTCTCCGTGTTCTTACTTGTATTAGCGAACGGACGGGCAACCCGAGATCCGAAGACCTCGGGCTGCCCGCCGGTTCTAACTAGCTCAGTTCTCGTTAGCTGCGGTGCGCTTGCGGCTCACCATATATCCAGCTGCGCCGAGAAGCAGGAGCGCAATGCCGATCGGAACCGAGGCTCCGAGGTCGAGACCCGTCGCCGGCAGGTTGCCGGATCCGGACGCGATGACTCGGAAGGTTCCGCTGATCGAGCCGGACTCGGCGCCGGTGAGCGTCACCGTGTGCGCACCGAGCTCCGTGCCCTGCGGGATGACCCAGGTGAAGGTCACCGTTCCGTTGGCGTCGGCCGTCTGCGTGCCGAGCGCCAGCGGGTCGGAGTTCATCACACCGGTGACGACCTCACCAGGCTGGAAGCCCGTTCCGACGGTGGTCTGCGTGTCACCCACGCGAACCTCAGGGATACGAACATCGATCGCGAGCTCTGCTGCGTCAGCATCTGCATCCACGTCAGCGTCCACGTCAGCGTCCACATCTGCGTCCACGTCAGCGTCCACATCTGCATCCACGTCAGCGTCCACATCTGCATCAAC
>NZ_CANROA010000073.1 GCF_947632095.1 uncultured Microbacterium sp. | reverse complement strand
GTGGTCGCATCGATCGAGAACGCCTTCAGCGTCACCCGGTGCAGGGGGATCTCTCCATCGCCCGGATTGCGGTCGCCCGACGCATCGCCCATCACGAACGTTCCCGCCGGGATCTCGGCCTGGGGGATCGGATGCTGGCCGGTGCCATCATTCCGCGGGTCTCGCGACGCGGCATCCGGCGCCTGAAAAGTGAGGAACTGCTCGCGCGCCGGGGCGCCGCAGGCGCAGGCCGGGCCGCACCCGGGGGAATCGTTGCTCGTCATCGGAACCATCCTAGAATCCGCGCGCAACGACCTCCGCCCGGTGCAACAGGATCAGCGGTCGGTGTGCGCGTCGAGGAAATCGAGGGTTTCGGTGAGTGCGGTCTGGGCCTCATCGAGGTCGAGGTGGAACTGGTACTCGTGGGGGAGGGCCGGTTCGTGGGCGGCGGGCCAGAACAGTGTGGTGAGGTCCACGCCGATCTCGTCGAGACGGTGCGCCATCGGGATCGACTGCAGCCAGGTGAGGCCATCGCCGTTGCCGCCGGAGATGTATGTGGCGGGGAAATCCGCCGTGACCCAGTCGATCGTCGACATGGTGGATCCGGTGGCGCCCTCGGCCCACGTCTTGTCTCCGGCGTAGGCCCACATCGCGGACTTCAGCCCCCATCCCTCGATGCCGGTGAGGGCGGCGAGAGCGGCAAGATCGTAGACGCCGCAGTTGAGGATCGTGGCGGCGAGCTGGGTGGCGTCGAGCGCCGGATCGACCGACATGATGTCGGCGTATTCGTGGTTCGTGATGATGGTCGCCATCTGGCTGGCGAGCTGCGCGCCCGCCGAATCCCCGGCCAGCACGATCTGCGAGGCGTCGACACCGAGATCATCGGCGTGCTGATCGATGTAGGCGAGAGCCTGGTTGATCTGGTGAACGGCGGTCGGATACGTCGCCTCCGGGCCGAGCGTGTAGTTCAGCGAGATCGCCGTGTAGCCCTCGGCGGCGATCATCCGCATATAGGGGTTCACGTCTTCCTTGGCCCCGGATATCCAGGCTCCGCCGTGGATCCAGACCACGGTCGGCAGCGGCTCGGCGGCGGATGCCGGGGAGAAGGCATCCATCGTGGTGTCGACGCCGTCGTCGCCGTAGGCGATGTCGAGCGTCTCCGTCACCTCGTCGGCATCCGGCAGATGCCGGTTCATCTCGGCGACGGTCGCTTCAGCACCCCACGTGAAGACCGTGCGGATGGCCAGGGCCGAGGGCCAGGGCGTGATGGCGCCGATGAGCGCGATGATCAGGGCGATCGCGATGACAGCGACCACCGCGATGCGGGTCTTGCGCCACCGCCTCTTCGGCCGTGCGGAAGCGTCTTCGTCGTGCTCGAGCGTCGTCATGGATCCCTCTCCGGGGATCAGTGTGGCAGAGCGGCGGCCACGATGTCGGCGGTCGTCGCCAGCGTGATCTGCGGCGGGTAGAGCCCCAGCACGTGCAGGGCCGCGGCGTGGTTCTCGGCGGAGGACCCGGCACAGGCATCCGTCGCGATCGTCACCCGCGCGCCGGCATCCGCTGCGGCCAGGGCTGTCGAGAGCACGCAGCAGTCGGTCGTGATGCCGGCGAGCACGATCTCGGCATCCGTCCCGGTGATCGATGTGAGCTCCGGCCCCCACTTGCCGAACGTGGGCGCATCGAGTGTCGGATGCGGCGACAGCGAGCGCGCCTCCGGGGCCAGGTCGAACAACGGATCGTCCGCGGGTCGATCGGCGAACGGCCACGCCGTGAAGTAGTCGCCCCACGATGTCGACCGGTCGGCGGTCGGCAGCCAGCGCGTGACGACGACGCGACCGTCGAAGGCGGCGGCGAGCTCGCGGATGCGCGGCATCGCATCGGCGAAGAAGGGCGAGCCCCACTCCGAATCGTCCGCGGCGAAGATGTTCTGCGGATCGATGACGACGAGCCAGCGCATGCTCACGCCTCCTGCCTCCGGATCTTCGCGGCGCGCGCGAACCAGGTGACGAGGAACGACAGCACCAGCGCGAAGAAGACGCCGAGGTTCGCGTACGCCCAGTCGCCCTCGCGGCCGCCGATGAGGAACAGCAGGTAGCCCTGCCAGTTGTTCCATTCGGCCTCGGCGGCGAAGTTGTTGACGACCAGGCCCCAGCCGATGACGGATGCGGCGACCATCGTGATGATGGAGGTCCAGTCCCATGCGCCGTATCGACCGCGCGGGTCGAACAGGGCGTCCTCGTCGTAGACCTTCTTGCGGCGCAGGATGTCGGCGATGAGGATGCCGGCCCAGGATGCCAGCGGAACGCCGAGGGTGATGAGGAATGACTGGAACGGGCCGAGGAAGTCCTCCGCGAAGAAGACCACCCAGATCGTGCCGAGGGTGAGGATCACGCCGTCGATCGCCGCCGCCGAGGGGCGGGGGATGCGGATGCCGAGGCTGATGAGGGTCAGGCCCGACGAGTAGATGCCGAGCACCGCGCCGGAGACGAGGGCGAGCACGGCGGTGAGCAGGAACGGCACGAGCACCCACACCGGCAGCAGTGTCGCGAGCGCTCCGATCGGGTCGGCGGAGACCTGGTCGAACAGTGTGGCGTCGGAGCCGGCGAGCAGCGTGCCGAAGATGACGAGCACGATGGGCGCGAGCGCGCCGCCGATCGTGTTCCAGGCGACGATCGCCCCGTCGGATGCCGTGCGCTTCTGGTAGCGCGACCAGTCGGCGGCGATGTTGATCCAGCCCAGCCCGAACCCGGTCATGACCATCACGAGTGCGCCGATGACCTGTCCGAGCGATCCGTTCGGCAGGGCGAGCACGGCCGTGAAGTCGATGTGCGGGACGGTGAGGATCACGTAGAGGATCGTCACGGCGCCGGTGAGCCAGGTCAGCACCGACTGCATCTTCATGATGGCGTGATAGCCGAGCACGGATGCCGCGACGATGAGCGCCGCGACGATCACGGTCGCGGCGACGCGCAGTGCGACGGAGTCGCCGTCACCGCCGAGCTGGGTGATGACGGTGGCGGTGGCGAGCACCGCCATGATCGCCAGGAACGTCTCCCAGCCGATCGAGGTCAGCCAGGAGACGATACCGGGTGCTTTCTGCCCGTGCACGCCGAACGCGGCGCGGGAGAGCACCATGGTCGGCGCCGAGCCGCGCTTGCCGGCGATCGCGATGAGCCCGCACAGGAAGAACGACGCGACGATGCCGATGATCGACACGAGCGTCGCCTGCCAGAACGAGATGCCGAAGCCCAGCACCCAGGATCCGTAAGACATCCCGAATACCGAGACGTTCGCGGCGAACCACGGCCAGAACAGGTCGCGGGGCTTCGCTGTGCGCTCGGACTCGGGGATGATCTCGATTCCGGCACGCTCGATGAGCCCCGGGGCGGTGGCGATCTTCTCTGGCATGCGCTCATCCTGGCATTCGGATGGGCGCGCTGTCCAGTTGGGTCAATCTGACTATTACTCGATGGGCGGGATGCCGAACGTGTTCGGATCGACGGGGCGGATCCGCCGCGGCAGGGTGTCGACGACGAGGCGGTACGACTCGGTGACGAGTTCCTCGACGAGATCGTCGGGCAATGAGCCGTCGGGATGCAGCGAGATCCAGTGCTTCTTGTTCATGTGGTAGCCCCGCGTGATTCCGGAGAACACCTGGCGCAGAGCGTCACCGTCAGCCGGGGCGGTCTTCACGATCGCGATCGGCTCGCCGTGCACCAGTGGCAGCAACAGGAAGACCTTGCCGCGAACCTTGTAGACGTCCCAGTTGGGGCCGAACGGATGCGTGAGCTCGGCGCTGGGGAGCCCCTCGGCGCGGTCGGCGGCGCGACGCTGCAGCATCGCGCCGCCGGGACCGTCCGAGGAGGTCATCGCATCAGGCCGAGAAGAAGGTCTCGGCGACGCGGGTGAGGTCGTGCAGGTCGGTGACGCCGGCCAGCTCCCGGGCGGAGTGCATCGACAGGATCGGGATGCCGACGTCGACCGTGCGGATGCCGAGGCGCGTGGCCGTGATCGGACCGATGGTCGACCCGCAGGGCACATCGTTGTTCGAGACGAACTCCTGCGAGGCGACGCCCGCCGTCTCGCACCAGCCGGCCCAGGCCGCCGCGCCCACCGCGTCGGTCGCATAGCGCTGGTTGGCGTTGATCTTCAGGATGGGTCCCGAGCCGAGCAGCGGCTGCACGACGGGGTCGTGCTTGTGCGCGTAGTTCGGGTGCACCGAGTGCCCGACGTCGCTGGAGAGGTGCCAGGATGCCGTGAACGCGCGGCGCCGCTCGGAGTCATCCGCGCCGAGTCCGGCGTAGACACGGGCGAGGACGTCTTCGAGGAACGGACCTGCGGCACCGGAGCGCGAGGCGGAGCCGAGCTCCTCGTGGTCGAAGGCGGCGAGCACGGCGATCGACGGAACCTCGTCGAGCTCGGCGAGGGCGACGACGCCGGCGTGCACGGAGGCGAGGTCGTCGAGACGGCCGGAAGCGAAGAACGCGTCATCCTTGCCGAAGATCGCGCCGCGTGCCGAATCGGCGACGACGGCGTCGAAGCCGCGGATATCGGCGGCGTTCACGCCGGCGGATGCCGCGAGCTCGCCGAGCAGATCTTCATCGGTCGGATCGCCCAGGCCCCAGACGGGCTGGGTCTGAACCTGCTTGTCGAGCGTGAGGCCGTTGTTCGCGCCGCGGTCGAGGTGGATCGCCAGCTGCGGCAGCCGCAGGAGGGCGCCGGTTGCGGCGAGCACGACCGAGCCATCGGCCATCGCCAGGCGTCCGGCCAGGCGCAGTTCGCGATCGAGCCAACTGTTCAGCAGCGGGCCGCCGTAGACCTCGACGCCGGCCTGCAACCAGCCGCGGGAGCCGGTGGTGGGCTTGGGCTTGAGCTTGAATCCGGGGGAGTCGGTGTGCGCGCCGAAGATCTGCGCGGGGGTGTGGGGTGCGGCATCCGAGGGCACGACCCAGGCGATGGTGGCGCCGTCGCGCACGACGACGAAGCGCCCGCCGGGCTGCGCGGGCCAGGCGTCCTCCTCGTTCAACCGGGTGAACCCGGCGTCCTCGAGTCGGCGCGCGACCTCCTCGGCGGCGTGGTAGCTGGAGGGGGAGGCGGCGACGAAGTCGGCGAGATCCTCGGCGTGGGAACGAGCGGAAGCGGAAACGGCCATGCCTCGATCGTATCCATCGGTTCACCTGGTGCTGTTATGGTGTGGCGCGACAGTGCCTAGGGTTCCGGGGTTCGCGCCCGACTGGTCCGAGCGGCACCACGTCCCGCCTCCGCAGGCGGGGCGTCATCTGACAGGACAAAAGCCCGGAGGAGCCCGTTCGTCGCGCCCGCGATGCACAGAAGGCTCCGATGTCCCCTCTCGCCCTGGTCCTCGTCTTCTCCGCCGCCGTCGTGCACGCGGCGTGGAACATCATCGCGCACGGCGTCAGCCGCGCCGGCATCCCGTTCCTGTGGTGCGGAGCGGTGGCGGCAACGGTGATCTGGGGCGCCGCGATCCCGCTCACGGGAGGCTTCGGGGAGGGCGACGCGATCGGCTTCGCGATCGGCACGGGAGTGTCGGGGGTGCTGCACGTGGTCTACATGCTCGTGCTGCAGCACGGCTATCGGGTGGGTGTGCTCTCGACCGTGTACGCGACGGCGCGGGGCAGCGGGCCGTTCCTCGCCGTGCTCGCCGCCATCGTGCTGCTGGGCGAGTCCCTCTCACCCGCAGCCCTGACGGGCGTCGCGGCGATCATCGTGGGCGTGGTGGCGCTCGGACTCGTGGGGGGCGAGCCCGTGCGCACCGAGCGGCCCGGCCGGATGGATCCGTCGATCGTGTTCGGCCTGCTCACGGGCGTCGCGATCGCGACGTACACGATCTGGGATGCGCACGCCGTGCGCTCCTGGTCGCTGGCGCCCGTGCCGTTCATGGTCGGCACGGCGTTCATGGAGCTGCTGATCTATTCGACGATGCTGCGCGGGCGCTGGACGGCGACCCTGCGGTTCGCCCGGCTCGAGTGGCGGCGCGTCGTGATGTTCGGGTTCCTCTCGCCGCTGTCGTACATCCTCGTGCTCGTGGCCATCACGATGGCGCCCGTCGCCCTGGTCGCGCCGCTGCGCGAGGTGAGCGTGGTGCTTGTGAGCCTGTTCGGCGTTTTCGTGCTCAAGGAGAACCGACCGGGCTGGCGCCTGGCGGCATCCGGGGTCGTCGTCGGCGGCATCGTGATGCTCGCGCTGTAGCGGGTTCAACAACTGTTCATCTGTTCTGACAGGTCGGTGAACGGGCGGCGAACACTTCCCGGAACCGCCGGAATCCCGGGGCCGGGGTGTCACAGTGAGAGCCGAACACCCCTCAGGAAAGGTCGCTGTGTCTTCTCTCCCCGCACCGGCGGATACCGCCGATCTGGTCGTCGTCGGATCCGGCATCGTCGGGCTGGGTGCGGCCTATGCCGCCGTCCGCCGCGGTCTGCGCGTTATCGTCGTGGACCGCACGGATGCCCGGGTGGGGGCGACGGTCCGGAACTTCGGCCACCTGTGCATCGGGGCGCAGACGGGGCGCGCCCGCGGGTTCGCCGATGCATCGCGCGAGATCTGGATGCGGTTGGCCGCGGATGCCGGTTTCTGGCTGCGTCCGTCGGGAACCCTGATCGCCGCGCAGCACGCGGACGAGCTCGCGGTTCTCGAGCGCGCTTCGGTCGGGACGGATATGCGGATGCTGTCGGTCGAGGCGCTGCGCCAGCGGGCACCGCTGCGGGCCGGGTCGATCGTGGGCGGGGCGCTGCTGGCGAGCGATATGCAGGTGAATCCGCGCACGGCGGCGTCGGCGATCGCCCGGCACCTGAGCGATATGGGCGTCGAGTTCCGCTTCCGCACCGCGGCGACCGCGGTCAGCGGT
>NZ_CANROA010000072.1 GCF_947632095.1 uncultured Microbacterium sp. | reverse complement strand
CTGATCGCGGCCGGGTTCGTCAGTCAGCGGACGGAAGCTTCTCGTCATCCGTGAGTGGCGGCATGTGCGCGGCTGCGCGGATGCGGTCGGTCAGGTCGGAGATGAGCGTCGCGGTCACGACGCCGATGATGACGATGCCGCCGATCATGAGCCCCACGGCGAGTACCCGACCCAGCACGGTCACCGGTGCGTAGTCTCCGTAACCGACGGTCGTGATGGTGGTGAAACCCCACCACAGTGCGTCGCCGAAGTCCACGATCGTCGCGCCCGGAGCATGGCGTTCGGCACGCCACACCCCGTACGAGGACGTGTACACGAACATGAACGCGAACAGGACCGTGGTCACGACGTACCGGATGCGCTGCAGTCGCGGCTTGCCATAGTAGAAAATCGGCAGACGCCAGATGAACACGAGGATGAGATAGGGCCGCAGGAACGGCAGGAGTACGCTCGCCAAGTCGAACGCTCTGGTGCGCACGAACTCTCGACGCGATCCTCGGGCGAGGACCAGTCGGATCAGATAGTCGACGAGGAACCACGCCCACAGCAGGGATAGCGTGCCCAGCGCGAGGGAGAGCAGCGGCTGCCCCGGCGGCTCGTCGACCCAGACCCACGTGAGCGTGGCGAGGAAAACGATGGATCCGGCGAACAGGGGCCAGGCGGTGCGTTCCTCCCAGACCGAGACACGGGCCAGACCGCGCGGCGCAGGAGGTGTTTCACTCGTCATGCTCCGATCATGACACGGGCCGAGGGTGGGCATCCGCTCGCCCTTCTGGTCGTAGGGGAGAATAGAAGCATGACCGTCACACTCCTCGGCGCTTCCGAGATCCGCACCCTCGCCGCCGAGCTCGACGTCACTCCGACGAAGAAACTCGGCCAGAACTTCGTCGTCGATGCGAACACCGTGCGCAAGATCGTGCACGTCGGACGTGTGCAGGCGGGGGAGCGCGTCGTGGAGGTCGGGCCCGGGCTCGGATCGCTGACGCTCGCGATCCTCGAGACCGGTGCGTCGGTGACGGCCGTCGAGATCGATCACCGCCTCGCCGCGCGCCTGCCGCAGACCGCCCTCGACCACGGTGTGCCGGAGGGGGCGCTGACGGTCGTCGACCACGATGCCCTGCGGGTGACCGAGTTGCCCGGAGACCCGACGGTGCTCGTCGCGAACCTGCCCTACAACGTCTCGGTGCCGGTGCTGCTGCACTTCATGGAGACCTTCGAGAACATCACCCGCGGTGTCGTCATGGTGCAGGCCGAGGTCGGTGAGCGCCTCGCCGCCCCTCCCGGCAGCAAGGTATACGGGGCCCCGAGCGTGAAGGCCGCCTGGTACGGCCCGTGGCGGCTGGCGGGCAACATCTCCCGGCAGGTTTTCTGGCCCGTGCCGAACATCGACAGTGTGCTCGTCGCCTTCGAACGCGACGAGACGCCCCGTGGCGACGAAGATCTGCGCCGCGAGACGTTCCGCATCGTGGATGCCGCGTTCCAGCAGCGCCGCAAGATGCTCCGCCAGGCGCTCGCCGGTGTTCTCGGCGGAACGGCCGCCGAGGCATCCGCCGTCCTCGAGGCTGCGGGCGTCGCCCCGACGGCCCGTGGCGAGCAGCTGACGGTCGATGACTTCGTGCGCATCGCTCTGACGCTTCGGGGCTAATCTGGAGGCGTGACCGAATCGCCGCGCTTCAGCCCCGACGTCCTCGACATCCACCGCCCCTACACGGCGAAGGACGACCGCTACGCGCAGTTCGAATACCGCCAGGTCGGCACATCCGGTCTATACCTGCCGCCCATCTCGCTCGGCCTGTGGTGGAACTTCGGCGACAACATCCCGATCGACAACCAGCGGGCGCTGCTGCGGCACGCCTTCGACCGGGGCATTACACATTTCGACCTGGCCAACAACTACGGCCCGCCCTACGGCTCGGCCGAGAAGAACTTCGGCCGGATCTTCGCCGAGGACTTCCGCCCTTATCGCGATGAGCTGATCATCTCCTCGAAGGCCGGATACGACATGTGGCCCGGACCCTACGGCGACCGCGGCAGCCGCAAGTACATCCTCACCAGCGCGGAGCAGTCGTTGACGCGCATGGGGCTCGACTACGTCGACATCTTCTACTCGCACCGCGTCGACGCGGTGACGCCGATCGAGGAGACGGTCGCAGCGCTCGACACCCTTGTGCGGCAGGGCAAGGCCCTCTACGTCGGCATCTCGTCCTACAGCGCCGAGCGCACCGCCGCTGCGGCCGCGGTGGCGAAGGAACTCGGCACCCCGCTGATCATCCACCAGCCGTCCTACTCGATCCTCAACCGGTGGATCGAGCCCGACCTCACCGGCACCCTGCGCGAGGAGGGGCTGGGGGCGATCGCCTTCACGCCGCTCGCCCAGGGCCTGCTGACCGGCAAGTACCTCGGCGACGGCACGGCCGAGCGGGCGCAGAAGCGCCGCTCGCTGTCGGATCGCCCCCTGTCGGCGGACGGGCTGCGGATCCTGCGCGGTCTGAACGACATCGCCGCGGGGCGGGGGCAGTCGCTGGCGCAGATGGCCCTGCAGTGGGTGCTGCGCGACCCGGTGGTCGTCTCGGCGCTCATCGGCGCATCGCGTCCCGAGCAGATCGACGAGAACATCGCGGCGGTGGGCGGTCCGGCCTTCACCCCCGAGGAGCTCGCGGGAATCGATGCGCTCTCCACCGGCATCGACGTGAACCTGTGGGCTCCGTCGTCGTCCCTGTGACGCGCTGACCGAGACGAGCAGATCATGAGCCTCGCCGCCTTCCCCTCGACCGTGCACGTGCGCGCACCGGGGAAGATCAACGTCTACCTCGGCGTCGGCGCGCGCCACGACGACGGCTACCACGCCCTGGCGACGGTCTTCCAGGCGGTCTCGCTGTATGAGGACGTCTTCGCCACGGCGAGCGATTCCTTCTCGGTCTCCGTCTCGGGCTCCGAGGATGCCTCGGATGTGCCGTTGGACGACCGCAACCTCGCGATGCGCGCGGCGAAGATGCTCGCCGCGGCCACGGGCTTCACCGGCGGTGTGCACCTGGATATCCGCAAGAGTGTTCCGGTGGCCGGGGGCATGGGCGGCGGGTCGGCGGATGCCGCGGCTGCGCTCGTGGCCTGCGATGCCCTGTGGGGCACGGCGCTGTCGATCCAGGAGCTGCATGAGCTGGCGGCCCGTCTCGGCGCGGATGTCCCGTTCGCCCTGCACGGCGGGACGGCCGTGGGAACAGGGCGGGGAGACCAGTTGAATCCGGCGCTGGCGCACGGCCGCTTCGACTGGGTGCTGGTGACGAGCGAGCAGGGGCTGTCGACCCCCGCGGTCTATGGCCGACTCGACCGGCATCGCGCCGCAGGGGCGGCCCTGGCCGATGACCCGCCGCTCTCACTGGAGGTCCCGGTGCCCGTGCTCCAGGCGCTGCGCGCGGGAGATGCGCACTCGCTGGCGGCCAGCATGTTCAACGACCTCGAGGTCGCTGCCCTCCTGGAGCGGCCCGATCTTGACGAGACGCTCGGCGCGGGCCTTGCCTCCGGGGCGCTCAGCGGGATCGTCTCGGGATCGGGGCCCACGGTCGCGTTCCTGTGCGAGACCCCCGAGAGCGCCCAGTACCTGCAGCGCGAGATGCAGGCCGCCGGTCGCACCGCGCTGCACGTGCACGGGCCGGTGCCCGGGGCTCGAATCATCTCCGTCTGAGCGCTCGGACCCCGGGCGCGTGCCGCCCGTCGCGTACGCTGGGGGAGACATGGCTGCACATCTTCTCGGGGCCGAGGGCCTCCGCCTCGAATACCCCACCAAAGTCGTCTTTGACTCGGTCACCCTCGGCATCGAGGAGGGCGACCGCATCGGCATCGTCGGCCGCAACGGCGACGGCAAGTCGAGCCTGCTCGCGATGCTCGCCGGGCGCAAGCAGCCGGATGCCGGACGCGTCACGGTGCGCGCGGGCACACGCATCGGCGTGCTCGACCAGGCCGATGTGCTCGACGACTCGTTGACGATCGCACAGTCGGTGGTCGGCGATATGCCCGAGTACGAGTGGGCGGGCGATGCGCGCGTGCGCGACGTCATCCAGGGCCTGCTCGCGGACCTCGACTGGGAGGCGCCGGTCGAGGGGCTCTCGGGTGGTCAGCGCCGTCGCGTCGCGCTGGCAGCGCTGCTCGTGCAGGACTGGGACGTCATCGCGCTCGACGAGCCGACGAACCATCTCGACGTGGAGGCGGTCACGTGGCTCGCCGGGCATCTGAAGAAGCGCTGGTCGCCCTCTTCCGGCGCGTTCATGGTCGTCACGCACGACCGCTGGTTCCTCGACGAGATCTGCACCGAGACGTGGGAGGTGCACGATCGCATCGTCGAGCCCTTCGAGGGAGGCTACGCGGCCTACATCCTGCAGCGTGTGGAGCGCGACCGGATGGCGGCCGCCACCGAGGCGAAGCGACAGAACCTGGCGCGCAAGGAGCTCGCCTGGTTGCGCCGCGGGGCCCCGGCCCGCACGGCCAAGCCCAAGTTCCGCATCGACGCGGCCAACGAGCTCATCGCCGATGTGCCCGAGATCCGAGACAAGACTTCGCTGCAGTCCCTGGCCGTCTCGCGCCTCGGCAAAGACGTCGTCGACCTGCTCGACGCCGGCGTGACCTACGGCGATCGCGAAGTTCTCCGCGACGTCGAGTGGCGCATCGCGCCCGGCGAGCGCACCGGCATCCTGGGCGTCAACGGCGCAGGCAAATCGACGCTGCTGGGCCTCGTCTCCGGCGTCATCGAGCCGACCAGTGGCAGGGTCAAGCGCGGCACCACCGTGCGCGTCAAGACGCTCACCCAGCGCATCGACGAGCTGCTCCCGCACTGGGATCAGCCGGTGCGCAAGGTCATCGAGGGGCTGCGCACCGAGTACACCTTCGGCACCGGGTCCAAGGCCCAGTCGCTGACCCCCGGACAGCTGCTCGAGCGGCTCGGGTTCACCTCGGCGCAGCTGTCCACCCCCGTCAAGGACCTCTCCGGCGGTCAGCAGCGCCGCCTGCAGCTGCTTCTCGTGCTGCTCGATCAGCCCAACGTGCTCATCCTCGACGAGCCGACGAACGACATGGACACCGACATGCTCGCCGCCATCGAGGACCTCCTCGATTCCTGGCCGGGAACGCTCCTCGTCGTCAGCCACGACCGGTACTTCCTCGAACGCGTCACCGATCAGCAGTTCGCCGTGATGGGCGGGCGACTGCGCCACCTCCCGGGCGGCATCGACGAGTACCTGCGTCTGCGCGAGACCGAGCAGAAGGGCGGTGCCGCGCCGTCGGCGCCGCGCGGTTCGGATGCTCCGGCCACACCCTCCGGGCTGGACGGGGCCGCGCTGCGCGCCGCGCAGAAGGAGGTCTCGGCGATCGAGCGGAAGATCCAGAAGCTGACGCAGCAGATCGAGCGGGCCAAGCTCGCGCTCGCCGATCACGACCAGTCCGACTATCAGGGGCTCGGCGTCGAGATGGCGAAGATCTCGGCGCTGCAGGACGAGGTCGACGAGCTCGAGATGCAGTGGCTGGAGCTCAGCGAGCAGATCGGCTGAACAGGGCGGGGATCAGCGCTCCGAGGCGAAGCCGAGGCTTCGGCGGGTGGCGAACGAGCGCTGCTCGCCGCTGATCGGGTCGACGAAGCGCACTTCGCGGGCGAGCAGCTGCAGAGGCCGCTCGTGGTCGTCGGGCTTCTCATCCGTGAGGATCGGGTAGAGGTTGTCGTGCAGGATGCCGAGGCCGATGCTCGCGAGATGAACCCGCAACTGGTGCATCTTGCCGGTATGTGGGCGCAGGAGAGTGTGCACCACGTCATCATCGGCGCTGATCACTTCGATGAGCGTCTCGGAGTTCGCCTCGCGCTCGGCATCGACCTGCACGCACACCTGCCCGCGCAGCTTCTCGATGTGCAGGCGCACCGTGCGGGGGAACTCGGTCGGCGTCCACTCGGCCGGACGTGCGGAGACCGCCTCGTAGACCTTCTCGATCTCGCGGTTCTGGAACAGCATCTGGTACTTGCCGCGGGTAGCCGGTCGCGATGAGAACATGAGCAGGCCCGCCGTCGCACGGTCGAGGCGATGGATCGGTGCGAGATCGGGGTTGTCGAGCAGACGACGCAGACGCACGAGGGCCGAGTTCTGCACATACTTGCCCGCGGGCGTCGACGGGAGGAAATGCGGCTTGTCGATCACGACGAGGTGCTCGTCCTGGTGCAGCACCTCGATCTCGAAGGGGATCTCGACCTCGACGGGCGGCTCCCGGTAGTACCAGACGAACTCCTCGTCGCCGAGGGCGGTGTGGCGGGACAGCGCGGAGCCGTCGGCGGCGATGATCTCGCCCGCGTCGAACCGCGCGAGCAGACGCTCGGGGTCCAGGTGGAAGAATCGCTCGACCATATAGGCGCTCACGGTCGGCCACGGGCCGCTCAACGGCACATGCAGCCGCGTGGCGCCCACGCCATCGCGCACGGGCAGGGGAGAGGGCATCGCCATCGTCGCCGCCCTCAGGAATCGAAGCTCAGGCTGAGCTTGCGCAGCAGCGAAGCCATCCGCTCGCGGTCGCCGCGCGATAGACCCCGCAGCAGCTCGGCCTCGACATCGACGAGGCGGGTGATCGCGGCATCCACCCGCACCCGTCCGTCGTCGGTCAGCGTGACCAGCACGCTGCGCCCATCGTCCGGATCCGAGACCCGGCGCACGAAGCGGCGTCCCACGAGGCGGTCGATGCGATTGGTCATGGTGCCGCTGGAGACGAGCGTCTGCTGCAGGAGCTGCTTGGGGGAGAGCTGGAACGGATCTCCCGCGCGCCGCAGCGCCGAAAGCACATCCCACTCCCAGTGCTCGATATCGCTGCGGCGGAATACCTCGCGGCGGGCGCGGTCGAGGTGCTTGGAGAGGCGGTCCATGCGCGAGAGGATCTCGAGCGGGGAGAAGTCCAGATCGGGACGCTGGGTGTTCCAAGCGCCGACGATTCGGTCGACCTCATCTGCATCGCTCATGCTCCCATTATCGGCCAGCGGCACGAGCCTCGCCGCCGGACGTGGCAGACTTGTCAGGCAGCCCCTGCGGCTGCGGTCCGCCGTGGTGTAATGGCAGCACGACAGCCTTTGGAGCTGTGAGGTTCAGGTTCGAGTCCTGGCGGCGGAGCATGACGGAGAACAGACTCGCGATCATCGTGCT
>NZ_CANROA010000071.1 GCF_947632095.1 uncultured Microbacterium sp. | reverse complement strand
TCATGGAAGTGGTACGCGACGGTGTTCTCATCGAGCTGGCTGAGCGAACCCTCCTGCGCGCGCAGCACTCCCGCGAAGTAGCGGAAGTGATCGATGGCGAGGGGGATGTCGGCGGCGAGCGTCTCGCGCACCGGCTTGCCGTTCTCCCACGTCTCGGCGACCGCGATCTCCTCGAGGTGCTGCTCCATGCGGTCGGCGATCTTGTTGAGGATCACACTGCGCTCGGCGGGCGTCGTGCGCTTCCAGCCCTCGAACGCCTTCCAGCCGTTCTCGACGGCCCGGTCGATATCCTCGGCCGTGCCACGACCGACCTCGGTGAACGGCTTGCCGTTGACGGGGCTGACGTTCTCGAAGTACCCGCCCTTGACGGGATCGACGAACTCACCCCCGATGTAGTGCCCATAACGGGCTCGATACGACGCGATGGACCCAGCTGTTCCCGGAGCGGCGTATGCAGTGGATGCGGTTTCTTCGACGATCGTCATGGGGGTCTCCTTCGACGGTGCGCGGCCTCGTTGCCGCACGCCTTTCACCGACGATAAGTCGCGCAACGTTGCATGTCCATGCGTTGCGTTGCAGAAGGTTGCGTCGGGTCGGAGCGCTCCTCAGTCGCTTTCGAGCCGCTCGAGACGGCTCACCACTCCCGCACGTCGGGGAGAGCGCGCCGGCAGCATCTCCAGGCACAGCCTCAGCACTTCGACGTCATCCGCGCCCTCGGGGATATCGGCGTAGGCGAGCAGCACGTCGATGTTCGCCTCGGCGAGCATCGCCTCCCGCAGGGCCGAGCGCACCGACTGCCGGAACTCCTCCACGCCGGGCGAGGTCGACACCGGCAGCACCGCGCCCCGATACGCCGTGAGCGCGACACGGTGCGCACCCCGGTCGATCAGCGAGAGCACATCGTGCGCGTCGGTCTCGAGCGGGAAGCTCAACCGGTACGGACGCGACTCCGGGGCCAGCTCCGGGGCGATCCGCTGCAGCACCTTGCGCAGGCGCACCATCTCAGGGCGCAGGGTGTCGGTCGACGACCCCTCCCCGTAGACGAGCGCTGCGAGCCGCTCCGCCGATACTCCGTGCCGGTTCAGTGCGAGCACGAGCAGGATCTCGGCGTGCCGTGCACTGAGCTCGATGATCGACTCGGCCCCCTCGGCGAAGACCTCGAGCTGCGCCCGATCGCGTCCGAGGACGCGCAGCACGGCGCGCAGCGGCTCCGAACGGCGACGTCGGCGCGTCGGCGGCGGGACCAGCGGTGTCGAGCTGCGTGCGCGCAGCCGTGCCACGAGCAGCTCCGACTCGACCGCCCGAGCCGTGGCATCCACGAGGAGACGCGCCTGCGGCGTCGCCGCCTCGGGTCCGCCCGTGACGTCGATCACGCCGAGAACCTCGCGGCTCTCCGGGTCGAAGACGGGAGCCGCCGTGCACGACCACGGGTGCACCAGCCGGTTGTAATGCTCGGCGCCGTGGATCTGAACGGACTCGCCGATCTCCAGCGCGGTGCCCGGAGCGGAGGTGCCGACCACGGACTCCGCCCAATTCGTCCCGGCGACGAAACCCATATCGCCGCTGAGCGCGCGCTTCTGCCGATCGCCCTCGACCCAGAGCAGCCGCCCCGCATGATCGCCGACCGCGATCATCACGCCCGAATCATCCGGGTCGCCGGGCAGCAGCAGACCACGGATCATCGGCATCGTGCCGGCCAGCGGATGCTCGAGCCGATAGCGTTCGAGCTCTTCCTCCGTCAGTGCCAGCGGTGCGAGAACCTCGGCGCCGATGCGCCGATTCCACGACCGCTCCCACGACTGACGCACCAGCGGTCGCACCTGCTCGAGCCGCCGATCGTCAAGATTTCCGGCGACGAGCTCCTCATGCGCACGCTCGATGATCGACCTCGGAACCTCTGATGAGGCATCCCGCGACACGGACCAAGGAGAAGTCATTGGTCTCCGATCTTCGATGACGGAGTGGGCCGCCAGTCTACGGAAAACCGGGGAACTTCGCGCGATTCCATGAAGTTCCCCGGTCATCGGTGGGTTATCCGCCGGTCAGGATGCCGACCAGGTGACGGGAGAGGCCTGGTAGGGGTTCTCCGGGTCGAGGACGACGGTCGCCTGAGTCGTGTCATCGAACAGGGCTCCCGTGATCTGCTGCCCCTCCTCGGCCAACCCGATCAGGCAGGAGAACATGTCCTCGCCGCCCTCCCACTCGGGAACGCTGGCACCGCACTCGTCGGTCTTCGACACGGCCATCGTCGTCAGGTACGCCCCCGGCGTGCCGTCGGCGAGCAGGGGCTGCAACGACAGGTTGCGCATTCCCCCATGAGCATCGACGACGTCCTGCGCGGCGTGGAACTGCGTGATGATGATGTACGGCGTGTACTGGGTGAAGTCCTCGGGGTTGCTGACGGCGTCCTCGAGGAAGCCCTCGGGCGCCTCAATCACGTCGTGCACGACGACGCCGAGCTCGTACGGATCCTCGCCCTCGTTGATCGGCCCCTCGAACCAGGCGACCTCCCCGAAGGACAGGGCGCTGCCGGCCGCGGTGATCTCACCCGGCTCGCCCATGGCGATGAAGTCGTAGTCGTAGTCGACGGCGGGTTCGGCATCGGCAGAGCCGCTGGACGAGCATCCGGTCAGGGCGAGCGCGCCGATCACGGCGAGCGGGACAAGGGTGCGATGAAGACGCATGGTATTCCTCCAGTGAATCGATGAAGACGCATCAATCCTAAGGAGAACGCGGCTCAGCCCCGGGCCGCCCACCATTCGCGCAGGCGCTGCTCCGCGGCATCCGGGCCGATCACGCCCTCATCGAGACGGATGTCGAGGAGGAAGCGGTAGGCCTCGCCGACCTCGCGTCCGGGCGGGATGCCCAGCACCTCCTGGATGCGGTTGCCGTCGAGCTCGGGACGCATCGCGTCGAGCTGCTCCTGCTCGCTGAGATCGGCGATGCGCTTCTCGATGTCGTCGTACGCCGACGACAGCCGGGCCGCCTTGCGACGGTTGCGCGTCGTGACATCGGCGCGGGTGAGGATGTGCAGGCGCTCGAGCAGATCGCCGGCGTCGCGTACGTATCGGCGCACCGCAGCATCGGTCCAGGCGCCCTCGGCGTAGCCGAAGAACCGCAGATGCAGCTCGATGAGGGTGGAGACGGCGTCGATCGTGTCGCCGTCGAAGCGCAGGGCCTGCAGGCGCTTGCGCGCCATGCGCCCGCCGACCACGTCGTGGTGGTGGAACGTGACCGCTCCCCCGTCCTCCAGCTTGCGGGTGCGGGGCTTTCCGATGTCGTGCAGAAGTGCTGCGATGCGCAGCGGCACGTCCGGCTCAGCATCCGGGTTCCGCGAGTTCTCGAGCGCGATCGCCTGCTGCAGGACCGTCAGCGAGTGCTCGTAGACATCCTTGTGGTGATGGTGCTCGTCGACCTCGAGGCGGAGGGCGCTGACTTCGGGGAGGAACTCCTCGATGAGTCCGGTGTCGACGAGGACGCGGATGCCGCGGGCGGGGTCGTCGGTCTGCATGAGGCGCACCAGCTCGCTCTGAACACGCTCGGGGCTGACGATCTTCAGCGTCTGTCGAAGGCGGGTGATCGCCTCGCGAGTGCCCTCCTCGATGGAGAAGCCGAGTTGGGCGCTGAAGCGCGCGGCCCGGAGCATGCGCAGCGGGTCGTCGCCGAAGCTGACGTTCGGATCGGTCGGGGTGCGCAGCACACCGGCGACGAGATCCTCGACTCCGCCGGTCGGATCGACCAGCTTGATGCCCGGCACCTGCAGCGCCATCGCGTTCACACGGAAGTCGCGACGCACGAGATCACCATCGATCGTGTCGCCGAACTCGACGGTCGGCTTGCGCGTCACCCCGTCGTAGCTGTCGGCACGATAGGTCGTGATCTCGACCTGCTCTCCCTGCACGCGGGCCCCGATCGTGCCGAAGGCACGGCCGATGTCCCACTGCGCGGATGAGATCGGAGTGACGATGCGCAGGATCTCGTCAGGAGAGGCGTTCGTCGTGAAATCGAGGTCGTGGACGGGACGCCCCAGCAGCGCATCGCGGACCGGGCCCCCGACGACGGCGAGCTCGAATCCCGCGGCGTGGAAGGCATCGGCGACGGCCGAGACGACCGGTCCCTGTGCGAGCGCGCGCAGACGCGCGAGCCCCTCGGCCATGTTCAGCATGGGTTCCAGCGTACCGGGGCTCGACCGGGCGGATGGGCTGCCGGATGTCCAAGTCGATTGGTGCCGCGCGTGTCGTTACGGCATAGTAGGTGGGTGCGGCGTCTACCCGAACGCCTTTACGGCTGATTACCCGACCCGCCATACCCGCTGTTTCGAACACACCCCAAACGTTCGAGACCACCCCCTGAATCGCATCGACGTTCGATGCGCCCGTTCAGGGTGCCTTGTCGACGACAAAACAAAAGGGAGAACCCGTGGCGAATCTTCGTCGTGAGCGCTCGGATGACCCATCCGAGGTCCAAGCCAACGCCGCCACGCCCCCGATGCGCCGCACCTCGACGAACGCGAGCGTCGCCGTGGCACCGGCCGCTCCCCAGCGCCGCCGTGCGAACCAGCACGTCAATGCGAGCGGCATCGCCGTCGAGCATGTCGCCGTCGAGCAGGAACCCGTCGAGGCCCCCTCGCACTCGCGCCGCACCCGTCGTCGCGCCGACTCCGTCGCCACGATCGGCGAAGCACCCGTGATCGCGGGCACGGAGCTGCCGGTCCAGCCCCCGGTCCACGAGGAGCCTGCCGCTCCTGAGCCCGTCGCCGCCCCGGCTCCCGAGGAGGAGCCGGAGGGACCGTCGCCGCGCGACGAGGCCGTCGAACTCGCCGAGCGCCTCGGCCTGGCGTACATCGACCTGACCGAGTTCGTCGTCGAGCCCAGCGTCGTCAACCTCATCCCCGACCAGATGTGCCGCCGTCAGGCCGTGCTGCCGATCTCCCGCGTGGGCGAGCGCCTCGTCGTCGCCGTCGCCGACCCGGAGAACGTCGTCCTCCTCGACGACGTCGCCGCCGTCGCGCGCATGCCGATCGCGCCCGTCGTCTCGGAGCGCCAGGCGATCCTCGCCGCCATCGACCGCTACCACCGCGTCGACTCCGAGCTCGAGGAGCTCACACACGCCTTCGAAAGCGAAGCCGGTGCCGATAAGGAAGCCTGGACGCAGGACGTCACGGATGCCGCGGGCGATGACGAAGCCCCCATCATCCGCTTCGTCAACCTGATCATCAGCCAGGCGATCATGGACCGCGCCTCGGACATCCACATCGAGCCCGGCCGCGAAGACCTGCGCGTGCGCTACCGCATCGACGGCGTCCTCACCGAAGTACAGCGGGTTCCCCGCACCATGATCGCCGGCGTCATCAGCCGCATCAAGGTCATGTCGGATCTCGACATCGGTGAGCGCCGCAAGCCCCAGGACGGCCGCATCTCGGTCAATCACGGTGGGCGCAACATCGACCTCCGTGTCGCGACCCTGCCCACCGTCTGGGGAGAGAAGGTCGTCGCCCGTGTGCTCGACTCCCCCGTCGGCAACCTCAAGCTCAGCGATCTCGGCATGCTCGAGCGCAACATGGAGGTCTACAGCGGCAGCTTCTCCAAGCCCTACGGCATGATGCTCGTGACCGGTCCGACCGGTTCGGGAAAGTCGACGACGCTGTACACGACGCTCGCGGCCATCGCGAAGCCCACGGTCAACGTCATCACGGTCGAGGACCCCGTCGAGTACCGCATGGCGGGCATCAACCAGGTCCAGGTGAACAAGACCGCGGGCCTCACCTTCGCCGCGGCGCTCCGCTCGATCCTGCGATCCGACCCCGACGTCATCCTGCTCGGTGAGATCCGTGACGAGGAGACGGCGAAGATCGCCGTCGAGTCCTCGCTGACCGGTCACCTCGTGCTCTCGACACTGCACACCAACGACGCTCCCAGCTCGGTCACCCGTCTCATCGAGATGGGCGTCGAGCCCTTCCTCGTCGGCACCGCCCTCGACTCGGTCGTCGCCCAGCGCCTCGCCCGCCGCCTGTGCGAGCGGTGCAAGGAGGAGTCGGTCGCGACCGAGGTCGAACTGCGCATCGTCAACGCGCCGGCCGCTCAGTACCAGAACCCGCCGACGATCTACCGTCCGGTCGGCTGCCCCCAGTGCTCCAACACCGGCTACCGCGGACGAATCGCCCTCCACGAGGTCATGGCCGTCGATGAGGAGATCGAGCGCATGGCCGTGGCCAACGCTCCGACCGCCGTGATCGCCGAATACGCCGAATCCAAGGGCATGACCCGCCTCCGCCAGGACGGCTGGGCCAAGGCGCTCCTCGGGCACACCTCCATCGAGGAGATCCTGCGCGTCACCGTGTGACGCACGAACCCGCATCTTCCCGTGCGCCCGGCGCGCGGCATCCAGAACTTCTTCACCTTGAAAGGCACCGCACGTGACGATCGATAACGCGTCCGCGTCCGCCATGGGCGGCTCCCGATTCGATGCCCTGCTGGGCGGCCCCGAGGTCGACCCCGAACTGCGCAACGTCCTCGGCGGTGTCGCCGGCGTCACCCTGCCGGCCAACGCCTCCGCATCGTCGAACAGCAGCATCCCGGACTACTTCTCGGACTTCGAGAACCAGGCCGCACGCCAGCAGCAGGCCCAGCAGCAGGCCCAGCTCGCCGCTCAGCAGCAGGCGCAGCTCGTCGCTCAGCAGCAGGCCGAGCTCGCCGCACGTCAGGCCCAGTTCACCGAGCAGATGCGGGCGAACGAGCAGCAGCAGGCCATGGCCGCCCAGCAGCGCGCTCAGCAGCAGGCAGCCCAGCAGGCGCAGTTCGCCGTTCAGCAGGCCGCCGCGCAGCAGGCTCAATACGCGGCCCAGCAGCAGGCTTCCGGCACGCGCCGCTCCGCCGCGCCCACCACCGCTCCCCTGCCGACGATGGACGCGTACTCCGGCGGCGGCGCCGATGCGCGCACGCAGGTGCTCGACGCGCAACTGCCCGTCAGCCAGATGTACGGCGGAGTCACGCCCGGCGCCGGTCAGAACGTGAACTCGGCACTGCCCGATTTCAGCGAGCAGGCCAAGCCGACCCGTGCGAGCCGCGCCACCGAGATCGAGCAGGCGATCCTCGCCGAGAACCCCGAGGCCGACCGTCAGTTCATCGCGGCGGTCACGGCGATCATCGACCTGGGCGCCTCCGACCTCCACATGGTCTCGGAGTCGACGCCGGTCGTGCGTCTGGACGGTCAGCTGAAGTCCGTCGGGGGCACGTCGATCTGGGATCGCGAGCGCATCGAGCGCGTCATCCGCGGCTTCGTGCCCGCCGAGATGATGGAGACGTTCGAGCGCGAGCTCGAGCTGGACCTCGCGTGGTCGGTGGGCGAGGTCGCCCGTTTCCG
>NZ_CANROA010000070.1 GCF_947632095.1 uncultured Microbacterium sp. | reverse complement strand
GGGCTGCAGGTGACGGCGGGCAGCCCCGTGCATCCGACCCTCGAACCCGGTCAGCAGATCATCGAGCTGCGCCATACCGACGACATGGTCAGCGCGCTCGCCGGCGGCGGTTCCCCCGGCGGCAGCGGCTCAGCGGACAGCATGGTCGTCACGCGCGTCGGCGATCCACTGCCCGGGGTGCAGGATCTCGCGCTGAAGACGCACTGGCTCGGCGACTACATCGATACGGCAGCGCTCCTGGATGCCTCGGATGATCCGCGCATGGCGAGCATGGAGCAGTACTGGAAGGAGCTGGCCGAGGCCGAGAGCGTCGTCTCGACCGAGTACGTGGCCGAGCGCGGATGAGGTCAGCGGCGGCGCTTCTTCTTCTGCGGGCGCAGGATCGCGCCGAAGACGGCGTTGATGATCGCGATGATGATCGCGGCGACGACACCCCACCAGAAGTCGCCGACGCTCAGTCCCCAGCCCAGTCCCGAGGTGATCCACGCGGTCAGCCACAGCAGGAACCCGTTCACGATGAGCGAGATGAGCCCGAAGGTCAGCAGGTACAGGGGGAAGGCGACGATCTTGATGACCGTGCCGATGATCGAGTTCACCAGGGCGAAGATCGCGGCGACGGCGAGATAGGTCAGCAGGAGCTGCAGGTCACCGGCGGGGTCGAAGGCGGTCATGCCCACCTGCAGCATCGGGATCAGCGTCACCACCCAGAGGGCGAAGGCGTTGACGACGACTTTGATGATGAAGCGCATGGTCCGTTCAGTCTCGCACGCTCCACCGGTCAGCGATTCGGCGAACTCGATCGCCCTCTCTGTCGGTGGCTCCGTCAACCGTGAAGTCATGATGGCTGAATCGGCGACTCACGTAGAGCTCTACACTGCTCCCGATGGTGCGACGATCCTGGAGATCCGCGCGGATGCGGAAACGGTATGGCTGACCAGGCAGCAGCTCGCCGCAGTCATCGGTGCGATCTATCAGGGGCTCGCTGGTGCAGACCTGTATCCGACCGCAGAAGAGAAGGCCGCGAATCTGCTGTATCTGATCGTCAAAGATCACCCTCTCTCAGACGGTAACAAACGCAGTGCGGCAGCGTTGTTCGTCACATTCCTCAGCAAGAACGGTCTGCTTGATGGCGGGCGTGGCATCGCCATCAACAACAGTGCGCTCGCCGCGATCACGCTCCTGGTGGCGATGAGCGATCCGAAGGAGAAAGAGCTGATGATCGCGTTGGACAGCAGGATGATCTCTGAACCACTGATCTGACCGTCGAGAGGACCCGCTCGTAGACTGACCATCGTGACTGAGCCGATTCTTCCCCGCATGCGTCCCGAGATCATGGCGCTCGCGCCGTACCGTCAGGGAAAGCAGGCGGGCGCCGATGCCTTCAAGCTGTCCAGCAACGAGAATCCCTTCGATCCGCTGCCCGCGGTGCTCGCGGCGCTGGAGAAGACGACGCCGGTCAACCGGTACCCGGATGCGACGGCCGGCCGCCTGCGCGATGCCCTCGGCGCGCGCTACGGCGTCACCGCCGACCAGGTGCACGTCGCCAGCGGCAGTGTCGCGATCCTCTACCAGCTGGTGCAGGCCGCGGCATCAGTCGGTGATGAGGTGGTCTACGCCTGGCGGTCCTTCGAGGCCTACCCCGGACTTGTGCTGGTCGCCGGGGCGACCGGCGTGCAGGTGCCGCTGACGGCGGAGGGCGGTCACGACCTCGACGCGATGGCGGATGCCGTCACCGATCGCACCCGCGCGATCATCGTCTGCACGCCCAACAACCCCACGGGGCCGATCATCACCTCGGCCGACTTCGCCGCGTTCCTTGCGCGGATCCCCGCCGATGTGCTCGTCATCCTCGATGAGGCCTACGCCGAGTTCGTGACCCACGGAGACGCCGTGGACGGGCTCGCGGAGCGCGTCTACGAGAGCCACCCGAACGTCGTCGTTCTGCGCACCTTCTCGAAGGCGTACGGTTTGGCGGGGCTGCGGGTCGGTTACGCGATCGGTCAGGAGAAGGTGCTCGACGCGGCCCGGGCGACCGGCATCCCGCTGTCGGTGACATCCGCGGCGGAGGTCGCGGCCATCGCGAGCCTCGAGGACGCCGCCGAGGCCGAGCTGCGCCAGCGCGTCGCCGTCATCGTCGAGCGTCGGAACACGCTCATCAGCGCCCTGCGCGCTCAAGGCTGGGACATCCCCGAGAGCCAGTCGAACTTCGTGTGGCTGGCCACGGGCCAGCGCACCGACGAGGTCGCCGCCGCCTTCTCCGCCGCTGATGTGATCGTCCGGCCGTTCTCGGGCGATGGGATCCGTATATCCGTCGGAGAGCATGAATCGGTAGAGAAGGTACTGCAGATCGCGGAATCCGTTGTCGAGCCTCTCCAGTGATCATGGCCGCGGCTCGGATAGCGTAGAACGGTGACCTCCTCAGAGACCGATATCGTCCGCGTCCTGGAGGCGGACGGCCGCTTCGCGCCCAGCCCTGCCGCCGAGCAGTACCTGTCGCTGATCGATGCGATCAGCGACAGCGAGCTCGAGCAGTTCTACCGCGACATGGTCGAGATCCGTGCGATCGACAACCAGGCCACCAACCTGCAGCGCCAGGGCCAGCTCGCGCTCTGGCCGCCGAGCCGCGGCCAGGAGGCCGCGCAGGTCGGCTCGGCCCGCGCCGCCCGCGCCCAGGACACGCTGTTCCCCTCGTACCGTGAGCACGCGGTCACCCGCATCCGCGGCGTCGACCCCGTCGACATCATCAAGCTCATGCGCGGTGTCTCGCACGGTGGCTGGGACCCGACCGACCCGAAGAACGGCAACACGCGCCTCTACACGCTGGTGCTCGGCTCGCAGACCCTGCACGCCGCCGGATACGCCATGGGCCTGACCTTCGACGGCCGCACCGGCACCGGCGACCCCGATCGCGATGAGGCCGTCGTCGTCTACTACGGCGACGGGGCATCCAGCCAGGGCGATGTGCACGAGGCCATGGTCTTCGCCGCCAGCTACCAGGCGCCGACCGTCTTCTTCCTGCAGAACAACCAGTGGGCGATCTCCGTGCCCGTCTCGACGCAGACGCGCGTGCCCTTCGCTCAGCGCAGCGCCGGCTATGGCATCCCGAGCGTCCGCGTCGATGGCAATGATGTGCTCGCCAGCTATGCCGTCTCGCGTCTCGCGCTCGAAGAGGCGCGCGCCGGGGGCGGCCCGCGCGCCATCGAGGCCGAGACCTACCGGCTCGGCGCACACACTACGAGCGATGACCCGACCAAGTACCGCACCTCCGACGAGGAGGCCGCCTGGGCGCAGCGCGATCCGATCGCGCGCATGCGCGCGTTCCTCGAGGGCAAGGGTGCTGCGGCATCCTTCTTCGACGACGTGGACGCCTCGGCCGCCGCCGCCGCGGAAGACCTGCGCGTGCGGACACTCGCGCTGACCCCGCCGTCGGCCGACAAGATCTTCGACCACGTCTACAGCGAACCGCACCCGCTGATCGAGGAGCAGCGCGCCTGGCGCGCCCAGTACGAGGCCTCGTTCGACGAGCCGACCGACGGAGGAGCACGCTGATGGCACTCGAGACGATGCCCTTCAGCCGCGCGCTGAACGCCGGTCTTCGCCGGGCGATGGAAGACGACGCGAAGGTCCTGCTCATGGGCGAGGACATCGGCAAGCTCGGCGGAGTGTTCCGCATCACCGAGCACCTGCAGCGCGATTTCGGCGAGCATCGCGTGCTCGACACGCCCCTGGCCGAGTCCGGGATCGTCGGCACGGCGATCGGCCTCGCGATGGCGGGCTTCCGCCCGGTGATCGAGATCCAGTTCGACGGTTTCGTGTTCCCGGCGTTCGATCAGATCACCACGCAGCTCGCGAAGCTGACGAACCGGCACGAGGGCGCACTGTCGCTGCCGATCGTCATCCGCATCCCCTACGGCGGGCACATCGGTGCCGTCGAGCACCATCAGGAGAGCCCCGAGGCGTACTTCACGCACACCCCGGGCCTGCGCGTGGTGTCCCCGTCGACGCCGAACGATGCCTACTGGATGATCCAGGAGGCGATCCGCTCGAATGACCCCGTTATCTTCATGGAGCCGAAGAGCCGCTACTGGCCCAAGGGAGAGGTCGACCTCGAGAAGTCGGCGCTGCCGCTGCACGCCTCGCGCGTGGTGCGCCAGGGCACCGACGTCACGCTCGTCGGTCACGGCGCCATGGTCACGACGCTGCTGCAGGCGGCGGCGCTCGCCGAGGGCGAGGGCACGAGCTGCGAGGTCGTCGATGTGCGCTCGCTGTCTCCGGTCGATTACGGCCCCATCCTCGATTCGGCGCGCAAGACCGGCCGCATGGTCTACGCGCAGGAGGCCTCGGGCTTCACGAGTCTGGGCAGTGAGATCGCGGCCACCGTCATGGAGCGGGCGTTCTACGCGCTCGAAGCCCCGGTGCTGCGCGTCTCGGGCTATGACACCCCGTTCCCGCCCGCGAACCTCGAGGGCGCATTCCTGCCGGACGCCGATCGAATCCTCGATGCGGTCGACCGATCGATGGCCTACTGACCGATTCCGGTCGTTGCGCGAGCGCAGCGAGTCGAAATGAAGGGCACCCCATGAGCACCCAGAACTTCCCCCTCCCCGACGTCGGCGAGGGTCTCACCGAGGCCGAGATCGTCGCGTGGAAGGTCGCCCCCGGCGACACCGTGGCGATCAACGACGTCATCTGCGAGATCGAGACGGCCAAGTCGCTCGTCGAGCTGCCCTCGCCGTACGCCGGTGTGGTGGGCGAGGTGCTCGTCAACGAGGGCGCGACGGTCGAGGTCGGCACGCCGATCATCACCTTCGTCTCGGATGCTGCGCCCGCGGCCCCGGCGGCGACACCGGCTGCTCCGGCCGCCGAATCCGGCGAAGGGTCCGGTTCGGTGCTCGTCGGCTACGGCTCGGGCGCGGGGGCGAGCTCGCGTCGCCGCCGGCCCGCGGTGCGCCCGGTGCGCTCATCGGTCGGCGTGATCGCCAAGCCTCCGATCCGCAAGCTCGCCCGCGATCTGGGTGTGGATCTGGCATCCGTCACCCCTACCGGGACCGACGGCGAGGTGACCCGCGATGACGTCGTCAAGCACGCCTCTCAGGCCAGCGTCTTCCGCAACATCGAGACGCCCGAGTGGGGGAGCGTCCGCGAGGAGACCGTCCCCGCCCCGCAGAATCCGGCGATCGGGCTCGCCCGCGGCATCGCCGTCGACCAGAGCTCGTCCGCTTCGGTGAACGAGGCTGGCAGTGAGGCGATCCCCGTCAAGGGCGTGCGCAAGGCCAGCGCCTCGGCGATGGTGCGCAGCGCCTACACGGCACCGCACGTCACGGTGTGGAAGGAGGTCGACGCGACCCGCACGATGGAGCTCGTCAAGCGCTTGAAGGCCTCGCCCGACTACGCCGACATCAAGGTGTCGCCGCTGCTCATCGTCGCGCGCGCCGTGATCTGGGCCGTGCGCCGCAACCCCATGGTCAACGCCGCCTGGGTCGAGACCGAGGACGGCGCCGAGATCGCCGTGCGCCACTACGTGAACCTCGGCATCGCCGCGGCGACCCCGCGCGGGTTGCTGGTGCCGAACATCAAGGACGCGCAGGACCTCAGCATGCGCGACCTCGCCCGCGCACTGAACCGTCTGACGCTGACCGCCCGCGACGGCAAGACGCCGCCGGCCGACCAGCAGGGCGGCACCATCACGATCACGAACATCGGCGTGTTCGGGATGGACGCCGGCACGCCGATCATCAACCCCGGCGAGGCCGGGATCCTCGCGATGGGCACGATCAGCCAGAAGCCGTGGGTCGTCGACGGCGAGGTGCGTCCGCGCTACGTGACCACGGTCGCCGGATCCTTCGACCACCGCGTGATCGACGGCGACGGCATGAGCCGCTTCATCGCCGACGTCGCATCCATCCTCGAGGAGCCGGCGCTGCTGGTCGACTGATCCGCCGGCCGACGGTGCTCAGTCCCGCGAGCTCGCGTTCACGCTGCCGGAGCGCTCCTGGCCGCTGAGCGCGGCGATCGCCGCCATCATCCGTTCGGTGATCTCGCGGCGGGCCTTGCCGCCCGGCAATCCGTCGAGGTCGTCGAGATCCAGAGGGGTGCCGAAGCGCACCTCGAGGCGCGGTGCTCCGCGGCGCAGGTATCCGAAGGGCGTGGCGGTCGCAGTGGCGATCAGGCCGACGGGAACGATCGTCGCCCCGGTCTCGTGGGCCATCCATGCGGCTCCGCCGTGTCCGTCGTGCAGCCTGCCGTCGCGGGAGCGCGTCCCCTCGGGGAAGACGGCGAACACGCTGCCGGCGCGCAGGATGCTCACGCCCGCGTCGAGTGCGGCGCGGGCGTCGCGTCCGGTCGTGCGGTGCACGGGGACGCCGCCGATCGATGTGAAGAACCAGCGCTTCGCGCCTCCGAGGGGGCCGGAGTCGGTGAAGAACGACGACTTGATGAGGAACTGCACGGGCCGCGACGCCGCTGTCGGGATGACGAGGGTGTCGAGGGCTGACAGGTGGTTGCTGACGAGCAGCACCGGCCCTCCGGCGGGGATGCTCTTCTGCCCGCTGTATCGAGGCCGGTAGATCAGTCCGAAAAGCGGTCGCAGCAGCGCCCGCCCGATGAAGTAGACGGCCCCTGGTCGCGATGCGACGGCGGGGGCCGCCGGGTCAGATGCGGTCACCCGATCACACTATCCGGCACTCATCGCCCATCCGTGTTGAGAATGGTTATCATTAGCGTGTAGTGTCGAAGCATGCACAAGCCCCGCTCCCTCGTTCTGCTGGCCGCCTCCGCCCTCGTTCTGGCGGGATGCTCATCGACGACGGAGCCCGGTGCGGGCGATGACGCGGCGATCGCCGTCGTCGCGACGACCAACATCTACGGGTCCCTGGTCGAGCAGATCGGCGGCGACCGCGTGGACGTGACCTCGATCATCACCTCCGCCTCGCAGGACCCGCACTCCTATGAGGCATCCGCACGCGACCGGCTCACGGTCCAGGGCGCCGACCTCGTGATCGAGAACGGCGGCGGCTACGACTCCTTCATGGACGCCCTGCTCGAAGGGCCGGACGCCCACGTCCTCTCGGCCGTCGAGTTCTCGCATGACTTTCCCGGGAACGAGGGGCATGGGGAGGAGCATGAGGGCGAGGATGCTGGGGAGCACGATCACGCGGAAGATGACGAGCACGACCACGACGACCATGAGGGGCACGATCACATCGACGGCTTCAATGAGCACGTCTGGTTCGACCCGCACACCATGATCCACGTCGTTGCGGGGATCGCCGAGGAGCTCGGCGAGATCGACCCCGATGGCGCGTCTGAGTTCACAGCATCCGCCGATGAGATCATCTCCGAGCTCGAAGGCTTCGAGGGCGACCTCGAGGAGCTCGCCGCCTCGGCAGATGGCACAGGAGTCTTCATCACCGAACCGCTGCCCGGCTACATCGCCGCCGCGGCCGGGCTCACAGATCTCGCCCCCGACGGATTCGCCTCGGCCGTCGAAGAGGGCAGCGACGTCGCGCCGGCAACGCTTCTGCGGGCCCTCGACGCCATCGAATCCGGCGAGGTTGTGGTCGTGCTGACCAACGCGCAGACCGGAGGAGCCGAGACCGAGCGCATCGAGCAGGCGGCCGAGGCCGCCGGCATCCCGATCGTGGCGTTCACGGAGCTTCTGGAGGG
>NZ_CANROA010000069.1 GCF_947632095.1 uncultured Microbacterium sp. | reverse complement strand
GGCTACGGCCGCCGCTTCGCCACCGGCGTCTCGGCGACCTCCTCGCTCATCGCGCCGGTCATGCCCCCGAGCATCCCGGCCGTCATCTACGCCGGTCTCGCGGCGGTCTCCACCGGAGCACTGTTCGCCGCATCCGTGATCCCGGCGCTGCTCATGGCCATCGGCATGTGCATCGTCGTCTGGGTGCTCGTGCGCCGCATGAAGAACGTCAAGAAGGGCACGTTCGATCGCGCCGAGTTCCTCGCATCGATCAAGGGCGTGCTCCTGCCGCTCGTCGCGCCGTTCATCATCCTCGGCGGAATCCTCGGCGGATTCTTCACCCCGACCGAAGCCGCCGCCGTCGGCGTCGTCTACATCCTCTTCGTCGGCATCGTGCAACGCTCGCTGAGCATGAAGAGCTTCGTCAAGGTGGTGACCGAGACGGTCACCACCACGGCATCCATCATGATCATCGTCGCCTCCGCGTCGCTGCTCGGATACATCCTCGCCCGTGAGCGCCTGCCGCAGATGCTCACCGAGCTCGTCTTCGCGATCACCGACAGCCCGCTGGTGTTCCTCATCCTCGTCACCGTGCTCATGCTGATCCTCGGCACCGTGATCGATGCGACCGCGATCCTCGTGCTCACCGTGCCGATCATCCTGCCCATCGCCACCGAGATCGGCGTCGACCCGATCGTGCTGGGCGTTCTGATGATCCTGTCGCTCATGATCGGCCTGCTCACCCCGCCCGTCGGAACCGTGCTCTTCGTCACCGCAGCGGTGTCGAAGACCCGCATCGGCGAGGTGTTCCGCGGCAGTCTGCCGTTCATCCTGCCGCTGCTGATCATCTGCATTCTCATCATCGTGTTCCCGAGCGCTGTGATGTGGTTGCCGGGGGTGCTCGGTCTGTGAGCCACGAAAACGCCCGGAGCACCCCGCGCCCGCAGGCCTTCCTCATCGGTCTGGTCGGCGAGGGGGTGGGCCCTTCGCTCACCCCGCCCATGCACGAGCTCGAGGGCTCGCGCCACGGCATGAACTACGTCTACCGCACGATCGACCTGGCGCCGGCCGAGGGGACGACCGAGTTCCTCCGGCGGCTGCTGGACTCCGCCCGACGTCTCGGATTCACCGGACTGAACATCACCCACCCCGTCAAGCAGGCGGTCATCCCGCTGCTCGACGAGCTCGCCGACAGCGCGCGGGCCGTCGGGGCCGTCAACACGGTCGTCTTCACCGAGCGGGGATCGGTCGGTCACAACACGGATGCGACCGGCTTCCGCGCGGCGCTGAACGATGCCTTCGGCGGTGACCGGCTCGGCCGCGCCGTGCTCGTCGGTGCGGGAGGAGCGGGCTCCGCCGTCGCGACGGCCCTCGCGCAGCACCCCCTCGACGAGCTCGTGATCGTCGACCAGGATGCTGCGCGGGCCGACGCGCTGGCCGAGCAGGTCTCCGCGATCGGCCGAGCCGTCCGCACCGCGGGCCCCGACTCCCTGCCCACCGAACTCGCCGTCGCCGACCTCGTCGTCAACGCGACCCCCGTCGGCATGGCCGCCCACCCGGGCACCCCGTTCGACCCGGCGCTGCTGCCCACCGGCATCCGCGTCGCCGACATCGTCTATCGACCCGTCGACACCGCACTGCTGCAGGAGGCCCGCACCCGCGGCATCCGCACCATGTCCGGACTCGGCATGGCCATGCACCAGGCGGCCGATGCCTTCGAGATCTTCACCGGAGCGCGAGCCGACCGCCAGGCCATGCTCGCCGACCTGAACGATCTGGTCGCCGCCGAGGCGGCCGAACACGCACTCGAACCGCACCACCCCTGACAAGCACCCGAAAGAGGAGAGAATCATGGATGCACGACGCAACCGGCGAACGATGTGGCTCGCCGCCCTTGCCGCACCGGCGATGATGCTGGTCGCCTGCTCCGGCACCGGAGACGGCGCCACCGGCGACGCGAGCAGCACGCAGAAGCTCACGCTCGCCCACAGCTACAACGAGGACCAGCCCCAGCACCGCTGCGGTGCCCAGGTCATCGCCGATGAGGTGAGCGCCGCCGGCGTCGGTCTCGAGGTCGAGATCTTCCCGTCGAGCCAGCTCGGCGGCGACGCCGACCGCATCGCCTCGGTCGCCTCGGGCGACATCGACATCGACATCCAGGGCGCCTCGGCGCTCGGTGCGGTCTACGAGCCGATCAGCGTGCTCGACTCGGCCTACGCCTTCGACGACGCCGACCACCTCGCCCGTTTCATGGACAGCGATGCGTCCGACACGGTCGTCGACGCCTTCGCGGCCGAGACCGGCGTGCACACGCTCGGCGCCTGGTCGGCCGGTGCCCGCCAGTTCACCGCCAACACCCCGATCCGCACGCCCGACGACCTGTCGGGTCTGCGCATGCGCTTCCCCGGCTCGCCGCAGTTCCTCATGAACGCGAAGGCGCTCGGCGCCCAGGCCACCGAGGTCGCCTACGAGGAGCTGTACCTCGCCCTGCAGCAGGGCACGGTCGACGGCCAGGAGAACCCGATCACCAACATCGTGGCGACGAACATCAAGGAGGTTCAGGACTACGTCAGCTTGAGCTCGCACCAGCTGAACACCAACCTCGTCATCATCAGCGATATCTGGAACGACCTGAACGAGGAGCAGCAGGAGGCGCTGACGGCGGCGACAGACAAGGCGATCGCCGAGGTCACCGCGTGCGTCGACGCCGACGAGGCGGAGATCCTCGAGGAGTGGCGCACCGGCGATGACTGGGAGGTCGTCGAGGACGTCGACCGCGACGCGTTCAGCGAGAAGGCCGAAGAGTACCTCTCCGGTGTGCTGACCGGCGACTCGCTCACGGTCTACGAGGCCATCCGCTCCACCTCGGAGTGACCCTCGGGCATGGCGCGTTCGATACCGACGTTCACGGGGGAGGTGGACGCAGACGAGCTGGGGATGACCCTCATCCATGAGCACGTCTTCGTCACCGATCCCGAGCTCGACATCAATATGCCGCATCCGGAATGGGATGAGCGGCAGATGATCGAACGCGCCGTGCAGACCCTCACCGATCTGCACGCCCGCGGCGTGCAGACGGTGGTCGATCTGACGGTCGTGGGTCTCGGCCGCGACGTGCGCCGGGTCGCCGAGGTGGCCGCACGGGTTCCCGTGCGGCTGATCGCGGCGACCGGATGCTACGCGGCCGAGACCCTGCCCACCTTCTTCCGACTCAATGGTCCCGGGCTCGTCGTCGACGGCCCCGACCCGCTCGTCGAGCTGTTCGTCGGAGACATCGAACGGGGCATCGCGGGCACCGATATCCGAGCCGGCATCATCAAGATCGCGACGGATGCCGCGGGCCTGACACCCGACTCCGCACGGGTGTTCGCGGCTGCCGCCGAGGCGCATCGGCGCACCGGCGTTCCGATCACGACCCACTCGCATGCTGCATCCGGCGGAGGCGCCGATCAGCAGGACGAGCTCGAGCGGCTGGGGATTCCGCTCGACCGGGTCGTGATCGGACACAGCGGAGACTCCACCGACCTCGCCTACCTGCGCCGCATCGCCGATCGCGGATCCTACCTCGGCTTCGACCGCTTCGGCATGGAGCACCTCGCCCCGGACGCCGACCGGGTGCGGATGCTGCTCCAGCTCCTCGATGCGGGTTATGCCGATCGCATCGTCCTCTCGCACGACGCCGCGGTCTTCAGCCGTGTCACGCCGCCGTCGTGGCGGGCGGAGCACGTGCCGAATTGGCATATGCAGCACCTCTTCGACATGATTCTTCCGACACTGAGCGATGCGGGCATCGATGACGCGACCCTGCGCCGCCTCATGATCGACAACCCGCGCCGGGTCCTGACCGGCGCCGACTGATGGGGGAGTGGACATGACCGAACCCGTCGTCCGCAAACGCGACGCCGAACGCACCCGCGCCGATCTGCTCGCCGTCGCGACCGAGGCCTTCGCCGAATCCGGCTACGCGGGAACCCGGGTCGATGAGATCGCCGAGCGCACCCAGACGACGAAGCGGATGATCTACTACTACTTCGGCGGCAAGGAACAGCTCTACCTCGCCGTGCTCGAGAACGCGTATCGCGGCATCCGCGAACGCGAGCAGTCGATCCACGCCGGCGACCTCGCGCCCGTCGAGGCCCTGAGGCAGATCGCCGAGCTCACCTACGACCACCACCTCGATCACACGGCGTTCATCCGGCTCGTCTCGATCGAGAACATCCACCATGGCGAGTTCATCCAGCGACTCGATGGCCTGCGCACCCTCAACCAGCCCGCGGTCGCCGTGCTCGAAGAGGTGCTCGAGCGCGGCCGTGCCGAGGGCACGGTTCGCGCCGACGTCGACGCGCTCGACGTGCACCTGCTGATCAGCTCGTACTGCTTCTTCCAGGTCGCCAACCAGCACACCTTCGGCTACCTGTTCGGCCGCGATCTGCTCGCCGAGGAGCGCCGCGAGCACCTGCGCTCCATGATCGGCGACGTCGTCGTGGCGTGGATGACCGCGGGGCGCTGAACCGGTCCGGCGCCGCTCAGATGAGCCGGCGCAGCGCCTCGACGAGGGAAATGCTCTGCGCATTGGCGCGATCGCGCAGACGTGCGTGCTCCTCGGCGGTGAGCGTCAGCGAGAGATCGATGGGCTCTGCGGGAGCGGCGTCCCAGCCGTCGAAGAGATCGGATGCCTCGGCCCACAGCGGTTCGGACGCGGGGGCTGCGGGGGCTGCCGCCGCACTCGCGAGATCGCTCGCGGGGACCGTGGTTCCGGCATCCACCGAACCCATCGTGAAACCGGGCCCGCGGTTCGGCTCACGCTTGGCCTGATAAGCCTTGGATGCGGCGTTCGCCCGCTGGTCGGCGGCCTCGTTCAGCTCGTGGCCGGCGTGCCCCTTCACCCAGACGAAGTCCACGTCACGCCCCTGCATAGCAGCGTCGAGCGCCTCCATGAGGTCGCGGTTCAGCACGGGGGCGCCGTCGGCCTTGCGCCATCCGCGGCGCTTCCATCCCGGCATCCACTTCGTGATCGAGTCGATCACGTACTTGCTGTCGCACATGATCTGCAACGGTTCGTCGACCTCGGCGGTCGCCCGCAGCAGCTCGAGCACCGCCTGCAGCTCGCCCTGGTTGTTCGTGCCATGCGGTGAGCCGCCCGCGGCCCAGTTCGCGTCGTCGATGTACCAGGCCCAGCCGTTGGGGCCGGGGTTTCCCAGAGCGGATCCGTCTGCCGCAGCGGTGATCGTCATCCCTCCAGGGTATCCGCGGGCCCGACATCGCCCGCGCGTCGGGATGCCTATTCGGCGCCGGCGTCCGTCCCGTCGCCGGTCGGAACGACGACATCCACAGAGATCGACACGGTCGAGCTCGTCTCGTCGCCCGGCAGCCCCAGTCCGAGCGGGTCGGCAACGGCATCCGGCAGGCGATCGACCGAACCGTCGCGCTCATCCGGCTCACCCGGCAGCGCCGCCCAGGCGCTCTTCTGCTCGGGCTTCTGCGTGAACAGTCCCATGGTCCCCCTCAGAAATCGGCGATGACGAGCTTCTTCATCTCCATCATCTTCTCGTACGCGCCCGGACGCTCCATCAGCGCGCCCATCGTCTCGGGAACGATCTGCCAGCTCAGACCATAACGATCGGTGAGCCACCCGCACTGCTCCGCCTCGGGAACGGCGGACAGCGCATCCCAGTACTCGTCGATCTCGGCCTGATCGGCGCATCGCACCTCGAGGGAAATCCCCGGAGTGAATGTGTAGTCCAGTGCGATGGCCGAGTCCATCATCGAGAACCACTGCCCGGCCAGACGGAACTCGCCGAACATGACCGTGCCCGGTTCTGCCGGCCCGGTCTGCACGCGATGCTCGGCGATGAACCCGACGCCCGAACCCGGAAGCACACCCGAGTAGAAAGACGCCGCCTCGCGCGATCGGTTCTGCACGGGTCCGCAGAACATGAGCTGCGGGATGACGAACGGCCGCGGCTCACCTTCGGGGTTGGTCAGCAGCAACTGCCAGCTGACTCCGAAGCGATCCTCGACCCAGCCGTAGTGGGGGCTGAACGGGTAGGCGTCGAGTGCCATGATGATCCGTCCGCCCTCGGCCAGGCGCGCCCAGGTCTCATCGAGGGCCGCCCGCGCGTCATCGGCGCTGCCGTCGAACATCAACGGATCGAAGTTCAGCATGAACGACATCGATGGGTTCGGGCTGAACTCGTCGCCCGCGTTGATCAGCGTGATCTGGAACCCATCGATCGACACGTCGACGGTGAGAGTCCTGCCCGCGAACTCTGCCTGCCAGTCGGGCAGCTCCATCGGGTAGCGGGCGCTGGTCTCCGCCGTCGTTCGCGGAAGCGCATCAGCATAGAATTCTCCGGCCTCATCGGCGTTTCGTGTGCACCAGATGTTTGGGACGATCTTCTGCGACATGGCTGCTCCTTTGCACCTCGACCCTCCTTCTCCATGGTGAGACGAGCGGATGCCGGATGCAAGAGGTTGCGTTCAGGGGCGGCCCCGTGCCTAGGGTGGTTCGATGGCTTCTCTCCTGGACATCGACATCTCCGGCCACACCTGGGCGGGAACGCTGATCGGCGTTCTGATCGGCGTCGCGGTCGCCGCGGCGGTCGTGATCGTCGTGCGCCTCGTCGTGGGACGAGCGCGCGGCCGATCGGCCTGGCTGGCCGCGCTCGAGCGCCGATTGCGGGTTCCGGGGACCACCCTCGCCCTTCTGATCGCCCTGTGGGCGGGATGCGCGTCGACGGCGCCGTCGCTGGAGCCGTGGTGGCCGGTGGTCGAGCGGGCCCTGCAGATCGTGGTCGTCCTCACCGGGGCCTGGATCCTGTCGATCGTGGTCACCTTCGGCATGGAGCGGCTCATGCAGTACGACGGCCAGCGCGACGGCACGAGCTCCGAAGCGCGTCGCCGCCGCACCCAGCTGACGGTGCTGAACCGCCTCGCGGTCGTGCTCATCGGCGTCCTCGCCGTCGGCGTCGTGCTGTTCTCGTTCCCCGAGGTGCGGGCCGTGGGCACCAGCATCCTGGCCTCCGCCGGCGTCGTCAGCATCGTCGCCGGCCTCGCGGCGCAATCCACCCTGGGCAACCTCATCGCCGGGATTCAGGTGGCCTTCACCGATTCGATCCGCGTCGGTGACGTCGTCGTCATCGAGGGCGAGTGGGGCACGATCGGCGAGATCAACCTGTCGTACGTGGTCGTCTACATCTGGGACGAGCGCCGGCTGATCCTGCCCTGCACCTACTTCACGACGAACCCCGTCGAGACGTGGACGCGGCGCTCCGACAAGATCCTCGGCACCGTCTACATGGATCTGGACTGGCGGGTGCCGGTGGATGCCGTGCGCGCCAAGTTCGACGAGATCATCGACGAGTCGCCGCTCTGGGACCGGCGTTCGGCGAACGTGCTCGTCACCGGTTCCGAGGGCGGGTACGTCTCTCTCCGCTTCAAGATCTCCGCCGCGAACTCCGACGATCAGTGGGATCTGCGGTGCCTCGTGCGGGAGAAGATCATGACGTGGCTGCAGCAGGAGCATCCCGAGGCCCTGCCCGTCACGCGCATCGCGCTCGAGGAGCGCACCGACGCCCGCTGATTCCCAGGTCGGTCGCGTAAAATCGGCCCAATGACTGATGTGTCCACCGATACCGCCGCAGATCTCGGCGACGGCCTCGATCCGAACGACCTCGAGACCACGCTGCGGGTTCTGGCCTCGATGGACAAGATCAGCGAAGAGCATCCCGATTACATCGCCGTGCGCCGTGCGACGGCCGCGATGTTCAAGGCCGTCAAGCG
>NZ_CANROA010000068.1 GCF_947632095.1 uncultured Microbacterium sp. | reverse complement strand
TGCGTCACTTACCCACCTCCTTCGGACTTGAACGGCTTTCGAGACTTTCTCGAAAGCAGGAGGGTGTGTGCACGTGCCTGCTCTCTCACCGCCGGATGCGGATCGATAGGCAGACAACCACAACAGTCTAGCGGAAACGGCGGGCGTGTCGCGACGTTCGTGATGAATCAGCGCACGATCGGCGGAACGTTCCCCCACGATGCACGGTCCTCCGCCGACGGTGCGGCGGGGATCCGTCCGAGCCCATCGGGTTCGGGGATCGCTGCGAGCAGCGAACGCGTGTACGGATGACGCGGGTCCTCCCACAGCTCGGACGTCACACCGGATTCGAGCACGCGACCGGCGTACATGACGAGGGTGCGGTCCGCGATGCGGCGCACGACCGCGAGGTCGTGCGAGATGAACAGCATGCCGGCGCCGACCTCGGCGACGAGGTCGCGCATGAGGGCGGCGACGCTCGTCTGGGTCGATGCGTCCAGAGCGGAGATCGGTTCGTCGGCGATGAGCAGGCGGGGCCGCGCGGCGAGGGCGCGGGCGATGGCGATGCGCTGCTTCTCCCCTCCGGAGAACTGGTGCGGGAAGCGGGTTGTCCACGCCGGGTTCAGCCCCACGCGCTCGAGCCATTCCTCGACACGGGATCCTTCGTCCCCGCGGTCGAGCGCCGTGCGGATGCCGTCGGCGATCTGGTCGCCGATCCGCCGGCGCGGATTGAGCGAGGTAGAGGGGTCCTGGAACACCATCTGGATGCCGGTGAGCTCGACGGGTCGGCGGCGAATCCCCATCGGCGTCACGGGGCGGCCATCGAAGCGCACATCTCCGGCGACGATCTTCTCGATGCCGGCGGCGGCGCGTGCCAGCGACGACTTTCCGCTGCCGGACTCTCCCACCAGCGCCACGGTTTCGCCTGCGGCGACGTGCACCGAGACGTCGTCGACGGCGACCACAGGAGGGTTCCCGGGATAGCGCACGGTCACACCCTGCGCGTCGAGGACGAACGCGTCACTCATCGTCGTCTCCTTCGGTCTCGGCGGCCAGGCGCGAGCCGGGCAGCGCCGCGAGCAGCGTGCGGGTGTATTCGTGCTGCGGGTGGGCGAACAGGGTGGCCCGGTCGGCGCGCTCGACGATCCGCCCGTCCTTCATGACGGCGATGTCGTCGGCGATCGCGCTCATCACTCCGAGGTCGTGGGTGACGAGGAGCACGGCGAGGTCGCGTTCGACCGCGAGCCCGCGGAGCAGGTGCAGGATGCCGGCCTGAACCGTGACGTCGAGGGCCGTGGTGGGCTCATCCGCGAGAAGGACGTCGGGATCGCAGGCCAGGGCGCAGGCGATCGCGATGCGCTGTCGCTGTCCGCCGGAGAACTGGTGCGGGTAGCGGCCCAGCGACTCCTCGGGGCGCGGCACCTGCACGCGCTCGAGCAGCTCGATCGCCCGCGCATCGGCCTCCTTGCCCTTCAGGCCGAGGTGCACGCGCATGTGATCGGTCAGCTGCTTGCCGACTGTGATCTGCGGGTGCAGCGACGATGACGGGTCCTGGAACACCATGGCGATCCGCTTGCCCCGCACCCGGTTCAGGGCGCGGCGCGGCATCCCGAGCAGCTCGTCGTCGCCGAGACGGATGGATCCGGAGGTCTGCGCTTTTCGCGGCAGCAGGCCGAGGATCGCGAGCGAGGTGAGCGTCTTTCCCGAGCCGGATTCTCCGGCCAGGCCCTGCACGCGTCCGCGGTGCAGGTCGAGGGAGATGCCGTGCACGAGCGGGCGGCCGATCGAGATGTGCAGATCGGCGATGCTCAGCGCGGTCGATGCGGCGGTCATGCGCTCGCCCCCTTCGCGGATGCCGTCAGATCGGCCTGGTTCTCATGGGCGATCTCGGCCGTGGGGTCGAGAACGTCGCGCATCGCGTCGCCGATGAAGTTGAAGGCGACGACGACCGAGAGGATCGCGAGGCCGGGGAAGACTCCGAGCCACCAGGCGTCGAAGTTCGACATGGCCGCCGAGATCATGGATCCCCATTCGGCCGTCGGCGGCTGTGCGCCCAGCCCCAGGAACGACAGGCCAGACAGCAGCAGGATCGCGGTTCCGATGTCGAGGGTCGCGAGTACGAGCACGGGCCCGGCGATGTTCGGGAGGATGTCGACGAACAGGCTCCGCAGCGGCGAGTGTCCGAGTAGCCGCCCGGCGACGACGTAGTTCTGCTGGCGCAGGCTCAGCACGATGCTGCGGGTGACGCGGGCGTACTGCGGCCATGACACGATGACCGCGGCGATCACGGCGTTGTAGAGCGAGGGCCCGAGGGATGCGGCGATGACCATCGCGAGGATCACGGTCGGGAACGCCATGAACAGGTCGGTGATGCGCATGAGCACCTCGTCGGCCCAGCCGCCGAAGTATCCGGCGACCGCTCCGAGGATCGTTCCGATGATGAGGGCGCAGATCACGAGCATGAGGGCGAGCGGGATCGTCACGGTCGCGCCGGTCATGAGGCGCGAGAAGATGTCCCGGCCCGTGCCGTCGGTGCCCATGAGGGTGTCGATGCCCGGCGCCTGCAGGCGCGGCAGCACCTGGGCGTTGGGGCCGAAGGGCACCCACCACTGCGCCGTGAAGGCGACGATGACCCAGGCCAGGGCGATGACGGTGCCGATGATGCCCAGCGGTGTGCGCCAGGCGCGCGGCCAGCGGAAGCGGATCGTCCAGCGGGATGCGACCCGCTTGTCGTCGAGGGCGCTCATGCGATCCTCACTCTCGGATCCAGAACGCCGTAGAGGAGGTCCACGACGAGGTTGATGACGAGGTAGATGACGCCGACGACGAGGCCGACGCCCATGATGCCCGTCAGATCGAGGTTGGCGGCGGCGTTGTAGGCGTAGGTGCCCAGGCCCGGCCAGGCGAAGACCGACTCGACGAGCACGGTGCCGCTCAGCAGCGATCCGAAGGCGACGCCGACGACGGTGAGGATCGGCAGCGAGGCGCCGCGCAGCACGTAGCCGAGCACGACCCGGGGGCCGGACAGGCCCTTGGCACGGGCGGCGCGCACGTAGTCGCTGTCGAGCACTTCGAGCACCGAGGTGCGCACGAATCGCGTGAGCAGTCCGATCGTGACGAGCGAGAGCACCATGACCGGAAGCGCCAGGTGGGCCGCCGCGTCGAAGAAGCCGACGCTGTCTCCGTTGAGGAGGAAGTCGACCGTGTAGAAGCCGGTGACGCGCGGCGGCGGGGTGATCGCCGGGGAGATCCGCCCCGATCCGGGCGCGATACCCAGCTCGAGGAAGAAGAAGTAGTAGCTGACGAGCGCGAGCCAGAACGTCGGCACGCTGAGCCCGATGAGAGTCACGACGCGCACGACCTGGTCGGTGACCAGCCCGCGGCGGTACGCCGCGAGGGTTCCGAGCACGAGGCTGACGGCGAGGCTGACGATGATCGCGCAGACCGCGATCTCGATCGTCGCCGGCACCGCCGTGGCGAGGTCAGCCGTCACAGCGCGTCCCGTCACGAGGGAGGTGCCGAGGTCACCCTGCAGCAGGTTGCCCATGTAGACGAAGTACTGCACGATCAGGGGCTTGTCGAGCCCGCGGGAGGCGATGAACGCCTCCCGCGTCGCGGGGTTCTGCGCCGCTCCCTCGCCCAGTGCCGCGGAGACCGGGTCTCCGGGAACGAGGTTGGTCAGCAGGAACGTCACGATCGTGACGCCGATCAGCAGCAGGATCGAGGTGCCCAGGCGGCGCAGCAGGTACCCGACCAGCGGTGAGCGGGTCGGGCGCCTGCGCGCGATGGTGGCCGTGCTCATCGAGCTGGTCAGCCGGCGGGCTTGATCTCGGCGATGTCGATCTCCCACACCGAGTTGTAGACGGCGCCGGTGACGTCGGCGGCGGTGGCGATGTTGCGGCCGGGGACGATCAGCGGCACGAAGGGCCCGTCCGTCTGCATGGCCTCGGCGAAGGCGGTGAAGGCGGCCGTGCGCTCGTCGACGTCGGTCGCGCCGGCGGCGGCTGCCGCAAGGGCACCGATCTCGGGGTTGGCCTCGGCGGTCCAGCCGCTGCGCAGTCCGACCTTCAGGCCGGGAGCGAAGGGCAGGAAGTTCGCGGAATCGGCATAGTCCGGTCCCCAGAACCACAGGCCGAAGCCCTCGGTCCCGTTGACGTAGGCGTCGAGCTCGCTGGCGAAGGGCGCCGGGGCGAGCTCGACCTCGATGCCGGCGTCGCCGAGCTGGGCCTGGATGCGCTCGGCGAGCGGTGTGAACTCCACGCCGCCGACCGGGTAGTCGTTCGGGAACTGCAGCTTCAGGGTCTGGCCGTCGTAGCCGGCAGCGGCGAGGGCTGCCTCGACGCGATCGAGGTCCTGCTCGACGCCGGCATCCAGCGCGCCCTCGAAGGCGGGCGGGATGACGCCGGTCGCCTGCACGGAGCCAGCGCCGGCGAGCTCGAGCAGGCCGTCGTAGTCGAGCGCGTAGCGGATCGCTTCGGCCATCTCGACGTTGGCGAGCTCGCCCACGACATCGGGGTTCTGGTTGAGGAGCAGGAAGATCGTCTGGGCGGATGCCACGGAGTCGACGTTCTGGTCGTCGCCGAGCGTCGCGACCTGGTCGCCGTTGAGGTCGAGGGCGACCATGGTGTCGCCGCCCTTGAGGTTGGCGAGCTGGGTGGCCGACTCGGTGACGTTGCGGATGACGACGCGGTCGTAGGCGCTGGCCTCGTCTCCGTTGTACTCCTCGTTCTGGGAGAGCACGATCTGCGAGGACAGATCGAGGGTGTCGAGCACGAAGGGTCCGGAGCCGGCGGAGGTGCCGTCGAGGAAGGCCTGCGCGGTGTCGGTGCCGTCGATCGTGCCGCCGTTCTCGATCACGACGTCGGAGTTCAGAATGCCGAGGGCGGCGTTCGCGAGGATCGCGGGCAGTTGCAGCATGGGCGCTTCGGTGGTGAAGCGGATGGTCTTGTCGTCGACCTCTTCGATCGTGACGCCGGTGAGGAGGAAGTTGGGCTTGGCCTCGGCCATGCCCTGGATGCGCTGCAGCGAGAAGACGACGTCCTTCGCCTCGACGGGGGAACCGTCGGAGAAGACGCGGCCATCCTCGAGCGTGAAGACGAACTCGGTCGCCTCGTCGTTCTGCTCCCACGTGGCGAGTCCCGGGATGGGCGTGGAGACGTCGGAGCCCTCGAAGTCGACGAGGGTCTCGTAGAGCGCCTTGGCGAGCATGTTGCCGGTCGGGTCGTAGCTGTGCCCGGGGTCGGCGGTCTCGATCGAGAAGGCGGTGTCGATCACGAGCGAGGAGGCCGAGCTGTTGCCGCCGCCGTTGGCGGAGTTCCCCCCGGAGCAGCCCGTGACGGCAAGGAGCGCGACGGCTCCGAACGCGACCAGTGACTTACGAGACATCGATGACATGGGCCCTCCTTGGGAAGGGAGTGATTCGGGAAAGGTCGGACGGCTGTGGACGACCGAGTTCAGATTGACACGATGCCCGACGATCTGTCCAATGAGACGACATCTGCGCGAACATTTCGCTCTAGACTTCGGGAATGCGAGGCGATACGTCCAATGAACGGCCCGCGGACTCAGCATCCGCTGGACGAAGTGCGCCCGCGCTGGACGATGTGGCCTACCGCATCCTCGCCGCCCTGCGCGAGAACGGGCGCCTGTCGATGGCGGCACTGGCCGAGCGCGTCGGCATCTCCCGGGCGAACGCGTACTCGCGCGTCGAGGCGCTCCTGTCATCCGGTGTGATCACCGGGTTCTCGGCATCCGTCGATCCGGCCCGCGTCGGACTGTCGATCGGCGCGCACGTGTTCGTCACGGTCCATCCGCAATCGTGGCCGTCGTTCCGCGAGCGGGTTCTGCACATGCCCGAGGTCGAGTACTGCGCCGTCACGACAGGCGAGCACGACGCGATGCTGATGATCCGTGCGACGGATGTCGGCGGCGTGCACGACTTCTCCACGGGCGTCATCGCCCAGTTGCCCGAGGTGCGCACGGTCGTGAGCGTCGTGATCCTCGACGAGGTGGTGCGCCGGCCGTACATCCTGCCCACCGATATCCCTCCTCGGGAGCCGGTCGACACCCTCGGCATGACACGGTGGACGCCCGCCCCGGGCGCGCGGGAGCCCCTGCCCCCGCGCTGACCCCTCAGACGATCGGGACCTCGGCGCACACGCTCAGCTGCGGCGCGCCGTGCATCTCGTAGTGCTCGATGAGACGCAGACCGTTCTCGTCCCGCTCGATGTCGCTATCGCCCGCACCGGTGACGACGGTGCCATCGGCGACGAGGACGTGCACGAAGTGGATGCTGATCGAATCGCCCGTGCGGGTGCCGATGAAGCGTCCGAATGTCACCGTGTCACCGGTGTAGTCGCCCCAGACCGCACCGTCCTTCTCGAAGTAGTGGAACGTGCTCGGGGCGTCCGGGTTCACGGCCGAGGTGGTCGAGGAGACCATGCGGAAGGTGCGTCCGTCCAGCGACGGGAGAGTCTGCGTGTTCACACCTCCGATTATGGCAACGTGGACAGGGTGACGATGCCCGCATCCCAACCGCTCGCCTTCGACCCGCGCCCGCTGACCGACCCGGTCGACCCGAAAGCGGTCTCGGCATTCGTCCGTGCGGCGCAGTCCACCCGACGGGGCCCGTCTGCGGGTCTGATCGTCGGCATCGTCGGCGGGGCGATCGCCCTGCCGGTCCTCCTGGTGCTCGTGCCGCTCCTCTTCACGGTCGTGGGTCCGTTCGCCCTGCTCGGCGCCGTCGTGCTCGGCGCTCTCATCGCCGGCATCATCGCGATCATCGTCAGCGCGCAGCGGCGCGGCCGCATCGCCCGGTACCGGCTGAGCACCTTCGCCGCGGCGAACAACATGACCTACATCGATCGCATCGATGCCCCTCCCCTGCCGGGGATGATCTTCCAGATCGGGCATTCCCGGCGCGCGGACCGCATCGTCCGCGGCCTCTCCCCGCGCTTCGTGGAGTTCGGCAACTACCAGTACACGACCGGCTCGGGCGAGGATTCGAACACGTACAACTGGGGCTATATCGCGGTGAAGCTCGACGTGCCGCTGCCGAACATCGTGCTCGATGCGCTCGGGAACAACAGCTTCCGCACGAATCTGCCGGCGGCGTTCCGCAAGGATCAGCGGCTCTCCCTCGAGGGAGACTTCGACCGCTACTTCTCGCTCTACTGCCCCGCCGGTTACGAGCAGGATGCGCTCTACCTGTTCACCCCCGACATCCTGGCGCGCTTCATCGACCATGCGGCCGAGCTCGACGTCGAGATCGTCGACGACTGGATGTTCCTGTACACGAAGCGCAAGGTGTCAACGCTGGATCCGCAGACGTGGGCCTGGTTGTTCGGCGTGGTCGGCGCCCTGATGACGAAGTTCGATCAGTGGGCGCGCTGGCGCGACGACCGGTTGCGCGCGAGCCACGGACCCGCCGCGGTTCCGGCTGCCGCCGCGCCCGCCGGTGGCGCACTGCCCTTCGCGGCGCCCGCGGGCATGCTGACGCCGCCTGCCGGCGTCGCGGCGCCGGGTCGACGGCTCAAGCGCCGCCGGACGTGGCTCATCATCGTGGTCGCGCTCGTCGCCCTGTGGATCATCCCGATGTTCATCACGGGCGTCATGAACCTTCTGCCGTAAGCAGGTGTTGAGGGTGAGCGCTGTCTGGGGAACTGCGCTCACCCCATCCCCCCGGATCAGAAGAAGACGTACTCCCTCCGCAAGGACGGCTGAGCCGTCCGACGCCGATTGTCAGCTGGGGACTGAACGATCCCGGCGTATGGCGAACACGGTATACCACTCAACGTTGCATCGGGTTGCAT
>NZ_CANROA010000067.1 GCF_947632095.1 uncultured Microbacterium sp. | reverse complement strand
GAACGCACCCACGGCTCCATCGACGACCTCACACCCCTCGAGCTCGAGCAACTCGACTACGCTCGCAACGAACCGGTCACGAGAGCCGGCTGACACCAGCAAACAGCTCTCCGGACATGCCGGGGCGAGTCAGTCATCGTGTTGATGCCTTTCGAGTGGGATGTGAGCGTTTCCTCGAAGGATCACACGGTGACCGCGTCCACGTCCTAAGACGAGCCGGCCACCGCGCGCTACACCACTTTAAGGGGCACTACTGGCAGGTTCTCGGGTGATCCGGCGAATGCCGCGATGGACTGCGGGTCGCGACGGATCGTCTGGGAGATGTGGCGCGCCTCGTAGGTCATGCCGTCACGATAGCTGCGTGCCGGAGCCGCGTACAGGTGTCGCGAACCGGCTGGGCGCGGCGAGAGAAGGCGTGTCGGGTTCGTTCGCGAACGTGAAACGCCGTGGGAATCACCGGGTATCCGATTCACTGAACGCGGCGGGCACGCGGCACCGTGGGAGCAACATCCGACGGGCGGAACGCCGACGGGCAGGGGCGAGCGGCCCGCGGATACCCTCGAAGGATGATTGCTCTCACGCGCGGCGAGGGGATTCCCCTGATCGCGATCCATGGCTTCGGCGTCGATCACCGGATCATGCTGCCGCTCGAGGACATGGTCCCGGATGCCGGATGGCAGCGCGTCTACATCGATCTGCCGTGGGCCGAGGGTACGAGCGACACCGGAGCGCGTACGCCGCGCGAGCTCGCCCATCAGGTCATGGAAGAGGTGCGCGACCTCGCTGCCGGCGGTCCGTTCGCGATCATCGGCAACTCCTTCGGCGCGATGGTCGCGCGCCACATCGCGCACGCGCTGCCCGAGCAGAGCCTCGGGCTCGCCACGCTCGCCGGCGTCTTCGAGATGGACCATGCGCTGCGCACCCTTCCCGAGCACGAGGTCGTGGTCGCCGATGAAGCGGTTCTGCAGGCGGCGGGTGCTGACCGGGATGCTTTCACGGAGATGGCTGTCGTGCAGACACCGGCGACGCTTGAGGCGTTCCGCCGCTTCGTGGTGCCCGGCGCGGCCGGCGCCGACCTGCGAGTGCTCGAACGTCTGAGCAGGACCTATGCCGAAGCATCCGCCCCCGAGAATGACGCGACGGGGCCGTTCACCGCTCCCGCCCTGCACATCTTCGGCCGCCAGGACCAGGTCGTCGGGTTCGAGGACGGCCTCGCGCACCGTGCGCACTATCTGCGCGGCACGTTCGTCGTGCTCGACGGAGCTGGACACAATCTTCACCTAGAGCATCCCGGCGCCGTGGGCGCGCTGGTGCGCGACTGGCTCTCGAGGGCTCGGGCGGACGCCCGAATCCGCGGCCTCTGAGCGATGCGGGCCGGGTCTACTCGACCTCGCCGAGCACTCGTGCGACGAAGAAGCCGCCACTCCCGGATACGAGTGTGCCGGCGATCTTCACCGACCCGACCCCGCGGATCGCGTCCTGGGGGACGACCGCGAGCTCGCTTCCGTCGCACCGAACCTCCGCTTCTGCGCCGACCGACCCGGACTCCGTCTCAGCCGTGTAGACGAACCGCGCGCGACCATCGCCGAAGCAGGCGACGTCGACGCCGGTGACCGTGACGTGCTCGTCGTATCTGAGGGTGACGCTGCCGCCCTCTTCCGCTGATACGTCCGCGAGCCGCAATGACGCGATTCCGAGCCCCTCCGGCTCCGCCTCGATGAACGCATTGGCCTGAGCCTCGGCATCCGCCCAATCCACCTCGGCGGAGCATCCGGACGTCGTCACGAGGACGGCGGAGACGATCAGGGCGGCGGGCAGAAGACGGCGCATGGGACGAGACTAGTGCCCGGTGGGACAATGGAATGACATGACTGACACCTCGCTGATCCAGGCCATCACCCGTTTCCACCCCCGCCAGGGCGAGTGGGCGGTGGCACTGCGAGCCACACTGTCGGCGGTCGTTCCGCTCGTCGTGCTCTTCACCACAGACCATCTCGATTGGGCTCTGTACGCCGCTTTCGGTGCGATGTCGTCGCTGTACGGACGCAATCAGGCGCTCCCCGGACGCCTGCGCATGCAGCTCGAGGCGGGTGCCTCGCTGCTCGCGGCGATCCTGATCGGCGTCTGCGTCGGAATCTCCCCGGCGCGCGACTGGCTCGCGATTCCCGCGGTCGCGATCTTCGCGACGGTGCTGGCGATCATCGTGCATCGGCGCAACTGGCATCCCGGCGGTGTGATCCTGCAGGTGTTCGCCGTCGGCGGTGTCTCCTCATCCGTGCGCACCGTGAGCGACTTCGTGCCGGCCGCCGCCGTCACCATCGCGACGATCGCCTTCGTGCTGCTGCTGACGCTCGTCACGTCCTCGATCGCTCGGCTCTGGCAGCGTCGCAGCAGCCATGAGCCGGCACCCCGCCCTGCGCCGAGCGCCGGCGCCCCGGAGTGGCCCCTGCACCACTACGTCATTCGTTATGCGCTGGCGATCGCGGTCGCCGGCACGATCGCCACGGCGATCGGTATCGGGCATCCGTACTGGGCGATGGTCTCGGTGACGGTTCCGCTCGCGGCGGCGGATGCCAAGGGGCGGTCGCTCCGTGGAATCCAGCGCGTCATCGGAACGCTCTTGGGTGTTCTCGTCACGTGGGCTGTGCTGTCGTTCGACCCCTCTCCCGTCGTGCTCATCATCGTGATCGGCATCGCCCAGGCCGGCGCCGAGATGTTCGTCGGCCGCAACTATGGTTTCGCGCTCCTGTTCATCACCCCGCTCGCGCTGTGCATGGTGCAGCTGGTGCATCCGATCCCCGTCACGCAGCTCATCGCCGATCGTGCCATCGAGACGGTCCTCGGCGTCGCCGTCGGCCTCGCGATCACCCTGCTGACTCACGAGCGCAAGCAGGTCGGCGACACCGACTGACCTCCGGCCGGAACGACGAAGGCGGGGTGGTCGCACGGAAACCGTGCCGACCGCCCCGCCTTTCGCGGTATCAGTGCATCACTCGAAGGGCTGCAGGACCCAGGTGGAGCCGTTCAGGATGAGGATGGCCTCTTCGGGTCCGGTGTAGATGCTGTCGATCACCGTGACGAGGCGCTTGGACGCCTGCAGGCGGGAGACGAAGTCCTCGAGCTGCTCGCGGTCGCCCGTGGCCGAGATCGACACCGAGACGGCCACGAGGCTGCCGCTGGTGACGGGGGCGATCGCGACGCCCGTGGGCGCCGTGTACCCGAGCGGGGTGTCGAAGGTGACCGAGGTCATCGTGACGTTCGCGTTGTCAGCGGCAGCGGAGATCTGATCGAACAGGGCCTGCTGCGAACGTGTCTGCGGGATCTCGTTCTGCGTTGCCGCGATCTGAGACTTGTACTCCTCGAGGTGCTTGTGGTCCTCGGCGAGAGCGGCGTTCTTCGCGGCCTGCACATCGTTGATCTGGCGGGCGTTCTCGGTCTGCGAGTTGGCCTCGCCCATACGGTCGATCTGGGGCTTGATGCCGACGAACCAGCCGGCGGCGAGGATGATCGCCGCGAGCAGGCCGATGGCGATGAGGCTGAAGTTGTACTTGCTCATGTGCTTATTCCCCCGTGCTCGTCAGGTCGTCGTCGTCCGTCGTCTCCGCGGCCGCGGCCGGCGCCGTCGGCGGTGCGATGGCGACCTGCTCGAGCTGCTTGTGCAGCTCTGCGAGCATTTCGGCATCGAGCGCCCCGGTGCGGCTGGTGCCGCCGAGGGCGGTCATGTTCAGCTGGACGGTACCCGTGATGATGTAACCGTCCTCCGTCTCGCCGATCACCGTCTCAACGTTGGCGCTGGTGTAGCCGGTCATCGACTTCGCCAGGGCGTTGAGGATCGCGGTCGGCGACTCGAAGATGTCGGAGTGGGCGCTGAAGGCGACCTCGATGACGCCCGGGGCGTCGATCTGGACGATGTTCGGGTCCTTCGTGGACATGTCGATCGGTCCCAGACCCTTGACCGTGATGGCCTCGGCGGTGATGTCGACGCCATCGGGCATGGAGCTGTCGAGCTCGCGCATGATGCGCGCCCAGTCGGCCTCGGAGTACAGCGCCGCCCAGCGGGCTGTCTCGTAGTCGATGAGCTGTGCCTTGAGGCCGGCGACCTCGGAGTACTGGTTCTGCTCGACGATCAGCTGCGCGCCGCGGGTCTGCTCGGCGGTCAGCTTCTTCTCGGCGCCGTTCGCGAGGAACGACACCCCGAGGCTGACGACGACGACGACGATCGCGAGAAGGACGAGTCCGCTCATGAGCGAGCGGATCTGCGCGTTCTGCTTGCGCCGGATGCCGACGATCGGTGGGATCAGGTCGACGCGGGCGACGGACGCGACGGTGGCGAAGCCGCGCCGCGGGGCCGATTCGGTGGAGTCCTTCTTCTTCTTCTTCATCACTTCTCTCCCACTGCGACGCCGAGGGGGGCCGCGAGCTCGAGGGCCCAGCGGTCGACGCCCGATGCGCGCACCTTGTTGCTGACCGAGAAAGCCTCGAGCGGGTCGCCGTAGCCGGTCGGCAGGCCGAGGGCCCGCGTGAGCACGGGGGCGAGGCCGGTCAGACGGCTGCCACCGCCGGTGAGCACGACGTTGCCGATCGGCTTGTTCGGGTGCGCGTTGTTGTAGAACTTCAGGGTGTTGCGGATGCTGTCGATGAGAGCCGCCACGTTCTCACGCAGAACCGTCTCGGCCTCGATGTCGCGGGCGCTGGTCGCACCGCCCTGCAGGCCGCGGGTGATCTTGTCCTGCTCGGCTTCGGCGAAGCTGATGCCGAGCGCGCGCTCGATGCTGCGGGTGACGTCATCGCCACCGCTGGGCACCATGCGGACGAACTCGGGCATGCTGCCGGTCGCGATGACCACGGTCGTGCTCGAGGCGCCGATGTTGATGAGCGCCTGCGTGCCGCTGTTCGCACTGGTGAGGGAACGCAGCAGCGAGAAACCGGCGAAGTCGACGGCGTCGATGTATCCGCCGCCCTTCTCGATCGCGTTGACCGTGATCTCGAGGCTGCTGCGCGAGGTCGCGACGAGCAGACCCTCGTGCTGGGCCTCGCCGCCTTCGCTGGACTGTCGCAGCGGCAGGAAGTCGAGGATCGAGTCGTCGAGGTCGATGGGGACCTGGCCTTCGACGGCGAACCGCAGGCCGGCCTTGCGCTGGCTGGTCGGCATCGCCGGGAGCGTGATCTCGCGGACGACGACCTTGCGGTTGGAGATGCCGAGCGCGACCTTGTTGGTCGAGAAGCCCGCGGACTTCCACAGCTCCTTGATCGCGGCGGCGCCTCGGCGCTCGTCAATGATCTCGCCGTCGGCGATCACGCCGTCGGCGACGTTGATCGCGCCGAACTTCGTGATCTTCGGGCGGTTCGTGTACGCGCCGTCGATCTGCACGCCCCGCAGCCCCCGTCTGCTGAGGTCGAGTGCGACTACTCCTGCCATGTGTGTCCTCCGTGATGTGTTGACGTGGAACCGTCGAGGGTCATGCGAGACCCACGAGGGTGAGATAGAAGCCGGCGATCGGCTGACCGGCGAAGATGCCGATCGCCGCGCCGATGAGCATGAACGGGCCGAAGGGAAGGCCCGATTTGCGGCCCGCGCGACGGGCGATGATGAGCGCGATGCCGACGATCGCGCCGACGATGAACGCACTGAAACCGCCGACGATGAGCTGCGGCCACCCGAACCAGCCGAGGGTCATTCCGAGCGAACCGGCGAGCTTGACGTCACCGAGCCCCATGCCCTCGCGCCAGCCGAAGGCCAGCAGCAGATACAGACCGCTCAGAGCGATAAGACCGATGAGAGCGGGCAGCAACCGGGAGAGATCGCCGGTGAGAGCCGTGGCGAGCATGATGAAGACGAAGCTGACGATGTAGGCCGGGAGCGTGATCGCGTCGGGCAGGCGGTGGTGGTCGAGGTCGATCAGCGCCAGGGCGATGCCTGCGGCTGCCCAGAAGAGCAGGAGCGGCAGGATGGCCGCCGGATAAACACCCTGGTAAGCGCCGATCGTGACTCCGGCGAAAGCGGCGGCGGTGAGCAGCTCGACCGCCGGGTAGCGCAGCGAGATTCCCGTTGAGCACGTGCGGCATCGGCCGCGCAGCACCAGGTAGGAGAGCACCGGGATGTTGTCGTACCAGGCAATGGGGCGCTTGCAGACGGGGCAGGCGCTGCGCGGGTGCACGACGCTCATTCCGCGAGGCAGACGCCAGATGACGACGTTGAGGAATGACCCGATGAGCCCGCCGAACACCGCGGTGACGGTGATGGCGAACCAGGCCGGAATTAACGGGTCGGTCATCCGATCTCCTTGTACCCGCCGAGCGACGAGCCCATCGTCTGCGCCGGGGCGTTCCACTTCTGCGCGGTCGAGCCATTGCAGGAGAGCAGCTGGATGACCGAGTAGGAGTCGCCGCCCGTGGAGGGCGTGCTGACGGCGGTCAGACACAGAGTCGGGTCGCCGGCGAACTGGATCGTGTAGCTCGTGCGGCTATCGCCCGTGTCGCCGTTGCGGATGAATTGCTGCAGAGCGCTGAGCGAGGTCGGGTTGTTGGGCGTCGCGCAGGAGGTCGCGTGAACGCGGGGGTCGCTGCCCATACGTGCGGTCAGGCAGTACGGGCGGATCTCGTTCTCCTTGACCCAGATCGCCTGCGGGGCAGTCGTCGTGGCGGTGCCGGTGGGCTCGGTGTAGGTCCACTTATGGTTCCAGTTGACCGCAGCTCCCGTACCCGTCGGGTCCTGCTTGCACGGGTATGCGATGAGGTAGCCACTGGCGATCACGTTGAGGGCGACGTCGAGGCATCGGCCGAATTCGCGGTAGTTCACGAGCTGCTTCGTCGCGGCGCTGGCCGCGCCGGCGCCCACGGCCGGGGCGGGGTCGAAGGACTTCACCTTGGTGCGACCGTCGACGAGCGTATCACCGCTCATGCTCAGCCAGCGGTTCGAGCGGATGGAGTTGGTCTTGTCCTGCCCCTCCCACGAGTCGGGGAAGTCCCAGCTCCAGAGCTGGTTGCCGTGGGCGGTGCTGTTCTCGGTGGTGCACAGCTGGAGCGTGGCGTTCGCGGTGCTGGACGTGACGCCGGTCGGAGTGGCGGCCCACTGCTGGCCGGTGATGCACAGAACGTCGGCCGTCCCGATCGTGTTCGCGAGCTTGATGCGGTAGTCGGTGTCGTACACCCACATGTCGCGGCTGTCATCGGTGCACTCCGACAGCGGCACCATCTTGATCAGGCTGCCGACGCTCGGGGAGACCGCCTTCAGGCATCCGCTCGAGTCGGCGCTCTTGATGAGACCGCCGGGGATGTTCACGTTCGTCGTCGTGAAGGTGTAGAGCGCCGAGACGGTGCGGTCGGCGACGTCATCGCCGAGGCCCGTGATCGCGGCGTCCTTGCCCGCGGCGACGATGCGCGCGTACTTGGGCTGCTGACCCGACGCGGAGGAGAGCGGGTAGGGAAGGGCGTTGGCGGCCAGCCAGGAGTCGGACTGCCCCGAGGGATCGGTGCTGTAGTAGTCGATCGTGACGTCATAGCCGAGGGCGCTGTCGGGAAGGCCGTCGACCGTTCCGCTGAGCGTGTTCGGCAGGCGGGACGGGTCGCCATAGGTGGTGCCGTTGACGCTGACCGAGCTCGAGCGCAGCACCGAGAGGGTCGCCTGGATGCCGGCCTGAGCCGCGTATCCCGTACGGGTGTTCTTCTGCGCGAGGCCGGAGGCCTGCGCCTGGGAGAGCAGCACGGACAGCAGCACGAGCATGAGGCCGCCGGCGAGCACCGAGAAGATGATGGTCATGAGCAGGGCGGATCCCCGCTCGCTCGTTTCACGGTCGAGACCACGGAGACGGATCATGGGCGGTAGCTCATTCCTGTGCAGACCGGAGTCATGCTCTGGCCATTGGC
>NZ_CANROA010000066.1 GCF_947632095.1 uncultured Microbacterium sp. | reverse complement strand
GCGACGAACTGGTCGGCGAGCATCCCGGCATCCACATCTTCACGCACCTGACCGGCCTTTTTCGCTGCTTCGAGGCGGGCGGTGATCGCTTCGACGATGGGTCCGGCGAGCCGTTCGTTGAGGGTCTCGCCGAGCGCAGCATCCGTCGCCGTCACGGCGATCAGCGCGCGGGCGATCTCCACACCCTCGCCCTGGGCCAGATGGCCGGATGTTCCCGCGAACCAGGCCCGCAGATCCGCCGCGAGGTCATCGGTCATCTGCAGCTCGGGAGAGCCGAGCGAGCCCTCGAGCAGGGCCTCGCCGAGGATCGCCGCCTTCGACGGCCACCACCGGTAGATCGTCTGCTTCGACACCTCCGCCTCGGCCGCGAGACCCTCGATCGTGACAGTGTGGAAGCCGTCCGCGGCGAGCGCGCGACGCATGGCGTCGAGCACGGCGCGACGCGCTTTCTCACTGCGGGGTCTCGGCATACGTTCAGGTTACGCGGGGTGTCGGTGAGATATAAATAGACGCACCGTTGCGAAACGGGATCCGCAGAAGAAACGAGGGAGAAACCATGGCACTGACCGCGAACTCCACCATCGGCGAATGGCTGAACGACCCCACCGGCGGCGCTCTCGTGCGCGGCCTGTTGGAGAAGTCCGGCGCCAGCGCCGACTCCCTCGCCCCGGTTCTCGGGCTCCCCCTGCAGCAGATGGTCGCCCTCAGCCAGGGCCAGATGCCCCAGTCGGTCATCGATGACCTCGTGCGCGCGGCCAATGGTGGCGAGATCCCCACCGATGACGCCCCCGCAGGCTGGGTCGAGAAGATCACCCCCGGCCGCTTCGCCGGCCAGACCGTGATCGTGACCGGCGCTGCTTCCGGCATCGGCAAGGCCACGGCCTCCCGCATCGCCCGCGAAGGCGGACGCGTCATCGCCGCCGACATCTCGGCCGACAAGCTCGACGCCTTCAAGGCCGAGCTGGCGGATGCCGACATCATCACCGTCGCCGGAGACCTCACCCAGCAGGACTCCATCGACGCCGTGATCGCCGCTGCAGGAGAGCGCATCGACGCCCTCGCGAACGTCGCCGGCATCAACGACGACTTCTCCCCCGCCGGCGAGACGACGGACGCCGTCTGGGACCGCGTCATCGCGATCAACCTCACCGCGCCGTTCAAGCTCATGCGCGCCGTCCTCCCGATCATGGAGAAGGCAGGCACGGGTTCGGTGCTCAACGTCGCCAGCGAGGCGGGCCTGCGCGGCAACGCATCCGGCAACGCCTACACGGCCAGCAAGCACGGCATCCTCGGCGTGACCAAGTCGGCCGCGTTCATGTACGGCCCGAAGGGCATCCGCGTGAACTCCGTCGCCCCGGGCGGCGTGGCCACCGGCATCCCGATGCCCCCGAACATGTCCGAGGCGGGCTCCGCGCGTCTCGCCCCGTTCCAGCAGGCGATCCCGTCGCTCGCGACCGCCGAGCACCTCGCCGCGTCGATCACGTTCCTGCTGTCGGATGACGCCGTGAACATCAACGGCGCGATCCTCGCCTCCGACGGCGGCTGGTCGGTGCAGTAACCCCGGCCCCACAGACCCTCCCGACCCGAACGGGAGCACCCCTCCCGACCCGAACGGGAGATACCCATCCCCCCGATGGTGATGCCCCGCTGGCCGTTTCCGGCCGCGGGGCATCGTTGTCCTCGGATGCTGTAGCCAAGCCTCGAGCAAACCTTTAGAATCTGACGGAACTTAAATGTTTTGGGTCTCAAAGTTATTTCTTCGACATGTTTCTATAAGCAGGGACGGACGGCATGCGCGCCAGTGATTTTCGCAGCACCAGGTTCGGGACACTCACGACAAAACCGCTCAGCACCTGGCCGCATGCATACTTCCTTCCCGCGCCGATCCCGCGAGAAGTCGAGCTTCAGCCCGAGACAGTCGCTGCACTCTCACGAGCCGACCTCGCACTGGGCAGGCTCTCGGGCCTGGCCATGGTCATCGACAACCCGGCTCTTCTCCTGGGTCCCGCCCTCGCACAGGAAGCCCTCGCAAGCTCCCGCATCGAAGGAACCGAAGCCTCGTTGAGCGAAGTCCTCTCGGCAGAGAACGACGATGTTCCTATCGAAAACGAGAATCTGCGGGAGGTGGCGAATTACCTCCGCGCGATCGAGCAAGGAAGCGAACTCATCAAAGCATGGCCGCTGACTCTCCGCTTCTTCTGCGCGCTGCACGAGACGCTCCTCACCGGGGTTCGAGGCGACGAGAAGTTTCCCGGAGAACTCCGCAAGTCGCCCGTTTGGATTGGGTCACCCAATGCGCGCCCCGAGACCGCACGCTTCATCCCGCCCCATCATGATGACCTCGGCGATCTCCTCACAGACTGGGAGCGCTTCGTCAACGAACCATCGACGATGCCCGCGGTTCTCCGAGGTGCTCTCATGCACTATCAGTTCGAGACGATCCACCCGTTCCTCGACGGCAACGGTCGCATCGGGCGGCTGCTCATCGGCTTCGAACTCATGCAGGATGGCATCCTCAGCGCTCCGATCCTCCATATTTCGTCCCACTTCGAGTCGCATCGCAACGAGTACTACGACCGACTCCAAGCTGTGCGTGAGCGCGGCGAGATCGACGAGTGGGTTCAGTTCTTCGCGGCCGCCGTGGAACGACAGGCAAACGAGAGCGCGGGCAGAATCTCCGAGCTTCTCGAGATCAGGGAAAGGTACCGGGCCCAAGTTCGCGGCGAACGCTCCCGAGTCGGATCACTCATCGACCTCCTGCTCGAGAACCCGGTCGTCACTGTAGCCACGGTGGTCCGCAGTTTGAGCGTCAGTCAACCCACGGGCTCGAGCCTCCTTCGCCGCGCGGAAGACCTGGGCTGGGTTCGCTCCGCAGGTCGCTGGGGGCGCGGCGGCAAAGAGCGATGGGTGGCAACTGAGATCTGGCATGCGGTCACACGAATGGATTTCGACGACTAGTAAGAAAGCGCCTGCCCCGTCCGCACGTCATAGGCGAGCACCCGCCGCGCTTCACCGACCCCGGCGACGGTCATGACGAACGCGATCTCGACGGCGCCGCGCGCGACCTCGTCGGCCGTGACGACATGCGTGTGGGTGAAGGTCGCCTTCTCCCCTGCGGCGAGCGCGGTCGCGGGCAACAGCTCCTGGCCGGCGACGGAAACCGTCACGGCATCCGCCTGCCCGCGCACGCGTCCCGAGAAGGCGAGCAGGTCTCCGGTGCGGAACCCGGGGGCGATGGGTCCGTAGTTCAGGTCCTGCGATTCGCGGTTCGAGAGCACCTGGGGCGCGTCGGCGGTGTAGCCCTGGCCGACCTCCTTCCAGGCGCTGGCATCCCAGTCGCCTTCGGTGACGCCGAGCACGACGCTCTCGCCGACGCTGCGCCATTCGGCGGGCCGGGCGGGGGTGATCGATCGCAGCACGACATCCATTTCGACCTCGCCGGTGCGCACGGTGCCGTCGTCGTGCGTGAGCTCCGCGGTGGGTGAGGCGAGCAGTTCGTCGACGGGCAGCGAGACGAAGACGATCTCCTGGTATCCGTCGCGCTCGTAGAGCACGCCGATGCGTCCGTCGGGAAGCCGGGCGACGGTCGAGTAGGCGCTGCTGCCGCCGCAGAGCGTGACGGCGAAAGGCCAGGTCACGCCATCATCCTGGGAGAGCTTCAGCACCGTGTTGCGTCGCAGATCCGTGTCGTGGTTGTGTGTGGCGAGCAGCCACTGATCGCTGTCGTCGCGGGCGAGATCGACGTTCGGCAGGCCGTCGAAGCGCGCCACGGAACCGTTGTCGCTCGGGTCGGGCAGATCGGCGTGCGGCGCCGGGATGCTGTAGCTGTGCCCGCCGTCGCGAGACAGTGCGACGAGCCGATGCGGGGTGGCGCGGGAGTGCATCAGCACCGTGCCGTCGCTGAGGCAGACGACCTTGTTCTCGTTGGTTCCGGCGATGAGCTCGCCCAGGGTCCAGGTCTCGCCGTGGTCATCGCTGTACGCGCTGGCGGCCATGATCTCGCCGCGGTGCAGCACGACGAACTGCTGCACGAGGCGTCCCGCAAAAGCCCCGGCGTGCAGCTGGATTCCGGCGCCGGCGGCGGCGAACAGGCCTGTGATCCCGGGGCGCTTGAGCATTCCGGTCAGGCGGCGGTGGGTCCACGTCTCGCCGTCGTCATCCGAGTACGACACATCGGCGTGCTGCACGGCATCCTCGTCGTCGATCCCCTCGACGGCTTCGAAGAAGCCGGCGTGCGTGCCGGCCGCGTGGAAGACGAAGATCCGGCCGGTCTCCCGGTCGATGAGGATGCTGGGATCGCCGTATCCGTCCAGGCCCGTGCCGGTGCGCACGACCTGCTGCGCGGCCCAGGTGCGCCCGCCGTCGAAGCTGCGCCGCAGCAGCAGATCGATGGGGTTGGGGAGGTCGTCGAGGTTGGGTCGGCCGTCGTAGGCGGCCAGGAGCGTCCCGCGGGGGCTGATGGCGAGCGCGGGGATGCGGAACTGCCGGTATCCGCCCTCTCCGCGGCGGGCGAGGACCCGTTCGAATCGGGGGTCGGATCCGGGTTTCACAACGACATCGCTACGCACGTTTTCATCCTAGTGAGCCGGTATTTCCCAAACCATTGACCGCGGGGAGGCCGCTCCCATATGGTTTGGTCACCATCCTTACAAATTGCTGCACCAATTGCGTCGATGACGACGAGGAGAATCAGTGAGTAATCAGAGCAGGAGAAGTACCCGGCTTCGAGGAGCGGCGCTGCTGATCGCAGCCGCCACCGGAGCATCCGCATTCGCAGCACCCATGGCCGCGATGGGCGACGACGTGAACGAGTCGCCCATCGTCGTCCCCGAGCTGCAGAACTGGACCGGCGGCACCGGAGACACCCGCATCAATGCCGACTCGCGCATCGTTGCGGATGCTGAATCCGCCGACGTGGCGGCACAGCTCGTCACCGACCTGAACGCCATCACCGGGCTGACGCTCGAGGTCAAGACCTCCGGTGCCCGCGCCGGAGACATCGTCCTCGACGTGCAGAGCGGCCTGAAGCACGCCGACGGCGGCGAGCGCTTCGACGAAGAGGGCTACGTGCTCTCGATCGAGGACACGATCGAGATCTCCGCCCCCACCAGCACGGGCGTCTTCTACGGCACCCGCTCGGCGCTGCAGATCCTGGCATCCGCCGATGACCGCGCATCCCTCCCCCGCGGCGAGACGATCGACTGGCCCGACTATCAGGACCGCGGCTTCATGCTCGACGTCGGACGCCGCTTCTTCGACGCCGACTACATCCGCGACTACATCTCGATGATGAGCTGGTACAAGCTCAACGTCTTCCAGATCCACCTCAACGACAACGAGATCTTCCCGCACGAGCGCGACCTCACCTGGGCCGAGGCCTACGCCGGCTTCCGCCTGAAGTCCGACAACCCGGAGTACGCGGACCTCGCCTCCGAGGACGGCGCCTACGACCGCGCCGACTGGCAGTCCTTCGAGGACACCGCCTCCGCGCACCACATGCAGATCCTTCCCGAGATCGACGTGCCCGCCCACTCGCTGGCACTCATCCACTGGAAGCCCGAGCTCGGCATGAACAACGGCGACAGCGACCACCTCGACCTCACCAAGCCCGAGACGACCGAGATCATCAAGGGCGTCTTCGACGAGTTCATCCCGTGGTTCGAGGGCGACGAGGTGCACTACGGCGCCGACGAGTACCCGCGCCAGTACGCCACCGAATACGTGCAGTTCTTCAACGACATGGCCGAGCACGTGCGCAGCCACGGCAAGCAGCCCCGCGCCTGGGGCAGCGCCACGATCATGACCGGCAACGCCGACGGCTACGACCGCGACGTCATCATGAGCAACTGGAACGACGGCTGGTACGGCATGAAGTCGGCCCTCGACGACGGGTACCGCTTCATCAACATGAACGACGGCACGCTCTACGTCGTCCCGTTCGCGGACTACTACCACGGCAACGGCCTGAACAACGCGGGCATCTACGCCAACTGGCTGCCCAACCGCCTCTGGGATCAGGACACGGTTCCCGCCGGCGCCCCCGACGGCGCCATGTTCGCCGTCTGGAACGACCTCGTCGCCGCGGACTACAGCCAGCTCGACGTGCACGGCCTCATCCGCGATTCGTTCCCGGTGATCGCGCAGAAGACGTGGAAGGCCGACACCCCGGCCATCGGATACAGCGAGTTCACCACGGCGGTCTCCTCGATCGGCCGCGGCCCGAGCCTGACCGTCATCGAGCAGACCGGTTCGGCGGCGAACGGCGAAGTGTCGTTCGGCGCCGCGGTCACGGCATCCTCCACCGATGAGGGCAGCGACACCGCCGCCCTCACCGATGGTCGCAGCCTCACCAAGTGGGAGACCTCCGAGAAGAACGCCAGCTTCCGCATCGACCTCGGCGAGGCGCGCAGCGCCGGAAGCCTGGACGTCAAGTGGGCGGGAACGGCACCGGAGAGCTTCCGCGTCGCGACCTCGACCGACGGCATCTTCTGGCAGAACGCAGACATCGCGAAGAACGGCTCGATCGGACTGAACGGCGTCGACGCCCGCTACGTGTGGGTTCACGACATCGTCTCGGGTGGAGACAAGATCGCTGCATGGTCGGCTCAGGTGTTCGCGCCCGAGGCGTGGACCGCCGGCGCCACGGCGACCTCTTCGGGCGACGAGGCCGCGCAGTTCCCGGCATCCGCCGCGGTCGACGGCAACCCGTCGACGCGCTGGTCGGCGAGCTACGTGAACCCCGCCTGGCTGGACGTCGACCTCGGCGAGAAGCGCGCCTTCTCGCAGGTCGACATCCTCTGGGAGGCCGCTGCGGCGAAGGACTACACGATCCAGGTCAGCGACGATGGCTCCGAGTGGACCACGGTCGCGACGAAGTCCGACATGCCCGCGGCATCCGGCACCACGCGCGCCGATGCGATCACGTTCGACGAGGTCCAGGCCCGCCACGTGCGCGTGCACGTCACGACGAAGAACATCGACCCCTACCTGTCGATCTTCGAGCTCTCCGTCCCGCGCCCCGCGGGTGCGGAGGCGGCGATCGTGGCTTCCACCGACGCTGCGCCTCTCGAGTCCGGTGTGTACGCCGGCGAGGTTCCCGTGACGGTCTCCGCTGCCGGTTCCGCCGGTGACGCGGGCGCCACCGAGTACCGCATCGACGGCGGCGACTGGGCTGAGATCGATGGATCGTTCACGGTCGGCGGCGAGGGCGACCGCGCCGTCCAGTACCGTTCGACGGTCGGCGAGACCTCGGTCTCCGGCTTCGCATCGCTGCAGGTCGACGCCGTCGGCCCGACCACCGAGATCGCCCTCGACCCGGCTGACGGAATCGGCAACGCCGACACCCCGGTGACGGCGACGATCACGGCCGAGGATGCTCTCACGGGCGTCTCCTCGATCGAGTACCGCATCGGTGACGGCGAGTGGGCGGCTGTTCCCGAGAACGGCCAGATCGTGTTCGACGCCTTCGGCACGAGCACGCTCGAGGCCCGATCGACGGATGCTGCCGGCAACACGGGCACGGTCGTCTCGTCCGCTGTCGAGATCCGCACCCTGGATGCTGTCGTGCTCGTCGACGGCGTCGAGAGCAACGCGATCGACTTCGACCAGCCGTTCACGGTCGCCGTCACCGGCGCCGAGGCCGGCTCCGAGGTGCTCGTCGAACTGCACTCCGACCCGATCGTCCTCGGCTCGGCCGCGGCGGGCGAAGACGGCTCGGTGTCGCTCGACTCGATCATCGCCACCGGTGACGTCGAAGCCGGCGCGCACGAGGTCGTCGTCACGGGTCTCGACGCCGATGGCATCGAGCGCGAGGTGCGCATCGCGGTGTCGGTCGGCGTCCTCATCGACGACGGCTCCGACGACGGTTCCGGATCCGGGTCGGGCGAAGCCGGAGACGACGGCTCGCTCGCCGTCACCGGTATGGAAGCGGCCGGCATCGTCGGTGCCGTGCTCCTCGCCCTCGGCCTGCTCGGCGGCGGCCTGGTGCTCGCCCGCCGACGCGGCGCGACGATCAGCTGATCACCCCGGTGGGGGCCGCCGCGATGACGGCCCCCACCGGCAGCGAGCGGGCCCGCAGGTTTCACGACCTGCGGGCCCGCTTCGTCGTCTCCGCCTCTGTCAGCGGGCGCCGGCCGTCGCAC
>NZ_CANROA010000065.1 GCF_947632095.1 uncultured Microbacterium sp. | reverse complement strand
CGGCCCTTGTCGATGCCCTTGCGCTCGAATGCGGTCATGATGCGGCCGTCGAAGCGCTCGGCCCACTCCCCCTCGAATGCGCGCTCGAAGTCCGGCTCGGCGTCCATGACCTCGCGCATCTGCAGCGCGTAGTCCTCCCAGTCTGTCGCGAGCCTCAGCAGGCCGCCGTCGGTGAGCGCGCGGGCCGCGACCGCGCCGAACCCCTCACGGATGAGGCGTCGCTTGGTGTGGCGTTTCTTGTGCCATGGGTCGGAGAAGAACACCCAGACCTCGGATGCGCTGCCCTCGGGCAGGTAGGTCGCGAGCACCTCGGGGGCGTTCGCCTCGATGAGGCGCAGATTGCGGGCCTCCGCCTTGTCGGCGTCGAGCATGGTGCGGGCGAGTCCCGCCCGGAAGACCTCGACGGCCAGGAAGTCGTGGTCGGGCCGCGTGGATGCCGCGTGCACGATCGCGTGCCCCTGGCCGGAGCCGATCTCGACGATCAGCGGCGCGGCGCGCCCGTATTCGGCGGCGGGGTCGAGTCGAGCATCCGGATGCACACTGGTCGAAGCATCCGCACGCGGGACATCGAGGAGATATCCCGGGGCGAGCTCTTCGAACGCGCGGTCCTGCGCTTCCGACATCCGACCGCTCCGACGCACGAAGGAGACCGGTTCTTCACGGAAAGTGCGGGGTTCAGGCATGGCATCCAGCCTACGCGGCGCATAGCGGCCGCTCATGCGACGGGCTCCGTGACGAAGTCGATCAGCTCTTCGACCCGACCCAGCAGCGCCGGCTCCAGATCGCGGTAGGTCGTGACCTTGCCGAGGATGTGCTGCCAGGCGCGGCCGGTGTCGCCCTGCTCGGCGTGCGGCCAGCCAAGGGCACGGCAGACTCCGGTCTTCCAGTCGATGCCGCGCGGCACCTCCGGCCAGGCCCGGATGCCCACGGACGCCGGCTTCACGCACTGCCAGACGTCGATGAACGGGTGACCGACGATCTTCAGATGCTTGCCGTGCGGACCGCGCAGGACCGCCTCGGCCAAGCGTGTCTCCTTCGACCCCTTCACCAGGTGGTCGACGAGCACGCCATAGCGGCGCTGCCGGTTCGGAGGTTCCGCGGCGAGCAGGTCGTCGAGCTTGTCGACGCCCTCCAGGAACTCCACGGCGACGCCCTCGACCCGCAGGTCGGCGCCCCAGACCTTCTCGACGAGTTCCGCGTCGTGCTTTCCCTCGACCAGGATGCGGCTGGGCAGCGCGACGCGGGCCCGCTGGTCGGCGACGACGAAGGATCCGGATGCTGTGCGGCGGGGGCCCTGCGCCTGTGCGCGCGGCGGCAGCAGACGAACCGGCTCGCCGTCGATCATGAATCCGCCGCCGAGCGGGAAGACGCGCTTGCGCCCCCTGCCGTCCTCCAGCTCGACGTTTCCGCCCTGCACCCGCGTGATCGCACCGCAGTAGCCGTCGTGGGCGACTTCGACGACGAGATCGCGTTCGGCGGCGATGTCGCGCACCTGTTTCGCACCCCGTCGACGCCAGTCCCCGGCGAGCACATCCGAGCCGTACATGTCGTCCATGCCTTCCAGCGTATGCGTCGGGGGAGGACATCCTCGAACGACACAGATCGTTTGACGCGAATCGCTATCGCGTGTCGGTGGGAGTGAATAGACTCAGGGGTCACGGGGCCGTCAGCGGCTTCGCGGAGGGAGCACGATGCGGGCACGGTTCACGGTCGTTCTGGGGATGATCCTGGCGCTGTTCGCGTCGGGCCTGTTCGTCTCCTCCGCAGCGGCGACCCCTCCGGCGACTCTGGCCAACGGCTTCGTCACCGACGAGGCGTCCGCCCTGACCGCCGCCGAGATCAGCGCCGCGAACGAGAGGCTCTCACAGCTCGCCTCAGGCGACCGTGGCGATCTCTACGTCGTCTTCGTCGACGAGTTCACGGATCCGAGCACGAGCCGGGAGTGGGCGGATCGAACGGCGATCGAGAACGGCCTCGGCCAGCACCAGTACCTCCTGGCCGTCGCCGTCGAGGCGCGTCAGTACGCGTTCTCCTACGACGATCAGGGCCCGCTCACCGATGCCGAGCTGAATCGCATCGAGAGCGCGGTGCAGGATGAGCTCGGCGCGAGCGACTGGAGCGGTGCGATCTTCGCCGCCGCGGGGGCCTTCCCCGGCCAGTCGTCGGGGTCCGGTTCTGCATCGCCGTTCTCACCACTGGTGCTGCTCGTGCTCGCCGTCGGCGTCGTCCTGATCATCGTCTTCGTGATCCGGGCGCGCAAGAAGAAGCGTGCGCCGCAGCAGGTCGCCTCCGACCCGTCCGACCCGTATGCCACCATCAGCGACGCCGATCTCGAGCGACAGGCGGGCAGCGCCCTCGTGGCCGCCGACGATGCGATCACCTCCAGCCGCCAGGAGGTCGGATTCGCCGTCGCGCAGTACGGCGATGATGCGACGGCGCCCTTCACCGCGATCGTCGCGACGGCCCAGGAGAAGGTGGGTCAGGCGTTCTCGCTCAAGCAGAAGCTCGATGACGAGCTCCCGGATGCCCCGGAGCAGCGTCGCGCGTGGCACATCGAGATCATCCAGCTCTGCGCGGCCGCCGACGACCTGCTCGATGAGAACGTCGACGCCTTCGACCAGCTCCGCAAGCTCCAGGCTGAGGCCCCCGAGGCGCTCTCCCGCCTGCGCGAACGGCGCGCCGCCGCCGAAGCTCTTCTCCCTGGCCTGCCCGCCGCGCTCGGCCGGCTCGCCGAGAAATACGATGCGGCCGCTCTCGCCACTGTGACGGACAATCCCGCTCAGGCCCAGCAGCGTCTCGCTCTGGCCGATGCGGAGATCGCCGAGGCCGAACAGGAGATCGCCGAGGGAAGTCGTGGGGAGGCGGCGTTCTCCATCCGCACTGCCGAGCAGGCCGTCGAGCAGATCGAACAGCTCAGCACCGCTCTGGCCACGCTCGGCGCAGACCTGTCCGCTCTCGAGGACGGCGTCCGTGCCCTGATCGCAGACATCACCGCAGACATCGCGGCCGCCCGCGCCCTGCCGGATACGAACGGCCAGCTCGCTGCTGTCGCCGCCCGCGCGGAATCGCATGTCGCGTCGGTGCGCGCGGCGCTCGAGCACCCGGGACGCAACCCGCAGCAGATGCTCGATACTCTCAACGCCGTCAACACCGAGATCGATGCGGTGCTCGGCCAGGCACGGCAGAGCGCCGAACAGGCCGAGCGCGAGCGGCGGCTCGTCGCGCAGCGCCTCGCACAGGCTCAGGCGCAGATCCACGCAGCCAGCGATTTCATCACGACCCGACGCGGTGCGATCGGCGCGACAGCGCGCACGCGTCTCGCCGAGGCGAACGCCGCATACGCGGAAGCCGTTGCGGCGCAGAGCACGGACCTCACCCGCGCCGCCGAGCGGGCGACGCGTGCCAACAACCTAGCGCACGAAGCGATCTCCTCCGCGCAGAGCGAGGTCTCGGCCTTCTCGGGCGGCAGCTGGAGCACCGGTTACAGCACCGGCTACAGCAGCAACCGGGGTGGCAGCGACCTGGGCGGTGCGATCCTCGGCGGCATCATCGGCGGCCTCCTCAGCGGCGGCGGCTCGAGCCGCTCGAGCGGCTGGAGCTCCGGATCGAGCGGACGTTCCCGCAGCGGCCGCTCGGGCGGTCGACCTTCCGGCTTCGGCGGCGGCTCGCGCGGCTCGGGCCGTTCCCGGAGCGGCCGCTTCTGACCCCGACAATCCGTGCACGCACGACTCTGTTCCAATCGAAAGGAAACACCATGGCAAAGCAGTCCATCTTCGGACGCATCTCGACGCTCGTCCGGGCGAACATCAACTCGCTCCTCGACTCCGCCGAGGATCCGCAGAAGATGATCGACCAGCTCGTCCGCGACTACACGAACAGCATCGCCGACGCCGAGGCCGCCATCGCCGAGACCATCGGAAACCTTCGTCTGCTCGAGCGCGACCACGAAGAAGATGTGCGGTCGGCGAAGGACTGGGGCAACAAGGCCTTGGCCGCCAGCCGTAAGGCCGATGAGCTGCGCGCGGTCGGCAGCACGGCCGACGCCGACAAGTTCGACAATCTCGCGAAGATCGCCCTGCAGCGCCAGATCGGCGAGGAGCGCGACGCGAAGACGGCCGAGCCCACGATCGCGGCGCAGACCGAGATCGTCGACAAGCTCAAGAGCGGCCTGAACGGCATGAAGGAGAAGCTCGAGCAGCTCAAGGCGAAGCGCAGCGAGCTCCTCGCGCGCGCCAAGGTCGCCGAGGCGCAGTCGAAGGTTCAGGACGCCGTCTCCTCGATCAACGTGCTCGACCCGACCAGTGAGCTCGGCCGTTTCGAAGACAAGGTCCGCCGTCAGGAGGCGCTCGCCCAGGGCAAGGTGGAGCTGGCCGCGTCCAGCCTCGACGCCCAGTTCGAGAGCCTCGACGACCTCGGTGAGCTCACCGAGGTCGAGGCCCGTCTCGCCGAGCTCAAGGCAGGCGGCAGCGCTCAGTCGCAGCTCGAGTCCTGAGTTCTCCGGCGCCCCGGGGAGCCGATCCCCGGGGCGCTTCTTTTTCGTTCTTCCCCCCCCTGGAGTTCCTCGTGGCACGTTTTTTGATCGCCCCGCAGTGGCAGGGTTCCCCCTCCACCCGCGCGATGCTCCTCGTCGATGGCGCATCGGCCATAGCCGGTGATCTTCCGCGTGCGGCGACCACCGTGCTCGATGTGCCGGTCGAAGCCGGGGATTCCTTGGGCACCGCTGTGCACCGTCTCAGCTCGTTGACGCGCGTGCGTGCGCTCATCGCCGAGCACATGCAGCCGGAGACCGTGCTGATCGGAGGCGACTGCAGTGTGACCGTCGCAGCCCTCGCCGCCATCGACACGTCAGATCTCGCGGTCGTGTGGTGCGATGCGCACCCGGATCTCCACACTCCGGCCTCGTCCCCCTCTGGGGCGTTCTCCGGGATGGCGCTGCGCGCGGTCCTCGGAGAGGGGGCACCGCAGCTGTCCCTCGACCCGGCGATCACCCCCGAGAGAGTTGTGGTGGTCGGTGCCCGTGCGATCGATGATGCCGAGATCGAACCGCTCTCGGGCCTGCGACGGGTGGATGCCTCGGACCTGGCGAGCCCGGAGGCGCTTGCCGATGCCGTCGCAGCGACCGGCGCGACGCGCGTCTGGATCCACATCGACGTCGATGTGCTCGATCCGGCGGAGTTCTCCGGTGTGTCCTCAGCCGAGCCGTTCGGCGTCTCCCCCGCGGTTCTCAGCGCGGCGATCCGCGCGGTCCGCGCTCGCGTTCCCCTCGCCGGCGCGACGATCGCCGGCTTCGCACCGCGCACACCGGCCGATGCCGTCGACGACCTCGGCGCGATCCTCCGTCTCATCGGTTCTGTGGTGTGAGCGCCGACTGGCAGTCGGCGGCCGAGGCCGCGCTCGCCCGAGGACGCCGATTCGATCGTCGCATCCCCTCGTTCCTGCTGCGCTCCCCGATCAGCCGTCTCGGCTATGCCTGGGGCACGGCCATCGGGTGGACATGGGGGTCGTTGTGGAGCAAGGGGCCCGTGGAGCGTCGCAACGGACTGTGGGTCTTCCGCGGCATGCCAGCCTGGACCTATGGCCGGGGCGGCGTCTGCGTCGGCGGATGCTTCCTCACCGGTGATCGTGACCCGGATGACCGCGTGCTTCGTCATGAGGCCGTGCACAAGGCCCAGTGGCTGCGCTACGGCTTCCTCATGCCGTTGCTGTACCTCGCCGCCGGCAGGGATCCGTTGCGCAATCGCTTCGAGATCGAGGCGGGCCTGGAGGACGGCAACTACGTGCGCAGGAGGCCTGCGCACGGCTGACGGCGAGGGTCAGTTCGCGACGGGGAGCAGCCCGAAGCGGGCGGGAACGCTGATCTTGTCGACCGGCATCGCAAGCTTCTCAGTGAGGTGGTCGACGATGTCGGCCGTGCCGAGGTAGCCACCGAGCAGTGTCACGTTGATGTGCGTGTCTTCTTCGCACAGCATCTCATCGGCCCAGGCGCACGTGGCGCGGGACATAGCGGCGCCCTGTGCGCAGGATCGCCCGCTGCCAGGGGCGCCCGATCGGGATGAGCGCGCCAGCCAGGTCACGGTCATCCGCGCCGGAGCGCTGATGATGCCGATGTCGCCGGGCTCGGCGACCTCGATGAAGACCCGACCCGATGCGCACAGCGGGAGTGTGGCGAGGAAGGTCTCGAGCTCAAGGAGCGAGTTCTCGTCTGCGACGACCAGGTGCTGGGCGCTCATGCGCTCGGCACGGCGCTGCGCGCGTGCGCTGCGAGCTGGGGTGATGGTCGTCATGATGACCCCAGCATAACACTGGAGAAGGGTTGCCTTACCTTCGTGCGCTCAATTCTTTCGGGGCGGAACCGGGTAACGGCCCGCGACCACGATGCGGTTGAAGGCGTTGATCGACACGCACGCCCAACTCAGCGCCGCGTACTCCTTCTCTGTGAAGACGCTTCCCACACGGTCGTACACGTCGACGGGCACACCGCCCTCATGAATGAAGGTGAAGGCCTCGGCGAGCTCGAGCGCCGCGCACTCGCGCTCCGTGAAGACTCCGCTCTCGCGCCAGACCGGGATCTGCGTGAGAGTGTCGACGTCGATGCCGGCCTTCGTCGCGCGATCGAGGTGGGCCCGCGTGCAGTAGGCGCAGCCGTTGAGCTGAGAGCAGTGGATCATCACGAGCTCTCGCAGGCGGTCATCAATGCCGTTCGCACGGCAGATCTCCCCCACGGTTCGCGAGAAAGCATCCAATGCCTCATAAGCGGCGGGTTCGGTCTTCGACAGGTGCACGCGCGTCTCGGTCATGCCTCCATGATAGGTCGACGGCGACACCCTGGCCTCGGTGGCGGAAAATCAAAACATCAAGGTCGCTCCATTATTCTTGAGCAGGAAGCAAAGTCCTGCACGGCTTTAATTACGCTTAATGCTCTCGCGTTTCGCGTGAAGAGCCTTCCGGCCCCACAATACTGAGGTGGCGATCGAGACCGATGAGTTCAGCTATCTTCCGCACCAGGCGCAGGCGCTCGATGTGCCCCTACCCGCCGTACGTCGACGTACCCTCGCGCTCCCGGACGGCCGCTCGCTCAGCGCCCTGCAGTACGGCACCGGCGACCCCGTCGTGACGTTGCTCCACGGAGCGGGCCTCAACGCCCACACGTGGGACACGACGGCGCTGATGCTCGGAGTCCCCGCGCTCGCCATCGATCTCGCCGGCCACGGAGACTCCTCCTGGCGCGAAGATCTCGATTACACGGCTCACCCGCTGTCGCGCGATGTCATCGCAGCGCTCGAGGCCTGGACGACCACTCCGCAGATACTCGTCGGCCAGTCCCTGGGCGGACTCACCGCAGCAGCCGTGGCCGCCCGGCGTCCCGAGCTCGCCCGCAGTCTCGTGATCGTCGACATCACCCCCGGGATCGACACCTCGGCCGGCCCCGCGGCGCTGCGCGACTTCTACGCCGGACCCACTGATTTCGCCGACCGAGACGAGCTCGTCGAGCGCGCCCTGTCTTTCGGCTTCGGCGGCGAGCGCGCCGCGACCGAGCGCGGCGTATTCCTCAACACCCGCGTGCGCGAGGACGGGCGCATCGAGTGGAAGCACCACTTCGCACACCTCGCCGCTCGGACGCTCGGGATCGACGGCGCCCAGACGGCCGCGCGCCCGTCGCCCGAAGCGGGGTGGGAAGACCTCGCCGAGGTCACCGCACCGATCGCCCTGATCAGAGCATCCGCCGGCTTCGTCAGCGAGGCGGATGGCGCAGAGTTCCTGCAGCGCCTGCCCGACGCCGAGCTGACCGTCATGACCGCTTCACACAATGTGCAGGAGACCGCCCCTGCCGACCTCGCCGAGCTCATCCGCACCCGCATCGCTGCGGCGCGATGAGCTCCGATACTGCTGTGCCCGCTTGAGAGGAACTCCGCCCATGTCACGCCGCACCACCCGATTCGCCCTCGTCTCCGCAATAGCAGCGACTGCCGTCATGCTGACCGCGTGCGCCGGCTCCCCCTCGCCGTCGTCCTCCTCTGACGGCACGCCCGATCCCGATGCCACCCTCACCGTCGGACTCGTGCTCGAGCCGACGAACCTCGACATCCGCCGCACGAGCGGCGCGGCCCTCGAGCAGATCCTCATCGACAACATCTACGAGGGCCTCGTCACCCGCACT
>NZ_CANROA010000064.1 GCF_947632095.1 uncultured Microbacterium sp. | reverse complement strand
ATCGCGACCTGGTTGCCCATGCCCGGCGTCGCCTTGAACGCCCACGCGGTGACCATCGCGACGACGATCGCGAGCAGTACGACCCAGCTCTGCGCCCCGAGCAGCAGGCTGAGGCCCGTGGCGATGACGACGCCGACGATCACGCCGATGCTGCGTTCGATGGCCTTCGTGAACGACTGGTTCACGCTCGGCAGCACCACCAGCAGCGCGGCGATCGCGGCGAACACCGGCAGGGGACCGGGGATCAGCCATCCGGCGATCATCCACGCGCCGATCGTCGCCGCGGCCGACTTGACGACCTGCAGCAGCGGGCCGCGCTTCGCGCTCCGCACCGCCGATGTCACTCGCATGCCTCAACGTTAGCCCGGGCATGGATGCTCCGAGCCCGCGACCTGCGACGATGAATGCCATGGATTCCCCTCTCGCCGCACAGCTGCGTGCGCTGTCCGACGGCATCCGACTCGACCCGGCGCTGGTGAGCGCAGCGCTCGCCGCAGACCCTGCCGCGGCCGAGGCGATGCTGACGCTCGAGGGGCGCGTGGAGGGGCTGCGTCAGCGCAGCGCAGAGCTGCGAGCGGTGATGTCGTCGACGCGCGACCTGCTGTCGATGCCGGATGCCGACCTCATGCTGCAGCGCATCGTCGACCGCGCGCATGAGCTGGTCGACATCGACATCACCTATCTGTCGGTCTACGACGCCGATCACGATGAGCTGTATGTGCGCGCGGCGAGCGGCACGACATCCCCGCGGTTCCTCGCGATGGTCGTGCCCGCGGGCGTGGGCGTCGCGAGTCTCGCGGTGCACACCCGTCAACCCCAGTGGGTCGAGGATTACGCCTCGGTGACCTCGGTGCCGCACGATCCGACGATCGACGCGATCATCGGCGAGGAGCAGTTGCGTTCGCTGCTGGGCGCACCGCTCGTCGTCGGCGATGAGGTGCTCGGGGTGCTGTTCGCCGCGAGTCGGGAGGCCCGAAGCTTCCGTCCGGACGAGGTGTCGCTGCTCGCGGAGTTCGCCGGCCACGCCGCCCTCGCCCTGCACTTCGCGCAGCTGTTGAAGCAGGCCCAGGATGCCACGGCCGAGGCGGCCTCCCGCCAGCGCGAGGCCGAGTGGGCGGCCGCGCTGCACGGCGAGCTGACCGGAATGGTCGTCGCGGGGCACGGAGCGGATGCCGTCGTCACAGCATTGGCGGATGCGCTCGGCCGTCGCGTCTGCTTCGTCGACGGGGATGCCGGGACCATCACCGACAGTCGGGCCGTGCCGACCGCGACCGAGTCCGATTCGGCCGAGGAACCACCCTTGACGGCGGCGGCCCGCCGCGGGCTGCGCCCGGTGATCGCGGCCGCGGCGGCGAGCGGCCGGGGCATCGATCTCGACGACGGCCCGATCTCCTTCGTGGCGCCTGTGGTGACGGCCGCCGAACGCGCCGGGGCACTGCTCATCCGCCGTTCCGGCCGCGATCTCTCCCCGGTCGAACGGCGCACGATCGAGCGCTCCGCGTCGACCCTCGCCCTGCTCATGCTGCGCCGGGACGCTCTGGCGGATGCCGAGGAGCAGGTGCGCGGAGAACTCGCGGCCGAGCTGCTGGACACCCCCGCCCGGCGTCGTGCGGCCGTGCGTCGCGCCGCTTCCCGCGGGCTCGGCGTCGATGAGCCGTGGATCGCGCTCGCCGTGCCGGCCGATGCGGAATCCCGGCGTCGGATCAGCGAGCGCGCCCGTCGCCGGGCGCACGCGCTCGTCGCCCCGCATCCGGACGGCATCACGGTGCTGCTGCCGGGTGCGCATGCCGTCGACCTGGAGATGCTGCTCGTCGACCTCTCGGCGCCGGTCGCCGCCGTGGCCTCGGCGGACGGGCTCGACGCGGCGGCGGCGCAGGCCGAGTCGCTCTGGCGGAGTGCGCGCATCGCGCAGGGCCTCGGTCTCACCGGGGCGGTGACGGGATCGGTTCTCGCCCCCTATGCGCTGCTCTTCGACGGGGATGCCGCGCGCCTGCGCGGCTTCGTCGACGGGATGCTGGGGCCGGTGCTCGAATGGGATGAAGCCCGCGGCACCGACCTCTTCGAGACGCTGTCCGCTCTGTTCGACGCGCACTGGTCGCCGGTCGCCGCGGCCCGGAGTCTGCAGGTGCACGCGAGCACCGTGAAGCAGAGGCTCCAGCGGTTGCGGCTGCTGCTGGCCGACGATCTCGACAGCGGCGAGGCCCGGTTCCGTCTGGAGCTCGCGCTGCGCATCGAGCGCGCGCGGCGCCTGCTCGAGAGGACATGATCAGCCGCTGAACTGTGTCCGATCCGGACCTGCTCTGCGCCAGCATCCGCGTGGTTGGCTGTCCTCGGCACCGTGGCCTCCCCGGCCTGGCGCCGGGAAAGGACCCCGCACGTGGCAACCACATCTCGACTCAGCGGACTGCGCAATCTCTCGATCGAGGAGCGGCGCTCGGCCGTCGCCGAGGCGATCGGCGCGTCGGCCGATCTGCTCGCCCCCTTCGCCGGCTCCGGCCTCGCCGATGACCAGGCCGACCGCATGATCGAGAACGTCATCGGCCAGATCGGCATCCCGGTCGGCGTCGCCACCAACGTCATCGTCAACGGTCGCGAGGTGCTCGTGCCGATGGCGACGGAAGAGCCGTCCGTCGTCGCAGCCGCCAGCAACATCGCCCGCATGTCCCGGGCGCGCGGCGGCATCACCACGACCTCGACCGCCCCGGTCATGCAGGCGCAGATCCAGCTACTCGACGTCGCCGACCCGCACGGCGCCCGCGCCCGCATCCTCGAGCGCCGCGACGAGGTGCTCGCCCTCGCCGATGCCCAGGACCCCAAGCTCGTCGAGTTCGGCGGCGGCGCCCGCGATCTCACGGTGCGCACCGTCCATGGACTGCTCGACGATCACCTCATCGTGCATCTGCTCGTCGATGTGCGCGATGCCATGGGCGCGAACGCCGTGAACACCATGGCCGAGGCCATCGCCCCGCTGCTGGCCGAGATCGCCGGGGGCCGTTCGCTGCTGCGCATCCTCACCAACCTCGCCGATCTGCGCCTCACCCGCGCCCGCATCGTGATCGGCGCGGACGAGCTCGGCGGCGCCCGCGTCGTGGACGACATGATCACCGGTGCCGCCCTCGCCTACGACGACCCGTACCGTGCGGCCACCCACAACAAGGGCATCATGAACGGCATCTCCGCCGTCGTGCTCGCCACCGGCAACGACACCCGCGCGGTCGAGGCGGGCGCGCACTCCTACGCCGCCCGCGACGGCCAGTACCGGGCCCTGTCGCGCTTCGAGAAGAATGCCGACGGCGACCTCGTCGCCACCCTCGAGCTGCCGATGGCCGTGGGCCTCGTCGGCGGCGCCACCAAGTCGCACCCCGCCGCCCGCGCCGCCGTCGCCCTCACCGAGGTGACGACGGCCAACGAGCTCGCCCAGATCGTCGTCGCGGTCGGCCTCGCGCAGAACGTCGCCGCCGTGCGCGCGCTCGCCGCCGAGGGCATCCAGCGCGGCCACATGGGCCTGCACGCCCGAAACGTGGCCGTGGCGGCCGGCGCGACCGGCGCCGAGGTCGATCAGATCGCCGCGGCGCTCGTCGCCGGCGGGGCCGTGCGCGCCGACGTCGCCGAGACGCTGCTCGCCGAGCACCGGAAGCGCTGATGGCCGGCATCCGGGGGCTGGGGCTTCCCGTCGTCGATCCGCTGCCGAAAGTTTCGGGCGACAGCGTCGAGATCTGGGAGGTGTCCCCGCGCGACGGCCTGCAGGCGGAGTCCCGCACGCTCGACGTCGACACCCGCGTGGCCCTCATCGAGCGCCTGGCGGCGGCCGGAGCATCCGTGATCGAGGCCGGCAGCTTCGTGCGCGCCGACCGGGTGCCGCAGATGGCCGGCTCCGATGAGGTGCTGCGCCGTGTCGCCCACCTGCCCCAGCGCACCCCCGTGCTCGTGCCCAACGTGCGCGGCTACGACCTGGCCCGCGCGGCCGGCGCCGACGACATCGCCGTGTTCCTCAGCGCGACCGAGAGCTTCTCGCAGGAGAACCTCGGCGCCTCGCGCGAGCGCATGGAGCAGCACGCCGCGGCCGTCGTCACCCGCGCCGCCGAAGACGGTGTGCGCGTGCGCGGCTACCTGTCGATGGTCTTCGCCGACCCCTGGGAGGGCGCGACACCCGTCGCCGACGTCGTGGGTCTCGCGACGCGGATGCGAGGATGGGGCGTGCGCGAATTGTCGCTGGGTGACACCATCGGCGTCGCGACTCCCGGCCAGGTGCGCACCGTGGTGCGTGCTCTGACCGATGCCGGCATCCCGGTCTCCGACCTCGCCCTGCACATGCACGACACGTACGGCATGGCAGCGGTGAACGTCTACGCCGGTCTCGATGAGGGCGTCCGCGTCTTCGACGCGGCGGCCGGCGGGGTGGGCGGATGCCCCTTCGCGAAGTCTGCGACGGGGAACCTGTCCACGGACGATCTCGTGTGGATGCTGGAGGGAATTGGCATCCGCACCGGAATCGATCTCGACGCCCTTGTCGAGACGAGCGCCTGGCTCGCACACGAGCTGGGCAAGAACCCGATGTCACGAGTCGCAACGGCGCTGACCCGGTAGAGAGGAAGAACCGTGCAAGAACAACGACTGCTGGAGGTGTGGGGGGATACGGTCGACGGCCGTCATCTGCTCGGCTCCATCGGACTGGGCATCGGCATCGCCGTCCCGGTCTTCCTGGTGGCGCAGTGGGGGTTCGGCGAGCTCACCGGCGGTGACGCGCTCGCCGATTCCTACGCGCTCGTGGCGGGGCTCGCCGCCTGCGTGCTCGCCGCGGTGATCGCCGCGAACATCTTCAAGCCCAAGCGCATCGTGACGATCGGCGAGAATCATGCCAGTTCGCGCGAAGCGGCCATGGATGCGATCGAGGACGAGATCGGGCCGCTCGGCGACCCCGACGAACTGCCCGCGGCCGTGCTCCGCGAAGTGAAGGAGCTCGGGCTGTACGACGACTTCGTCGCCCAGCACCGCAAGAACGTCGCTCGTGCCGAGGCGGGTGACAAGCTCTGATGGAGTCCCTCCTCGAACCCACCCTGTGGGCACTGGGCATGGCCCTGATCGGCACGATCGTCTTCGCCCTCATCGGCCTCGTCTCGGGCACGGATGAGACGGCCACGATCGCCCCGTTGACGCTGCTCGTCATCCTGCTGGGCGTGCCCCCTGCCGGCGTCTTCGCCTTCTTCATGGCATCCATCGCGGCGAAGCACATCACCCACGCGATCCCGACGACACTGCTGGGCATACCCGGCGATACGCTCGCGGCGCCCATGCTGCGCGATGCGCAGATGCTGCGCGAGCTCGGAGTTCCGCACATCGCGCTGCGCAAGGCGATCTCGGGCGGCGTCGTCGCCGCGATCATCGCCGTGCCGCTGGCGGTCTTCTTCGCCTGGGTGATCACTCCGTTCTCGGACGCGATCAGCGCTGTCGCGCCCTGGCTTTTCCTCGCCGCCGCAGCACTCATCGCCGTGCTGTCGAAGGGCCGCTGGGCGGCGCTGTTCGCCCTCATCCCGTTCGTGCTCATCGTCGTCGGCATGCAGAACTTCGCCACCGGCGCGCTCGGCAAGGGCCTGTCGGTGAGCTTCTTCCTCGGCATCGCGATCGGTCCGCTCATCGCGGACCTGTTCCTCGCGTCCAGCCCCATCGGCCGCAAGTCCATGATGCGCGACGCTCCCCGCGAGTTCGAGCTGGCCGCGGATGTGCGCACCTGGAAGGGGCGCATGCCCAACCCGGTGAGCGTGCTCGACCGCACACAGCTGAGCAGCACGGCCGGGGCCGCCGTGATCTCGAGCGCAACGTTCGTCTTCTCGCCGGTCGCCATGACGGTGCTCATGGGCGAGATGTTCGCCGGACGCATCAAGAACGGCTACCGGCGCCTGACCACGATGATGTCGGTGAAGAACGGAACGACCGAGTCGACGTACATCGCCGAGACGCTCATCCCGCTGATCGCGATCGGACTGCCGCTGTCGCCGATGGCCGCGGGCCCCGCGAACCCGCTGTTCAACGCGCCGCCGATCTTCACGATCGATGCGGAGACCGGGCAGACCAACAACCTGCACGACCTGCTCGCACCGTGGCAGTTCCTCGTCATCGGCCTCGCGGCCGTGCTGATCGCCCTGGCGATCACGTACCCGTTCGCGATGACGCAGGCGCACCGCGCGGCGGCCTGGATCATGAAGAAGATCTCGCACGAGGCGATCATCGGCGCCTTCGCCGGTCTCATCGCCGTGATCTGCCTGTACGAGGGCGGCGTCATCGCGCTGCTCGTGTCGGTCACGATCGGTCTCGTCGGCGGGCTGCTGAACAAGCTGTTCAACATGCACACCGGAGTCCAGTTCATGGGCTACTACGTGGCAGTCCTCACTGTTCCGGCGATCACCGCGCTCTTCGCCTGACAGCTGCCGGATCGGCTCAGGGCCGTCGTCCCCTCGGGGGCGGCGGCCCTTTCCGTCACAGAACGGCATCGATATATCAGGGCACCCTTACCCGGGTGTACATTAGGTCAGGCTTACCAAAGCTCAGCGGCTGTCGCCGCATCCTTCCCCCCGAACCCGAAAGGGATGACTGTGCGCATCTCCCGTGTCCTGAGCATCGGCGCCGTCGCGGCCCTCGCCCTCGGCCTCGCCGCCTGCTCCACCTCCTCCGCCGAGACCGATGGCGACGCCGGCGGGAGCGCGGCATCCGAGGGCGTCTTCCCCGTGACCGTGACGCACGCCCTCGGCGAGACGGTCGTCGAGTCCGCGCCCGAGCGCGTCAGCACGATCGGATGGGGAAACCAGGACGTCGCGCTCGCGCTCGGCATCGCGCCGGTCGGCGTCGACGACCAGACCTGGTCGATGGACGGCAGCGACGGCCTCGGCGTCTACGACTGGACTCTCGATGCGTACAAGGCCCTCGGCGCCGAGGAGCCGGTCGTGTTCTCGACCGCCGACGGCACCGACTTCGAGACGATCGCCGATACCGCCCCCAACCTCATCCTCGCCGGCTACTCCGACCTAGACGCCGACAGCTACGCGACGATCAGCGAGATCGCGCCGACCGTCGCCTACCCGGACGCTCCGTGGATCACCCCGTGGCGCGATGTCATCCGCGTGGATTCGGCCGCCCTCGGCCTCGCCGATGAGGGCCTCGCGCTCATCGACGACCTCGAGGCGCAGATCGCCGACGCGACCGCCGACTCCGACTACACCGGCACGAAGGCCGCCTTCTTCTTCATGAACGCCGCCGACCTGTCGACGATCTCGATCTACGGTCAGGGCGACTCCCGCACGGCGTTCCTCCACGACCTCGGCTTCGAGCTGCCCGAACTCGCCGGCGGTCTCGACACGTTCTACGCCGACATCAGCGCCGAGAACGCCGACCAGATCGCCGACGTCGACATCATCGTCAGCTACGGCGATGGCGACGACCTGCTCAAGGCACTGCAGGCCGACCCGCTGTGGAGCACCCTCGACGCCGTCAAGAACGGTGCGGTCATCTCGGTCGGCACCGGTGATGCGTTCAGCGGTTCGGTCACCCCGACCGCCCTGTCCATCCCGTGGATGATCGAGGACTACGTCGCTCTTCTCGACGGCGCCGTCTCGTCGGTGAAGTGACCTCGACCCCGACGACGGTCGACGACCGGCGCCGCGCCTCCGCCTCACAGGCGGGGGCGCGGCGCCGTGTCGTGATCGTCATCGCGGCGGTCATCGCCGTCATCATCGCGGTGCTGCTCTCGCTCGCCTTCGGTTCCCGGCCCGTGACCTTCGACGAGATCGTGGAGGGCATCGGCTCCTGGTTCCAGGGGAGGGTTCCCGACGAGATCGGGGCGATCGCCGTGCAGCAGCGCATCCCGCGCACGGTGCTCGCGGTCATCGCCGGCGCGGCCCTCGCCCTCTCCGGCGCGCTCATGCAGGCCGTCACCCGCAACCCGATCGCCGACCCCGGGATCCTGGGCGTCAACACCGGCGCTGCGCTCGCGGTCGTCTGCGGCATCGCGTTCTTCGGCATCACCTCCGCCTTCGAGTACCTGTGGCTGGCCCTTTTCGGCGCCATCGTCACGGCGATCTTCGTCTACATCGTCGGATCGGTCGGCCCGGGCGGATCGACGCCGATCAAGCTCGCCCTGGCGGGCGCCGCCACCACGGCGGCGCTGTCCTCGCTCGTCAGCGCCGTGCTGCTGCCGCGCCTCGCCGCCATGGACACCTTCCGCTTCTGGCAGGTCGGCGGCGTCGGCGGAGCCGA
>NZ_CANROA010000063.1 GCF_947632095.1 uncultured Microbacterium sp. | reverse complement strand
ACCCTGCCCGACCTGCGCCGCGCCGAAGGCGTGCTCTTCGACCTGGACGGCGTGCTGACTCCGACCGCCGAGGTGCATATGCGCGCCTGGCAAGCGGTCTTCGATGAAGTCTTCGTCCAGTGGGGGATCCCTGAGCCCTATACACCGCAGGACTACTACGCGTACGTCGACGGCAAGCGACGCTATGACGGGGTGGCGAGCCTGCTGCACAGCCGCAACGTCGAGATCCCGTGGGGGGATCCGGCGGATGCTCCGGATGCGCTGACGGTCTGCGGCATCGGCAATCGCAAGAATGCGGCGTTCGCTGCGGCGCTGCGCAGCGGTGGCGTAGCGCCCTATTCCGGCTCCCTCGCACTCATCGAGCTCCTGCACCGGGAAGGCGTGCCGATGGGTGTCGTGTCGAGCTCGTCGAACGCCGAGGAGGTGCTCGAAACAGCCGGCCTGCGCGACTTCTTCCCGGTGGTGATCGACGGTCGCGTGGCGGCTCGGGAGGGCCTCGCCTCGAAGCCCGCCGCCGATATGTTCCGCGCCGGTGCGGTGGCGCTCAGCGTGAACCCGGCCGAGAGCATCGCCGTCGAAGACGCCGTCTCGGGGGTCGCCTCCGCGGTGGCCGCCGGCTTCTCACGGGTCGTGGGCGTGGACCGCGGCGCCGGCACGAGTGCGCTGCTCCAGGCCGGAGCGACCGATATCGTCGATGACCTCGCCCGACTCCTCCCCGACCTTCCGGAGACCGCATGATCGATCGCGACCGCTTCCCCGTCGACCCGTGGCGTCTGACCGAGGCCCGTTACAGCGAGGACGGCGTCTCCGAGACGTTGTTCGCGGTGGGCAACGGGTATCTCGGCCTGCGCGGCAATCACATCGAGGGCCGCGGTGCTCTCGAGCACGGCACGTTCATCAACGGTCTGCACGAGACCTGGCCGATCCGCCACGCCGAGCAGGCGTACGGCTTCGCCGAGGTGGGCCAGACGATCGTGAATGCGCCGGATGCCAAGATCATGCGCGTCTACGTCGATGACGAGCCGATCTCCTTCGACGAGTCCGAGGTGCGCGATTATTCGCGCAGCCTGGACATGCGCACGGGCGTGCTGACGCGGAGTTTCGTGTGGGAGACCCCGTCGGGCAAGACGATCCGCATGCGCGATGAGCGGCTGGTGAGCTTCGAGGAGCGGCACCTGGCCGTTCTGCGGCTCGAAGTGACGGTCGAGAACGCCGACGCACCGGTCACGATCAGCTGCCAGCTGCTGAACCGGCAGGATGGCGGGAACGTCTACGCCGGAACACCCAGCGCGGCCCAGGGGAGCGCCGGCTTCGATCCGCGCAAGAGCGAGCGGATCACCGAACGAGTGCTCCAGCCCGCCGAGCACTGGCAGAGCGGACTGCGCTCGGCGCTGTCGTACCGGACGACGGACTCGGGAATGACGGTGGCGGTGGTCGCCGACCACATCATCGAGACCGACAACGAGTACAGCGCTCGCACGCTGATCGATCCCGACATCGCCAAGAACGTCTTCCGGGTCCAGGCGAAGGCCGGGGTGCCGATCCGCATCACGAAGCTCGTCAGCTATCACACCTCCCGCAGCGTGCCGGCGCGGGAGCTCGTCGACCGGTGCCGTCGTTCGCTGGACCGGGCCGCCTTCGAGGGCGTCGAGGCCCAGTTCCGACGTCAGCGCGAATGGCTGGATGCTTTCTGGAAGCGCTCCGACGTCGAGATCGAGGGGCACGACGATCTGCAGCAGGCGGTGCGCTGGTGCCTGTTCCATCTCGCGCAGGCATCGGCGCGCGCCGATGGCGCGGGTGTCCCCGCCAAGGGCGTCTCGGGATCGGGATACAGCGGCCACTACTTCTGGGACACCGAGATCTATGTGTTGCCGTTCTTGACCTACACATCGCCGCAGTGGGCGCGCAACGCCCTGCGCGCCCGCGTGCTCATGCTTCCGGCGGCCCGTCGCCGTGCCGCGCAGCTGAACGAGGCGGGTGCGCTGTTCCCCTGGCGGACCATCAACGGCGAGGAGGCCTCGGCCTATTACGCGGCGGGCACGGCGCAGTACCACATCAACGCCGACGTGAGCTTCGCGCTCGGCAAGTACGTGCGGGCCACCGGCGATGACGACTTCATGCGCCGGGAGGGCGTCGACATCCTCGTCGAGACCGCCCGCCTGTGGGCGACTCTCGGGTTCTGGCGCGAGGCCGATGGTGAGGCCGTGTTCCACATCCACGGCGTCACCGGGCCCGACGAGTACACGACCGTCGTCAATGACAACCTGTTCACGAACGTCATGGCCCGGTACAACCTGCGTTACGCCTCGCGTGTGGTGCGCAGCATCCAGCAGGACGACCAGCAGGCGTACGCGCGCCTGCGCGAACGCACCGGGTTGGATGCGGCGGAGCCGGACGCGTGGGATCTCGCCGCCGCCGCGATCCACATCCCTTACAGTGAGGGACTCGGCATCCACCCGCAGGACGCCATGTTCCTGGAGCGCGAGGTCTGGGACCTCGCACACACGCCGGATGATCAGCGGCCCCTGTTGCTGCACTTCCACCCGTTGGTCATCTACCGGTTCCAGGTGCTCAAGCAGGCGGACGTCGTCCTGGCGCTGTTCCTGCAGGGCAACCACTTCACCGCCGAGCAGAAACTCGCCGACTTCGACTACTACGATCCGCTGACCACCGGCGACTCCACGCTCTCGGCCGTCGTGCAGTCGGTGCTCGCCGCCGAGGTCGGCTACCAGGACCTCGCCCGGGAGTACTTCGAGCAGTCGCTGTTCGTCGACCTGGGTGATCTGCACCACAACGCCTCCGACGGCGTGCACGTCGCCTCTGCGGGAGGCGTCTGGACCGCTCTCGTCTCGGGCTTCGGCGGAATGCGCGACCACGCCGGGGAGCTGAGCTTCGACCCGCGCCTGCCGAAGGACTGGCCCTCGCTGACCTACCGGATGCAGTGGCAGGGGAGTGCGCTGGTCGTCACCGTGACCTCCGACGAGTTGCGCGTGCACGTGGCATCCGGAGATCCCATCGAATTCACCGTCCGCGGACAGACGCAGCGGGCTGAGGCGGGGAAGGATGCCGTCATAACGCTCGCCGGTCAGGGGCCGGTGCGTCCCGGGCGCCCGACTCTGCAGGGCTTCTCGGATGCGCGTCGTGCCGACGGCACCCGGCTCGCACCGTCGCTGCCGGTCATCACCTCGGCGATCCCGGTGATCGTGCAGGCGATGGGAGAAGACCGGTGAGCAGTCTGGCGCTCGGGGCATTGGGTCTGGTCGTGGTTCCCGCGGTGGTACTGATCGCCGCGGCCGCGATCATGCGGTGGTACGCGCATCGGATGCCGTCGTCTCCGGGGGCGCGATTCGCGCCGGTGGCCGAGGACACCGTGCTCACGGACGCACTTCTGCTGCAGAAGGATTCGCGGGCGATCGCCGCGGCACTCATCGACCTCGCCGTGCGCAGAAAGATCCGGTTGCTCCGTCCGGACGGCGAGACCGGCAAGAAGGCGACCATCTCTGCGGAGGTCATGCCCGGAGCGTCGATGACGGTCTCCGAGATCCGCGTGATGGAGGCTCTCTTCGGGCAGGGCAGCACGACATCGGCCGTGCGGCGATTCAGCAGGCACTCGCGCGCCCTCAAACGCCGGGTGCGCGATGTCCTCGCCGTCGAGAGGCGGCGCGGTGCCGAAGCCGGTCTGTACGCGCGCGAACCGCGCACAGCCCCGGTGCGCGTGATCACGGTGCTGGCCGTGCTCGGGATGCTCGCCGGCGCGACCACGCTCATCGGCACGCTCGTCGGCGGTGATGCGATCGCCGCTATGCTCGTTGCGGCCGGCCTGCTCATCGTGCTCGCCGTGTTCTTCGTCGTCCCGCGGCCGTGGCGGGTCTTCCTGCCCGCGGCGGAGCCGCTGCGTCGGCACCTGGCGGGCCTGCACGAGTACATGGACCTCGCCGAGAAGGAACCGCTGCGATACCTGCAGTCGGTCGACGGCGCGCTGACGGTGACGGATGCTTCGCCGCAGGCGCACCACGATGGCCTGCGGACATTCCTGCTCAATGAAAGGCTGTTGCCGTACGCGGTGCTGTTCGGCATGGAGGAGAGCTGGGCGAAGAACCTGGGCGAGTACGGGGACGCGCTGCGCGCCGATGCGGGGTTCGGGGATGCGCTGGGATCCGCTCTCGAGGTCGCAGAGATCATCGAGGCGATCGGCGGTGCCGTCGCCCTGGTGCGCTCGCTGGGCGAGCTCGTCGATGTCGGCCAGGGGATCGCCGACCTCGCCGGCGCGGTGGGGGACGTGTTCGACGCCCTGCCGTGAGGTGCCCCGGCATCCTCACGGGTGCAGTGTCGGCGGTTGGCCGTAGGCTGGACGGGTGACCACAGCCCTCTACCGCCGCTACCGTCCCGAGAACTTCGGCGAGATGATCGGGCAATCGCAGGTGACCGATCCGCTCATGACTGCGCTGCGCGGTGACCGCGTCGGCCACGCCTACTTGTTCTCCGGCCCTCGCGGCTGCGGAAAGACCACGTCAGCGCGCATCCTCGCACGCTGCCTCAACTGTGCTGAAGGCCCGACGGACACCCCGTGCGGCGTCTGCCCGAGCTGCGTGGAGCTGTCGCGCGACGGCGGCGGGTCCCTCGACGTCGTCGAGATCGATGCCGCCAGCCACAACGGCGTCGACGACGCCCGCGACCTGCGCGAACGGGCGACGTTCGCGCCCAGCCGCGACCGGTTCAAGATCTTCATCCTCGATGAGGCCCACATGGTCACCCCGCAGGGCTTCAACGCCCTGCTCAAGCTCGTCGAAGAGCCCCCCGCTCATGTGAAGTTCATCTTCGCGACGACCGAGCCCGACAAGGTGCTCGGCACCATCCGCTCGCGCACGCACCACTATCCGTTCCGGCTCGTCGCGCCCGCGGCCATGCTCGAGTACGTCGAGAAGCTCTGCGCCGAAGAGGGTGTTCAAGTCGCCCCGGGTGTTCTGCCGCTCGTTGTGCGCGCCGGTGGCGGGTCGCCACGCGACACCCTGTCGCTGCTCGACCAGCTGATCGCCGGCTCCGACGGCGATCACGTCGCCTACGAGCGGGCCGTCGCACTGCTCGGCTACACGCACGCCTCCCTGCTCGACGAGATCGTCGACGCGCTCGCCGCCGGTGATGCCGCCGCGGCCTTCCCCGCGATCGACCGCGTCGTGCAGACCGGTCAGGATCCGCGACGCTTCGTCGACGACCTGCTCGAGCGGTTGCGCGACCTCATCGTGATCGCCGCCGTCGGAGAGGGAGCATCCGCTGTCCTTCGCGGCATCCCGGAAGACGAGATGTCCCGCATGCGCACCCAGGCCTCGGCCTTCGGCGCCACGCGCCTGTCGCGCACGGCCGATGTCGTCAGCGCGGCGCTCGACGACATGACCGGGGCCACATCGCCGCGTCTGCACCTCGAGCTCATGATCGCGCGCGTCCTCTCGGCGGCCGGGGCATCCGCGTCGGCTCCCGCTGTTCCGTCGCCCGCCGATGGTCCGGTTGCCACTCCCGCTGCTGCTCCGGCTGCTCCCGCTGCTGCTCCGGCCGCCGAACGAGCCGCTGCGCCCGAGACGAAGCGCGCCGAACGCGCAGAACGCCCGGAACCGGCATCCGCGCCGGCCCAGACGCCCGCGACCCCCGCTCCGGCCCCGGCGGCTCCCGTTCCTTCGGGCCCTGTCACGATCGACCGCATCCGTGCCGTGTGGCCCGCCGTGCTGACGCGCCTGGAGAGCGTGAGCCGTGCGTCGTGGCTGCTCGCCACGGGAGTCCAGCCGCTGGAGTTCGACGGCGATACCACCGTGCTCACGCTCGGCTTCACGAGCGCGCAGGATCTGCAGAAGTTCAAGGGGATCACCCCGGGCAATGGGCCCTCCGACCATCTGCGCGCCGCAATCGAGCAGGAGCTCGGCGTCACGGTGAAATACCGCCCCGCGCAGCTTCCTCCGCGGTCGTTATCCGATGCGGCGCCCGCCGCTCCCGTGCGCACGGCGCCTCGCGATGCGGCGCGGTCATCGTCACCGGCACCGCAGCCGACGGCATCCGCGGCATCTGTGACCGAGTGGGCGGTCGCCGCGATTCCGACCTCCGAGGCTCCTGCGCCTGCAGACGATCCGAGCCCGCCGGAACCCGCTCCGTCCCCGGCCACCGCTTCGACGCCGACGCCGCAGCCCCCGACGCCGATGCCGACGACGCCGTCCGTCGACGCGAGCGGCGTTCATGATGATGTTCCTCCGCCCAGCGACGATGATGCGCCGTACCCGGACGATGAGCCCCCATACGGTCCGTACGATGAGCCCGCATCGCCCGCCCCGACGCGGGAGCGCGCGCCGCAGTCGGCGCAGGGGGTGCCCCCTGCGCCGGTGGCGCCCCCTGCGCCGGCCCCTGCGCAGCCGCAACGTCAGCAGCCTCCGCAGCAGCGTGCGATGCAGCCGCGGGGCGACCGGTCGCCCGGGGGAGTGCAGCGCTACGGCGAGGCCGTGATCCGCCAGGTGCTCGGCGCGACGTTCGTGCGCGAAGAGCCCTATGAGCCCCCGACGAGGTTCGCCTGATGTACGACGGCATTGTCCAAGATCTGATCGACGAGTTCGGCCGCCTTCCCGGCATCGGCCCGAAGTCGGCGCAGCGCATCACCTTCCACATTCTGCAGACGCCGTCGTTCGACGTGGCGCGCCTGGCCGAGCTCCTCACCGACGTGCGCGCGCGCGTGCGTTTCTGCGATGTGTGCGGCAACGTCTCCGAGCAGGATCGGTGTTCGATCTGCCGCGATCCGCGCCGCAACCCGGCGCTGATCTGCGTCGTCGAAGACGCCAAGGATGTCTCGGCGATCGAGCGCACGCGGGAGTTCCGTGGTCTCTACCATGTGCTCGGCGGTGCGATCAGCCCGATCGCGGGGGTCGGCCCCGACGATCTGCGCATCGCGCAGCTCATGACGCGTCTCGCGGATGGCACCGTGCAGGAGGTCATCCTCGCGACGAATCCCAATCTCGAGGGCGAGGCGACTGCGAGCTATCTCAGCCGTCTGCTGACGACCATGCAGATCACCGTGTCGCGCCTGGCATCGGGGCTGCCGGTGGGCGGCGATCTCGAGTACGCCGATGACGTGACCCTGGGGCGCGCCTTCGAAGGACGGCGAACGCTGTAATCCGACGCGGATACGGTCACGATGGGGTGGCCGCCGCGTGAACCCGCAGGGCGCCTTCACGCGCAGGGGCTGGGTGCTGTTCGCGGCCATGGCGCTGATCTGGGGTGTGCCCTACCTGTTCATCCGCATCGCGGTCGAATCCATTTCCCCGCCCGCGATCGTCGCCGGCTGTGCGGTGATCGGCGCGCTCGTGCTGCTGCCCTTCGCCCTGCGCAGCGGTGCGTTGACGCAGGCCTGGCGCAAGTGGCCGTGGGTGCTCGCCTTCGGCGCCGTCGAGATCGCCGGCCCGTTCCTGCTCCTGGGCCACGCCGAGATGACGCTGTCGTCCGGGCTCACCGGCCTGCTCGTCGCCACGGTGCCGCTGTTCGCAGCCCTCATCGCACTGGTCGGCGGCGATCGTGGGGTGCTCCGGCCGTCGCGGGTGATCGGTCTGGTCGTCGGTTTCGCCGGTGTGATCGTCGTCGTGGCGGGGCCCGGATTGGCCTCGGGCGACCTGCTCGCCACGGTCGAGGTCCTGCTCGTCGCACTGCTCTACGCCACGGCGCCGTTCATCGTCGCGAAGAAGCTCGGCGATGTGTCTTCGCTGGGGGTCATCACCGTCGCACTGATCGCCGTTGCGATCTTCTACACGCCGTTCACGGTCGCGACGCAGCACGAGGTCCCCACAGCCCCTGCCGCCGTGTCGCTGGTGATTCTCGGGGTGCTGTGCGCCGCGGTCGCCTTCCTGCTCTTCTTCGCGCTGATCCGTGAAGTCGGTCCGGTGCGGGCGCCGCTGTTCACCTACGTGAACCCCGTCGTCGCGCTGGTGCTCGGAGCGATCGTGCTGGCCGAGCCCCTCACCCCGGGGCTGCTCATCGGGCTCCCGCTGATCATCATCGGATGCTGGTTCGCCGGGACCGGCGGCCGAATCCGTCCGCGTGCCGGCCAGGCGCGCCCGCCGACGCCGGCACCGTAGCCCGCGAGCGCAGAATCCGTCACATGCGCAAGCGGGCATGCGGATCGAAACTACAATGACCCGTGGGCGGATCTGCCCGACATCCCAGGGAGTGAACGTGGCCCTTATCGTCCAGAAGTACGGCGGCTCGTCGGTCGCCGATGCGGAGAGCATCAAGCGCGTCGCCAAGCGCATCGTCGATACGCGTCGTGCCGGTCACGATGTCGTCGTCGCCGTCAGCGCGATGGGCGACACCACCGATGAGCTCCTCGATCTCGCGAACGAGGTCGCTCCGATCCCGGCACCGCGCGAGATGGACATGCTGCTCTCCAGCGGAGAGCGCATCTCGATGGCGCTGCTGGCGATGGCGATCCACTCGATGGGCTTCGACGCCCGCTCGTTCACGGGCAGCCA
>NZ_CANROA010000062.1 GCF_947632095.1 uncultured Microbacterium sp. | reverse complement strand
TACGCGGCCGGCGCTGCGACCGCGCCGACCGGACCGGATGCCGGTGAGCAGCGCGTGCTGCGCGGCGGCAGCTACCTGTGCCACGACTCGTACTGCAACCGGTACCGCAACGCGGCACGATCGCAGAGCACTCCCGACTCGTCGATGGGCAACGCCGGCTTCCGAACCGTCGCCGTCTGATCAGGCGACGGTGCGAGGCGGCTCTCAGAGCGCTCGGTGCGTGAACCGGCCTCCGACGAGCGTGGCCGCCACCGGCATCTCGCGCAGCTCGTCGCGATCGCAGGCATAGGGGTCGCGGTCGATGACCACGAGGTCGGCGGGCTGACCGGCGTCCAGCGTCGACCGGGCGGATGCCGCGAGGGCGACATCCAACGGAAGGCGCTGCTCCGGGTGCCAGGCGTCCCGGTCGCCGCGGCTGCGGGCGGTCGCGGCGCTGATCGAGATCCACGGGTCGAGCGGGGCCACGGGGGCATCGGATCCGAGGCGCAGCTCGGCGCCGGAGCGGTGCAGCGAACCGAAGGCGAAGGCTCGGCCGGTGCGGCCCGACCAGTGATGATCGGCGACGTCGCGGTCGTCCATGGCGTGCTCGGGCTGGATGCTGGCGGCGAGCCCCAGCTCGGCGAAGCGGGCGAAGTCCTCCTCGCGCACGAGCTGCGCGTGCTCGATGACGCCGGACATGCCCAGGTCGGCGAAGACGTCGAGCACCTCGGTGTTCGCCCGGTCGCCGATCGCGTGGACGGCCGCCTCGATCCCCGCAGCGCGCGCGCTTTCGAGCTGTCGGCGCAGTTCCGGGATCGACACGCTCTCCATGCCGCAGGAGTGCGGGTGCGCCGGGTCGGTGCCGGGGTACGGGTCCCAGCACCACGCGGTGCGGGTGTTCAGGGATCCGTCGACGATGACCTTGAGGCGCCCGAAGGTCACGAGGGACTCCGCATCGATAGAGGCGCCGGTGCGCCAGCCGTCGGCGATGACGGCCTCCAGCCGGTCGCCCCAGACCGCGGCATCCACCCGCAGTCCGGTCAGGCCGCGCTCCACGCGGTCACGCCACTCGGTGATGTTGTCGGTCTTCTCGTACTCGACGATGCCGACGACGCCACGGGCGGATGCCGCATCCGCCGCCTCCTGGTAGGCCTCGAACGGCAGGTCGGAGGCCGCATCGAAGGCGTGGAGCAGGTCGATCCAGGGCCCTTCGCGCAGCAGTCCGGTCTCATCGAGCTCGACGCCGAGATGAGCGGCCGCGGCGGAGTTCATCCAGCCGCAGTGCAGGTCACCGCTGACGAGCACGACCGGCACATCGGGCACGGCCGCATCGAGGGCGGCGAGAGTGGCCGGGCTCTCCCACAGCCCGTCGCGGAAGCCGTAGCCCATCAGCATGCCGTCGGCGAGCGGCCAGTCCGCGGCGCGGGCCGCGACCGTCGCGGCGATGACGTCCGCGGCGCTGGTCGTCTCGGTGAGGTCGATACGGCGGCGGCGGATGACGTGCTGGGTGAAGTGCACGTGAGCGTCCCACAGACCGGGGCCGATCCAGCGCCCGGCGACGTCGACGACCTCTCCCTCGGCCGCCCGCTCCCCGGTGGGCAGGACCGCATCGATCATGCCGTCCCGGATGAACACATCGACGGGTTCGGCGGTGCCGTAGGGGCGCGCGCCGGTCAGAGTCAGGACGCTCATCGGCTCTGCTCCTCGTGGTGGATCGCAGACATGCGTGCCGCCAGCGGCGGGTTGAAGTACGGTCCCGGCTCGCCGAGCGCGGTGATCACGCGGTCGACGACCTCGGCGGGCTTGTCCTGGCTCATCTTGTCCTTCGCCTCGAACCGGTCCACGCGCATCCGGAACCCGACCGTGCCCTGCACGATCCGCTCCGCGTAGGCGGTGTTCTCGAGGGTGCGGTGCATCAGGTACGGCTCGGGGAGCACATTCTCGAAGTGCGAGACGAGTCGGTCGAGCACACGCAGGTTCTCCTCGTCCGTGAGGATCTCGGGGGTGCCGTAGAGATGCGCGACCGCGAAGTTCCATGTCGGGACGCCGTACGGCACGCCGTACCAGCCCGGCGAGACGTAGCCCTGCGGGCCGTAGATCATCACCATCGCCTCGTGCCCGCCCAGCTCGTGCAGGCGCTCGTCGGGGCGGCCGACGTGGCTGAGCAGCACGATGCCGTCGGCGTCCTCGTCGAGAAGGATCGGATAGTGGGATGCGACGAGGCCCTTCCCCGGCACGAAGCTCACGATGCTCGCCCACGGGTTCTCACGCACCAGGGCGCGGATCGCGTCGACATCGTCGAGTTCGTAATCGGGGTTGGGCCTCATCGCATCATTCCTTCGTGACGATCATCAGATCAGAGTCGGGATCTCGTACCGGTGCGGGGTGCCGAAGCGGTGCGCCGAGATCGAGACGGCCTGCTCGCGCAGGTAGGGCAGCATCTCGATCCTGCCAGCCGAGAGCACCGGGCCGGCGTACACGGCGACCGCGGGCGATCCGCCGGTGTGCTCGGCGAGGACTGCGGCATCGCCGCCGACGAGACGGATGCGGCCCCCGGACTCGGCGATGCGGGCTGCCCGCGCGCCCCACGCGGCGTCATCCTCGACCGCGACGCCGATGGCGGACTCCGTCGCCCAAGTCTGCACCGCGGCGGGCAGCGGTGCTGCCGTGCTGACGTTCAGACGCGCACCGGTGCGCAGGCCCGCGGCGATCACACGGATCGCCTCGGCGACGGATGCGCCGGCGAGACGGATCGTGACGGGGACCGCGCCGTAACGGAGGGCGTTGTGCTCGGTGACCAGGCCTGTCGGGTCGCTGACAGCACCGAATTCGTTCTGCCAGGCGGCGACGTCGGTGGCAAGCGCCCCCTGCAACCAGGATGCCTCCGCCGCGGCATCCGCCGATGTCAGCGCTGCCAGCGCCGCGCGCGAGAGCGCATCGCTCGGTGCGTCCGCGGCGACAGGCGCATCCACCCAGTCGGTGAGGCCGAGCACGTAGCTCGGGCCGCCGGCCTTCGTTCCCGCACCGACCGCCGCCTTCTTCCAGCCGCCGAACGGCTGGCGCTGCACGATGGCGCCCGTGATGCCGCGGTTGACGTAGAGGTTTCCGGCCTGGACGGCGGCGAGCCACTGGGCGATCTCGTCCTCGTCGAGGGAGTGCAGCCCCGAGGTGAGGCCGTAGTCGATCGCGTTGACGAGGCCGATCGCCTCATCGAGCGTCTTCGCCGTCATGATGCCCAGTACCGGACCGAAGTACTCGGTCAGGTGGAACGGGCTGCCGGCGACGACGTTCTCCTTGATCCCCGGGCTCCACATCTGGCCGGCGTCATCGAGCTTCTCGGGCTCGACGACCCAGGACTCACCGTTCTCGAGCGTGGTCAGAGCGTGGAGCAGCTTGCCGTCGGCCGGGCCGATGAGCGGTCCGATGCGGCTCGGCCCCTCCCAGGGCTGACCGACCTGGTACGAGCCGACCGCGTCGATGAGCTGACGGCGGAAGCGCTCGCTGTCGGCGACCGAGCCGACGAGGATCACGAGGGATGCCGCGGAGCACTTCTGGCCCGCGTGGCCGAACGCCGAGTAGGCGACATCCTTCGCGGCCAGGTCGAGGTCGGCGTGCGGGGTGACGATGATGGCGTTCTTGCCGCTGGTCTCGGCGAGCAGCGGCAGGTCGGGGCGGAAGCCGCGGAACAGCTCGGCCGTCTCGTAGCCGCCCGTGAGGATGACACGGCCGACGGCCGGATCGCTGACGAGCTTCTGCCCGAGTTCGCGGCCGTCCAGCTGCACGTACTGCAGGACCTCGCGGGGAACCCCCGCCTCCCACAGCGCCTCGATCATGACCGCGCCGGAACGGCGGGCCTGGCGGGCGGGCTTGATTATGACGGGCGAACCGGCGGCGAGCGCGGCGAGCGTGGAACCCGCCGGGATCGCGACCGGGAAGTTCCACGGCGGCGTGACGACCGTGAGGCCCACCGGACGCGCCTCAGCGCCCTCGATCGCGTCGGCGGCCAGCGCGCTCTCGGCGTAGTAGTGGGCGAAGTCGATGGCCTCGGAGACCTCGGGGTCTCCCTGCTCGATGACTTTGCCGCACTCGGAGCCCATGACTTCGAGGAGGTCGCCCCGGCGCTCCTCGAGGATGCGGCCGGCGCGGTGCAGGATCTCGGCGCGACCGGCGGCGCCCAGGGCCCGCCAGGATTCGCCGGCGCCCACCGCGGTCCGGATGACCGCGTCGAGCTGCTCGGCGGAGCTCAGGGTGTGCGCCGCGACCGTCTCATCGCCGAGCTGCGATTCCTGCATGCGCGAGCGGATCGCGTCGCCCCACGCACGGTTCGCGGCCAGGCTCGGGTCGGTGTCGGGGGTGTTCTCGAAGCCGGTCTCGGGCACCGCGATGATTCCGGCGGAGCGGTCCTGGGTGCGGTTGGAGGACGGAACCTCGGTGGGCATCGTCGTGATCGAGGCGAGGAAGCGGTCGCGCTCGCGGGCGAACAGCACCGGGTCCTCGTCGAGATCGAATACCGCAGACATGAAGTTCTCGGTGGATGCCCCCTCTTCGAGACGGCGGATCAGGTACGCGATCGCGACGTCGAACTCGGCCGGGTGGACGACCGGGGTGTAGAGCAGCAGAGACCCGACCGTGCGGCGGATGACGGTCGCCTGTGCGGTCGCCATGCCCAGCAGCATCTCGAACTCGATGCCCGAGGTGGCCCCGCGCTTCTCGGCGAGCAGCCAGGCCAGCGCGATGTCGAAGAGGTTGTGCCCGGCGACGCCGATGCGCACGTTCCTCACGCGCTCGGGGCGCAGCGCGTAATCGAGGACCGCCTTGTACGAGGCATCGGTCGCCTGCTTGCTGTGCCAGGTTGCCAGGGGCCAGCCATGGGTCTCGGCGTCGACCTGCTCCATCGGCAGGTTCGCGCCCTTGACGACGCGCACCTTGATGTCTGCGCCGCCGTCGGCGACGCGCGCCGCAGACCACTCTTGCAGACGGATCATGGCGCCGAGGGCATCGGGCAGGTATGCCTGCAGGACGATGCCGGCCGACAGATCGCGGAATTCGGGGCGGTCGAGGATGCTCGTGAACACCGCGATCGTCAGATCGAGGTCCTTGAACTCCTCCATGTCGAGGTTGATGAACTTCTTGCCGCGCGCCTTCGCGATGCGGAACAGCGGCACGAGCGCCTCGGAAGCGTGGGAGACGGCCTCGTCGAAGGCCCAGGGGCTGTGCGGTGCGACGGTGGAGGAGACCTTGATCGAGACGTAGTCGACGTCGTCGCGCTCGAGCAGTCGTCGGGTGCCGGCGAGCCGGCGTGCGGCCTCCTCTTCTCCGAGGATGGCCTCGCCGAGGAGGTTGATGTTCAGGTGCACGCCCTCATCGGAGCGGATGCTGCGGATGGCCTTGCCGAGCTTGGCATCCGTGGCGTCGACGATGAGGTGGCGGACCATGCCGCGCAGCACGCGGCGGCTGATCGGCACGACGATCCCCGGGAATGCCGGAGCGAGGGCTCCGCCGAGACCGATGAGCCCGCGCAGCGCGAGCGGCAGGAACTTCGGAGTCAACGGCACGAGGTCGTGGAGGTTGTGGGCCGCGACCCTCAGGTCCTCCGGGCGCACGACGCCGTCGACGAAGCCGACCGTGAAGTCGAGCCCCTTCGGATCGCGCAGCACGCCGGCCAGGCGCTGGGCGGCCGCATCGCTGGGCACCTCCCGGCTCTCCTCGAGCCAGCGGCGCACGAGCGCCACGGCGTCGTCGGCGAGCTCTGCCATCTCGGCGTGCTCGAAGGGCGTCGATGTCGTCTGAGTCATCGGTCTTCCTCACTCCAGAGCGCGGCGTCGCCGCGAGTCCTCGTCTCAGTGTGCAGGCACTCGACCATTCGTGAAAAGCGAGCGTTTACGATGGATATCGTTCGATGTTCCCGAAGATAACGAGGTGCCCGATGTTCGAGCTCCGACGTTTGCGCCTCCTGCACGAGCTGGCGCTGCGCGGCACCATCGCCGAGGTCGCCGCAGCCCTGGCGTACAGCCCCTCGACGGTGTCGCAACAGCTCTCCCTGCTCGAATGCGAGGCGGGTGCTTCGTTGCTCGAACCCGACGGTAGGCGCGTACGTCTGACCGCGCAAGGGCGCCTGCTCGCCGAGCATGCGGCCCGGGCGCTCGAACTCGACGAGGCCGTGCGCGCCGAGCTGTCGACGGCTCAGCACGCCGCGGAGATCGTGCGCATCGCCGTCATGCCGACCGTCGCCGAGGCCGTCGTCCCCCGCGCCCTGACGGCGCTCGGGACCCAACATCCGAACATCCGTGTGCACATGGTCGAGATCCCGCCCGAGAAGGCGCTCTTCGAGCTGCAGGCCCGAACCTTCGACCTCGTCGTCGCGGAGCAGTACCCCGGTCACACCCGCGAACTGCGCGACGGCATCGAACGCACCCTGCTGGGAAGCGATCCGGTGCGCATCGCCGTTCCCCCGCATTCCCCCGCCCACGAACTCTCCGACCTGCGCGATCACCCCTGGGCCATGGAGCCCCAGGGGACGACCGTGCGCCGGTGGGCCGTGCAGCAGTGCCGCGCCGCCGGATTCGAACCCGACGTGCGCTTCGAGGCCACCGACCTCATCGCCCATGCGCGCCTGGTCGCCGCCGGTCACGCCGCCGCCATGCTCCCCGACCTCGTCTGGACGGGCGACCGCGACTCCGTCCGCCTGCTCGAGCTGCCCGATTCGCCCGTGCGCGAGATCTTCGCCGCGACCCGCACGGCATCGCGCGACGACGAGGCTCTCGCTGCCGTTCTCACGGCTCTGGCCGATGCCCTGGCCGATCACGAACCGCGATGACAGTGGCGCTCGCACTCACGGTTCACACGATCGCCCCGTTCTCAACCCCCTGTGCGAGCCTGATCGAACCGCCGAGGGTAGGGGCATGAGCCATCCAGACGACATCAAACAGCCCCTTGACCATCTGCCTTCCCGCGATGAACGGGACAAGGCCGTCGAGATCGACGAGCCAGAGTATCCGACGTCCGAGCCGCCCACGGGGCGCGAGCATGCGACGCCCGACACGGCCGCGGAGCCCGACAAACCCAACCGTCACGGTGTCGATCGTCTCCCACCGAGCGGACGCTGATCCCGCCGCGGGCGGAGCCACCGGACGCCGGGTGATCACTCAGGTGACCCAACGGGTGATCTTGCCCTCCGCTCACCCCCACCGACACGCTTTCTCGGAAGGATCGGGCTGATGTCGCGGACGAAACCGTGACGTCAGTCCGCTCGCGCGCACGCGGGCGACCGCCGTGAGAGGAAGCACAATGAGCAAGACCCCCGAATCCACCGCCGTCAATGGCATCCGCGCCGCGATCGGGATCGGCGGGCTCCTCGCAGCCATCGTCGGCATCCTCGTGCTCGTGTGGCCGGGCCGCACAGCCATGGTCGTCACGGCGATCATCGCGATCTACGCGATCGCAGCGGGTCTGACCTATGCGGGTCTCGGCATCTTCAGCAAGTCCAAGGGCGGCTGGGCACGGGTCGGACACATCGCGCTGGGCATTCTGTTCATCATCGCCGGCGTCGTCGCGTTGATGAGCCTCGGCCAGACGATGCTGTGGCTCGCCGTGTTCCTCGGTGTGATGGTCGGCATCATGTGGGTCGTCGAAGGCGTCGTCGCGCTCACGACCCTCGGTGACGCCTCATCGAAGGGCTGGTCGGCACTGTTCGCCGTCCTGAGCATCATCGCCGGAATCCTCCTGCTGTTCTCGCCGCTGTGGGGCGCCGAGGTGCTGTGGTGGCTGCTGGGAATCTCGCTCGTCGTGCTCGGCGTGATGAACATGATCCGTTCCTTCCAGTTCGGTAAGAACGCGGCCTGAGGGGATCGGGCCATGTCGACGATCTCCGGACTCTACAACTTCCGCGACACCGGAGGCATGCCCGTGCGTGGGGGCGGCACCAGCCGCCCCCACGCCCTGTTCCGCTCCGAGGCGCTGTCCGCGCTCGATGCGGAAGGCCTGCAGGATCTCCAGGACTCCCCCGTCCGGGTCGTGATCGACCTGCGCACCGAGACGGAGCGTCAGATGGCTCCCGATCGCCTGCCCACGGGACGCGCATTCTCGACCGTCGACCTGTCGATCATGCAGGGAGCGACGAGCGACCTGATCGCGGGGGTCGCCGGCGCACCGGGATCCACTCCCACGACAGAGCAGATCACCGCAGCGATGTCGCGCCTTCCCGAACTCGGCGACCTGTACGTCGACATGCTCCGTGGCGGCGCCGACTCCTTCGTCCGCATCGCCCGGTTGATCGGAGCATCCGCCGGCGAAGAGGCGCCGAACGCTGTGCTGCTGCACTGCACCGCCGGCAAGGACCGCACCGGTGTCGCCACCGCACTGATGCTCGAGGCCGTGGGCGTCGAGCGTGACGCCGTGATCGTCGACTACGCGCAATCCGAGAAGAATCTCGCCGGGCCGTGGTCCGACGCGATGATCGGCATGATCGAGTCGTACGGGATTCCGGTCACCCCGAAGCTGCGCACTCTCGCAACGGGCACGCCCGCCTCTGCGATCGAGCAGGCCCTCGCCTGGACAGACGCCGCCGGCGGCGCTCATGAGTACCTGCTCTCGGGAGGCTTGTCCCGCGCAGAACTCGACGACCTGCGCCGCGCGCTCATCGCGTGACGGTTTCTGAACGAAAGCCGTGAGAGGGCCCCACTTGCTGTTAGAGTCCCGCTCAGCAGCCGATAAAACAAGACAGAGGAAGATCAAT
>NZ_CANROA010000061.1 GCF_947632095.1 uncultured Microbacterium sp. | reverse complement strand
TGACGAACTATGTCGCGAGATCGCTCCTCGAAGCCGGCGGCTTCAGGCCCCGGCTACACCCTCGTTCGTGAAGAGCCGGATAAGAAGCTGGATCCGAATGCGAAAAGTACCCGGGAAGAGCTTGAAAAGGCCGAGGCGCAGGCGTGAAAATGGAAATGGTTGCGTCCCCAACGATCGATAGCAGTCCGGTGCTGAATATCGGAATACTCGCGGTACGAGTCTCCATCACGCTTTTATCGTGATCCGCGCGAGTCCCGACAGCAAGGCTGCCGGCGACGGAGGTCGATGTCGCACGCCGCACCGTGGCGGTCGTCGGCATCCGGGCGGTCGTCATCGCTCCAAATCGAGGAGGAAGCGCTTGCGCTCGGGGTGCGCGCCGTACTGGCCCGGGGAACCGTCGGAGCGCACGACGCGGTGAACCGGCAGGATCACGGAGAACGGTGTGATTCGGCAGGCTGTGCCCACGGCGCGGGCGGCGCCCGGACTGCCCGCGCGCACGGCGACCTCGCCATAGCTCATGGTCTCGCCCCACGGGATGTCGGCGATCGTCTGGAGTGCGGTGCGTGTGAATCCATCGACGAGACGCCAGTCCAGTGTGATCCTCGGGACGAATGACAGGGGAACGCCGGAGAAGTACTCATCGAGCAGCTCGGTCATCTCATCGGCGGCACCCGGATCGGGAACCGGCGTCGCAGCCAACCGGGTGCTCACCGATTCGAGGAGCCACGGAACGGAGGGATCGGTCGCCTCGGACAGATCGAAGCACACGACGCCGTCGTCGGAGAAGACGACCAGAGCGTCGCCGAAGGGCGTCGGAGCGAAGTCATAGCGGAACGTCATGAGTCCATCCTGCGGTGCCCGACCGGTCGTCGATCGGGATATCGCACGATCGGGGGAGGAAGGCGAAGGCGTCGGGGTTGTGCAGGAAAAGTGATCCATTCCTATGAAACCCGCCCAGGATACAGGCCTGTGAGAGGTGCTGAGCCTAGTCTGTGTATGTGTGGCGACGTGAAGACAGATCTGCGGATGCCGCGATGACCCTCGAAGAGCGCAGCGAGGATGAGACCGTCATCGCGGTCGATCACATCGCCGACGCCGAGCGCACTCGGTTGCGCGCCGAGGCCAGGGAACTGGGCGGACCATCCCCGCTGATCACCTACCGCGACACCGTCGAGGGCGGCATCGACATCTCCAAGGCCCACCCGGGGAGCCTGCCTCAGTTCATCACCGGCAAGTCGACGCTCCTGTCGAACCTCTTCCGCGACGAGGTGGGGCTGCGCACTGCGCGCATGGCCGCCGAACGGATCACTGCGAAGAACACCGAGCTGCGCACCGTCCGCGGAATCGATGCGGTCCACCTCGCGGTCGGTATCGCCGGCTGGCGCATCGGCGGAGCTGACTTCGCGGCCCCCGTCCTGCTGCGACCGCTCGCGATCCGGCGACACCACACCGATTTCGAGCTCAAGCTCCAGGGCGCGTTCTTCGTGAACCCCGAGCTGGTCCGCGCGGCGAGCGAGCACTTCGGCATCACGATCGATGCTGAAGCGCTGGCATCCCTCGCCTATGACGGCGGGATCTTCAAGCCGCAGCCGGTCATCGATCGGGTGCGCGCCGCCACCCAGTCCATCGACACCTTCACGGTGCTCCCGCGTCTCGTGGTCTCCACCTTCGCCGACGTCGGCGCGGCCATGTCGCGCGACGGGCACGACCTCGATCACCCGCTGCTGAACGCGCTGGCCGGACACATCGACGACCGCGAGCGCGTCACCGCCCCGCGCTCCGAACCACCGGCGACGAGTCCGGACGACCGTGCCCCGGCATCCGACACGCTCCTGCTCGACGCTGATGCCGAGCAGGAATCCGTGCTCGCGCGCATCGCCGCCGGCCACTCGCTCGCCGTCGCGACGCTGCCGGGAACGGGGGGCACGCAAACAGTCATCAACGCGCTGGGAGAGCTCGTCCGCGCCGGAAAGCGCGTTCTCGTCGTCTCGGCGCGCCGCTCCACGCTCGACGGTGTGCGCCACCGTCTCACGGGCGTCGGCCTGGACGGCCTCGCGGTCTCCCCGGCAACTGTCCGCCGCGACCTCGTGCGCGCGATCGGCCGCAATGAGAAGGCCGTCGCGCCCAAGGTCAGCGACGTCGATGATGCGCTCGTGCGCCTGCGGAGCGTCCTGCTCGACTACCGTCGCGCGCTCGCAGCGCCGGCGGCGGGTTTGGACGTCTCGGTGCTCGACGCCGTGCGCGAGCTGACACGGCTGGCGTCGCTGCCGAAGCCTCCGTCGACGACCGCCCGGCTGAACACCGAGACGCTGCGTCGCCTGTCGACCGATCGGGCGACGGCCGCTGCCGCCCTCGTGCAGGCGGCACGTCTGGGCGAATTCCGCTTCGGCCCCGATGATTCCCCCTGGTACGGCGTCTCGTTCGCCAGCACGGAAGCGGCTCGGTCCGCTCACGACCTCGCCGGTCGCCTGCACGCTTCCAGCGTGCCAGCTCTGCTGGAGCGCGGATATGAGCTGAACTCGCAGACGCGGATGCGGCCCTTCGCGACGATCGACGAGCTGGGGGAGTATCTGCGTCTCCTCGAGGGCATCCGCGATTCTCTCGACCGGTTCAGCCCCACGGTCTTCGAGCGTCCGCTCGGTGAACTGATCAAGGCGCACGGTTCCCGCCGGGATGCGCCGGAGATGTCTGGCCCGAATCGACGTCGGCTGCGTCGTCTCGCGAAGGAGTACGTCCGTCCCGGCGCTCACATCGGTGAGATGCACGAGGCGCTCCTGCACATCCAGCAGCAGCGCACCCAGTGGCAGCGCTTCGTCGATGCGGGTGTCGCCCCGGAAGTGCCGCTCGGCCTCGGGGATGTCTACGCATCCTGGCAACGGGTGACGGCGGAGCTCGCCGAGCTCGATGCCGCTCTCGGGCGTCGTGAGCCCTTGGCATCCCTGCCCGTCGAGCGTCTCGTGCGCACCCTCGCGGGGCTTGCGGCGAAGTCCGACGTGTTCGACAACCTCGTCGAGCGCGCGATCATCCGCGATCAACTCGCGGGCCTGGGACTCGAGCCACTGCTCGCCGAACTCTCGATCCGTCACGTCTCCGAGGACCAGGTCACCGAGGAACTCGAATTCGCGTGGTGGCAGTCCCTGCTCGAGCGCGCTCTGCAGGACAACCGATCGCTGCTCGGCGCCAACACGGCGGTCGTCGATCGCCTGGAGCGGGACTTCCGGCTCGTCGACGAGGCGCACGCCTCGATGTCGGGGCCGCTGCTGGCGGCGCAGCTCGGCGACCAGTGGCGCATCGGCATCGTCGATGAGCCCACCGAGGCGCAGAACCTTCGGCGGGCGCTCACGCAGGGCACCCCGACGACGGCCCAGATCGTTTCGGCTGCGCCGACGCTGATGAATGTGCTCGCACCGGCATGGATCTCCTCGCCCTATCAGGTTCCTGAGATTCCGGATTCCGTCGAGTTCGACACGGTTCTGCTCGTGGATGCCGCGGCCATCAACCTCGCCGAGGCGACTCCCGCCATTCGCCGCGCTCGTCAGGTCGTGGTCTTCGGTGACCCGGTCACGCAGCGCCCGACGCCGTTCGAGATGGCCGTCGCGGCCGACCCCGATGCGGAGTCGGAGGTGCCCTTCGATGAGATCTCGGTGTTCGAGCGTCTTGCCGAGCTGCTGCCGGTGATGACGTTGACCCGCAGCTATCGCGCAGGCGGCGAGGACCTCGCGGAGCTCATCAACGATGCTTTCTACGGCGGTGAGATCCTTTCGTTGCCCTGGGCCGGTTCCTACCTCGGACGCGGCAGCCTGACCGTCGACTACGTCGAGGGTGGCGTCGGAACGCCGAATGCGGTCTCCGGCGCGGTCGAGAGTCCGGATGCCGAAGTGGCGCGGGTCGTGTCCCTCGTGGTGGAGCACGCAGTGCATCGTCCGGCGGAGACGCTCATGGTCGTCACGGCCAGCGCCCGCCACGCGGAGCGCGTGCGCGCCGCGGTCACGACGGCGTTCGCGGGCCGCGCGGACGTCGCGGACTTCGTCGGGCGCGACACGGCCGAGCCGTTCGCGGTGCTGACCCTTGAGGAGTCCGTGGCGGAGAGCCGAGACCGCGTGATCTTCTCGCTCGGATACGGCCTCACCAAGCACGGACGCGTGCTCAGCGATTTCGGCGATCTGTCGACACCCGACGGCGAGCGTCTGCTGACGGTCGGGATGACTCGTGCCCGCCGCTCCATGGTCATCGTGTCATCGATCCGTCCCTCGTCCTTCGACGACGGACGCCTGGAGCACGGCGCGGCGACGCTCATGTCGATCCTCGGGGGTCTCGCGGCCCATAACCGCGACTCCCGCCTGGAGGACCTTGCCGATCCGCTCACCCGGGTGCTCGCCCGGGAACTGCGCCGGTACGGGGCATCCGTCGACGTCGACTACCGGGGCCTGCTGCCGCTCGTCGCCCAGCACGACGGCAAGGCCGTCGTCATCGAGTCGGACCGGGAGATATCCTCCGACTCGCTGCGGGAGAGTCTGCGTCTGAGGCCCCACGTGCTGCGCCGACTCGGCTGGCACTACGTGCGCGTGCACGCCTTCGATCTCTACAGCGACCCGGCGACAGCGGCATCCCGGATTGCCGCCGTGCTCGGCATCTCGGCCGACGCCGTGCGCGCCGAGCACGACACGCAGCCGATCGACCCGCGAAGCGATGTCTGAGCAGGCGGAGCCGCGTCAGCGTGTCGTCCGCGTCACCGGCAGTCGGAGAGCCCGGTTGACGGCGGTCGAGGGAACCGACAGTTCGCCGGACGTCGTCACGCACACGGCGCCCCGACCAGAGACGGTCACCGGCAGCGGCCCGAACGATGAGCGGATGCTGCGCGAGGTGCCGCCGCACTATTGACGCGGCCCCCGCCCCGCGAGCGGGACGAGGGCCGGGTGAAGCCGGAGGCCGGTTCAGCTGTCGGTGTTCGCCTTGCGCAGCAGGTCGCGGATCTCGATGAGCAGCTCCTGCTCGTTCGGGAGGGTCTCCTCCTCGACGGCGGGGTTCTTCGCCGCCTGGCGTTCCTTCCACTTGTTCATCGGCATGACGAACACGAAGTAGACGACCACGGCGACGGCGAGGAAGCTGATGATCGCGGAGATGAGGTCACCGAGGGGGAAGGTCACGGCATTTCCGTAGATGTTGGTCAGCTGCGGACCGAAGTTGCCCGCGGCATCCGCCTCGAAGAACAGAGCCACGAGAGGCTCGATGATGCTCGAGACCACCGCGTTGACGATCGCGGTGAACGCACCGCCGATGACGACCGCGACAGCAAGATCGATAACGTTGCCCTGTGCGATGAACTCCTTGAATCCCTTGAACACGGGACCCCCCCCTTTTCCGGTCCGCGGACCTCAGCTCGAGGACGTCGTCGTGGTGGCCGGCTTGGCGCTCGTCGACGACTCCGCCTTCGATGATGCCGACGATGTGCTCTTCGCACCAGCGCCACTCCGGGAATCGGTGCGATAGAAGCCGGAGCCGTTGAAGGTCACGCCGATCGAGCCGTACTGCTTGCGCAGTGCTCCGCCGCATTCGGGGCAGACGGTGAGGGCATCGTCGGAGAAGCTCTGGACGGCGTCGAAGGCGTGCGCGCAGGACGTGCACGCGTAGGCGTAGGTGGGCATGTTCTTCTCGGGATCGCTCAGTGCCGCGCGTGCGGCAGGGTGATGGTGCGGGTCGGGGTCACAAAGCCGTCGACCGGCTGATCGTGCAGTTCCCGGGGGAGGGACTCCATGACCTCGGAGTCATAGGTCACGGTATAGACGGGAGGACACTTCTGCATCGACCCGATGGTCTTGTCGAAGTAACCGCGGCCCCAACCGAGCCGCACACCATCGCTGGAAACGGCGGCAGCCGGGATGATCATGAGATCGACGTCGTTGACCGCGATCGGCCCGAGGACTTCTCCGGTGGGTTCGGGGAGCCCGTAGAGCCCCACGGAGATCTCGTCAGTATCGTCGGCGACGGCCCAGTCGAGGAGGCCGTCGGCGCGGGTGATGGGGAGCAGGACTCGGATGCCGCGGCGCACGGCGCGCGTGACGAAATCGAGTGTGCCGGGCTCGGTGGTGGTCGAGAGGAAGCAGGAGATCGAGCGGGCGCCGTGCTGTGCGATGAGCGCATCGAGCTGTTCGCCGATACCGGATGCGGCGCTTTCGCGCTGGCTTTCCGAGAGGAGGTGACGCCGTTCGCGCAGCTCTGCGCGCAGGGCGCGCTTCTGCTCGGTGAGTCCGGTCGACATGCCCTCGAGTCTACGTGCCCTTCTGGCGGGGGTGCCTACTAAGCTGGCCGCATGGGTAAGCAGTCGATGAAGGCGGTCATTCCGGCGGCGGGTCTGGGGACTCGGTTCCTGCCGGCCACGAAGGCGATGCCGAAGGAGATGCTCCCGGTCGTCGACAAGCCGGCGATCCAGTACGTCGTCGAAGAGGCGGCGGCGGCGGGCATCGATGACATCCTCGTGATCATCGGGCGCAATAAGAACGCCATCTCCAACCACTTCGATTCGGTTCCCGAGCTCGAGGTCAAGCTCACGGAGAAGGGCGACATGGGTCGCCTCGAGCGCGTCATGAAGTCGAGTGATCTCGCCGACATCCACTACTTGCGACAGGGGGAGCCCAAGGGGCTCGGCCACGCGGTTCTCCGGGCGAAGACGCATGTCGGCGACAGTTCTTTCGTCGTGATGCTCGGTGATGATCTCATCGATGAGCGCGATGCGCTGATCACGACGATGATGGAGCAGCACGAGCGCACGGGCGCGACGGTGGTGGCGCTCATGGAGGTCGATCCCTCGCAGATCCACATGTACGGTGCTGCGGCGGTCGAGACGACGGATGACGGTGACGTCGTGCGTGTTACGGGCCTCGTTGAGAAGCCCGCGCAGGAGGATGCGCCGTCGAACCTCGCGGTCATCGGTCGCTATGTGCTGCCGCCGACGGTGTTCCCGATCCTCGAGCGCACCGAGCCCGGCAAGGGTGGCGAGATCCAGCTGACGGATGCTCTGCAGGAGCTCGCCGCAGATGAGACCGGTCCCGGCGTCGTCGGTGTGATCTTCCGCGGCCGTCGCTACGACACGGGCGACCGCGTCGACTACATCAAGGCGATCGTGCAGCTCGCGGCCGACCGTGAAGATCTGGGCCCGGAGCTGCGTCCCTGGCTGAAGGAGTTCGGCGAGCGCCTGTGAGCGCGCGTCCGGACTGCGGATGAGGATGGACCTCATGCAGGAGTACCGGCACGGCCCGATCGAGCTTCGTCTGATCCGTACCCGGGATGCCCGCATCCTGCAGAACGAGCTCCTCCAGAACAGGTCTTGGCTGCAACGCTGGGAGGCCACGCTCCCGAACGCCTCGGCGTCCTTCGACATGCGCGTCAGCATCCGGCGTCTCCTGCAGCAGTATCGGGAGGGCGGCGGATACCCGTTCGTCATGCTGTACGACGGTGAGATCGCCGGGCAGCTCAACATCTGGGGTGTTTCGCGCGGATCGCTGTGCGCCGCGACGATCGGATATTGGGTCAGCGAGCGCTTCGCTGGGAAAGGCATCACCCCGACGGCTGTGGCGCTGGCAACGGATGCCGCGTTCCGGCAGTTCGGGCTGCACCGCATGGAGATCTGCATCCGTCCGGAGAACACCGCGAGCCTGCGCGTCGTCGAGAAGCTGGGCTTCCGGTATGAGGGAATGCGTCGCCGTTACATCCACATCGATGGGGACTGGCGGGACCACTACGCTTTTGCGCTGAACGCCGAGGACGTTCCTGGCGGAGTTCTGGCTCGCTGGGTGAACGGAGAAGTTCCGGTCGACGCGACCACCATTCCGCCCGCGGATCGCCTGCAGATCTGAGATTCGACACTTTGCGGTAGCGACACGCGCTGAGCGTGTAGGTGCCGCGGGCCGGTGTCGAATAGCGTGGAACCTATGAACGGGCCGGTGCTGAGTGGGGGCGTCATCGTCCTTGTCGCGGTGCTGCTCTGGATGCTCTATCTGCTGCCCTCGTGGCGCGGACGCTATCACTACCATGCTTCGGAACGGAACGCCGTGCGACTTAACCAGGCGCTGCGTGTGCTCGCCGAGACGAGCGAGACCCCCGACGAGGTGCGCCTTGAGCTCAGTGCGCGCACCGCTTATGCGCAGCAGAAGCTCGCGAAGCGCCTGCAGTCAGAGAAGGAAGCGGGCCAACTCGTGCGTCTGAGGGCCGAGCTCGCGGCGACGCGTGCCGATCCGGTGCTGCGTCAGGGGCGGGCCCGTCGGCGTGTTCGACTGGCGGCGAGCATTGTGCTGCTGTCGGGACTCATTCTCTCCGGGTTCGGAATCTGGCCGGCCGTTGCGACCGGTGCGTCCGCCGCGCTGTGGATCGGCGGTGCTCTGGCACTCGTCGGGCTGATGACGCTGCAGAAGATGGCGGCTGTTGCCCGCCGAGCGGCCCGCCGCCCGGCCGCTGCACCTATCGCCGTGCAGACCAAACCTCGTGTCGCGCCGCCATTGCATGATCAGGGGCCCGCGGTGTGGACGCCCCGCCCGCTGCCGGAGCCGATGGTGTCGGTGAGCGGTTCTCTCGCCCAGTCGGCGCAGGCCGAGATCGATGCGCAGCAGGAGCTGCGCCGGGCCGAGCGCATCGCGGCGCTGCGGGAGAGGGCCGAGCAGATGGCGCCGCCCGCCCCGGTGCAGCTGCCCGCCGCCCAGGAGGAAGCATCGCCCTATGCCCGGATGGGGATCGTCGATGACCGGGAGATCGAGGAGCACGTGCGTGCGCTTCTCAATCGCCGGGCGATCGGATGATGTGCACCTCGGCGTGTCGGACCTTTCAGGCGTGATAATCTAACTGAGGTTCACGGGCCTATGGCGCAGTTGGTAGCGCGCCTCGTTCGCATCGAGGAGGTCAGGG
>NZ_CANROA010000060.1 GCF_947632095.1 uncultured Microbacterium sp. | reverse complement strand
AATGCCCTCATCGTGATGTTCCTCCGTCTCGTCGTCCGTGCCAGCATGGCGCGATCGGGATGTGCGGCGTACCGGGTTGACAAAACCGGTCCCGATGTCAAGGGTCATGGGCGCGCGCGACGGGTGAGGCATGCTCGACGAACGATGGAGAGGAGCGCCGATGCGCCGCGCAGTCGAATCGAAGCCCCGCACGGCGGCGAGAGTCTGGTGGGAGAGCATCCGACGCGCAGCGCGGGCATTCGTCGTCGACCAGTGTCCGGATCGGGCGGCCGGACTCACCTTCTACGCGGTGCTGGCGCTGGTGCCCGCGGCCATGGTGGCGTTCTCGGTGGTCAGCATCCTCGGCCGCGCCGAGGAGACGGCGCGCACGATCGAGGAGGTGGTGCTGGCGATAGCGCCATCGGCTGAACCGGATGCCGTCACCGCTGTTCTGGCGCGCATCGCCGAAGCCCGACTCTCGGGATTCCTCCTCGTCGTGGCGCTCGGAATCACGCTGCAGATCTGGCGGATCGCCCGCTGGCCGTCGGCCGTGCTCATCGCGGTGCTCCTGCTCGCCGTGCTCTACTTCTTCGCCCCCAACGTGCGTCCCGCACATTTTCGCTGGGTGAGCATCGGGGCGCTCGTGGCTTTGGCCACCCTTGCCATCGCTACCGCGGGTTTCATCTTCTATGTCACGACCATCGCCGACTACGGCCGCCTGTACGGCGCCTTCGGCGGGGTCATCATGTTCTCCTCGTGGGCATGGATCGCGAGCATGGCACTGCTCGTCGGCGCGGAGTTCGACGCCGAGCTCGAGCGCGTGCGACAGCTCCGCCGGGGGATTCCCGCCGAGCGGCAGGTGCACGTCGAACTGCGCGATGCGCGACAGATCGCAGTCCGTGTGCGCCGGGACCGCATCGAGGAGCGAGCCGCGCGGCGGATCAGACGCTGATCGCCGGGTCCGCCTCATCGGGCAGTCGCTCGACGGGCACCAGAACCACGTCCTGCACCTTCCAATCCGTGTCGGCGATGCGTTCGGACGCTTCGTCGAGCCGACGCACGGAGACACGTCCCCGACGGGGCACGACGAAGGCCTCCACGTGGAAGACCTGCCCCTGGTCACGGATGCGGACCGCAGCATCCTTCACCCATCGCTCCGCCCGCAGCAGGCGGACGATATCCCGGGCCAGGGGGTGAGGTTCGGCGTCATCATGCGTCATCGCACGCTGATCCATCAGATCGCCGACAGCGTATCGGGTGTTGCGGTAGCCGTCCCAGATGATGCCGAGTGAGATGAACAGGGCGGCGATGCCGTCGAGCCACCAGAGGCCGAAGCCGATTCCGAGGACGCCGACGATCGAGGCCGCGTTCGTGTGCCAGTCGGCCTTCGCCATATCGGCGTCGGCGGAGAGCAGCTTATTGTGAAGGACCGGGGCGAGGCGCGCCTTCGCCCGGCCGTAGATGAGCGGGCCGATGACGACGATCGCCATCGTCGCGACCATCAGCCAGCCGAGCCAGATCGTGCGCCCGAAGATCTGCACGGTGCCGATGGTGGGACGCTCCGTAGCGAGCAGACCGGTCACCGATTCGACCGCGAGGTTCGCGCCGACCACGAACAGAGCGACGCCCGCGACCAGATGGCCGATGCCCATGGCGCGGTGCCTCCCATAGGGATGCTTCCGATCCGGGCGCCGACGGATGAACAGCAGGGCGGTGAGGAAGGCGAATTGAGGGATTAGCGACAGCATGTCTTCGATCCATGCGGTCTTCATCGCCTGCGAGTTGCCGACGACGAAGGCGACGAGCACGATGGTGCAGGCGGTGTAGCCGATCGTGAACCACTCCCAGAAGACGGCCTTCTTCAGGGCCTCCTTCTGCTCGGTCGGCAGGTCGGTGTGTCCGAACTGGTGGATCATGATCCGACCTCCTCGTCGAGGAAGATCTCGACAGCGGTGAGCAGATCGTTCTCTCCCAGAGGGACGAGGAACACGATCGAACGCCCGTCGGCACCCTCGATGCCGGTTTATCCCCGGGTGACTCCGGCGCGGTCGCTCCATGGCGTCTGATCCGTGAACCCTCCGATCGCCATGTCGATCTCGCCGGTCTCCAGTTCTTCGACGAGTGTCTCCTCCGCCGCGATGCTCCAGACGACGGTGGCATCGAGGCTCGCGGCGAAGTCCTCGGTGATGTCGATGAGCGGACCATCTGGCGACTGTCCGGCCATGCTGATGAGGCCGGGATCGGGGGAGAGCCCGACGCGCAGGGTGCCCTCGCTCACCCTGTCGAGGCTTCCGTCAGGATCGGTCGGGATGCTGAGCCCGCACCCTGTCGCGGGTAGGAGGGTCGTGGCGAGCAACAGGGCGATGGCGCTGCGCGCGGTAAGGCGTGATGCGTGCATGGGTATGAGCCTCCCTCTGCTCCGCGTCTCCGTGGAAGAAGGTTGACTCCCCGGTGAGACGGGGAGATACTCCGAGTATCAGAGCGTCCTATCGCGCTCGCGATGACGGTGACGTAGGTTCTTCGTGTGGGCAGTCTCTACTACGGCGATTCCGCCGAACCGATCAACATCGAGGATCGTGCGCTCGCGCACCTGAAGATCGTCATCGCGACCAAATTGCGGCGCAATGAGAGCTTCACGCTGTCCTGGCGTCACCCCGAAGGCGATGCGGTCGGCCGCAGCACCATCTGGCTGCATCCCTCGATCCCGTTGCGCTTCGTCTTCGAGGAGGCCGAGGTTCCCGAGATCAGTCGTACCTGGGTGGAGAGTCTGGCGAACTCCGCGAATTCCAGCGGCGGAGTCACGCTCGTCGACGAGCACGTCGAAGCGGCTACGCCCTCTTAGGCCGCCCGGGGCCGACGCCCGGCGCATCATTCTGCGGCGAGGCATCCGGGATCCCCGCCTCGTCGTGGGACGAGATGCGCACCGCGTCGGCCGCGCCCGAGTCGGCACCCGCGCGCCCGGCCGGCACTTCGCCGACATCCTCGTGCGCTTCGGCGTCGTCGATTCCGGGCTCCGGGTCTGCCACCGGCGGATGCTCCACGCCCGGCGGGCGCATCCCCTGATCTCCGATGCCGCTCATGGTCGTCTCCTCTCGTCGTCGCGTTCTCTGAACGTTCTGACTCTAGGAACGGGTATACGCTCTGGCGACCCGGTTGACCGTGTGGTCTCTGGTTGGTAAAGCCCCGGATACGACGGAGGCGCCCGCCGGGTATAACACCCGACGAGCGCCTCCGCGGCTCAGCCCGTGATCAGGGCTTTCCGCGCCCGAGCTTCGACGGCCACCAGATCGAACGACCGATGTCGTACGACAGGGCGGGCACGAGCAGCGTTCGCACGACGAACGTGTCGAGCAGCACGCCGAAGGCGACGATGAACGCGAGCTGGACGAGGAACAGGATCGGGATGACCGACAGTGCGGCGAACGTTGCAGCCAGCACGAGTCCTGCAGAGGTGATCACCCCGCCTGTCACCGTGAGCCCTCGCATGATCCCCTCTCGGGTTCCGTGCTTGAGCGACTCCTCGCGCACACGTGTCATGAGGAAGATGTTGTAGTCGATTCCCAATGCCACGAGGAAGACGAACCCGTACAGCGGGACGGCGGGGTCGGCGCCCGGGAAGTCGAAGATCCCGTTGAACACCCAGGCCGAGACTCCCATCGCGGTGCCGAAGGACAGCACGGTGGTGAGGATCAGCAGCACCGGTGCGAGCACCGAGCGCAGCAGCAGCATGAGGATGAGGAGGATGACGACGAGGATCACCGGGATGATCAGGTTGCGGTCGTGGATCGACGCATCGTTCGTGTCGACCGAGGTCGCCGTGACGCCACCGACGATCGCGTCGATCGGATCGAGCTCGCCACGCAGATCGCGCACGGTCTGAGCCGCAGCGTCGGAGTCGGCGGCATCGGTCAGGGTGCCCTGGAGCATGACTTCGCCGTCGACAACGCTCGGTGCGACCGGCTCGGTTCCGGGAGGGCCGAAGGCGGTGATGCCGTCCTCGGTGACGGGGGCGCTTCCGCTGGGGGAGTCGGATGCCGTCACCGATACGGAGTCGATGCCGTCGTTGGCGAGCAGGATGTCGGCCGCCTCCTGGAGCGAGCCTTCGTCCACCACGACGTAGACCGGGCTGCCGGAGCCGCCGGGGAAGTGCTCGCCGAGGGCGACCTGTCCGTCACGGGCTTCGGAAGCACCGATCACGAGCTCGGACTGGGGGATGCCGGATGCGTTCAGCTGAGTGAAGCCGGCCGCGCCGATGATGAGCAGTGCGGTGGTGGTGATCCAGATCAGGCGCGGGCGACGCTTGACGCCGCGGGCGAGGCGAGCCCACAGCCCCTTCGTGGCGACGCCGTGCTCGGCCTCGACGACCTCCGGCTCGAATGCGGGGCGCTTGGGCCAGAAGACGGAGCGTCCGAAGGTGAACAGCAGTGCCGGCAGCAGGGTGAGTGCCGACAGCATGGCGAACACGATTCCGATGGATGCCACCGGGCCCAGCGTGCTGTTCGATTTCAGATCGCTCAGCAGGAGGCACAGGAGTCCGGCGATGACGGTTCCACCGGAGGCGGCGATCGGCTCGATGGAACCCTTCCAGGCGGCGATCGTCGCAGCGCCCTTGTCCTGGGTGCTGCGCAGCTCCTCTCGGAAACGGGCGACGAAGAGCAGCGAGTAGTCGGTTGCGGCACCGATCACGAGGATGAACAGGATGCCCTGCGTTTGGCCGCTGAGGAGGAGGATCTCCCACTTTGCCATCCACCAGACGACGAGCAGCGCGACGCACAGGGCGAACAGGCTCGTCGACAGGACGACGATGGGCAGCAGCACCGATCGGTAGACGAGGATCAGGATGATGAAGACGGCGAGGAGCGCGACGCCGAGGAGGAGCCCGTCGATGCCGGAGAAGCCCGCAACGAGGTCTGCGGAGAAGCCGGCGGGACCGGTGATGTAGACGGTGACGCCGTCGGGGCTGGCTTCGCGCAGTTCTTCGCCGAGCGCGTCGATCGTATCGCCGAGTTCAGCGTCGCTGTTGATCGGGATGAACGCCTGTACGGCTTTCCCGTCTTCGGAGGGGATGCCGGGGGAGACCTCGTCGGACACGCCCTCGATGTCGACAGAATCGGCGATGGCGTCATTGATCGCGACGAGCTGGTCGTCGGTGAGGTCGGAGTCGCCGACGAATACCGCGATGGCGGGGATCGCATCGGCGTCGTTGAATTCGCCGAGCAGACTCTGGACCTGAGTTGCGTCTGCGGAGGACGGCAGGTAGGTCGTCTGGTCGTTCGAGGAGACCTCGCCGACCTTGCCGAACAGCGGCCCTCCCAGGCCTGCTCCGACGAGCCATGCGATGATCAGGACGGCGGGCAGGAGAATCCGCACCCAGGAGCGTCGCCGTATCCGCGGACGCGTCGTCGAATCAGTGTCTGTGTGCATCATTCCCTCGTTTGTCTAGCCAAGCTAGATTAAAACCTAGCATAAATTGATTTGGGAGTAATATCTAACGCATGACAGAGCAGCAGGCCGAGACATCCGGGCGGTTCGCCTTCGGATCGGCGATCTATGACATCGATGTCAGCGATCCCACCGGCGAGCTCGTCGACCGTGGATCACTCGGCTCGGACGACATCGCGCAGATCAGTCGATTGATGCAAGCGCTCGGTGGCTTCCGCGACGCGGAGCAGAAGCTCTCCGAGGCATCTCTGCGATACATGAAGCTCAACGCCACCGATATGCGGGCACTGCACTTCCTCATCGCCTGTGATAACAGCGGAGTCGTCGCCACCGCCGGAGCGATCGCCACGCACCTGGCGATCTCGACAGCATCCACGACCAAGCTGCTCGATCGACTCGAGCGGGGCGGGCACATCTCACGCGGGCCGCACCCCACCGATCGGCGGGCGCTGGCGATCGCCATCACCCCGGAGACTCGGCACTCGGCCGTCGAGACCGTGGGTCGCCAGCACGCGCGCCGGTTCATCGCCGCTGCGCGTCTCTCCTCCGACGAGCGCGAGGTCGTCACCCGTTTCCTGGTCGACATGACAACGGAGGTCGCCCTCGGCGATGTGCCGTGGGCGACCTCCGTCGAGGAGTGACTCCTGATCAGTGTGCGGCGCGGTACGCCTCGATGATGTTCGCCGGAATGCGGCCGCGCTCGGAGATCGCGAGTCCCTGAGAACTCGCCCACTCGCGGATCACAGCGGTCTCCGGAGAGCCGGTTGCGCGCTTTCGGGCTCCACCGCGTGACGACGGAGCGTTGGACGAACGACGCGCTGCGGCGATGAACGGCTCCAGGGCCGAACGCAGCGCCGCCGCGTTCACCGTGCTGAGGTCAATCTCGTAGGAGATGTTCTCCAACGAGAAATGGATGCTTTCACCGGCGCCGACTTCCAGGACGGTGCCGTCGATGTCGTCAACCAGCTGGTGCACAATTCTTCTTGCCATACTGTCAGTTTACGCCCTATGAGAATGGTCAACAATGATGCTTGTGGATAGGGGTGCTTATGGAAGTATTCCCGCGCGGCGGGCCCGATTTACGGCGGCATGTCTGGTGGAAGCATCCAATTTCGACATCGCCGTTCCTAAATAGGCTTTGACGGTTCCTTCACGAAGAGTCAGCTGAGCGGCGATTTCGGCGTTCGTGCTTCCGAGCGCGGCGCATGCCAGCACGTCGATCTCGCGCGGAGAGAGATGGACGGTGGGAGTGGAGTCCGTCGCCGGCCCGGCTTCTTCTGCGACCGCCAGCAATCGCTTCTCGAGTCGGGATAACCGTTCGCGCAACCCGACGTCCTGGACGTCGGCCGCGATGCTGCGCAACTCCGCGAATCCCTCGCGCAGATCCTCACGACGTGAGCCGGTGAAAACCGTCGGCCGCGGCGAGAGCCGGCGCATGCGTCGTTCCACCTCGTCGCGTATTCGCAGCTCGGAGGCGACCGAATCCGCGACGAACATCGCCGGTGCGGTGGTCACCCCGCCGATCGGTGATTCTTGCCATGCCCCGGCGTAAAGCACGCCACGCGGCCTCCCGTTCACGATGATCGGCAGGGCGAGCAGCGTACGTAGCCCCTCGCCGAGGACGAAGCCGTCGTAGTCATGAGTGATCTGGCGGGACGATCCGTAATCGCTCGTCATCCGCGGGCGCAGCTCCGTCATCGCTCGCCCGCCCAGGCCGCGTTCGGGGCGGACCTTGAGTCCTTCGAGGCTGCGGGTGCGCGTGCCGATGATGTTCGTGACCGAGACGATGCCGTCTTCGATCAAGCCCCCGAAGGCCACGGGGAAACGTGTGCGCTGGGAAAGCTCACGGACGGCTTGGGCCACCAGATCAGCGGAGGGATCCAAAGGAACTGCGGTGCTCAACGACTACCTGCTTTCGGGGGGGTGACATCGTCGTTCCCCGTTTCGTAGCGTCGATTTTACCACTCGTGCACGTATCCGAGCATGTGGCAACGAGGCCATATATCCGATTGAGCCATCGATGCCTCGGGCTCGGACAGTTCGGGATCATCATGGCGTACGGCGCCTTCACGGATAAGAGGCTCTTCGCGAACGAGGGTGTAGTCGGTTGAGCGCGTCGCTGGCCGGGTAGGGGTCGAGGTCTCCCTGAGGATGGAAGTTCCTACACTCCCCATCCGGAAGACCTCGACGTGTCCCAGCCTACTTTCCTCCCGCCCGATCTGACGTTGTTCTGCCGCCTCGATGAGCTCGGATTGGAAGCCGTGGGGCAGCATCTGTCGCCGGATCGTGCGGTGCTGGAGTGTCGAGTGCTCGAACCGGACCGGTGGTGCAGGAAGTGCGGGTGCGAGGGCGCATCCCGGGACACGGTGCCGCGCCGTCTCGCGCATGAACCGTTCGGACACCGGCCCACGACGCTGTTGATCCGTGTCCGCCGATACAAGTGTTCCGGGTGCGGGCGCGTCTGGCGACAGGACACGACGAGGGCAGCGGCCGCGCGGGCGAAGATCTCTCGCGGCGGGCTCGCCTGGGGGCTGGCGGGCCTGGTGCTGGATCACCTCTCTGTCTCTCGCGTCGCGGCGGGGCTGGGGGTGTCGTGGTCGGCTGCGAACGCGGCGATTCTTGCGGAGGGGCGGCGACGCCTGATCGATGATCCGCATCGGTTCGATGGCGTCACCACGATTGGTGTTGATGAGCATGTCTGGCGTCACACGCGCAAGGGCGACAAGTACGTCACGGTGATCATCGATCTCACCCCGAACCGTGACAAGACCGGCCCTGCTCGGCTGCTGGACATGGTCGAGGGCCGCTCGAAGGCCGTGTTCAAGAGTTGGCTCGCCGGCAGGCCGAAGGCCTGGCTGGACGGGATCGAGGTCGTCGCGATGGACGGCTTCACGGGGTTCAAGACCGCTGCCGCGGAAGAGCTCCCGGCTGCGGTCCCAGTGATGGATCCGTTCCATGTCGTCCGTCTCGCCGGCGACGGGCTGGATCGGTGTCGACAGCGCGTCCAACAGACCACGCTCGGGCATCGGGGTCGCGCCGCCGACCCGCTCTACAAGGCCCGCCGCACCCTGCACACCGGTCATAGTCTCCTCACCGACAAGCAACGTGACCGGCTCGACGCGTTGTTCGCGGGTGATGATCATGTTGAGGTCGAAGCGACCTGGGGCATCTACCAACGCATCGTCGCCGCTTACCGAGAACCCGACAAGAAGCGCGGCAAGGCGATGATGCAGGCCGTGATCGACAGCGTCACCAGCGGTGTTCCCGCCGCGCTGGTCGAGATCCGCAGGCTCGGCCGCACGCTGAAACAACGCGCCGCGGACATCCTCGCGTTCTTCGACCGCCCCGGGACCAGCAACGGTCCCACCGAGGCGATCAATGGTCGTCTCGAGCACCTCCGCGGCACCGCGCTCGGCTTCCGCAACCTGACGAACTATGTCGCGAGATCGCTCCTCGAAGCCGGCGGCTTCAGGCCCCGGCTACACCCTCGTTCGTGAAGAGCC
>NZ_CANROA010000059.1 GCF_947632095.1 uncultured Microbacterium sp. | reverse complement strand
CGCCAGCGCAACAAGCGCCGTGGTGGCGGAGCATCCGACGAGTTCGAGACCGAGATCGGCGAGGACGACGTTCTCATCCCGATCGCCGGCATCCTCGACATCCTCGACAACTACGCCTTCGTCCGTACGACCGGCTACCTCGCCGGCACCAGCGACGTCTATGTCTCGCTCGGCCAGGTGAAGAAGTACAACCTGCGCAAGGGCGATGCGATCGTCGGCGCCATCAAGCAGCCGCGCGAAGGCGAGCAGCAGGGGCGTCAGAAGTACAACGCGCTCGTCAAGGTCGACTCCATCAACGGGCTGTCCGTCGAGGATGCCGCGAACCGCGTCGAGTTCGGCAAGCTCACCCCGCTGTACCCGCAGGAGCGCCTGCGCCTGGAGACCGCGCCCGAGAAGCTGACGCAGCGCATCATCGATCTCGTCGCGCCGATCGGCAAGGGGCAGCGCGGGCTCATCGTCGCGCCGCCCAAGGCGGGCAAGACCATCGTCCTGCAGCAGATCGCCAACGCGATCGCGCAGAACAACCCCGAGGCGCACCTCATGGTCGTCCTGGTCGACGAGCGCCCCGAAGAGGTCACCGACATGGAGCGCACCGTCAAGGGCGAAGTCATCGCTTCGACCTTCGACCGCCCCGCCGAGGACCACACCACGGTCGCCGAGCTCGCGATCGAGCGCGCCAAGCGCCTGGTCGAGCTCGGCCGCGACGTCGTCGTGCTGCTCGACTCGATCACCCGGCTCGGACGCGCCTACAACATCGCCACGCCGACCTCGGGCCGCGTGCTCACCGGCGGCGTCGACGCCGCGGCGCTGTACCCGCCCAAGCGCTTCTTCGGCGCTGCGCGCAACATCGAGAACGGCGGATCGCTCACGATCCTCGCCACTGCCCTCGTCGAGACCGGTTCCAAGATGGACGAGGTCATCTTCGAGGAGTTCAAGGGAACCGGCAACAGCGAACTGCGCCTGTCGCGCCAGCTCGCCGACAAGCGCATCTTCCCGGCCGTCGACGTCAACGCATCGTCCACGCGCCGTGAAGAGATGCTGCTGAGCCCCGACGAGGTCAAGATCACCTGGAAGCTGCGTCGCGCCCTCGCGGGCCTCGACCCCCAGCAGGCTCTCGAGGTCGTGCTCGGCAAGCTGAAGGAGACGCAGTCCAACGTCGAATTCCTCGTGCAGATGCAGAAGTCGATGCCGGCTCCGACCGCGGGCGGCTCGAGCCACAGCCACGAGAACAACATCCGCTGATCCGGATCTGATCGGAGCAGAGGCGTGTTCGAGTCCGTTCAGGCGCTCATCGACGAACACCGCCGGGTGCAGGAGGAACTCTCCGACCCGGCGGTGCACGCCGACGCTGCGCGCGCCAAGCGCGTCAATCGCCGTTACGCCGAGCTGAGCCGCATCGTCTCCGCCCACGCGGCGTGGGTCGCGGCATCCGATGATCTGGACGCGGCCCGTGAGCTCGCCAAAGAGGACGCCGTCTTCGCCGACGAGGTGCCCGCGCTCGAGGAGAATCTCGCTCAGTCGCAGGAGAGGCTTCGACGACTGCTCATCCCGCGCGATCCGGACGATGCACGCGATGTGATCATGGAGATCAAAGCCGGTGAGGGCGGAGCCGAGTCGGCACTGTTCGCCGCTGATCTGCTGCGCATGTACATCCAGTACGCCGCGCACAAGGGGTGGAAGACCGAACTGCTCGAGCGCAACGAGTCCGACCTGGGCGGCTACAAGGATGTCCAGATCGCGATCAAGGGGAGCTCGTCCGACCCCGCACAGGGGGTCTGGGCGCACTTGAAGTACGAGGGCGGCGTGCACCGCGTGCAGCGCGTGCCCGCGACCGAGTCGCAGGGGCGCATCCATACCTCGACGACCGGTGTGCTCGTCTTCCCCGAGGTCGACGAGCCCGACGAAGTCCAGATCAACCAGAACGATCTCAAGATCGATGTCTACCGTTCCTCGGGGCCGGGCGGGCAGTCGGTCAACACGACCGACTCGGCCGTGCGCATCACGCACCTTCCCACCGGCATCGTCGTCTCGATGCAGAACGAGAAATCCCAGCTGCAGAACCGTGAGGCGGCGATGCGCGTGCTGCGCGCTCGTATCCTCGCCAAGCAGCAGGAGGAGCGCGATGCCGCGGCTTCGGATGCCCGTAAGTCGCAGATCCGCGGTATGGATCGCTCCGAGCGGATCCGCACCTACAACTTCCCCGAGAATCGCATCGCCGATCACCGCACCGGGTTCAAGGCCTACAACCTCGACCAGGTGATGGACGGCGCTCTCGAACCGATCATCGAATCGGCGATCACCGCCGACGAGGAGGCGCGTCTCGCCGCCGTCGGCAACGACGGCTGAGACGATCTCAACGCCGACGGGCTCAGATCGAGTAGTCGGGAGCCAGGCGCAGGTCGGCGAAGTCGTCGTGGCCGACGCGCTTGCGAGTCCGCGCGGGCACGCCGACGAGGATGCTGTCAGCCGGAGCATCCTTCGTCACCACGGCGTTGGCGCCCACGACGGTGTTGCGCCCGACGAGGATCGGCCCGAGAACCTTCGCACCGGAGCCGACGACGACGCCGTCCGCGAGCGTCGGATGCCGTTTCCCGCTGGCATCGGGCGTGCGCCCTCCGAGCGTCACACCGTGATAGAGCATCACATCATCGCCGATCTCGGCCGTCTCGCCGATCACGATCCCCATGCCGTGGTCGATGAAGAACCGTCGGCCGATGCGCGCACCGGGGTGGATCTCGATGCCGGTGAGACCGCGCGAGAGCTGTGAGAGCGCGCGGGGGAGGAAGCGCATGCCCGACTGCCAGAGGCGGTGAGAGATCCGGTGCACCCAGATGGCGTGCATCCCGGGGTACAACAGACCCACTTCGATCGCCGTGCGGGCGGCCGGGTCTCTCAGGCGTGCGGCCGCGATGTCCTCGCGTACGCGGGCGAAAACTCCCATCGTGCGGATCAGACTTCGCGCAGGTCCTCGAAGAGCGCCGTGGAGATGTAGCGCTCACCGGTGTCGGGGAAGACGACGACGATCGTCTTGCCGCTGTTCTCCGGGCGCGCGGCGACCTGCAGGGCCGCCGACAGGGCAGCGCCGGAGGACATGCCCACGAGCAGTCCCTCCTCGGCCGCGAGGGCGCGCGCGAGGCGCAGCGACTCGTCGAATTCGACGGCGATGACCTCATCGAGGATCTCGCGGTCGAGAACGCCGGGGACGAAGTTCGGGCCGATGCCCTGGATCTTGTGCGGGCCGGGGTGGCCTTCGGTGAGAACGGGGGAGTCCTTCGGCTCGACCGCGATGACCCGGACATCGGGCTTGACGGCCTTGAGCGCCTGGCCCGTTCCGGTCACTGTCCCGCCGGTGCCGACGCCCGCGATGAAGATGTCGACGTCACCATCGGTGTCGCGCAGGATCTCCTGAGCGGTGGTCTCGCGGTGGATCTTGGGGTTCGCCGCGTTCTCGAACTGCTTGATCCACACGGCGCCGGGCGTCTCGGCGACGATCCGCTGGGTCTCCTCGATCGCGCCGCTCATGCCCTTGGTCGGGTCCGTGAGGACGATCTGCGCGCCGAAGGCCTTCAGGAGCACCCGGCGCTCCTTCGACATCGATGCGGGCATCGTGAGGATGACCTTGTAGCCGCGAGCAGCGCCCACCATCGCAAGCGCGATTCCGGTGTTGCCGCTGGTGGACTCGACGATCGTGCCGCCCGGCTTGAGCTCACCCGACTCCTCGGCAGCGTTGACCATCGCGATGCCGATGCGGTCCTTCACGCTGGAGGCCGGGTTGTAGTACTCGAGCTTGGCCAGCACGGTGGCCCCGAGGCCCTCGGTCACACGGTTCAGCCGCACCAGCGGCGTGTTGCCGAAGGCGGACGTGATGTCGGAGTGGATTCCGGTCATGGTGGGGACCTCTCGATCGGTACGGATGTGCTCAAGCCTATTCGAGAGGGGGCGGCCATGGGCCATTGTGACGCGCGGGTGAACGCCCAGCACGTACGCTGGAGGGATGCCTGAACAGACCATCGCCGCAGCCGTCCGTGCGGCCGCCGCGCGGCTCGCCGAGGTCGGCGTCCCCGACCCGCTCGTCGATGCGGAACTTCTCGTCGGCCATGTGCGCGGCCTCGGACGCGGCGAGGTGCAGGCGACGATTCTCCGCGGTGATTCGTGGGACGAGGAGGCGGGGCAGCGCTTCCTCGGACTCGTCGAGCGCCGGGCCGCGCGCGAACCCCTGCAGCACATCACGGGCCGCGCGCCGTTCCGGCACCTCGAGCTGGCCGTCGGTCCCGGCGTCTTCGTGCCTCGACCCGAGACGGAGATGGTCGCACAGTTCGCCATCGACGCGCTCGTCGCCGACGCATCCGAAGCGCCCATCGGCGTCGACCTGTGCACCGGAAGCGGCGCAATCGCGCTGGCTCTGGCGACCGAGGTCCCGCACTCACGCGTCTTCGCCGTCGAGCTGTCGGACGATGCGCACGCCTGGGCCGCGCGCAACACGGCCTCGGCGGGGAACCTCACGCTGGTGCACGGCGATCTCGCGGATGCGCTCCCCGAGCTCGACGGGTCGGTCTCGGTCGTCATCTCCAACCCGCCGTACGTACCCGACGACGCGCTCCCGCGCGACCCGGAGGTGCGGCTGCACGACCCCGCAATGGCGTTGTACGGCGGCCCGGACGGCCTCGACATCGTGCGCGTTCTCAGCGCGCGTGCGCTGAGACTCCTGCGGGCGGGCGGTCTGCTGGTCATCGAGCACGGCGAACTTCAGGGCCGGCAGATCCGCGACCTGCTGACCGCGGACGGATGGCGCGCAGCCGATACCCACCCCGACCTCACCCATCGCGACAGGGCGACCACCGCAATACGCCCCTGACCGGCCCCGGGCCTCGGAACGACGCGCCGGTGCACGTAGACTGGTGCAGTCATGTCCTCTCTCTTCGACTGCCGCGATGAGGCCGAGCTTCTCGCCGGAATGCGCCGCGCCCGCCAGGCCATCGCCCGTGGTGAGCTCATCGTCATGCCCACCGATACTGTCTACGGGGTCGCCGCTGATGCGTTCACGCCCGCTGCAGTCCAACGGCTGCTCGACGCTAAGGGTCGCGGCCGCAACCAGCCGCCGCCCGTCCTCGTCGCGGGGCAGTCGGCGCTTGCGGCGCTCGTGGAAGAGGTCCCCGAGCCCGTGCAACGGCTCGTCGACGAGTTCTGGCCCGGAGGACTGACGATCGTCCTGCCGGCCCAGCCCTCTCTCTCCTGGGATCTCGGAGACACGCTGGGCACCGTCGCCGTGCGCATGCCCGATCAGCGGATCGCCCTCGAACTCCTCGAAGAGACCGGCCCGCTGGCCGTCTCCAGCGCCAACCTCACCGGCAAGGCCGCGGCGGTCACCGCATCCGATGCGCAGCGGATGCTCCAGGACGACGTCGCCGTTTACCTCGACGGGGGAGTCAGCCGCACCGGCATCGCCTCGACGATCATCGACGCGACATCCCTCGTGCGCCGAGGGGGCGACGAGACCACGGATCCGGTCGTGCGCATCCTGCGGGAAGGCGCCATCACCCGGGCGCAGCTCGAAGGAGTGATCGGCGATCTGCTCGAACCCGCTGCGGTCGCGGAGGACACGGCGGACGGCACGGCGTGAAGCAGTATCTCTTCACGATCATCCTCACGGCCACGATCACGGTGATCATGTCGTGGGCGGTGTGGCAGCTCAGCCTGCGATTCAAGCTCTATCCCGGCATCCGCGAGCGCGACGTCCACACCACGCCGACCCCGCGCCTCGGAGGCGTGGCGATGTTCCTCGGAATCGCCACCGCCATCGCCGTCTCCGCCGCGAACCCGTTCTTCTCGATCATGTGGGTTCCGCCGAACACCATGTGGGCGGTCCTCGGGGCGGCGCTCCTCATCGCCGTGATCGGCGTGATCGATGATCTGCTCGATCTGGACTGGATGATCAAGCTCGGCGCGCAGTTCCTCGCCGCGGGCATCATCACCGTCGGCGGCGGACTGCAGATCCTCGCCCTCCCGCTCGGCGACATGATCATCTTCTCGAGCTGGCTGAGCATCGCGGTGACGATGTTCGCGATCGTCGTGGTCATGAACGCGGTCAACTTCATCGACGGACTGGACGGTCTCGTCGCTGGCGTCTGCCTCATCGCCAACGGGGTCTTCTTCGCATACTCCTACATCCTGACGCGCGACACCGGGGCGAGCAGCTACTTCAACCTCGCCTCGTTCCTCGCCGCCGTCATGATCGGCGCCTGTATCGGGTTCCTCCCCCTGAACTGGAGCCCGGCCAAGCTCTTCATGGGCGACTCCGGGGCTCTCGTGCTGGGGCTGCTCATGGCGACCTCGGCGATCGCGCTGACCGGGCAGATGTCCTCGGCCGCGATGGACCCGGAGGAGTTCGGGCGCTCGCAGCTGCTCGGCGCGTTCATCCCGATCCTGCTTCCGCTGGTGGTCGTGCTCCTGCCCCTGCTCGACTTCGGCCTCGCCGTGTTCCGACGCATGAGGGCCGGGCGCTCTCCTTTCTCACCGGACCGCAAGCACCTGCACCACCGCATGCTCGATCTCGGCCATCGGGACCGCGATGCCGTCCTCATCTTCTACGCATGGACGACGATCATCTCGCTCGCCGTGCTTCTCATGTACCTGGGAACCCGCGAGGACTGGCCGGGCCAGTACGTTCCCGGCATCATCTTCGGGGTCATCGGGATCGCCGCGTGCCTGATCGTCACCCTGCTGCCCACCCGGCCCCGCAAAGCCCCTCAACCACTGGAGAAGACCCCATGAACCGCGAAACCGTCTCGAGCACCCCGGTGCTTCGCGCTGCCCTGGTGTGGGGCAGTGCCATCGGTGGAACGGCCGTCGTCGTCGCCGGCATCGTCGGATGGCTCGTCGCCCAGTGGCCCGGTCTCTGGAGCGGTGTGCTCGGGGCCCTCATCGGCGTGATCTTCCCGGCGATGACCGCGGTCAGCATCCTGATCGCCAACCGCTGGTTCGGGAACCCCGCCTTCCTCCAGATCTTCTTCGGAATCGTGATGGGCGGCTGGCTGATCAAGTTCATCCTCGTCGTCGTCCTGCTGCTCACGCTGGCACGCCTCGACTGGGTCGTTCCGCTGGTCTTCTACTTCGCACTGGTGGCGACGGCCGTCGTCTCGCTGGTCGTCGACCTCATGGTCATGAGCAAGATCCGCATCCCCGCGGCATCCGATGTGGAGCTGCCGCAGCAGGATCCCGAAGCCTGAGAGCCGGGATCTCCCGTCGTGTCCAGAAGGGCGCTGACTTTTTGATAGAGTGAGTGAGTTCCACCGCGGAAGTAGTCCGACTCTCATGTCGGGCCCTGCAGGAGCAACATTTTCACCTCTCGACGCGCTGGAACCTGCCAACGCGAGAAGCAGGAGCCAATACGTTGAGTCACGTGGGCGCGGTCATCATGGCCGCCGACGACAACCAGTTCCACCCGCCGTCCATCGGTGACTTCTTCCCTCCAGCGATCTTCTTCGAGGGAACGATGTTCGAGTTCACGCGCATCAACCTCGCACAGGTGATCGCGACAGTGGTGCTCGTCATCGTCCTGCTGGTCGGCACACGCCGCCTCTCGGTCGTTCCTGGCCGCGGTCAGAACCTCATCGAGATGGCCTTCGGCTTCGTGCGCGTGCAGATCGCCGACCAGGTCCTCGGTGAGAAGGACGGCAAGCGCTTCCTCCCGATCCTGACGACGATGTTCTTCGGAATCCTGTTCATGAACCTGACGGGTGTCATCCCCGGCATCAACATGGCGGGAACGGCTGTCGCCGGAGTTCCGCTCCTGCTGGCGCTCGTGGCATACGTCCTCTTCATCTACGCCGGCATCCGCAAGCACGGTGGCCTGCGCTTCCTGAAGAACTCTCTGATCCCGAACGGCGTTCCGATCTATCTGGTGCCGATCATCGCGCTCGTCGAGCTGATCTCGACCTTCGTGGCGCGCCCGGTCTCGCTGTTCCTGCGTCTGCTGCTGAACATGATCGTCGGGCACATGATGCTCGTCCTGTTCTTCTCCGCCACGCACTTCTTCCTGCTGAGCATGAACTGGTTCACCCCGTTCGCGGTCGGAACATTCGCGATGAGCTTCGCGTTCACGCTGTTCGAGATCTTTGTTTACGTTCTCCAGGCATACGTCTTCACAATCCTGACTGCGGTCTACATCCAGCTCGCAGTCGCTGAAGAGCACTGACGATCATCCAATCGGATGATCGCCCTACGAAAGGAAAAAACCAGTGGACGCTACGACAGTTCTCGCGCAGATCACGGGTAACATCGCGACCGTCGGCTACGGTCTCGCCGCCATCGGACCGGCCATCGGTCTGGGCATCATGATCGGCAAGACGATCGAATCCACCGCACGCCAGCCCGAGCTGGCCGGCCGCCTTCAGACGACGATGTTCATCGGTGTTGCATTCATCGAGATCCTCGCCCTGATCGGTATCGCCACGCCGTTCATCTTCGCCGCGGTCTGATCCGCAAACCGATCGCGACTCGAGAATAAGGAGGCAGGATGCGTAACGCTCTTGTCACTCTCGCGGCCGACGGTGAAGTCGGTAACCCGCTGCTCCCAGCGGGTTACGACATCATCTGGTCGGGCGTGTGTTTCATCATCATCCTGCTCGTCGTCTGGCTTGTGGCGCTTCCCCGTCTGACGAAGGTGCTCGACGCGCGTTCGCAGGCCATCGAGGGCAACATCGCCAAGGCCGACGAGGCCCAGAAGGAAGCAGAAGCAGCGCTGGAGGAGTACACCCGCCAGCTCGCAGAAGCGCGCACTGAGGCCGGCCAGATCCGCGAAACCGCCCGTGAGGACGGCAAGAAGATCATCGCCGAGGCCAAGGAGACGGCAACGGTGGAGGCCGGTCGCGTGACCGCCGCCGCTCACACGCAGATCGAGGCGGAGCGCCAGTCGACGCTCATCGCACTGCGCTCCGAGGTCGGGAGCCTCGCCCTCGACCTCGCCGGTGGCGTGGTCGGCGAGACCCTCTCGGACGACGCGCGTGCGACCGCCGTGGTCGACCGCTTCCTCGCTGACCTCGAGACTGCAGAAAAGGCGGCCAAGTAATGGGCAGCGCGACGACTCAGGCACTGTCGGCTTCGACGGCTGCCCTCGCTCAGGCGAAGGGCGTCACCCTCGACACCGCGAGTGAGCTGTTCACCGCGGCCCGTTTCGTGGGGGAGTCCGGTCAGCTGAGCGGCGCGCTGGCCGACCCGGCTGCTCCTGCGGGCCTTCGCGAGAAGGTCGTCGCGACGGTATTCGCCGGCATGTCCGAGACCACCCGTCAGGTGCTCTCGGCTGCCGTTGGACAGCGCTGGTCCGACGCCGACGGCCTCGTCGACGGCATCGAGGAGCTGGCCATCCGCGCGACGGCCATCGCGAAGCCGAAGGACGACATCTCGGGCGAGCTGTTCTCCTTCCTGCGTGTGATCGCTGCGAACCCGGAACTCGAGCTCGCGCTCGGCAGTCGGCTCGGCGATGACGCAGGAAAGAGCGTGCTCGTCGAGAAGCTCATCACGGGTGTCACCGGAAAGGCCACGACACTGATCGTGTCCTCGATGGTTCGCCAGCCGCGTGGGCGCCGCGTTCGTCAGCTGCTGAACCGCGCGATGAAGATCGTCTCGGCCCAGGCAGGACGTACGGTCGCCACCGTGCACACGGCGTCGCCTCTCTCGGCAGAACAGCGAACGCGCCTCGGCGCCGTGCTGGCCGAGCGTTACGACGTGCAGGTCTCCATCAATGAAGTGATCGACCCCACCGTCGTGGGCGGACTGCGCGTGCAGATCGCCGATGACGTGATCGACGGCAGCATCTCCGCGCGGCTCGCCGATCTTCGACAGAAGCTCGCGGGCTAATACGACTTCGCGCGGGGAACCGCGCACCCAGATACAAAGGGAAGACAATGGCAGAACTTTCGATCAGCCCCGACGTCATCCGTGACGCGCTGAA
>NZ_CANROA010000058.1 GCF_947632095.1 uncultured Microbacterium sp. | reverse complement strand
CTCGTGCTCGTCGCCGTCATCAACACGCGCACGAACCGCCGGGTGAAGGCCATACAGCGCCAAGTTCAGAACGACCACACGACGAACCTTCGCGAAGAACTCGACGAACGCCACGACGAGATAAGCGAGTGGTTCCGCGAGTTCCGCCGCGACATCGGCGGCATGCGCGAAGAGCTACGCGGCGTCCGATCCGTCCAACGCATCGTCCTCGACGACCAGCGCGCGATGTCGGCGCGCATCCACACCATCGAGCAGAGAGGCCCACACCATGACTGAACCGACCACCCGCGCCGAGGCACGCGCGACCGCGACCCCGAACCGGTGGGTGCCGTCGCCGGCCGTCCGAGCATGGCTCTATGGCCTCGTCGCCGCTGCTGTTCCGTTGCTCGTCCTGCTCGGTGTGTTCACGCCCGAGGTCGGCGCGCACGTGCTGAACATCGCGGCCGCGCTGCTCGCAGTCGGCGGGCTAGTTCTCGCCGCGAGGAACACCCCGAAGAGCGGGGACTAGCTGACGGATGCCCGTGAGGATGATCGCCGGCCCGAACGACAAGCCAGCGATCATCCCGGCAAACACCATCCAGCCCTCGGAGAGCGTCGTGTCCTGGAGGTAGCCGGCATTCACCGTGATCAGGAACGCAATCACGTAGACCGCGGCACTGATGCCGAAGATCAGCCAAGCGATAGCTTCAACGGAAGTGACCCGGGCCTCGTGCGTGTCGGTGCTCATGCGGCGATCCTAGCGGCCTCGATCGTCGTCGCCGCCGCGATCCGCCGGCGCGCGTCGTCGTCGAGGTGCAGATAGCGTTGAGTCGTCGCGAGCGATGCATGCCCGAGCATGTCCTGCACGCCCCGCAGGTCGCCGGTCGCCCGGTACGCGGCCGTCGCGCCAGCATGCCGCAGCGAGTGCGGATGCCAGCCCGTCAGCCGCTTGATGATCTTGTGCACCGATTGCGGATGCATGTGTCCGTCCGTCGCGCCGGGGAAGTAATGGCCGCGCGGCTGCTCCCGCTCGAGGCGCTTCAACGTCAACAGCAGGTCGTCGTTCGCGTACACGATGCGTTCCTTATCGCCCTTGCCGAGCACGCGCAGCCGGTCGCCGTCACGGTCGCGCATGTGCAGGCACGTGAGCTCGCTCAGCCGCAGGCACGCATACCGGCCGAGCATGACCAGCGCCCGGTCTCGTGCGCTCGCGCCGCGCAGCGCGTCGGTGATCGCACGGTCAGGCGCGACGCGCGGCATCCGCACCGGGACGCGTATGCCCTCGATCATCGCCATAGGGTCGACGAGCACGTATCGTTTGCCGACCGCCCACCGGTAGAACAGCCGCCATGACGCCAGGATCGAATGCCGCGTGTCCGGCGCTAGGTGCCTCGTCGCACCGAGCGCCGCCTCGATGTGCTCGCCGTCCGCGAGTGTGAGCTGCACTCGCCGGCCGAGCCTGCGCACGTGCTGCAGGCGTAGACGGATCGTCCCGTCCGCGCGTGAGCTGCCGAGCATCCACTGTTCGAAGCGGCTGATGATGTCGTCATTGTGCATATGAGTCATGCCCTCATGTATGCCGGGAACGGCACATGAGGTCTAGGCCGAGAGTGCCGAAGCCGCCGCCACGAGTTCGGCGCTCGTCGGGTATGCGTCCCGCGCGGCCGCGAACGTCATCGCGGCGTACCGCGCCAGCTCGACATCGCCGGCCAGGACGAACTCGGCGACCTGCTGAACGTAGGAGTGCTCCACGTGAATCGGCATCATGCTGCTGTCCTCCAGCTGTCGAGATTGATCACAGGCTTGAAATCGGCAGGTTGTTGGTTCGAGTCCAACTCGGGGAGCAGATGAGAAGAAGGCCCCGTCGAAAGACGGGGCCTTCTTCATTTCCCGACCACCGGACAAGAAGGAAGGCCCCGCCCGTGGGACGGAGCCTTCCTTCAGAACGCGGTGCGCGTCAGCGTGCGACGCCGGCGAGCGATCCGACGACATCGACCAGCGAACTGCCGGTCGCGTCGACCTCGACGATGATGCACTGGATCAGGCGGTCATCCGAGCCGTTCCAGCTCTGCTCCGTCGGCTCGAACCAGGTGTAGTCGAGCGTCGATTCCTCCCAGGCGAGCCCCACGAAGCCGTCGAAAGCGGTCTGGCATCCGTCGACGCCCAGCGGCTCGATGGCCTCGGTGCCGGGGAACTCGCCATCCGCAAGCTCGAACTCGTGGTAGACCTCGTAGGGGTGCGGCTCCGAGCAGGGGACCACCGGCGCACTGGCGGTTTCATCGCCCGTCATGCCGGACTCGGAGAGGCAGTCGCCGACCTGCAGCGCGAAGATGTCGATCTCGGAGCTCTCGGTTACGTTTCCGGCGTCATCGCGCTGCGTATCGGCACCCGCAATCGAATCGAGCATTCCGCAGCCCGTGAGCGAGGCGACGAGAAGGGAAGCGGTGCCGGCCGTCGCCAGGGCACGCCGAATACGGGAGTTGTTCATAGTGGGGATTTTCCTCGGGTAACTGTGAGCGGCGAACGAAGAGCGCCGCTGTCAACCCTATCCCTCGAGGTCGTCGACTCCCGGCAGCCAGCTGGCGCCAGGACGCCCCCAGCCGCGCTTGCGCGCGATCTTCTGCGTCGTCTTCCAATCGCTGTCCGACAGCCGATCGATGTAGAGGATGCCGTCGAGGTGATCGAACTCGTGCTGGAGAATGCGCGCACGCCAGCCATCGACCTCGATCTCCACCGGCTCACCGTCGAGGTCGGTGCCGATCACACGTACACGATCTGAGCGTCGGAGTGCGAAGCGCTCGCCCGGGAAGGACAGGCACCCCTCGGACTCGTCATCCGGATCGGGGGAGCCGGGCTCCGTCGGGATCATCCACAGCGTCGGGTTGATGAGCACGCCCCGCCACGGACGGTCATCATCGTCGACATAGGAGTACGTGAAGATGCGCAGGCCGACACCCACCTGAGGGGCCGCGAGACCCACACCGGGCGCGGCATCCATCGTCTCGTACATGTCGGCGACGAGCTGACGGATCTCATCGTCGATCTCGGCGACGGCAGATGCGGGGGAGTGCAGGACAGGATCGCCCATGATGCGAATCGGAAGAACAGCCACGCCACAACTCTAATGCGCCGCAGACGCCGGGTAAGGTCGTACTGTGAGCGCAGCCGTCGTGATGTCCGTCGAAGAGGTCGGCGATCAGCTGATCGGCGTGTTCCAGAACCCGGCGCTGCTGCTCGGCATCCCGCTGGCACTCGCCGGTGCCGTCTTCATGTCCTTCGGCGCGCAGTACCAGCACCGGGGCGTCACCAAGGTCGAACGACTCAGCGGCGCAGACGGAACGAGCGGGTTAAGCGGGGCTCAGCTGAAGCGTCTGCTGACCCGGCCCTCCTGGATCATCGGCACCCTGATGCTCGGACTGGCGATCGTCTGCCAGCTCGCCGCGATCTCGATGGCGCCGCTCACCGTGGTTCAGCCTCTCGGAGCGATCGCTCTCGTCGTGACGACGTTGCTCAACGCGCACGTCTCCGGTCACGCACCGACGAAACGCTCGCTCACCGCCCTCATCGCCTGCGTGGGCGGCATATTCGTCTTCGTCGCCGTGGCGGCGCTCTACGCCGTCGAGAGACCGATCGCCGACACAGAGCTTCTCACGATCCTCGCGATCCTCCTCGTCGTGATCATCGTGCTCGGAGGGGGCTGGCTGGTGCTTCGACACCGCATGCGCGCACTCTTCTACGTGATCGGTGCCGGCATCCTCTACGGATTCGTCGCCACGCTCGCCAAGGCCATCATCAAAAGGTTCCAGGCGGGCGAGTTCGACTGGATCATGATCGTGTGCGTCATCGCCCTGATCGCCGCCAGCGCGGTCGGCGCCTACTTCGTGCAGACGGCCTACAGCTCAGGTCCGCCAGACCTCGTCATCGCCGGTCTCACGGTCGTCGACCCGCTCGTCGCGGTTCTCATCGGAGCAGTCATCCTCGGCGAGACGTCCGCCGCGCCGCCCTGGGCGCTCGTCGTCTTCGGCGTGACGGGGGCCGTCGCGATCTGGGGAGTCATCAGCCTCGCGCGCTACCACCCGCAGGTGATCAACGAGAGCCAGGAACTCGGAATCGTCCGCGGAAGCACGACCGCCGCGGAAACGCCGATGGGATCCGAAACCATCTCGCCGGTTGCGGACCCCATCGACGAAGACGATCAGTAAGCGGGATCGATGAGGTCTTCCGAGACCTCGGAAGCGGCTGCCTGATCCACGAAGAAGACCGTGCGCTTACGCCCCTTCGCCCCGGCAGCCGGCACATTCGTGTAGCTTGCGCCGGCCAGGGCGAGGCCCAGCGCCGAGGCCTTGTCGGCGCCCGTGAGCACCAACCAGACGCGCTTGGACGAATTGATCACCGGGCGGGTGAGCGTCACACGCTCCGCCGGAGGCTTGGGCGAATTGCGAACCGGAAGCGTCGCAGCATCCGTTTCTGTCACCTCGGTGCGGTCCGGGAACAGCGAAGCGATGTGACCATCCGGGCCGACGCCGAGGAAGCACACGGCGAACGACGGCCACGGGTGCTCCTCCGAGCCGAATCGCTCGAGTTCGGCCGCATAGGCTGCGGACGCCTCATCGAGCGTCAGACCGCTGTCCGACGCCGGGATCTCATGCACGTTCTCTGCGGGTACCGGGATATGGTCCAGCAGCGCGGCGCGAGACTGGCCGGCGTTGCGATCGGCGTCAGCCGCCGGGACGAAGCGCTCATCCCCCCACCAGAAGTGCACGAGCGACCAGTCGATCTTCTCGGACTTCGGGTGCTCAGCGACAGCGCGCAGCACCGCCGAGCCCATCGACCCGCCCGTCAGGGCGATATGGGCGATACGCCCGTTGCGCGTACGGGCCCGGACTCGGGTGAGGAAACGATCCGCGACGCGGGATGCGACATCCGCCGGCGTCTGTTCGACGACGACGACCTTCTCGGAGGAAGAGTTCGTGCTCATAGCGCTCAGGCCGTCTTTTCCGGAAGGCCGAGCTTCTCCAAGCCGTCGGTGATCACTCGCCCGTACAGCAGATCGGCGTCGAGACGGCGCAGCTCTTCGGCCAGGCACTCGCGCAGCGTTCGGCGGGGGAGATGCAGCTCGTGGTCGGGCTGACCGGGCTGGGTCAGGACTGCGACGCTCGTCTCCGGGCGCTCCAGCAGGATGTCTCCGCTGGCGCGGGTCAGACGAACGGACTTGATGCCCGCCTCCCAGTGCTCCGGGTCCTCGTAGTGCCAGACCACCGGCACGTCGAAAGCCAGTCGCAGCCAGGCGGCGAGAAGAGCCGTCGAAGGAGAAGCGGCGGCACCGAGCACCTCGACCGCCGTTACCGGTTCGTACGGCGGCTGATCGAGAACCGCGGCGAGCTGCTCACGCCAGTGAGTCAGACGTGTCCAAGCGAGATCCGTGTCTCCCGGCGCGTGCTCCGCGCCCAGGAGGGCCAGACGATCCCGGACATCGGTCGCGGTCGCGGCATCCGTGATCCGTCGCTGAGCGATGCGCCCGAGAGGCGACGAAGCCGGGTTCGACGGTGCCTCTTCCGGCCACCAGGCGACGACCGGAGCATCCGGAAGCAACAGCCCCGTCACGAGGCTCTCCTCATTGCTGGCCGCATCGCCATAGGCGTGCAACACCACGACCTCGCTCGCACCGGCGTCGCCGCCGACACGGATCTGTGCGTCGAGGTGAGCTTCGCCCTCGCCGGTGGTGACGACGATGACGCGCATCGGGTGCTCGCGCGACGCATCGTTGGCCGCGTCGATGGCCGCCTCGGCGACACCGTTGCGCGCTGAGATGACCAGTGTCAGCACACGACCGAGGGCGACGGCGCCGCCCTCCTCGCGCACCTTGACGAGCTGCTTGGCGACCTGGCTGACAGTCGTATCGGGAAGGTCGATGATCACGGGCGTCTCCAGACTCGTCCGTCGCGGGCCAGGAGGTCGTCGGCGGATGCCGGCCCCCAGGATCCCGGTGCATACTGCTCGAGCGGTCCGCCCTCGGCGGCCCAGTACTGCTCGACAGGGTCGAGGATCTTCCAGCTGAGCTCGACCTCCTCATGGCGGGGGAACAGCGGCGGGTCGCCGAGGAGGACATCGAGGATGAGGCGCTCATAGGCCTCGGGGCTCGCCTCGGTGAAGGCGTGGCCGTAACCGAAGTCCATCGTGACGTCGCGCACGTTCGTTCCCGCACCGGGAACCTTCGAGCCGAACCGGATCGTGACGCCCTCATCGGGCTGCACGCGGATGACCAGGGCGTTCTGTCCGAGCTCGGCAGCGTTCGTTCGACCGAAGAGGTGCTCGGGCGCGCGTTTGAAGACCACAGCGATCTCCGTCACGCGACGCCCCAGACGCTTTCCGCTGCGCAGGTAGAACGGCACACCCGCCCATCGGCGGTTCGCGATCTCGAGCTTGATCGCCGCATACGTCTCGGTGACCGATTCGGGGTTCATGCCGTCTTCGCCGAGGAAACCATCGACCTGCTGGCCGCCCTGCCAACCGCCCGCGTACTGACCGCGTGCGGTCGCGAGGGAGAGGTCGTCGGGAAGGCGGACGGCGGCGAGCACCTTCTCCTTCTCGGCACGCAGCTGATCCGCCTCGAGGCTGATCGGCTCCTCCATCGCGGTGAGCGCCAGCAGTTGCAGCAGGTGGTTCTGGATGACGTCGCGCGCCGCGCCGATGCCATCGTAGTAACCTGCACGACCGCCCACGCCGATGTCCTCGGCCATGGTGATCTGCACGTGGTCGACGTAGTTGCGGTTCCAGATCGGCTCGTAGAGCTCGTTCGCGAAGCGCAGCGCCAGAATGTTCTGGACCGTCTCCTTGCCGAGGTAGTGGTCGATGCGGAAGATCGAGTCCGCCGGGAACGCCACCTCGAGAGCTTCGTTGAGCGCCCGTGCAGACTCGAGGTCGTGGCCGAACGGCTTCTCGATCACAACGCGGCGCCACTCGTCGTCGCTGCGCTCATCGCCCACGAGACCGGAGTCCTTGAGCTGCTTGGCCACGAGCGGGAACGCCTTCGGCGGGATCGACAGGTAGTACGCGTGGTTGCCCATCGTTCCGCGTTCGATGTCGAGCTTCTCGACGGTCTCGCGCAGCTTCGCGAAGGACTCCGGGTTGTCGAACTCGCCGGATACGAAACGGATGCCCTGGAGCAGCTGCTGCCAGGTCTCCTCGCGGAATTCGGTGCGCGCGTGCTCCTTGACGGCCTCATAAACCACCTGGGCGAAGTCCTGGTCCTCCCAGTCGCGTCGGGCGAATCCGACGAGGGCGAAGCCGGGAGGGAGCAGGCCGCGATTGGCGAGGTCGTACACCGCGGGCATGAGCTTCTTGCGCGAGAGATCGCCGGTGACGCCGAAGATCACGAGGGCGCTGGGCCCCGCGATCCGGTTCAGGCGACGATCATCGGGATCGCGCAGCGGGTTGTGGCCGCGGGAAACGGGAACGGTCATCAGGGTGCTGTTCTCCTACTGACTACTTCTGGGCTGCTTCGAAGAGCGCGAGCACATCGGCCGAGTCATCCGTGATCGTCAGGGTGACGACGGGACGACCGTGATCGGCCAGCACACCGGCATCGCCGGCGGCCTGTGCCTGGATGAGCTGGCCGAAGGAGAAGGGACGGTCGGGGATCTCGAGGTCGACGTCGGTGCGCTCCAGGATCTGCAGGAACACGCCCTGCGCCGGTCCGCCCTTGTGGTACTGGCCGGTGGAGTGAAGGAACCGAGGGCCCCAGCCGAATGTGGTGGGGCGGCCCGAGTCTGCGGCGACGAGTTCCCGGAGGCCCTGCAGCTGCTCCAGATCGAGACGGTTCACATAAGCCTGGATCGACACGTAGCCGTCTTCGGGCAGTTCTGCCCACAGGGCGTCCAGAACCGCTTCGACGTCGCCGGAACTCGCGAGAGCCGGGTTCGAGACGCGCACCTCGATGCCGTTCTGAACGAAGGCGGGTTCGGTCGGCTCGGGACGGGCATCGAGAAGACCGCGTGCGGCGATCTTCGCGGACTCGACGTCGGGCTGGTCGAACGGGTTGATGCCCAGCAGGTGGCCGGCGATGACGGTCGCGTATTCCCAGACGATGAAGTTCGCGCCCAGGGATCCGCTGACGAGGATCTCGCCCTGGTGGCGCTCTGTCATGTGGAACTGGTGGGCGTTGTCGACGAGACGGACGATCTGCAGATCGGCGGGCAGCGTGTCGAGCTCGGGCGAGACGGGGAGCATGACGACCGGGAGGATGCCGGTGCCGTCCTTGCCGGTGGATTCGGCGATGAGCTGCTCGATCCAATCCGGCAGCCCCTGAATGTGGGTGCCATCGGTGACCAGTCCGAGCTTGTCGCGGCGCGGACTCGTGGCGGCGATGGCTGCACCCAGGCGCAAGGCCGGGTTATCGGCTGCGTCGACGGCGACCTGCAGGAGCGTCGCCTCCGCCTCATCCAGAAGCTCCGCGATGTCGACGCCGGCGAGGCCACTGGGAACGAGACCGAAGGCGGTGAGGGCCGAATAGCGTCCGCCGACGTTCGGGTCGGCGTTGAAAACCCGGTACCCATCGGCGCGAGCCGCGGCATCCATGGGAGAGCCCGGGTCCGTCACGATCACGATGCGCTCGGTCGGATCGATGCCGATGTCCTGGAAGGCTGCAGCGAAGGTGCGCTTCTGGGAGTCTGTTTCGACCGTGGAACCGGACTTCGAGGAGACGACCAGCACGGTCTCGGCGAGGCCCTCATCGAGAGCCGCCAGGACCTGCCCGGGAGCCGTCGAGTCGAGGATCGTCAGGGGAACGCCCGCGGTCTGGCTGATGACCTCGGGAGCCAGGGACGAGCCGCCCATGCCGGCCAGCACCACGCGACGAACGCCCTTCGCACGCAGTTCATCGCGCAGCGCAATGATCTCGGGGACGAGCGGGCGCGAGACGGAGACCGCCTCGACCCAGCCGAGGCGCTTGGACGCCTCTTCCTCAGCGGCCTCTCCCCACAGGGTGGCGTCGAACGCGGTGATGCGGGAGGCGACCATATCGGCGACGAGGCGCGGGACGACCTCGTCGATCGCGACGCGTGCCGCACCGGAGGCGTGCAGAGAGAACGTCATCGCTGGGCCTCGAGACCCTCGGTGACCTGGGCGAGCAGGTCGTGCCAGGAATCGATGAACTTCTTCACGCCCTCGTCCTCGAGCACCTGGGTGACGTCGGCGAAGTCGATGCCGACCTCGCCGAGACCGGCGAAGACCTCGCGGGCCTCCTCGTAGCCGCCGGTGATCGTGTCGCCCGTGACGACGCCGTGGTCGAAGGTCGCCTCGAGCGTCTTCTCTGGCATCGTGTTCACCACGCCGGGGGCGACGAGCTCGGTGACGTAGAGGGTGTCGGGCAGCGCCGGGTCTTTGACACCGGTCGAAGCCCAGAGCGGACGCTGCGCGTTGGCACCGGCTTCGAGCAGCGCCTTGGCGCGATCGGTGGCGAAGCTCTGCTCGAACAACTCGTAAGCGAGGCGGGCGTTCGCCAGGCCGGCCTTGCTCTTCAGAGCGAGGGCCTTCTCCGAACCGATCGCCGTGAGGCGGTTGTCGGTCTCTGTGTCGACGCGCGAGACGAAGAACGAGGCGACGGAGTGGATCGTCGACAGGTCGATGCCGGCGGCCTTCGCGGTCTCGAGGCCCGCGAGGAACGCCGCGATGACCTCGGCATAGCGCTCGAGGCTGAAGATCAGGGTCACATTGACGCTGATGCCGGCGCCGATCGCCTGGGCGATGGCGGGCAGGCCGGCCTTCGTCGCGGGGATCTTGACCAGCAGGTTCGGACGGTCGATCTTCTCCCAGAGCTGCTTGGCTTGTGCGACCGTGCCCTCCGTGTCGTGGGCGAGGTCGGGGGAGACCTCGATCGAGACGCGGCCGTCGACGTGGTTCGACGCCTCCCAGACGGGCCGGAACACGTCGAGGGCTGCGGCGACGTCCTGAGTCGTGGCGGCGAAGACGGCGTCTTCCGCCGATGCTCCGGATGCTGCGAGCTCGGTGACCTGCGCGTCGTAAGACGTGTCGTTCTTATCGGTGATCGCGTTGGCGAAGATCGTCGGGTTGGTCGTGACACCCGAGATGTTGCGCGACTGGATCAGCTCGGCGATGTTGCCCGAGTTGATGCGGGTGCGCGAGAGGTCGTCGAGCCAGATGCTGACGCCGGCG
>NZ_CANROA010000057.1 GCF_947632095.1 uncultured Microbacterium sp. | reverse complement strand
TTCAACAACGACCGTCCGTCGTTCAACCGCGATGACCGTGGTGGCGAGCGTCCCCGTTTCAACGGTGACCGCAACGAGCGTCCCCGCTTCAACAACGACCGTCCGTCGTTCAACCGTGACGACCGCGGCGGTGACCGCCCCCGGTTCAACCGCGACGAGCGTCCGTCGTTCAACCGCGATGACCGTGGTGGTGACCGCCCCCGGTTCAACCGCGACGAGCGTCCGTCGTTCAACCGCGATGACCGTGGTGGCGACCGTCCCCGTTTCAACGGCGACCGCAACGAGCGTCCCCGCTTCAACAACGACCGTCCGTCGTTCAACCGCGATGACCGCGGTGGCGACCGCCCCCGTTTCAACCGTGACGAGCGTCCGTCCCGTGACGAGCGCCCGCGGTTCAACAACGATCGCAACGACCGCAACGACCGCGGCGGTGAGCGTCCCCGTTTCAACAGCGACCGCAACGAGCGTCCGTCGTTCAACCGCGACGACCGCAACGAGCGCCCCCGTTTCAACCGCGACGAGCGTCCGTCCCGCGACGACCGCCCGCGTCGCGATGACCGTGCGCAGCGTCCGAACCGCAGCGACTGGAACGCGAAGCCCGCGAAGGCGTTCGAGCCGACCGAGGACATCGTCCACGAGAAGCTGAAGGCGAACGTCATCGCCGCACCCGAGGTCGATGGAACCACCTTCGCCGACCTGGGCCTCGGCTCGAACATCGTCGAGGTGCTGGCGAACATGGGTGCGGCGGCGCCGTTCCCGATCCAGGCTGCGACGACCCCGTCGATTCTTGCGGGCCGTGACGTGCTCGGCCGCGGCCGCACCGGCTCCGGCAAGACCATCGCCTTCGGTGCGCCGCTCGTCGAGCGCATCCTGAAGGAGCAGAAGGGCAAGCGCCGCGAGTTCGGCCGCAAGCCGCAGGCGATCATCCTCGCGCCGACGCGTGAGCTCGCACTGCAGATCGACCGCACGGTGCAGCCGATCGCGCGCAGCGTCGGCCTGTTCACGACGCAGATCTACGGCGGTGTCCCCCAGGGGCGCCAGGTCGGTGCGCTGAAGAAGGGCGTCGACATCATCATCGGCACCCCCGGACGCGTCGAGGACCTCATCAACCAGGGCAAGCTCGACCTCTCGGACTGCCGCATCGCGGTTCTCGACGAGGCCGACCACATGTGCGAGCTCGGCTTCGTCGAGCCGGTGCAGCGCATCCTCCGTCACACGGCCGAGGGCAGCCAGAAGCTGCTCTTCTCCGCGACGCTCGACCGTGAGGTCGCCGCTCTCGTCGACGAGTTCCTCGTCGACCCGGCCGTCTACGAAGTCGCCGGCGAAGACCAGGATTCCTCGACGATCGAGCACCGCGTGCTCGTGATCGAGCACCGCGACAAGGCGGAGATCCTGAACACGCTCGTCGACCGTGAGGGCAAGACGCTCGTCTTCGCCCGCACTCGCGCGTACGCCGAGATGCTCGCCGAGCAGTTCGAGGACGCCGGGATCCCGGCCGCGGCCCTGCACGGAGACCTCAACCAGGTCAAGCGCACGCGCAACCTGCAGAAGATGACCTCGGGCCGTGTGAACGTGCTCGTCGCCACGGATGTCGCAGCACGCGGCATCCACGTCGACGACATCGACCTGGTGATCCAGGCCGACGCCCCGGACGAGTACAAGACATACATGCACCGTTCTGGCCGCACGGGCCGTGCCGGCCGCGCCGGTCGCGTCGTGACGCTGATCACTCGTCAGCGTCAGCGCCGCACGAGCGAGCTGCTCGAGCGCGCTGAGATCGATGCGCCGTTCGAGCAGGCGCGTCTCGGTGACGACCTCCTCGCCGAGATCGCCGGCAGCATGCCGACGGTCGAGGAACTCACCGCCTGAGAGCACGCGTAACTCAGGAGAATTCTCGAGAAAGGGGCCCGGAAGAATCTTCCGGGCCCCTTTTTCGTACTTTCTCCTGAGTTGCGCGGGTTGGCTCGGTGGTCATGCGGGGTGGGGCGGCCCGATCCCGTTGTGATGGAGAGGGCCCCCGCCTGTCCCGCCGCGGTCAGTCCTGTGCGGGCTGCCGGTGGAGGGCGGAGCTCAGGTTCGTGCCGTTGATGTCGAGGTAGAGCTGGCCTTCGGTGACGGTGAGCGTCACGGTGCTGCGGCGGTCGAGCTGTTCGACGGCGGCGTCGATGAAACCGGGGTCGAAGCTGAAGACCTCGATCTTCTCGACGTCATGGATGCGCTTTCCTGCCCAGGCGGCGACGACCTTCGCCGGGTCGCGGTGGGTGTAGACGGCGACGCGGTCGGCGAGTTTGCTCGCATAGTGCAGTCGGTCGGCGTCGGGCGCTCCGACTTCGATCCAGGCGGTGACGTCGCCGGTGAGGTCGCGGGCGATGACGGCGGGTTCTTCGGTGGCGGAGACGTTGCCGCCGAAGGCGATGCCTTCGGTGTGCTCGAGGAGGTGGGCGAGGATTCGGGTGACCATGTAGGCCCCGGTCTCGGAGGGGTGCTGCGCGACGCGAAGCGAGAGGTCTTCGTAGACGCCGCGGTCGGTGTCGGCGAGCTGGATTGCGAATGTGTGAATCGTCGAACCGATGGCCATGATCATCGAGCTTATCCGGCGTCATGAAAAGGGTTCGGATGCTGTGCGGATGGCCGGAGAACGGCGATGAAACGTTAATTTCTAAACTTTCTTAACTTTTTCATTGAAGTCCGCGCGAGGCGTCGGTAATGTGCCTGGACATCTGATCTCTTCATATCGGATGACTCTGTTCCGGCGGCGCAGGTGCCGCGAAACACGTGAAAGAAAGAGCCCATGACGTCTCGTCTTCTCAGAGCATGCACCGCGGGAGCGGTGGCGGTGGCGTTCGTCGCCCCGATGTCCGTGACCGCCGCCCATGGTGCCACCGCCGACTACAGCGAGCAGGTTCTCGCGGTCGGCACGGGTGGCACCACCAACCAGAAGGCGCCCTATGGGCATGAGCTCGGCGCCTTCTTCAATTACCGGATCCCGGCTATCGTCCAGCTCGCGAATGGCGACATTCTCGCCTCCTACGACGGGCGCCCCACGGGCGAGGATTCTCCGGGAGCGAACTCGATCGTGCAGCGCCGCTCCACGGATGGAGGCGCGACCTGGGGTGCGGAGACCTTCATCCACGAGGGCACGATCGATGACCCGACGATCGACGACGATGAGAAGCTCGGTTACTCCGACCCGTCGTACGTCTATGACGAGGAGACGAACACTCTCTTCAACTTCCACGTCTTCTCCAAGGACGCGGGCTTCGTCGCCGGCGTCTACGGAACCGACGATGCCGACCGTAACGTTCTCAGCGCCGAGGTCTCCGTCTCGACCGACAATGGCGAGACGTGGGAGCACCGTCTGATCACGGGTTCGTTCAAGACCGATGACATGCGCGCCGCGTTCGCGACGAGCGGTCATGGCATCCAGATCAAGAACGGGCCGCACGCGGGTCGCCTGGTTCAGCAGTATGCGGGTGCGTTCGATGATGCGACGCAGAAGGCGTTCTCGCTCTATTCCGACGATCACGGCGAGACGTGGCAGCGCGGCGAGGCCGTGGGCACGAACATGGATGAGAACAAGGTCGTCGAGCTCTCCGACGGCACGCTCATGATGAACTCCCGGATCAATTCCGGCAACAAGGCCCGCTATGTCGCGCTCTCTCACGATGGCGGCGAGACCTGGGGCGAGGTCACGGTCGACGAGACCCTGATCGATCCGGTCAACAACGCGTCGATCATCCGCAAGAACGCGGATGCTGCGCCCGATGCCCGCGAGGCGAAGGAGCTGCTGTTCTCGAACGCGGCGTCGACGGCATCGCGCTCGAACGGGACGGTGCGCTACTCCTGCGATGACGGCGAGACCTGGCCCGTCGAGCGTGTTTTCGCGAAGGGCGGCATGTCGTACTCCGACCTCGTCGCGCTCGAGGACGGCGGCTACGGCATCCTCTACGAGGGCGAGAACGGCGAGATGCGCTACGGGACGTTCACCGAGGAGTGGCTGAACCCGTTCTGCGCGACGGTGTCTCCGGTGACGCTGGATGCGACGGCCGGTGAGGCTGCAACCGTCGAGGTGACGATCCGCAACGATGACGACCGCGATCTTCCGGCCGGCTCCGTGACGGCGGCCATCGCCGAGGGCTGGACGGCGGAGACCGTCGAGCTTCCCGCTCTGGCTCCCGGTGCCGAGGAGAAGGTCTCGCTCGCGATCACGGCTCCCGCCGATGCCCGCGCGACGCTCACGCCGATCCCGGCGGACATCGAGATCGTCGCGGGGGACTTCTCGTTCCGCGGCAGTCTGACGGCGAACGTCACGGTCGGCGCGACGGTTCCGGGGGAGAACGCGGACCACGGCGTGCGCACCTGCCTCGAGGGGCTGACGGACCCGGCCGCGGATGCTCCGACTGCTCTCAACAAGGTCGCGAACTGCTCCTTCGAGGCGCGTGACTTCACCTCATCGGTGCGCGATTGGGAATGGTTCGGCGATGACGGCACCTCGCACCCGGCGACGGAGACTCTCGCAGACGGCACCGAGAACACCTTCGCGCTGATCGACACGGGCGCGATCGACAACCACATCTGGCAGCCCGTGCCGACGGTTCCGGGCCGCACCTATGTGGTCTCCGCCGACATCAAGGTCGGTGTCACCGACGGGTACATCCCGAGCGCCGTGTTCCTCACGGCGAAGGGCATGAAGCCGGATGGAACGCAGAACCAGGGGGCGACGACGCAGCTCACCACGGGCGAGCTGACGGCTTCGGCCGACTGGAGCCGCAAGACGTTCACGTTCACGGCCGCGAATTGGAACACCTTCGTCGGCACCGTGAAGTGGGCGGCGCAGGACTCCGAGGGTCACGTCTCGAACACGACGATCGCGATGGACAACCTGACGGTCTACGAGCAGGAGTCCTACGACCTCATCTGGAGCGATGAGTTTGACGGCGACTCCCTCGATGAGGACACCTGGGGCTATGAGCTGGGCAATGTGCGCGGCAACGAGCAGCAGCACTACTCGTCGAGCAGCGACAACGTCGATGTCGTCGACGGCAACCTGGTGCTGTCCGCCACCGACCGTCCCGAGGTCGACCAGTACCGCAACACGGCACGCCACGGCGACAACGCGCGTCTGGTGAAGTACAACTCCGGGTCGGTGCGCACCGAGGGCCGGGAGGAGTTCCTCTACGGTCGCGTCGAGGCGCGCATGCAGCTTCCCGAGGGCAAGGGTGCGTTCCCGGCCTTCTGGATGCTGGGCGCGGACTTCCACATGGACGGCCGCATCAACATGGAGCAGGGCTACTCGTGGCCGTCGACCGGTGAGCTCGACATCATGGAGATCATCGGGTCGCCGACCGCTGAGCGCGCGGCGCAGGGCGAGGTCGGCAAGAACGGCAATTCCAACGCGGTCGCCTACGGCACCCCGCACTTCTATTACACGCAGGGCGATGCCGACGGCGATGGTTCGTACGCGCCGAAGGCGCTGGGCGGCAACCTGACGGCTGCGGAGAACTTCTCCGAGGGCTACCACGTGTTCGGCATCGACTGGAACCCGGAGTACATCGCCTGGTACGTCGACGGCGTCGTCTACAACGTCATGTACTTCCCGACGGATTCGACGACGACGGCCGGCAATGAGGCGTTCGTGAAGAGTGAGGTGGAGCGCTTCCAGGCCGCCGCCGACTCGATGAACCGTCCGCAGTACCTGCAGTTCAACCTCGCGACCGGCGGCAACTGGGCGGGTGACGCGGGCGACCACCTGGCCGAGGACGGCGCGAGCTTCGCGATCGACTGGGTGCGTTACTACCGCAGTGCTTCGCAGCAGGCGGCGGCGGATGCGTACTACGCGGATCAGCCGACCATCACGGGTGCGGGCGACCGTGTCATGCACGCCGGTGAGGCCGCGGATCTGCTCGCGGGCATCAGCACGGACGACGGCTTCCACGTCGACTACTCGATCAACGATGAGCACATGTTCGTCAACGGCGGTGTCGAGGGCGGCCGCAACGAGGTGCGTCTTGTCGTGACGGGTGCGGATGACACGGCTGCGCTGCAGGCGTTGGAGCCGGGCGTCTATTCGCTGCACTACAGCGCTCTCGAGGATGGCGCCGTGTACAGCGGCGGCATCACCCCCGAGGCGCGCGTCGCCCGCCAGACGGTGCGGCTGACGGTGCTGCCCGAGGTCGAGGCGGCAGCCGGCGATGCGCTCGCCGATGTGGCGATGCCGGCCGGTTGGTCGTGGGTGGATGAGAGCGAGACGGTCGGCTCGGTCGAGGCGCACGGCGTCCGGTTCAGCCAGGCGGCCGATACGGTCACGGCTCCGGAGGCCCGCCGGTCGACCGTTGTCTCGATCCCGGGATCGATGCTGGCGGATGACGTCGAGCAGGGCGGCGGCGGTTCGCAGCCCGGTGGTGAGAGCGGTTCGGGTGCGGGAGGCGGGAACGCCTCGGACATCGCGGCCGGCGGTTCGGGTGCGAATGCGCTGGCGGCGACCGGTGCCGATTCGACGCCGTTCATCGCGGGTGCTCTGCTCCTGCTGACGCTGGGTGCCGCACTGCTGGCGCGTGTGCGTCGTCGGGGCACGCTGGCCGAGAGCTGAGATCGGGGGAGCGGGGTCGTCGGGCAGGGGCTCGGCGGTCCCGCTTCTGCGTGCCGGCTCAGAACAGCATCGGTTGCGGGGCCGGTTCGCGCGGCGTCGGGATGAGGACCTTCGGTCGGGTGAGCCGGCGCATCGGCTGCTCCTCTTCGTCACGGACGTTCAACCGGTGGGCCCGGATGAGCGGGCGCATGCGTTGGGCGAGCCATTGCCGGTAGCCCGAAGGGGCGACGGCGGCTGCGCCCGGGTAGAGCCCGCGATACGATCCCGCCAGCTCGGGGTGCTCGCGCTCGAGCCACTGCAGGAACCACGGCTTGACGCCGGGGCGCAGGTGCAGGGCGCCGTAGACGACGTGATCGGCGCCGGTGGCGCTGATGCGCTGGAGGGCCTGATCGATGGCCGCGACCGAATCGGTCAGGTGCGGCAGGATCGGCATGAGGAAGACACCGACGCGGAAGCCCGCCTCGGTGAGGGCCTCAACGGTGTCGAGTCGCGCCTGCGTGGAAGGGGTGCCCGGTTCGATCGAGCGCTGCAGGTCGTCGTCATACATGGCGATCGACATCTGGATGTCGACGGGGACGCGCTTCGCCGCATCGGCGAGCAGCGGGATGTCTCGGCGGATCAGCGTGCCCTTGGTGAGGACGGAGATCGGCGTGCCGGATTCGGCCAGCGCGCCGATGATGTCGGGCATGAGCCGGTAGCGGCCCTCGGCGCGCTGATAGGGGTCGGTGTTCGTGCCGAGCGCGACGGTCTCGTGCTGCCAGGAGCCGCGGGCCAGCTCACGGCGCAGAACTTCGGCGATGTTCGTCTTCACGATGATCTGCGAGTCGAAGTCGCCGCCGCCGTCGAGGTCGAGGTATTCGTGCGTGCCGCGGGCGAAGCAGTAGGTGCAGGCGTGCGAGCACCCGCGGTAGGGGTTGATCGTCCACGCGAACGGCATCCGCGAGCCGCCGGGGACGCGGTTCAGCGCCGACTTGGCGAGCACCTCGTGGAAGGTCATGCCCGCGAATTCGGGCGTCGTCACCGAGCGGACGATCCCGGTGCGGCTCTCGAGCCCGGGCAGCGCCGCAGCATCCGCCTCATCGATCATCTGTCCCTGCCATCGCATGCATTCATTCGAACAAAGAACCGAGGTTAAGTCAATCGAGATTCGAATATCTCTTCTTCTCTGTGGTGCTCGGGGCGCCCGTTTCTCGGTTCCCAGCCGGAAGCGTCACAATGGAATGATGACCGACGCTCTGCACCCCCGGCACGCGTCGCGCCCCTCCCGCGTGCTCCCGATCGCCCTGCCGATCGGTCTTCTGGTGACCGTGCTCGGCTCGCTGTGGGCCCTGTCCGAAACGCCCGCCGCGATCGAAGCGGTCCTGCCTCCGGCACCGGCCATCGTCGCGCAACTGCCGGGTATCGCCCTCGAGGGCAGCGTGGCGGCAGACCCCTGCGCCGAGCCGATGGTCATCGAGGCTCTCGGCGCCGGCGACTCGGAGACGGCGATCGCCGGATTCGGAGGGGGAACGGCTTTCCGCGATGCGGTCGTCAGCGAAAACGCCCCCTGCATCTCGCTGTCCGACCCCGAGCATCCGTGGGTCGTCGTCAACAAGGCCCGCCCGCTCGACCCCGTCGACCATGTTCCGGGCGCCCTCGCCGGGGTGTCGGTGCCGACGACCACCTCGTCGAACAGCATGCGTGAGGACACCGCCGCGGCGCTCGACGCCATGGGTGCTGCGCTGCGGGATGCCGGTGCGGGGGCGCTGGGAGTCAACAACGGCTACCGCTCCTACGACCTGCAGATGCGCAACTATCGCGGGTATGTGAACTCCAGCGGCCAGGCGGGGGCGGATGCCTCCTCCGCACGCCCCGGGCACAGCGAGCACCAGACGGGGCTGGCGGTCGACGTCGTCTCGTGCAGCGGAGGCTGCGGCGGGATCGAGGGCTTCGGGGGCACTCAGGAGGCGATCTGGATCGCCGAGAACGCCTGGCGCTACGGATTCATCGTCCGTTACGAGGACGGCGAGACCGCCGTCACCGGCTACATCCCCGAGCCGTGGCATCTGCGCTACATCGGCCCGGCGCTCGCCGCGGCCTACCATGAGGGCGGCTATCACTCGCTCGAGGATTTCTTCGGCCTCCCCGCCGCACCCGACTACGACCACTGACACGCGGCGCCGTTCTGTGGCTTCCCACAAACACGCGCGGCGCTGTGGCGCGCGCCGGGGAGCCATTCGCACAACCGTCCGCCGAGGCATCCGCTCTCGGTCGTAGACTCGCGGCAGCAAAGACGCACGACACGTTCGGGAGGACGGCATGGAACGCGATATCTACGATGAGGACCACGAGGCATTCCGCGACCTGGTGAAGGATTTCGTCAAGCGCCACGTGAGCACCGAGAGCATCGAGAAGTGGGATGCTGCGGGTGAGATCGACCGCGAGACGATGCTCGCCGCGGGTGAGGCCGGCATCATCGGGCTCTCGGTTCCCGAGGAGTTCGGGGGTGCGGGAATGCTGCAGGATTACCGCTTCCGCACGATCGTGAACGAAGAGGTCATCGGCGCGGGCGCGGGCTCCCTCGCGGGTGCGTTCGGCATCCAGGATGACCTGGCGGTCCCCTATCTCGTGCACATGGGCACGCAGGCGCAGAAGGAGAAGTGGCTGCCGCGCATGGCGACCGGTGAGATCCTCGGTGCGCTGGCGATGACCGAGCCGGGTGCGGGTTCCGACCTGCGCGGCATCAAGACCACGGCGAAGAAGGTCGATGGCGGTTATATCGTCAACGGCGCGAAGACGTTCATCTCTTCGGGAAAGACGGCCGACATCGTCGTCACGTTCGTCAAGACGGGCGAGGGCAATCGTCCCGACGCGTTCAGCCTCGTGATCATCGAGAGCGGCATGGAGGGCTTCGACCACGGCAAGAAGCTCAACAAGATGGGTTCGCACGGCCATGACACCGCCGAGCTGTCGTTCAGCGATGTGTTCGTCCCCGAGGACAACCTCATCAGCGGGCAGGAGGGACAGGGCTTCATCCAGCTGATGATGAACCTGCCGCTGGAGCGCCTGTCGATCGGCATCGCGGCGGCTGCGGCCTCCCAGGCGGCGCTGAAGTGGACCGTCGAGTACACGAAGGACCGCGAGGCGTTCGGCGAGCGGATCATCGACTTCCAGAACACGCGTTTCAAGCTGGCCGACGTCGCCACGACCGTCGATGTCATGTGGGCGTACCTCGACAAGGCCCTTCTGGCGTACAAGGACAAGAAGCTCACCGGCGAAGAGGCCGCGAAGGTGAAGTTCTGGACGACCGACCGCGAGTGGGAGATCCTCGACACCTGCGTGCAGCTGCACGGCGGTTACGGATACATCACCGAGTACCCGATCGCGCGCGCCTTCCTCGATGCGCGCGTGCACCGCATCTACGGCGGCACGAACGAGATCATGCGCGACATCGTGTCGCGTCAGATCGCGGGCAAGCGCTGATCATGTGCTCCGGTGGCAGGATTCCTGCCACCGGGGCGCACCGCGTCAGCGGGAAGAGCTCAGCGGAACAGGTACGTGCTCGCGCACGTGCCGAAGCCCACGACGAACGCGGCGAAGACCAGGAGTGTCAGCCACGTGCTCGGCGGGAGCTTCTCGGGGGATTCCTCGGTGGGTGCCTCGGCGGAAGCGCCGTCATCGTCGATGTGCGGAGTGGTCATCATGCCCCTACGATCCGGGCGATGTCGGCGACCATCGCGATGGCGAGTACCACGAAGACGAACGCGATGAACCAGGTGTACATCCAGCGTGCGCGGTGGTCGGAGAGCCAGAAGCGCCGCACGCTGA
>NZ_CANROA010000056.1 GCF_947632095.1 uncultured Microbacterium sp. | reverse complement strand
CACAACGAAAACTTCAGAACATGAGAAAGGCCGCCTGATCCAGGCGGCCTTTTCCTTTCTTCAGCGTCGCGATCGGCAAGACCCCCGCGTCCGAGGGCGCTCAGAGGCGGTCTTGCAGGGCTCGTGTGGCCAGATACTCTTCAGCGGTCGGTTCCAGAGCGAAATCGAGCAGCTCGACCGAGTGCGCTGTCAACGCATCGCGCACCTCGGTGGGCGTCGCGCGAAAATACTCCCGACGCAGGTTGACCTGGTTCACACGCCGATCGGCGAAATGGTTATGGAGCATCGCCTCGATTCCGACGGCATCTTCGGCGAAGAACAGCGCGTGGACGTCGAACCGGAAAGGCACGGAGGCGTCCCCGAGCTCATTGACGCGGTCCATCGGCTCGAGGCGGCGCGTCAGTCCGATCTTCACCACATCCGGACCGAAAGATCCGACGTTGCTGATCACATACACGTAGCCGGCACGGATATTCGCGGCACGGTAGTCCACGTTCTCGATGGCATGATCGACATCTGCCAGGCGCACTCGCATGCGCTCGGCGCCCTCACGATCGCCGTTGGCCTCGAGCGCTGCGATGGTGTTCGCGTAGTGACCGCGCTCCTTCTCCAATCGGGCCTTCTCCGCCGCGAGCTCTTTCTCGGCCTTGCGTTGCTCACGAAGCTCCTCGCGGTGGGCGCGGTCTGCTTCCTTCTCTGCCTGAACTGCGCGGAGGTGTCGGTTCGCGAGCTCGAGCTCATGCAGTCGAAGGCGATGGAAGTACGGGGTGATGCGCAGATCGATCATTGTGCCGAGCCGGGCGATCTGCTCCATCGCGGTTGTGAGGCGCTTCTGCGCCGTTGCGAGATTTCCTGCTCGCACCGCTTTCACGCAGTTCTCCGCCTCGGCGTTATACGAACGGAGCATGAGCTTCGACATGTCCTTGACGAACTTCGCGCCCTTCGCCGAGCTGTTGTTGAAGGTGAAGTTACTCGTCGCATGAGTCGCCTGGCCGGAGCGGATGGCTGTCTTGATCTCGGCTCGGAGCGCCTCCAGTTGTGTGGCCAGGGCAACCGAGTCCTCCGCGGGATGCTCGTAGTCGGAGAGACCGAGGTCTTGAACCTCGATAGCGCCGCGCAGGTCGAGCAACGCCGCCTCGGCTGCCGAGATCTCGGTTCTTCGGGTCGCCAGGTCAGCGGTGGCAGCGGCTACCTTGGATTGCGCTTCTTCTGCCTCCCGGGTGAAAACGCGCTTCAGATCATCGAGTGCAGCGATATCCTGCAGCCCGTGCCGGTCGATCAGAGCCTGCAACCGGGCGACTTCAGATCGCAGCTTCTCGGCATGCTTTCTGGCCCCGACGAGGGGGATGCTTTCGAAGGCCAGTGCATTCTGTCCGCCCGGGACGGCCGGTGGAGCCTCGGCCGCTCCCGCGTTGGAGACGGAGTTCAGCGGAACCGAGTCGGCAGTTGCGTTGACATCGCTGGCAGCACTGCTCTGGAACATCGGCGAGATCGACTGGACGCCGCCGGAGAATACGTGCTCTGTCCATTGCTGACCATCCCAGTAGCGCTGCTCGAACTGGCCTGAGGGGTCGGAATACCATCCCGCTTGCACGACACCGTGATCCACACGCACAAGCTATCGCATGCGCGTCGGGACAGCACGTGTGCCGCGGAGGAAATCCGGGCTCGAACGACGGCAGCGAAGAGTCTGCGCAGATCACGCCGACGCGCGGACGATCGCGGCCTACTGCGGTGCCGGGGGCCCGGCCTCAGTGACCGGTGCCACCGAGAGATCGGCGAGCGCCGCGGCCAGCTTCTCGGCGAGATACCGGTGTCCCTCGGTCGAGGGATGCCTGTTGCCGGGGTCGACGGCGATCACATCGAGGTAGTTTGCCTCGGTGATCCAGTCGTCGGCGACGGGGGAGATGTACGCCCAGCCGCGGGCTTCGGCGAGAGCCGTTAGGTCACGGTCGATGCGATCGGTGCCCGCCTCCACCGGAAGCACATGCGGGGCGGGGCCGAGCACGACGATCGTGGCACCCGGGTAGGTGGCGGCCAAAGCGTCCCACGCCGCCGTCACCGCCTCGCGATATCCGACCGCTCCCTGTGCACGGTCGTTGATGGAGCCCTGGACGATGACGAGATCAGGCTCGATGTCCGCCTCGAGGGATGCGATGCGCTCGCCGTAGGCGGGCCCGTCGATGCCGGGTTTGAGATAGCCGCTGCCGCGCACGCCATCGACGATCGTCTCACCGTCGATCAGCTCGGCGAGAACGTACGCGTAACCCAGCGTCGGGGCGCTGGCCGCGGACCCATAGGTCCACGAGTCGCCGAAGACGAGGACCCGCGGATGCTCCGGCAGAGCCAGAGGCGCGGGAGCGATCACCACGTCCTCGGCGGCGAGCACCGGGGCATCCGAGACGGCCGGAACCCAGGGACGCCAAGCGCCCAGGACGATACCGGTGACAGCCAGCGCGAGCGCACCGGTGAAGGCGGCGATGCGTGCGCGTCGCCGTCGTGCGGGGGTGATCATGGTGCGAGAGTAAATGATGGTCAGGGGATCACCAACTCAGAGCGGAAAAAACCGACCCCGACGCGCCGTAGACTGGGAAGGCTATGAATCCCGACATCCTCGCCGAAGCCATTCTCGCCGTCGTCACGCCCCTCGCGGCATCCCTGCGACCGGACGAGACCCTCGACATCGACATCTCCGACGTCGTCCTCGAGCGGCCGCGCAACCGCGACCACGGCGATTGGGCGTCGAACGTCGCCATGCGCTTCGCGAAGAAGCTCGGCACGAACCCCCGTGAGTTCGCCCAGCAGATCGCCGACGCGATGGCGGATGTCGACGGCGTCGCCAGCGCAGAGGTCGCCGGCCCCGGATTCATCAACTTCCGTCTCGATGCCGCCGCCGCCGGCGTGCTCGCCAAGACGATCGTCGACGCCGGCGACGCCTACGGCACCAACGACTCGCAGAAGGGCGTCTCGGTCAACGTCGAGTTCGTCTCGGCCAACCCGACCGGCCCGCTGCACATCGCCCACACCCGCTGGGCGGCGCTCGGCGACTCGATCGTGCGCCTGCTGCTCGCCAGCGGTGCGAACGCCGTCCGCGAGTACTACATCAACGACGCCGGCGCGCAGATGCAGCGGTTCGCGGCATCCGTCGTCGCCTCCGCCCAGGGTGAGCCGACCCCCGAGGGAGGCTACCCCGGCGCCTACATCGATGCGCTCGCGACGCGCGTCGTCGAGGCGCGCCCCGACCTGCTCGAGCTGCCGGAGGCCGAGCAGCTCCAGGTCGCCGAGGACCTCGCCTACGAATACCAGCTCGCCGAGATCAAGAATTCGCTGGCGAACTTCAACGTGCCCTTCGACACCTGGTACTCCGAGCGCACCCTCCACGCCAAGGGCGAGGACGGCACGAGCCTCATCGACCAGGCCGTCGAGCGCCTGCGCGAGCAGGGCCACGTGTTCGACCTCGATGGCGCCGTCTGGGTGCGTACCACGACCTTCGGCGACGACAAGGACCGCGTCATCCGCCGCTCCAACGGCGAATACACCTACTTCGCCGCCGACGCCGCCTACTACCTGAACAAGGGCGACCGCGGCTTCACGAACAAGATCTACCTGCTCGGCGCCGACCACCACGGCTACGTCCACCGGCTCAAGGCCGTCGCCGGCGCCGCCGGCGAGGACCCGGAGAAGAACATCGAGGTCCTCATCGGCCAGATGGTCTCGATCAACGGCGCCCGACTCAGCAAGCGCGCCGGCAACATCATCGAGATGGACGACCTGCTCTCCTGGCTCGGCAGCGACGCGCTGCGCTACTCGCTCGAGCGCTCGCCCGCCGACTCGCCGCTGGACCTCGACCCCGAGCTGCTGCAGAAGCGCACCAACGACAACCCGGTGTTCTACGTTCAGTACGCCCACGCGCGCACCCACAACGTCGGCCGCAACGCCGCCGACAGCGGCGTCGACCGCAGCGAGTTCGCCCCCGAGACCCTCTCGCACGAGACCGAGTCCGCTCTTCTCGGCGCGCTGCAGGAGTTCCCGCGCATCGTCGCCTTCGCCGCCGAGGTGCGCGAGCCGCACCGCATCGCGCGCTACCTCGAGGAGCTCGCCGGCCTCTACCACCGCTGGTACGACAACTGCCGCGTCACCCCGCTCGGCGACGCCCCGATCGAGAGCGTGCACCGCACCCGCCTGTGGCTCAACGACGCCACCGGACAGGTGCTGCGCAACGGCCTCGGCCTGCTCGGAGTCTCCGCACCCGAACGCATGTGACGCGAAACGGCGGGGACGGGCATCATGGTCACATGAGCGATGAGAACCCGACCCTGCCGTATCCGGACACCTCGGTCGAGCACCCCACGCTCGTGATCCCCGATGGGGATGCCGTAGCAAGCGCGCCGCGTCGGCGTCGCCGCTGGCCGTGGGTGCTGCTCATCGTCGTGATCGTCATCGCGGCACTGGCCGTCGCCGCGGAACTGCTCGCACGCAGCATCCTGCCCGGTATCGTCCGCGGCGTCGTCATCGACCAGCTCGATCTGCCCGCGGATCAGCAGGTCGACGTCGCGACATCGGGGCTGCTCCTGCCCCAGCTTCTCGGCGGAACCCTCGACGAGCTGCACCTGTCGACGCCCGCCGTGACGATCGGCGGGATCACCGGGGCGGCCGATGTCACGGCGACCGACGTCGCGATCGACGGCAGCGGGCTCGGCGCCGCGGACGGAACCGTCCGCATCACGGAAGAGGAGCTCACGACGCTCGTCTCCGCCGCGGACATTCCGATCGACGCCGTGACCTTCGCCGCTCCCGAGGCGACGGCATCCGGCAGTTTCGCGGTCTTCGGCGTGCCGGTTCTGGTCGAGCTCACGGTGACGCCGGGCGCGGATGCCGGTGATCTGCTGCTGACGCCCGTGAAGCTGGAGATCGCGGGTCTCGAGCTGAACGCCGCGCAGCTCGCCGAGCGGTTCGGCGCGGTGGCCGGATCCCTCACCGAACCGCAGCGCATCTGCATCGCCGATCAGCTGCCCGCCGGGGTCACCGTGACGGATCTCACGATCGAGGGCGATGCGGCCGTCATCGACCTCGTCGTCGACGGCGCGATCATCACCGACGCGAACCTCCGACAGAACGGGGAGTGCTCCTAGCCCTTCCGCTCCGACGCCTCCGCCTCCTCCGCGGCCCGCAACTCCTTCGTCGCCGCGATCACCTCCTGCTGCGCACGATGCACCCGCCGCTGCGCGAATGTGCGCGGAGCGCGTGCGGCGACACGGTCGTGCTCCTCCTCGGCGGTCGTGGTGATGTATGCGCAGGAGATGAGGATCACCTGCGCGCTGAAGTTCAGCCAGATCAACAGCGCCAGCAACGAGGCGAACGAAGCGAGTAGCGGGTTCGACGTCGCGCCGCCGATGAACAGGCTCGACAGCTCCTGCAGGGCGAGCAGGCCGACCCCGCCCAGCAGTGCGCCCCGCCACACGGCTCGGGCCGATGCGGAGCTCCCGGAGAGAAGACGGAAGATCGCGAAGATCAACGCGGCGTCGAGGGCGAAGACGACCAGCAGCGATGCGATGCGGACGCCCCAGACGGCCCCGGCGGAGTCTGCGGCGAGCCCCAAGAACCCGGTGACCGCTCCGATCCCGATGCGGGCGAGGAAGGTCACCGCCGCGGCGGCGACGAAGGAGACCGCGATGCCGAGCGCGAGGGCGAGGTTGCGCAGGATCACCCAGATGAAGGACAGATCGTCGAGCACGGAGCCGGCGATCGTGCGCACGGCGATGCGCAGAGAACCGATCGCGCCGAGCGCCGCGCCGATCAGGCCGACCAGCGAGATGATTCCGGCGATCGACAGGCCGCTGAGGGCCGAGATCTCCGTCGGGTCCTTCACGATGCCGTTCTCACCGACGAGCCCCGGCACGGCCGCATCGATGGAGGAGATGATCGCCTGCCAGGCCTGCGGGTTCCCGGCGAGCCAGATCGCCGCGATCGAGAACCCCAGCAGAAGCCCCGCGAAGACGCTGAAGAGCGCGCGGTAGGTGATGCTGTCGGCGAGCATCGGGCCGCGCCGTTCGGAGTACAGGAGGTAGGAGCGGACGATCCTTCTCCCGAGGAACCAGGCGATGACGCGTTTCACGAGCCCGGCGATTCCGCTCGTTTCTGAACCGGTCTGATGTGCGCTGCTCATGCCCTCACCGTAATGAACGGAGATGTTCTCACGTGAGGGGCTTGCGGATGCGGAGAGGAATCCGGCAGTGCCATAGAATCGGGGCTACCTCGGATGGCTCACTCCGCCCCGGGGCTCCCTTCCCACGATTGGTGCTCTGTGCATTCATCTGCAGACTCGCTCGCCCCGGAATGGCTCGTCGTGCCCGACGACGCGAATGCGCTCGCGCCCGGCGTCTGGCCTCGTTCGTCCGTGCGCTCGCCCGATGGGCAGATCCTGCTCGGAGGGATGACCGCCTCTGAGATCGCCGGCCAGTACGGCACACCCGTGATGGTTCTCGATGAGGACGAGGTGCGCACGCGCGCCCGTTCCTTCCGCGACGCCTTCGCCGCTGCAACGGGGCGCCACGGAACGACGGCCCGCGTCTACTACGCCGGCAAGGCATTCCTGTCCACCGCGATAGCCCGCTGGGTGACGGACGAGGGGCTCAATGTCGACGTGTGCACGCGCGGCGAGCTCGAGATCGCGCTCGCCGCGGACGTCGACCCGGCACGCATCGGCTTCCACGGCAATAACAAATCCCGTGATGAGATCGAGCGCGCGGTATCGGTCGGCATCGGCACGATCGTCGTCGACAGTGCGATCGAGATCGAACGCGTCGCCGAGATCTCCGAGCGCCTCGGTGCCGTCCAGCGTGTGCTGGTGCGCGTCAACAGCGGCGTGCATGCCGAGACGCATGATTTCCTGGCGACGGCGCACGAGGATCAGAAATTCGGAATGCCCTTCGCGGATGCTGTCACAGCGGTCGCCCGCATCCGTGAGCTTGCGTCGCTGGAGTTCCTCGGCCTGCACTGCCACATCGGCTCTCAGATCTTCGGCGTGGCCGGCTTCCGTGAATCCGCATCGCGCGTGCTCGAGCTGCACGAGCAGCTGCGAGCCGGGGGAGAGGTTCCGCTGCTGAACCTCGGCGGCGGCTTCGGGATCGCATACACGAGTGTGGACGACCCGACGCCGATCGAGCAGCTGGCCGCGGAGATCGTCGACGCGGTGGCTGAGGGGTGCGCTCAGCGCGGCATCCCGATGCCGGCCCTGGCTTTCGAGCCCGGGCGCGCGATCGTCGGAACCGCCGGCGTCACGCTGTACGAGGTCGGCACGACCAAGCCGGTGCGCCTCGGCTCCGACGAGAGCCGCCTCTACGTGAGCGTCGATGGCGGAATGAGCGACAACGCACGCCCGGCCCTCTACGGCGCTCAGTACTCCGCCCGCATCGCCTCGCGCACGAGCGACGTCGAGCCGGCACTCGTGCGAGTCGTCGGCAAGCACTGCGAGTCCGGCGACATCGTCGTCGATCACGAATACCTCCCCGGCGACATCACGCCCGGCGATCTGCTGGCGGTCCCCGCCACGGGCGCATATTGCGCATCGCTGTCCAGCAACTACAACCACGTCCCCCGTCCCGCGGTCGTCGCGGTCTCGGCCGGTGCGTCACGGATCATCGTGCGCGGCGAGACCATCGACGACCTGCTTTCGCGGGATGCCGGAATCAGCACGAAAGAAGGAGCACGATGACCGACCTCGCAGGGAACACGTCCGACAACCGCACCCTCCGTGTGGCGCTTCTGGGCGCCGGCGCCGTGGGCTCGCAGGTGGCGCGCATCCTCATCGAGCACGCCGATGAGCTCTCCGACCGCGCGGGCGCGCACCTCGAGCTCTCCGGGATCGCGGTCCGTGACGTCGATGCCAAGCGCGACGTCGATCTGCCCCGTGAGCTGTTCACCACGGATGCCGAGACGCTCATCGTCGGCAGCGACATCGTCATCGAGCTGATGGGCGGCATCGAGCCGGCCCGCGGCAATCTGCTCACCGCGCTGCAGAGCGGTGCGGATGTCGTCACGGCCAACAAGGCGCTGCTGGCCACGCACGGCACCGAACTGTTCGAGGCCGCCGACCAGGTGGGCGCCTCCGTCTACTACGAGGCTGCGGCCGCCGGTGCGATTCCGATCATCCGTCCGCTGCGCGACTCGCTCGCGGGAGACCGTGTCGTGCGCCTGATGGGCATCGTCAACGGAACGACGAACTACATCCTCGACCGCATGGACTCCGAGGGCGCCGACTTCTCCGAGGTGCTCGCCGACGCGCAGCGCCTCGGATACGCCGAGGCCGACCCCACCGCGGATGTCGAGGGCTACGACGCCGCACAGAAGGCCGCGATCCTCGCATCCCTCGCCTTCCACACGACGGTCCCGCTCGAGGCGGTGCACCGCGAGGGGATCACCGAGATCACCCCGGCGATGATCGATGAGGCCCGCGCCGCCGGATTCGTCATCAAGCTGCTCGCGGTCTGCGAGCGAATCGATGTGGACGGTTCCGAGTCGATCTCGGTGCGCGTCTACCCGGCGCTCGTCGCACGCACCCACCCCCTCGCATCCGTCCACGGAGCCAACAACGCGGTCTTCGTCGAAGCCGAGGCCGCCGGATCCCTGATGTTCTACGGTGCGGGCGCCGGTGGTGTGCAGACCGCGTCCGCCGTGCTCGGCGATGTCGTCTCGGCAGCTCGTCGCCACATCGCCGGCGGTGTCGGCGTGGGAGAGTCCACGCGCGCCAACCTTCCCACGGTGCCGATCGGCCACGTCATCACGCGCTACCAGATCACGCTCGAGGTCGCCGACCAGGCCGGCGTCCTCGCCACGGTCGCAGGAATCCTCAGCGATGGCGGCGTTTCGGTCGCGACGGTCGTGCAGACCTCGTCCGAGGACGAGCCCACGGCTCGCCTCATCATCGGCACGCACCGTGCCGCCGATCAGGCTCTCAGCGACACCGTCGCGGCTCTCGCGGCGAGCGATGTCGTCGACCGCGTCGTCTCCGTCCTGCGCGTGGAAGGCGAGTGATGGCGACAGCATCTCCGGCGCGGGCCGGACGTTCCGTCCAGGTCCAGGTCCCGGCCACCAGTGCGAACCTCGGACCGGGGTTCGACACGCTGGGCCTTGCACTGAGCGTCTACGACGAGCTGACCGTCACAGCGCTCGAGCCGGGGAGCCTCGAGATCGAGGTCACGGGTTCCGGGGCCGAGGAGATTCCGCGCGATGCCTCCAACCTCGTCGTCCGCTCGATCGAGCACGTTTACCGCGACGCCGGGCGTGAGATGCCCGGCCTGCGCATCGTCGCCGATAACGGTGTTCCCCACGGTCGCGGTCTCGGCTCATCCGGTGCGGCTGTGACCGCCGGCGTGCTCGCCGCCAAGGGGCTGCTCGCCGGCGAGGTGGACTTCACCGATGCCGATCTGCTGCGTCTGGCGACCGAGCTCGAAGGGCACCCCGACAATGTCGCCCCCGCATTGTTCGGTGGGCTGACGATCGCCTGGACGGGGGAGAACGGCCCGCAGCACAAGAAGCTCCTCGTGCACCGCGGCGTCGCCCCTCTGGTGCTCGTGCCCGAGCGCACGATGTCGACGTCGCTGGCCCGTTCACTCCAGCCCCCGCACTTCTCGCGCGAGGACGCCGTCTTCAACGTCTCGCGTACGGCGCTGCTGATCGCCGCACTCATGCAGAGCCCGGAGCTGCTGCTGGATGCGACGGCGGACCGGCTGCATCAGGACTACCGCGCCGAGGCGATGCCCGAGACCCACACGCTGGTGAAGGCGCTGCGCGCCGCGGGCTTCGCGGCAGTCGTCTCCGGCGCAGGTCCCAGCGTCCTCGTGCTCGCGGACGGGCCCGGAAGCCGGCAGGAAGCGGTCGATATCGCGGCCGCGGTCGCCGACACCCCGTGGCAGGCGCTCATGCTCGCCGTCGACGTGCGTGGTGGTACAGTAAGGGATCGAGCGGAGGGCTCCACGTAATCTCGTGAATCCGGCCCCCATCGCAGATCTGCGAATTCCGCACGCAACCCCCAGAACTGCTTTCTCGGTTCTGGCCGGCAGTCGCCGAGCGGCTGCCCGTGCGATCGTGCTCAGCACCCGTTGTGCGCGAGACACGCTCATTTCCCACGACATATAAGGGAGTACTCGTGGAGAATTTCTCCGAGACCCAGAACGATCAGGCAGCGTCCGCCGTCGAGACGCCCGCCGCCCCGGCCGCCGAATCCCCGGCCGCCGAGACCACCGCCGAGGCGAAGGCTCCGCGCAAGCGCGCTCCGCGCCGTGCGACCACCGCCACCGCAGCGGCCAAGACTGCTGAGGCAGAGGCTGCTCCGGCGGAGGCCGCCGCCGCACCCGCCGACTCCGCGGCACCTGCCGAGGAGGCAGCGCCCAAGGCGACGGCGCCGCGCCGCAGCCGTGCGAAGAAGGCCGACGCCGAGGCCCCGGCCGCCGCTGATGCCGCAGCCGAGTCCACCCCGGCCGAGAAGCCCGCGGCGGACACCGCGAGCGCTGAGGAGGCGCCCGCTACCGAGAAGGCGACGAAGACGACCGCCCGTGGCCGCGGCCGGAAGAAGGCGGAGCCCGCTGCAGAAGAAGCAGCCCCCGCCGAGGCGCCCGTCTCCGACGATGCGAAGAGCGTCGAGGCATCCGCGCCCGCCGACGCATCGAGCGGCGCCGAGGAGCAGCCCGCGAAGGAGACGGTGGAGAAGCCGGCTCGCGGCAAGCGCAACGCCAAGAACGCGAAGGCCGAGAAGCAGGAGCAGTCCGACGCCTCCGACGACGAGCAGAGCTCGTCCTCCGAGAACAAGGGCGATGAGTCGTCCGAGTCCGGCGACGGCGAGGAGACCTCGGGCCGTAGCCGCAGCCGCAGCCGCAGCCGCAATCGCGGTCGTGGCAGCAGCAACGACTCCGCGCAGAGCGGCTCCAGCTCCAACGGATCCGACGACGACTCGAACGGCCGCGGTCGCCAGCGCAACAAGCGCCGTGGTGGCGGAGCATCCGACGAGTTCGAGACCGAGATCGGCGAGGACGACGTTCTCAT
>NZ_CANROA010000055.1 GCF_947632095.1 uncultured Microbacterium sp. | reverse complement strand
GGCCCCTCCGTGTTCGGCTTCCAGCCGAGTTCGGGCGCGACGTACTTCGCGAACGACTCGAGCACGTGCAGGTTGTAAGCAACACCCAACTGGCTGGGCGAGTTAGAGCATCGGACCGCGATGATTCCACTTCGTTAGAGTGGCCGTATGAGCGATCCACTTACCAGCCTCGTTTTTGCTGTTGTCCTCGTCGGTGTGGGTTTTTACGTGCTCTATTGGGTGGTTCGGAAGGCCGTCGCTGCAGGGATCCGCGACGCTGCCCGAGTCTCCGAAGAGGCTACTCAGGAGGAGCCTCGGCCGTAACTGCCCTCGACCGGCCCTTCCCAGTTGGGCTTCCAGCCAAGCTCCGGCGCAACATACTTGGCGAACGACTCCAAGATATGAACACAAAAAGCAACACCGAGCTGCGTCGGCACCGTCAGCATGAGAGTGTCGGCCGCCATGACGGCCTCGTCGGCCAGCAGCTGGCGCACGAGAACATCGGGCTCGGCGGCGTACGTCTTGCCGAACGTGGAACGGTAGCCGTCGATGATGCCGATCTGGTCGTCGGAATCCTCACTGCGCAGGCCGAAGTAGGCCCGGTCCATGTCGGACACGATGGGGAACACGCTGCGGCTCACCGAGACGCGCGGCGTCCCCGTGTGACCGGCGGCCTTGTACGCGGCCCGGTACTGGTCGATCTGCTCGCGCTGCAGCCGGTGGAACTCGTCGCCGGTCGCCTCGGTGAGCAGCGTCGAGCTCATGAGGTTCAGGCCCTTGCGCCCCGTCTCCTCAGCGGTCGCGCGGGAACCGGAACCCCACCAGATGTGGTCGCGCAGAGTCTCGGACTGCGGCTCGATCGGCAGATAGCGGCCCTCGCCGACCTGCTTCGGGTCGCCCTGCACGACGGCAGCGCCGTCGATCGCCTCGAGGAAGAGGTCGAACTTGTCGCGGGCGAGATCCGCACCACGCGGGTCTTCCGAGCCGACGTAGCCGAAGGCCTCCCAGCCGCGCAGCGCGGGCTCGGGTGAACCACGGCTCACGCCGAGCGCGATGCGGCCGCGGGCGATGAGGTCGAGGGCTGCAGCCTCCTCGGCGAACTGCAGCGGGTTCTCGTAACGCATGTCGATCACACCGGTGCCGACCTCGATGCGCTCGGTCTTCGCCGCCATCGCTGCCAGCAGCGGCATGGGCGACGCGGCCTGGCGCGCGAAGTGGTGCACCCGCGTGTACGCGCCGTTGACGCCCAGCTCATCAGCGCCGACCGTGAGGTCGATCATCTGGTGCAGCATGTCGCCGGCGGTGCGCGTCGCAGAACCGGGCACGTCGGCGTAGTGCCCGAACGAGAGGAATCCGAAAGCCTTCATGCTGCATTCGAACGAATGGATGCCGGGGGTTATTCCCTCGCCCTCATCGCTACGCTGACCCCATGCACTCACCCAAGTTCCCCACCGCTGCAGCGGTCGGCGCGGCGGCCAGCCCCGTGCTGTACATCGTCGGCTTCCTGTTCTTCTTCGTCTCCGGCATCCGATGGCACATCGCAGAGGCGCTGGTCATCGGAACCGCGCTCATCCTGCTCGCCACCGTGCTGCTGATCTCGAGCATCATCCTCATCGGCGTGCACCGCATGCTCGTGAGTGCGCTGACCCCGTCCGAGCAGCCGCAGCGCTGACGTCAGGCGTCAGGCGTCAGGCGTCACGCCCGAATATCGACCGACGGCGCCCCGGTGATCGCGACGAGTTCATCGTGCGTGATGCGGAACACCGCGTGGGAGACGCCGCCGCCGGCCCAGACGTGCGGGTAGTCGGCGAGGCTCTCATCGATCAGGGTGCGCAGGGGTTGCGGGTGCCCGACCGGAGCACAACCGCCCACGCGCTGCCCCGTGGCGGCGTGCACGAACTCCGGGTCGGCCCGACTGAGCTTGTCGACTCCGAAGTGCACGGCGGCCTTCGCCTTATCGATCCGGTGAGCGCCGCTCGAGAGCACGAGGACGGCTTCATCGCCCGCACGGAACACGATGCTGTTGCAGATCGCCCCCACTTCGCACCCGAGGTATTCGGCGGCGGCCGCAGCAGAGGGCACCTTCTCGGTCAGCTCCGCCATCCGGTCCGTCAGCCCGGCGGCCGTCAGCGCGTTCTCCACGGTGACCAGTGCGGGATCTCGAGTCAGCATGCGCCCGGTCACTCCCCCGCGAGGAAACCGTCGAGCACGAGCGCCCGGATGCGCGGCTCGAGGTCGGCCCAGAGGTCTGCCAGCGGAACGTCGAAGAGGTCGGCGAGGGCCGCGACGATCTGCGCGACGGTCAGTTCTCCGTCGCAGGCGCCGACGAATCCGGCCAGGGCCGAGTCGACCGAGACGGTGCGTCCGAAGGCGCCGCCCTGGCGGAGTTCGATCACGCTCGGGTCGTCATCGCCGGGCATGTAATGGCGGGCTTCGGTGACATCGGATGCTGTGACCAGCGTCTGCGGGAGGCCCGCCATGAGCACATCGTGCGCGACGAGGCCGTCGCGCAGCGCGCGTCCGGGCGATGACAGCGGCTGCGAGAGCCTCTCGAAGCGGCGCAATGGCGCAGCCGCGGCATCCGCCGGGCGCCGTACGAGCACGTACCCGAAGCCGACGGCGGTGACGCCGCGGTCGGCGAAGTCGTCGAGCCAGGCTTCGAGCATGCGCCCGAACTCGGCCTCACGGGGTGTGGTGCCGCCGTCACGGATCCACAGTTCGGCATAGGAGAGGGGCGTGAGCTCCTCGCGCTCGACGATCCAGGCATCCAGCGCCGGGTCGATCCAGCCTTCGAGGCGGCTCAGACCCGCGGCATCCTCGCCCGTTCCCCGAGACTCCCAGTTGCCCAGCATCTGGGCGACCCCGCCGGGGGCGAGGTGCGCGGGCACAGTACGCAGGAACTGCTCGACGAGCGCATCGCCGATCAGCCCGCCATCGCGGTACTCGTACTCGGTGACGCCCTCGACGCGGGGCGTGATGACGAACGGAGGGTTCGAGACGATCAGATCGAACGTCTCCCCGGCGACGGGTTCGAACATGCTCCCGAGACGGAACGAGACGTTCTGCACCCCGTTGAGCAGGGCATTGAGCCGCCCGAATGCGAGAGCGCGCTCGGAGATGTCGGTCGCGATGACTTCGTCCGCATGACGGGCGACGAGAAGAGCCTGGATGCCGCATCCGGTGCCCAGGTCCAGAGCACGGCCGACCTTCTGCGGGATGATCAGCTCCGCGAGCGTGCGGGAGGCGCCCCCGACTCCGAGCACGTGATCGGAGGGAAGCGCTGTGCCGAGCGCAAGCTCGTCCAGGTCGCTCGCGAACCACCACTCGCCGATCCCGTCCGCGTCGACGAAGGACTGGGGGCGGATCAGGACCGCGGGAACAGCATCCGCATCATCGATCCGCGCGAATCCCATCGTGACGAGACCATCGACGCCGAGACGCGGCAACGCTTCGGCCACCAGTGCGGCGGGCTGCGGCATCCCGAGAACGAAGAAGCGTCCGAGCGTGGCCAGAGCACCGACATCGCGCGCGATAGCGCGCAGCAACGGTTCGCGCACACCGCGACCGAGGGCATCGTCGGCTTCCTCGCCCCAGAGCCGGCGCAACGGTTCGGAACGGAAATCGGCGTCATCGAGATCGGCTGCGAGGGCCGTGACGAGAGCGGGATCGGGCGAGGTCGGAAGAGCATCGGACACGGCGTCACTCTACGCGCCTTCAGACTTCCCCGATGGCGTCGCTCTAGAATTGCCAGGTCACAACTCACGGGCCGACTCCGCCGTGCCCGAGGAAGACCAGAGACGTTGATCAGCCCCCGAACCGGCCGTCCTCAGCGCGCGCATCGCTGTGCGCGCGGTTCCGTCGTCTTCGCGCTCGCTTCCGGGCTGGTCCTTGGTCCGGTTCTGACGCCCTTCTCCCCCGCCGCGGCAGACACCGTCGACGACGAGGAGACGGGCCTCATCTCGCTCGCCCTCACCGCCGGATTGCACGGCGTCGTGAAGCCCGATGCGACGCTGAGCTCCTCGGTCACAATCGCGAACGACTCCGATGCCGATCTCGCGGCCGGTCAGGTCACCGTCGAGATCAACCGCACGCCGTTGACGAATGCGGCGGCGTTGAGCGCCTGGCTCGACGGCGCCGAGGTCGCGGGAACCTTCAGCGCACTCGGCTCAGAAGACGTTGACGCGGTCGCCGCGGACGACACCGCGATCGTGTCCGTCCTCACACCCCCGACGGTCCTGGGCACGATCTCCGAGGGTGTCTACCCTCTTCGGGCGACGCTGACCCCCGAGGCGCTCACCGATACCGATGCCTCTCCCGATGGCGAGGCCGACGACGAGGCGGATGCCGAGACCCTCGACCTCGGCGCGAACAGCGTTCTCATCGTCACCGGCGATTCCGCCCGCCAGGTGAGCGTGATGGTCCCCATCACCGCGACCCCCGCGAACGGCACGCTTCTCACGAACGATGAGCTCACCGTCCTCACCGCCCCGGATGGAGCCCTCACCGCGCAGCTCGATGGTGTCGCCGGCACCTCGGCGATCATCGCCGTCGATCCCCTCATCCCCGCTGCGATCCGGGCCCTCGGCACCTCGGCGCCCGCCACGGCCCTCACCTGGCTCGATCGGCTCGAACTGCTGCCGAACGAACGCTTCGCACTCCAGCCCGGAGATGCCGATGCCACCGTCCAGGTCCGGGCCGGCCTGACCGAGCCGCTCGAGCCGCTGGCCTTCACCACCTACCTCGATCCCGCGGACTTCGCCGTGCCGGATGCCGCAACGCCATCCCCCTCACCGGCGGCCACGGCATCCGAACCAGCGCTCCCCTCGGCCGAAGAACTGCTCTCCGTCCGCTCGGCCGAGCCCGGCATCCTCTGGCCCGTCGCCGATCTCCAGACCGCCGATCTCGCCGTCTTCGATGCTTTCCTCGGCACCGACGCGACGACGATCCTGCCCTCGAGCGCCATCTCGGGATCGCGCAACGCCCTCGCCGAAGTCGACGGTCACGACCTGCTGGTGCTGGATTCCGCTGCATCCGCCGCTGTCTCCGCCGCCACGGTCGAAGACGACGACGCGATGCGCGACCAGAGCATCGCGGCCGGGATCGCCCAGGTCGTCCTCTCCGGCTCCGATTCCGTCCTCATCGGGCTCGACCGGGCCGAGACACGATCGGCAGCTGCACTGCGCGAGGCGATCCTGTCGCTGTCAGCGGTCGCCGACACGGTCTCCCTCAACACGCTGCGCACGACGGAGACCGGTTCCGTCACCCTGACCGCCGAGACATCCGGCGAACGCGCCGAAGCCCTCACCGCGCTGCTGTCCGAAGAAGCCGACCTGACGGCGTTCGCGTCGATCCTCGACGAACCGTTGAATCTGCGCGCCCCCGAACGCCTGCGCCTGCTGCGCCTCATCGGCGTCGGCCGGACCGCCGACTTCACCGAGGCCGTCGCCGCGCACCAGTCCACGACCGACACAACCCTCAATGCGGTCGGTGTGCAGCAACCGAGCCCGATCCAGCTGTTCACCTCCGCGGCCCCCCTGCCCGTCTGGGTGCGCAACGACCTGCCCTGGCCGGTCAATCTGACCCTCACGGCAAAGCCCTCGGACGCCCGACTCGACGTGCAGCCCCGCCGCGATGTCGTGGCGCAGGCCGGTAGCAACGAGCGCGTGAAGGTGCCCGTCGAAGCCCGCGTCGGCAGCGGTGTGCTCACGGTCGATTTCAGCCTCACCTCGCCGACCGGCGTCGCGATCGGTGCCGACCAGACCGCGACCGTCACGGTGCGCGCAGAATGGGAGGGCATCGGCCTCGGAATCCTCGGCAGCCTGATCGGTCTCCTCCTCGTCTTCGGCGTCGTGCGCACAGTGCGCCGTCGGCGCAAGGACGCCGGCTCCGTCGAGCAGTCGGATGCCCCGGCAGAACAGGACACGAATGAGTAGTCTCGGGCGCGCCAGCGCGATCATCGCCGCCGGCACCATGGTCTCGCGCGTCACCGGGCTGCTGCGCAGCATCGTCCTCGTCGCGGTCGTCGGGTCCGTCGGCTCCGGCGTCGCCGATGCCTTCGCCTATGCGAACAAGCTCCCCAACAGCGTCTTCCAGATCATCTCCGTCGGTGTTCTCACCGCGGTGATCGTCCCGCAGATCGTCAAGGCCACCGCGGATCGTGATGGCGGGAACGCCTTCATCTCGAAGCTGTTCACCCTCGGCACGGTCGTGCTCGTCGGCACGACGCTGCTGGCGATGCTCATCGCCCCCTGGCTCGTGCATCTCGCCGCCGGGAACGCCCCCGATGCGGTCATCGCCCTCGCCGTCGCGCTCGCGTACTGGTGCCTTCCGCAGATCCTCTTCTACGGCCTGTACGCGCTCCTCGGCGAAGCCCTCAACGCCCGCCGCATCTTCGGCCCCTTCACCTGGTCGCCGGTCGTCAACAACATCATCTCGATCATCGGCTTCCTCATCCTCGGCGCCGTCTTCGCACCGGTGTCGACGGATGCCACGCAGTGGACCCCCGAGATGATCGCCGTCCTCGGCGCCACCGCGACAGGCGGCATCGTGCTGCAGGCCGTCGTGCTGCTGCTCTTCTGGCGGCGCACCGGCCTCTCCCTGCGCCCCGACTTCCGCTGGCGCGGCGTCGGCCTCGGCAACGTCGGCCGCCTCGCCGGATGGACGCTCCTCATGGCCTTCGCCGGCCTCGCCGCGGGCTTCCTCCAGACGAACATCGTCAGCGCCGCATCCGACCTCGGCGCCGCCGCCATGGTCACCGACAACGCCTGGCTGATCTTCATGCTCCCCTACTCGGTGATCGTGCTCTCGATCGGCACTCCCTACTTCACCCAGATCTCCGAGCATGCCGCCGCCGGCCGCCACGATGAGGTCCGCGCAGACATCAGCCGCAGCATCCGCACCCTCGGCTTCTTCATGGCCGCGGCCATCGCCGCCGTCGCCGCGGCCGCGATTCCGGCATCCCGCATCTTCACCCAGACCGCCGAGGATGCCCCGGCCGCAGCCCTCGTGCTGATCGCCTATCTGATCGGCCTGCTGCCCCTCACGATCCTCTTCATCGTGCAGCGCACCTTCTACGCCTACGACGACACGCGCACGCCCTTCTGGTTCACGATCTTCCAGTGCGCGCTCATCGTCATCACCGCGCTGACAGCCGCGGCACTGCTCGCCGCCGACATCCTCCCCGTAACGATGCTCGCCGCCGCCGTCGCGCTCGGCCAGTCGATCGCCAGCACCCTCCAGCTGCTCCTCGCCACCTGGTTGCTTCACCGCAAGATCGGCAGCCTGGATGCTCGCACCTGGCTTCTCGCGATCGTGCGCTTCACGATCGCGGCCGTCCCCGCCGGCCTCGCGGGTTGGGGAACGTTCCTCCTCCTCGGCGGAGTCCCCGGGTGGGCAGCATCCTCGATCCTCGCCGCCGTCGTCAGCACGTGCCTCATCGGCGCCGCGGTCGTCATCGTCTACATCCTGCTGCTCGCGCTCATGCGCGCGCCCGAGCTGAAGACGGCCACCGCGCTGGTCAAGCGATTCCTGCCCGGCCGCTGAGCGCCCTGGACCCCATCGACTCACACCCGAACGCGGGAATGCGACGCGGTTACGATGGGTTTGAACCATTGAGTCCCGTCCGACACCACCCGTCAGGCAAGAAGAGAGTGCACATGCGCAAGGTCATCATCATCGGCTCCGGTCCCGCCGGTTTCACCGCGGCCATCTACGCGGCGCGTGCCAGCCTCGAGCCGCTGCTCATCGCCAGCTCCGTCGAGGTCGGCGGAGAACTCATGAACACCACCGATGTCGAGAACTTCCCCGGCTTCCCCGACGGCATCCAGGGCCCCGAGCTCATGGCGAAGCTGCAGGCCCAGGCCGAGAAGTTCGGCACCGAGATCGTCTACGACGACGTCACCGAACTCCACGTCGACGGCCCCGTCAAGAAGGTCGTCCTCGGCAGCGGCGACACCCACGAAGCACAGTCGATCATCTACGCCACCGGCTCCGCATACCGCAAGCTCGGCGTCGAGGGCGAAGAGCGTCTCTCCGGCTTCGGCGTCTCCTGGTGCGCCACCTGCGACGGCTTCTTCTTCCGCCAGAAGACCATCGCGGTCGTCGGCGGCGGCGACTCCGCCATGGAAGAGGCCACGTTCCTCACCCGCTTCGCCGACAAGGTCTACGTCATCCACCGCAAGGACACCCTCCGCGCCTCCAAGATCATGCAGGAGCGCGCCTTCGCCAACGAGAAGATCGAGTTCCTCTGGAACAGCGAAGTCGCCGAGATCACCGGCGGCGACAGCGTCTCCGGTGTGACCCTGCGCAGCACGGTCGACGGCACCACCAGCGAACTGGCCCTCGACGGCCTTTTCGTCGCGATCGGCAACGACCCGCGAACCCACCTCGTGCACGACAAGCTCACGCTCACCGACGAGGGCACCATCTGGGTCGATGGACGCTCCTCGCGCACCTCCGTCCCGGGCGTCTTCGCCGCCGGAGACGTCATCGACCCCACCTACCGCCAGGCGATCACCGCTGCCGGCTCCGGAACGGTCGCCGCCCTCGACGCCGAGCACTTCCTCGCCGACCTCGAGGACGCCTCCGTCGAGAAGCCCGCGGCCGAAGCCGCCGAGATCATCGCCTGACCGGAACATATTCGACGCATCCGCTGTTTCAGCGAGTGTCTCAACCAAAAGGAGCAACTATGACTGCCAAGGCAACCAGCCAGGCGACCTGGGAGCAGGACGTCATCCAGGCCGAAGGTCCCGTCCTCGTCGACTTCTGGGCCGAATGGTGCGGCCCCTGCCGCATGGTCGCACCGGTTCTCGACCAGATCCAGGCCGAGAACGAAGACAAGATCACCATCGTCAAGCTCAACGTCGATGAGAACCCCGAGCTCGCCATGAAGTACCAGATCACGTCGATCCCGGCGATGAAGGTCTTCCAGGGCGGCCAGGTCAAGGAGACCATCATCGGCGCCAAGGCGAAGCCGGCCCTCGAGAAGGAGCTCGCGGCCTACCTCGCGTGAGCCGCCACCCTCTCTGAACGAAGAAGCGCCGGTCGACATCGTGATGATGTCGACCGGCGCTTCTTCGTTCGGTCTTTGCTCGGTCTTCGCGAGCCGTCATGCCTCAAGCCACGGTCGTGTCCCAGCGGCGATGCCGCGAACCCTCCCCCAGAAGCCCCCAGACGGCCTCTGTGAGCTCCGGATACTCCAGGGCGATCTGACGCATCACGCGATAGTTGCGTTCGGCATTCGGGCGCACACCGCCGTTAGCGGTGATGTTCTCGGCGCGCAGCAGGTATACGACCAGTTCATCGATGCTCGGGAGCTCCTCCATGAACTCCCACGGGTCCTCACCGCTGAGCAGACGCTCCTGGATCAGAACAGCCAGTTCATCGGATGCTTCGGCGCGAAGAACTTCGAGACTCGCGCGACGCGGGACACCATCAGACATCCCTTCAGCCTACGCGGACTCCTTGCGCCGCCGGCGCGGCAGATCCACAGCATCCGTCATGCTCTCCAACTCCCGACCCTTCGTCTCCGGCACCTGGAAATACACGAAGAAGAACGACACGATCGCGAAGAACGCGTAGAAGCCATAGGCGAAGGTGAGTCCGATCTCGGCGAAGGCCGGGAACGTCGTCGAGATGAAGAAGTTCGCGATCCACTGGGCAGCCGCCGCAACGGCCAACGCCCCGGCACGGATGCTGTTCGGGAACATCTCGCCCAACAGCACCCACACCAGCGGACCCCACGTGGCACCGAAGAACACGACGAAACCGTTGGCGCACACCAACGCGATCATCGACCACGGATCGGGCAGAGTCACCGCCCCGTCCTGCAAAGTACCGAACGAGAATGCGACGGCCATCATGCCGAGCGTGATCGCCATGCCGACCGACCCGATCAACAGCATCGGACGGCGACCGACCTTATCCACGAGGAGGATCGCGATGATCGTCACCACGATGTTCGTGATCGACGTGATCACCGATGTCTGCAGCGCCTGCGATTCATCGAAGCCCACCGACAACCACAGGGTCGTCGAATAGTAAAAGATCACGTTGATGCCGACGAACTGCTGGAAGACGCTCAGCAGGATGCCGACCCACACGATCGGCTTCAACCCGAACTTGTCGCCGCGCAGATCCTTGAGCGACTCGCCCTGCTCCGCATTGAGCGTCTTGCGGATCTCCTCGATCTTGAGATTCACATCGGGTTCACCGCTGAAGTCGTAGAGCACCTGAGAGGCCTTATCGATCTTGCCTCGCGCCACGAGGAAGCGGGGCGACTCCGGCAGACGCAGCGCCATGAGTCCGTAGATGAGAGCGGGAATCGCCTCCACCATGAACATCCAACGCCATGCGTCGATACCCAGCCACAGAACGTTGGCGGCGGAGCCGGCGATGTTCGCGAGCAGGGCGTTCGATAGCAGCGCCGTGAAGATACCCAGAACGATCGCCAGCTGCTGCAGAGAACCGAGACGGCCACGGATCTTCGCCGGCGAAACCTCGGCGATGTACGCCGGCGCAATCACCGACGCCGCGCCGACGCCGAGCCCGCCGACCACTCGCCAGATGATCAGATCGATCACGCCGAACGCGAGACCAGACCCGATCGCCGAGACGAAGAACAGCACCGCAGCGATCAGCATGACCGGGATGCGGCCGAGCTTGTTCGCGAGACTCCCGGCGAACCAGGCGCCGACCGCGCATCCGATGAGCGCCGAGGAGACGGCGAAGCCCTGCAGTCCCGCCCCCAACGAGAACGCCCCCGCGAGAGCGGCGACAGCGCCGTTGATCACGGAGGTATCGAACCCGAAGAGGAATCCTCCGAGCGCCGCAGCGATAGTGATCCCGATGACCCGAGCGTTGAATCGCTCCGCCGTCGTCTTCTGAGCCATGCGTCCTTCTCCCCCGTGAGCCTTCACTCTAGAGCGCGGCCCCGCTCAAAGGCGAGACCTCGCCACGACCACTAAGTGTTGTTGGCCATGAGGTTGTTGACAGGGGTTAGTTGAGTAGTTCCTTGAGCGCTCGCAGGTGTGCGCGGGTCAGCCCGGCGGCGGCTTCGACGTCATGTGAGGCGATTGCGTCGTAGATGCGTTCGTGGACTCC
>NZ_CANROA010000054.1 GCF_947632095.1 uncultured Microbacterium sp. | reverse complement strand
CCCGTGGCGCCGGCGACGATGACGACCTGGTTGTCGCGGATGGCGGCGGCGATCTCGTCCCGGGCCGCGCTGACGGGCAGCTCCGGGGGATAGGAGATGACGGGAGAAGACATAGCCCTTCATCGTACGACGCGTCGGCGACGGATGCTGATCCCTATGATTGACGGGTGAGCAGCACCCCTGTCGCCGAATCGGCGCCGACCCCCGTCCGTCCGTGGAAGAACTGGTGGGCGACGTTCGGCCGGCCTCCGCGCATCATGGGGCTCGATGTCGCCCGTGCCCTCGCGATCCTCGGCATGATCGGCGCGCACGTCGGCGAGGCCGGCGGCGTCGTGCCCTTCGACGTCAGCACGTGGGGCGGCCTCGTGCACGGCCGCTCATCGATCCTGTTCGCCGTCCTCGCCGGCGTCTCCATCGCGCTCATGACCGGCCGCTCGGTCCCGCCCGCACCCGAGCAAATGCCGCAGATACGACTGCGCCTGCTCGGACGGGGCGCCGCCATCTTCCTCATCGGCCTGTGCCTGGAGCTGCTGAACACCCCCATCGCAGTGATCCTCACCGTCTACGGGCTGCTCTACATCGCCGTGATCCCGTTCCTCGGCTGGTCGGTGCGCCGGCTGCTCCTCGCCTCCGGCGCGCTCGCGGTCGTCGCGCCGCCCCTGCTAGCGCTCGTGCAGACTCTCCTGCTGTACCCGATGGGACCGGGCCTGGACCTTGTTCTCTTCGGCACCTACCCGATCACCGTCTGGCTCGCCCTCGTGCTCGGCGGCATGGCTGTCGGCCGGACCAACCCCGAGCGCCTGTGCTCCGCCATCCGTATCCTCATCATCGGCGTCGTCCTCGCGGTGATCGGCTACGGCACCGCGGCGCTCGCCGCAGCATCCCTCGGTGATGCCTATGAAGACGACTCGCCCTCCTCCTCCAGCAGCTCCTGGATCGACGACTCGGACTTCCCGATGGGCGTGCCCGCGGAGGACATGGACCTCGAGGGTCTCGTGTGCGACGACTACGGTGACGGCTACATCTCCTGCTACCCGGCCGGCGACCACCAATACTTCGAGGACGGAGCATCCATCGACGAGGCCTTTGATGATGGCTTCTTCATCGACGGGTGGGGCAACTATCCCGGGATGCTGGCCGAGAACGATCTCGGAGGCGCGATGCTGTCCGCGCTCGTCACCGCCGATGCGCACTCCGGAGGCACCGCAGAGGTCCTCGGCTCCGGCGGATTCGCGCTCATCGTCATCGGCCTGTGCCTGCTGCTGAGCCGTCCGCTGCGCTGGGTGCTCCTGCCCGTCGCCGCACTCGGATCGATGCCTCTGACGGCATACAGCCTGCATGTGATGTCGTTCTTCGTCTTCGCCGGTCCCTCGGGCAGTCTCCACAGCAACGCGGTCTGGGGCATCTCGGCACTCGCCCTGCTCGTGCTCGCCACGCTGTGGGCGATCTTCCTGCGCCGCGGGCCGCTGGAGCGTCTCGTCGGGTGGTGCGCCGACACGATGGCGGGTCGTGTTGGATGACTCTCGATCACGAACCTGTCATCACAGGATCTAGGGTGAATGCATGACCATTCCCACAGTGACTCTCAATGACGGTGTCTCCATTCCCCAGCTCGGGTACGGGGTATTCCTCGTTCCCTCCGAAGACGCCGAACGCGCCGTGACCGAAGCGCTCGAGATCGGGCACCGCCACATCGACACCGCCGCGATCTACGGCAACGAGGCCGGCGTCGGCGCCGCGATCGCCAAGAGCGGCATCCCGCGCGACGAACTGTTCATCACCACGAAGCTGTGGAACGACCGCCACGACGGCGACGAGCCGAACGCGGCGATCGCCGAGAGCCTCGAGAAGCTGGCCATCGAACAGGTAGACCTCTACCTCGTGCACTGGCCGACCCCCGCCAAGGACAACTACGTGCACGCGTTCTCGAAGCTCATCGAGCTGCGCGAGCAGGGACTGACCCGCAGCATCGGCGTCTCGAACTTCCTCGTGCCGCACCTGGAGCGCGTCGTCGCCGAGACCGGCGTCACGCCGTCCGTGAACCAGATCGAGCTGCACCCCGCCTACCAGCAGCGCGACGTCGTCGCGTGGGCTGCGGATCACGGGGTCCGCATCGAGTCCTGGGGCCCGCTCGGCCAGGGCAAGTACGACCTGTTCGGCACGCCCGCCGTCGCCGAAGCGGCCGCCGCGCACGGCAAGACGCCCGCGCAGATCGTCATCGCCTGGCACCTGCACAAGGGCAACATCGTCTTCCCGAAGTCGGTGCGCAAGGAGCGCATGATCGAGAACTTCGACGTGTTCGGCGTCTCGCTCACCGACGCCGAGGTCGCCGCGATCGACGCCCTCGACCCGCTCGACGGGTCGGGCCGTGTCGGCACGCACCCGAACGACCTCAACTGAGACGCGGCGTTTCATTCGATGACGCCCCGTGTCGCAATAGGCGACACGGGGCGTTCTCGTCGCTAGCGTCTATGGCATGACCGCTCCCTTCCGCATCGTCGCCGTCTCCGGTTCGCTGCACGAACCCAGCAAGACGACCGCTCTGCTGCGTGCTATCGCCACGGCCATCGCCGATCGTGTCGACGCGGAGGTGCAGCTCATCGAGCTCACCGAGGTCGGGCCATCGCTCGCCGGTGCGCTGACCCGCGACGCTCTGCCGGTGCACGTCGAGGAGCAGCTCGTGGCGATCGAGCAGGCCGATCTGCTGATCGTCGGAAGTCCCGTCTACCGGGCGTCCTTCACCGGGCTCTTCAAACACCTGTTCGACTTCGTCGGGCAGTACGAACTCGTCGGAAAACCCGTCCTGCTGGCGGCGACCGGCGGGGGTGAGCGCCACGCGCTGATGATCGAGCACCAGCTGCGTCCTCTGTTCTCCTTCTTCCAGGCGCTGACGCTGCCGCTGGGCGTCTACGCGAGCAACACCGACTTCGACGGGTACACGATCACCTCCGAGGTGCTCGAGGCCCGGATCGCGCTCGCCGCGGACCGCGCCTTGCCGCTCATGAGCTATGCCGCGACGAACAACGTCCTCATCTGATCCGGGCACGTACACCAGCGCCCGCGTAGCGTGAGGGCATGAGCAACCGCCTCGCCGAGACCCTCAGCCCCTATCTGCGCGCGCATGCCGATAACCCGGTCGACTGGTATCCGTGGGGACCGGAGGCCTTCGCCGAGGCGCAGCGCCGTGATGTGCCGCTGCTCATCTCGATCGGATACTCCACCTGCCACTGGTGCCACGTCATGGCCCGGGAATCGTTCGCCTCGCCCGAGACCGCCGCGCTCATCAATGAGAACTTCGTGGCGGTGAAGGTCGACCGTGAGGAGCATCCGTCCGTTGACGGCGCGTACATGGCCGCGGCATCCGCGTTCACGCAGAATCTCGGCTGGCCGCTGACGGTCTTCGCGACGCCGACCGGGCGCACCTTCCACGCCGGGACGTACTGGCCGCCGGTGGCGCGAGGAGGGATGCCCGGGTTCGGTGACGTGCTCGCGGCGGTGCAGGATGCGTGGGCCCAGCGACGCGAGATGGCGGTGGAGCAGGCGGATGCCGTCGCCACGGCCCTCGTGCAGGCGGGGGCCGTCTCGACCTCTGACCTGCCGTCGGAGGCGGATCTCGTCGCAGCGGCGGAGAAGATCGTCGAGCGCGAGGATGCCCTGTACGGCGGGTTCGGCGGTGCGCCGAAGTTCCCCGTGGCGACGACGCTCGATTTCCTCCAGCATCCGGTGATCCGTGCCCGGGCGCCGGAGGCGGCGGGTGCCGCCGAGCGTGCGCTGACGGCGATGGCGGCATCCGCGTTGCGCGATCGCGATGGCGGATTCTTCCGTTATGCGACGATGCGCGACTGGACCGTGCCGCACTATGAGCGCATGCTAACCGACAACGCGCAACTCCTCAATGTGGCGCTGCGGGCGGGGTCGCCCGTGGTGGCGCGGGGTGTCGCCGGCTTCCTGTTGACGACGTTGCGTCGTGACGGCGGCGGGTTCCACGCCGCACAGGATTCGGAATCGGTCGTCGAGGGGCAGCGCGTCGAGGGCGGCTACTACCTGGCCGACTCGCGCGACGGTCTCGAACCGCCCGCCGTCGACGGCAAGGTGATCACGGGGTGGAACGGGCTCGCGATCGGCGCGCTCGCTCGCGCCGGGGTCGCTCTCGACAGTCACGAGTGGACGGATGCCGCGGCGTCTGCCGCCGATTACGTGCTGCGCGTGAATCGCCGCGATGGAGTGTTGGTGCGCTCGTCGCTGGATGGTGCGGCATCCGATGCCGTCGCGACCGCGGCTGATATCGCGCTGTTCGCCGATGGGCTGTTCGCGGTGGCCCTCGCGACGGGGGAGTCCTCATGGGCGGCGACCGCGCGGGGCCTGCTCGACGATCTGGTCGAGGAGGGGGCTGCCGAGGATCCGGTGCTCGCCGCGCATGGAGTCGTCGCAGCGCCGGATCAAACCGACGGCGACCTGCCCTCGAATGCCGCGGCCATCGCCCGGGTATCGCTGACAGCCTGGTGGCTCGGTGCGGGGGAGCGGTATCGGGAGGTCGCGGAGGAACACGTGCGACGGCACGGGGCATCCGCACTGCGGCATCCGTTCGGCCACGGATCGCTCCTCGCCGTCGCGGCGGGCCTCGCCCAGGCGCCGCGCCAGCTGGTCGCCGTCGTGACCGATCCGCGCGGGGCGCTCGCCCGTGCCGCACGCACTGTCGACGCCGACATCATCGCGATCGTCACACCTGCGCAGGCGCAGGCGTTCGCGGAAGCCGGATTCGAGCTGTTCGCGGGGCGGTCGTCGTCGGGCGACGCGGTGTTCGACTGCCGCGGTTTCGTGTGCCGCCTGCCGGTGTCGGATCCCGCTGAGGTCATCGCCGAGCGCTGAGCGGGCAATCGTGGCCGCGTGGCACGGGGCGGATCTCGATGGTCATCCCCTCGGGGTAGAGGCACTGCGTTGCGCCTCGCGGACGATGTTGCGCACAGCGGACGTATGCTGCGAAAAGCTCCGCCACCTGCAACAAGCTCCGCTACGCGCAACACGGGAGCGGGTCAGATCCACCCCGGCAACCAGTTGTGGGCGAGCCAGAACTGGTACGGCACGTTCATGCCCGTCCACACCGGGTAGAAGAACGCCGAGATGAGCACGGCGGCGATGAGGAAGATCGCCACGGCGCGCTGCCCGACCTGCCGGCGATGCAACGGGGCCGAGCGTCTGCCGGCCATCTCCCGCAGGGCGAGGACCAGGGCGAGCACGAGGAACGGCATCATCACGACCGTGTAGAACTGGAAGATCGTGCGCGTCGGGTAGAACAGCCACGGCACATAGGTCACCGCGAGCCCCAGCAGCGGGAGGACGAAGAGCGGCGGCACCGGCCGACGCTCGATGAGAGAGCGCACGATCCGGTAGAGCAGGTAGAGGGCGGCCGCGACACCGGCGTACCAGATCAGCGGGTTCGGGATCGTGGAGATCACCGAGATGCAGTGGTCGGTGCCGCAGGAGCCGTCATCCCCGGTCCACACGGCGGTCGGACGCAGCAGCAGGGGCCACTGCCAGGCCGCGCTCGCATAGGGGTGCCCTGTGCTCAGCCCGACGTGGAAGCCGTACATCGACCGGTGATACATCCACAGGGCGACCAGCGGGTTCGCATCGGACTGGCGGTCGTAGCCGCCTGCCGTGACGAGCCAGCCGCTCCACGTCACGAGATAGGTGAGCGCCGCGGCGGGGACCATCAGCAGGAAGGAGACCACGCCCTGTCGGGCGACAGCATCCATGGGCCAGTAGGCGACGCCGGCACGGCGCCGGGCGAGAGCATCTGTTATGACGACGTACAGGCCGAAGCCTGCGAGCACATACAGGCCCGACCATTTCACGGCGCTGGCCGCGCCGAGGGCGACGCCTGCGGCGATCAGCCAGGGGCGCCGGACGATCACCGGACCCCACAGCGGCTCCTGCGTGTCGCGGAGCATGCTCTCGACGAGCGGGATGCTGCGCCGTTGATCCAGCAGGACGAGCAGGAATCCGAGCAGCACGAAGAAGGTGAGGATGCCGTCGAGCAGCCCGATCCGGCTCATGACGATGCTCAGCCCATCGATGGCGAGCAGGAGCCCGGCGATCGATGCAGCGGTGATCGAACGGGTCATGACACGGGTGACGAGGTAGACGAGCAGCACGGTCGCGGTGCCGAGGAGAGCGACCGGCAGACGCCAGGCGGCGCTGTTTCCCGCACCGAAGAGTCCCATGCCGAGCGCGATGATCCATTTGCCCAGCGGCGGATGCACGACATAGCTGCCGGTGTCGCTGAGAGCGCTCATGTCGCCGGTGATGAAGGCGAGATCGGCGCCGTCGGCCCAAGCTCCCTCGTATCCGAGCGCCCAGAGCGCCCAGGCGTCCTTCGCGTAATAGGTCTCATCGAAGGCGAGTACCCGCGGATGGGCGAGGTTCGCCAACCGCAGCACGGCGGCGAGTGCCGTGATGACGAGAGGCGCGAGCCAGCGGAGCGTGCGGTTCCACTCGACGTCGCCGAGCACGCGATCGCGCAGCCGCTCCCAGCGGGTCAACGATTCCGCAGGCGGCGGCAGCAGGGGCTCGGGCGCGGTCACGGCTCCAGCCTAGATCGATCGCCGTTCGAGCCGCCTAAGCTGAACAGGTGATCATCCTCGCCGCCACCCCGATCGGAAACCTCGGCGATGCGTCTCGCCGCCTCATCGAGGTGCTCGAGAACGCCGAGGTCGTCGCTGCGGAAGACACCCGCACCACCGCGCACCTGCTGAAGGCGCTTCAGATCGAGAACCGTCCGCGCCTGGTCGCGTTGCACGACCACAACGAGAAGCACAAGGCCGCAGAGCTCGTCGCGCTCGCCGCAGAGCAGGACGTCATCGTCGTCAGCGACGCAGGGATGCCGGCGGTCAGCGATCCCGGATACGGCGTGGTCGCCGCAGCGGTCGAGGCCGGCGTCACGGTCACCGCGATCCCCGGGCCGAGCGCCGTGCTCATGGCTCTCGCCATCTCGGGGATGCCCACCGACCGCTTCACCTTCGAAGGGTTCCTGCCGCGCAAACCCTCCGAACGCCGCTCGACGCTGAACGCGCTCGCCGCAGAACCCCGCACGATGGTGTTCTTCGAGTCGCCCGCCCGCATAGCATCCGCCCTCGCCGATATGGGAGCGGCTTTCGGCGATGACCGCCGCATCGCCGTCTGCCGTGAGCTCACGAAGCTCTATGAGGAGGTGCGCCGCGGCACGGCCTCCGAACTCGTCGCCTGGGCCGAGAACGGCGTCAAGGGCGAGATTGTCGTGGTTGTCTCGGGTGCCCCGGCCCGCGCCGTGTCGGCAGAGGACGCCGGTGCCCAGGTGCAGGCGCTCGTCTCAGGCGGCATGCGGCTGAAGGAGGCGTGCGCCGAGGTGGCGGCCGCGACCGGACTCAGCTCGCGCGACCTCTACCAGCAGGCCCTCGCCGCGCGTCAGAAATGACCGATTTCGCTGTTGCCTCCGCATACGACACCCGCGCCGCGGAATACATCGAGGTCCTCGGCGACATCGCGCAGATGGACGCCGCGGATCGCGCCCTGATCGGCGAATGGCGCGACGCGACCGAGGGGCGGCTGTTGGATGCCGGATCCGGCCCGGGGCACTGGACGGCGTTTCTGAACGATGGTCATCACGAGGCTTGCGGCATCGATCTGTCCGCCGAGTTCGTCGCCTCCGCGCAGGAGCGGCATCCGAGCATCCGTTTCGAAGTGGGAACGATCCGTGAGATGCCGTATGCGGACGACGAGTTCGGCGGCGTTCTGGCCTGGTACTCCCTGATCCATGCGCGGCCGGAGGAATTAACGGAGATGGTCGACGAGCTGATCCGCGTTCTGCGCCCCGGCGGCAGCATCCTGATCGGCTATTTCGACGGTCCGCCTCACGAGTCCTTCGCGCACGCCGTCGCCCCCGCATACTTCTGGAGCGCCGAATCGCTTTCGCAACTGCTGGCGGATGCCGGTGCCGAGGTCGTCCGCAGCGAACGGCGCGAGCGCGTCGCGGGCGAGCTCAGCTCCCGCGCCCATGGCTCGGTGATCGCCGTGAAGGCTGCAGCGCCGATGCCACGGTGACCCAGATCGGCCAGCCGACGAGCCAGATCACCGTCACCAGCCACACGCGTGCGATCCAGCTGAGCAGCTCTTCCGTTCGCGCGGAATCGCCCACGATCCACGTAATGCCGCCGAGAACGATGGTCGCGATCACGGCGCACAGCACCATGCGTCCCCAGTCCCTCCACTCGTGAACGATGCGCGCGCGTCCGCGCGCAGGAAGAACCTCCGGCGCGGGACCGTCGGCGAAGCGGTGCGCGAACCATCCGTCGACGCGGTGGATGATGCGATGGCCGAACGCCACGGTGAAGCCGAGATAGACCGCGCCGAGCCCGTGCGTGAAGTCGGCCGTCGAACCGGCGATCGTGAGATCCCACGTGATCAGAGCCAGCAGGGCGATGTCGAGCAGCGGTACGCACACGAGCAGGACCGTCGACAGGCGCTTGAGCCGCAGCAGGTATCGGGCGGCGAGCCCGCCGAAGAGGACGACCCAGAAGCCGATCTCGCAGATGAGGATGGCGACGACGATGTTCATGCATCCCACGCTCGCGCGTGGGCGCCGCACGCGGATCCTCCCGCCGGTCGGAGTCGTCTCCTCCGTTCGGAGGAGGACGGATGCTCCGTCCTCGGGCAGGATGAGCACATGCTGCGGTCGCACCTCACCTCGCTCATCGCCCAGGTGAACGCGCGCCCCCGCACACGGGATGCGATCCTCGCGGCCGTCTACCTGGTGATTGGCTTCGTGCTGCTGCAATTCGGCGGGTACGGGATGTGGGCGACGGGACTGGCGATTCCGGCCACCGGGCTGTGGAGCGCGGAGAGCGGCTTCCTCGTGCTGCTGTTGCTGATGTCGGCGCTGGCGCTGCTGCGATCGTCGCGCCCGGTTCTGGTGGTGGCGCTCGCCGCGCCGTTGGCCGCTGCGGATCTTCTGCTGGGAAGCAGCATCGGAGTCGTGCTCCTGTTCGCCGACTTCGTGTACTGCGCGTTCCGGTACAGCAGCGACCGGAGCGTGCGGCTGCTGCTCGCCGTGATCGCCGCCGTCATCGCGATCACGGCCGTCGTACTCATCGTCCTGCCCGGAGTCTCCGTGCGGGTCGTCACGATTTCTCTGCAGTGGGCGCTGATCGTCCTGATCGGCGCCCTCTGGGGGTGGAACGTACGCAGCGAACGGCAGCGCACGCGCGCGGAGATGGACTCCGAGCACCGGCGGGCCACGCGTCTGCTGCGGCAGAGGATCGCGCACGATCTGCACGACCTCGTCGCCAATCAGATCGCGGTGGCCGGCCTCAACATCGAGGCGACCCGGTTGCTCGACATCGGCGACGACGTGGAAGCGGGTCTTGCTCGCGCCGCCGCGGGGACGGACGAGGCGCATCGGCAGCTGCGTCGCCTCATCGCCGTGCTCACGACGGTCGATGACCTGGCGGAGGAGACCGCACAGCCCGCCCTGGGCGATCTCGCCGCTCGGGTGCCGACGGGACGCGCGCTCATCCCGGAGGGCGCGGATCTCGATGCGGCTCTGGAAGCCCTGCCCCGATCGGCGGGCATTGCGATGCGCGCCGTCCAGGAGCTGCTCACGAACGCCGTCAAACACGGTCGGGGAGATATCGTGCTGCGTACGACGACGGAGATGGATGAGGTGATCGTGGAGATCGAGAACTCGATCGCGGCACGAGATTCGGTGCTCGGCTCGGGAATCGGCATCCCCGGGGCGGCGCTGCTGCTCGACAGCATCCAGGCGACGCTGGCTTCCGAACCCATCGATGAGAGCCGTTGGCGTGCACGCATGACGCTGATTCGGGAGGACGCGCATGTCTGATCCGATCCGCGTCGTCCTCATCGACGACCACGAGGCGGTTCGTCGTGGGGTCGCGGCAATCCTCGGAACGGATGAGGGCATCGAGATCATCGGTGAGGCGGAGAACGGCTTCGAGGGGGTCGCCCTCTGCGTGAGCGAGGAACCCGATGTCGCCCTCGTCGACCTGCGGATGCCGGGGACGGATGGCATCTGGGCGACGGAGCGCATCACGGGCCAGACCCGCACGCGCGTGCTCGTGCTGACCACCTTCGACTCCGACGACCTGATCGCCGCGGCGCTCGCCGCCGGTGCTCACGGCTATCTGCTCAAGACGACCCGCGGCGTCGAGCTGATCCAATCCGTTCGTCATGTGGCCGCGGAGCGGCACGTCATCGATCCGGCGATAGCGGGGGCGCTGATCGCACAGGTGAATCGTCTCCCCGAACGGCTGGGGAAGGCCCCGGGAGAGGGCCTCGACCTCACTCCGCGCGAGAGAGAAGTGCTGGCGCTGCTCGCCGAGGGACTGACGAACCAGCAGATCGCCGATCGGCTGCACGTCGGCATCACCACGGTGAAGACGCATGTCGGAGCGCTCTACGGCAAGACGGGAGCCACGACCCGTGTGCAGCTGGGCAGGCTCGGCGGTCGCACAGCGTAACCGTCCCGGCTTTCCTGCCTAGAATTGACACCATGCCCGCAGGCGATTCCTTCTACATCACCACGCCCATCTACTACCCCTCCGATGTGCCGCACATCGGCCACGGGTACACGTCGGTGGCGGTCGACACGCTCGCCCGCTGGCACCGTCAGTCCGGGGACGACACCTGGATGCTGACGGGCACCGACGAGCACGGCCAGAAGATGCTGCGGGCGGCCGCCGCGAACGGCGTCACCCCGCAGGAGTGGGTCGACAAGCTCGTCTCCGAGAGCTGGTTCCCGCTTCTCGAGACGCTCGACGTCGCGAACGACGACTTCATCCGCACGACGCAGGAGCGCCACGAGAAGAACGTTCAGGTGTTCTTCCAGCGACTGTACGACTCGGGGTACATCTACGCCGGCGAGTATGAGGCGCTGTACTGCGTGGGTTGTGAGGAGTTCAAGCCCGATAGCGAGATCGTCGAGGGTACCGGGCCGTTCGAGGGCCTGAAGGTCTGCGCCATCCACTCGAAGCCGCTGGAGCTGCTGCAGGAGAAGAACTACTTCTTCAAGCTGAGCGAGTTCCAGGACCGCCTGCTGGAGCTGTACAAGACCGAGCCTGATTTCGTCCGCCCCGACTCGGCGCGCAACGAGGTCGTCTCGTTCGTCAGCCAGGGTTTGAAGGATCTCTCGATCTCGCGCTCGACCTTCGACTGGGGCATTCCGCTGCCCTGGGACGAGTCGCACGTCATCTACGTGTGGGTCGATGCGCTGCTGAACTACGCCACCGGCATCGGTTACGGCAGCGATGACGAGAACTTCGCTCGCCGCTGGCCCGCCTACCACGTGGTAGGCAAGGACATCCTGCGCTTCCACGCCGTCATCTGGCCGGCGCT
>NZ_CANROA010000053.1 GCF_947632095.1 uncultured Microbacterium sp. | reverse complement strand
CGTTCATGAAGATCGGCGTCATCGTGATGCTCGCCGGTGCGATCGTGATCGTGCGTCCGGAGATCTCGGTTCCCGCGGTCACGGTGTTCGGTGAGAACGGCGACGGCCCGGTGTTCTCAGGGGCGCTGTTCCCGTTCCTGTTCGTCACGATCGCCTGTGGTGCACTATCGGGCTTCCATGCGCTGATCTCGTCGGGCACGACGCCGAAGCTCGTCGAGAAGGAGCGTCAGACGCGTTTCATCGGTTACGGCGGAATGCTCATGGAGTCGTTCGTCGCGATCATGGCGCTCGTCGCCGCGATCTCGATCGATCAAGGCATCTACTTCGCGATGAACTCGCCGGCGGCGCTCACGGGCGGCACGGTGGAGGGTGCGGTCGCGTTCGTGAACTCGCTCGGTCTGACGGGGGTGAACATCACGCCGGAGATGCTCACGGGCACCGCGGCGGATGTCGGTGAACCCTCGATCGTCTCGCGCACCGGTGGTGCGCCGACGCTCGCGCTGGGTCTCGCGCACATCATGCAGCAGGCTCTGGGCGGCCAGGCTCTCATGGCGTTCTGGTACCACTTCGCGATCATGTTCGAGGCGCTGTTCATCCTGACCGCGGTGGATGCCGGTACGCGTGTCGCCCGGTTCATGCTGCAGGACACGATCGGCAGCTGGATCCCGAAGTTCCGTGATGTCTCGTGGCGTCCGGGTGTGTGGATCACGACGGCGATCATGGTCGCGGGCTGGGGATACATCCTTATCCTTGGTGTGACGGATCCGCTCGGCGGCATCAACACGTTCTTCCCGCTGTTCGGCATCGCGAACCAGCTGCTGGCGGCCATCGCGCTCGCCGTGGTCATGGCGATCGTCGCGAAGCGCGGTAAGAACTACCTGCGCTGGCTGTGGATCGTCGCGGTTCCGCTCGCGTTCACGGCGGTCATCACGATCACCGCGTCCATGTACAAGATCTTCTCGCCCAACCCGGCGGTCGGTTACTGGGCGAACAATTTCAAGTACCGGGCGGCGCTCGAAGCGGGCGATGGCAGCCTGGGCGAGACGATCACGGTCGAGGCGGTCATCCGCAACACGGCTGTGCAGGGCACGCTGTCGATCATCTTCGTCGTGCTGGCGATCATCGTCATGATCGTGGCGGTGCTCGTCACGATCAGGGCGGTCATCCGCGGCGGCGGAGAAAACACGGAGGACGAGCCGATCGCTTCGCGTCGCTACGCTCCTGCGGGTTTCCTGGCCACTCCTGCCGAGCGCGAGCTCGAGAAGCAGTGGGAGCCGATCCTCGAGGAAGAGCGCCGTTCTCCGGCGCAGCACTGAGAGGATCATCGTGACGAACCAGTCGGATGCCGCGTCCACGCCCCTGCGTGCGATCGGGGGGTTGCTCGCCCGGGCCGGGCGCGGCATCCGCTGGTACGTCCACAACCTGATGGGCGACAGCGCCTATGAGACGTATGTCGCCCATCAGCGTCGTCAGCATCCGGATCAGGATCCGATGACGGAGCGCGAATTCTGGCGCGACCGGATGGATGAGCAGGACCGCAACCCCGGTGCTCGTTGCTGCTGAGCCCTAGGCTGACGCCATGAACGATGTCGTCCTCGCAGCCGTGCTCGGGGTGCTCGGCGGGATCGTGCTCGTCGTGCTGTTGCTGCTGGCCCGGCGTCTGGCACGGGGGACCACGCATCTGGGCGGCCCGGCGGATCTGGCGGCTCATCGGGCGCTGCATCAGGCGAGTCTTGCCGCCCGGCATCTGCGGGGCGGGCTGAGCGGGCCGGATGTGGCGCGGGCGGCCCGGCATCTGCGGGTGCTGCTGGGCAGCACGGCGGTGGCGATCGTCGGGGCGGATGATGCGGTCGCGATCGATGGCCCCGTTGATGGCCTCGAAGCCGCGGCGGTTCGCATCACGGAGCGGGTGCGCGGCACGCGCAGACCGCAGGTGTTTCCGCACCCGGAGGGGGAGGAGCTCGAGGCGGTCGGGGCGCCGATCCTCGTCGATGGGCAGGTGGTCGGCGTGGTCGTGGCGTTCGCGACGCCGGTGCGGGCGGCGCTCGTGCGGGCAGCGGGCGAGGTTGCGGAGTGGTGCGCGGCGCAGGTGGAGCTGAGCGGTCTGGATGCTTCGCGCACGGCGCTCGCCGAGGCCGAGCTGCGGTCGCTGCGCGCGCAGATCTCGCCGCACTTCATCTACAACGCGTTGACGGCGATCGCGTCGTTCATTCATGCCGACCCGGAGCGGGCGCGCGATCTGGTGCTGGATTTCGCGGACTTCACACGGTATTCGTTCCGGCGGCAGGGAGAGTTCACGACGCTCGCGGAGGAGCTGCAGAGCATCCATTCGTATCTCACGCTCGAGCGGGCCCGTTTCGGCGACCGGCTCGAGGTGACCCTGCAGATCGCGCCGGAGACGCTGACGACGGTGATCCCGTTCCTGTCGGTGCAGCCGCTGGTCGAGAATGCGGTGCGGCACGGGTTGGAGCCGGGGGAGGGCGGCGGCAGCATCCGGATCATCGCGAATGATGATGCGACGCACACCGAGATCACGGTCGAGGACGATGGTGTGGGGATGGACCCGGAGTCGTTGCGCGCCCTGTTGACGGTGGGTGATGACGGCGCGCATGTGGGCCTGCGCAATGTGGATACGCGGTTGCGGCAGATGTACGGGGCGGAGGGCGGCCTGGTCGTCGAGACGAACACGGGCGCGGGTACCCTGGTGCGCATGCGGGTGCCGAAGTCGCAGCCGCAGCACGATCTCGGGCATGAATGAGTGGAGGCTGTCGTGATCGATGTGCTCGTCGCGGATGATGAGCGTCCGGCGCTGGATGAGCTCGTGCACCTGTTGCGCCGCGATGAGCGCATCTCCGAGATCCTGACGGCGGGTTCGGGGGCGGAGGCGCTGCGGGTGCTGTCGGAGCGGGCTGTGGCGATCGCGTTCCTCGACATCCACATGCCGGGTTTGTCGGGCATGGATCTCGCCCGTTCGATGACCTCACTGGCCGAGCCCCCGGCGGTCGTCTTCGTGACGGCGGATGATGCGCGGGCGGTGGATGCTTTCGATCTGCGAGCGGCGGACTATCTGCTCAAGCCGGTGCGCACCGATCGTCTGCGGCGTGCGGTCGATCGGGTTCTCGAGCTGGGCGGCACGGCCGCGCCGACGGAGGACGAGGTGCTGACCGTCACGGTCGGGTCGAGCGTGCGCTTCGTGAATCGCAGCGAGGTGCGCTGGGTGCAGGCGCAGGGCGATTATTCGCGGTTGCACGCTGCGGACGGCGTGGGCCATCTGGTGCGTATTCCGATTTCGGAATTGGAGCAGCGCTGGGCGGATGCGGGTTTCGTGCGGGTGCATCGTTCGTACCTGGTGGCGGTGGCTGCGGTCGATGAGGCGCGGCTGTCGGGTACGGAGCCGGTGGTGTCGGTCGGAGCCGTGGCGCTGCCGGTGAGTCGGCGCCTGCTGCCGGGTGTGCGGGAGGCGCTGCTGCGCGTCGAGTCGCGGGTCGGGGGCAGGGCGGATCGATGAGCGATCGTGCGGCGTCCGGGGCGACGCAGCGGCCGCTGCGGCGGGTGCGGGTGACGTCGGATGCCGCGACGAGTGTTCCCGGAACGCGGGGGATCGCGCTGCCGGGGTCGCCGGCGGATGACGCGGATGCGGTGTTCGCGCGTGCTCTGCGTCGGAGCCAGTTGCGGTTGGCCCTCGGCACGGTCGCGGGCTTCGTGGTCGTCACGGCGACGCTCACGCTCGTGATCGCGCTGATCCCCGAGATCGATCGGGTGGTGATCGTGGGGCTGCCGCTGTCGTGGATCCTGCATGCGTTCGCGTTCTATCCGGTGATCATCGTGTTCGCGCTGCTGTACGCGCGGGGAGCAGCACGGAATGAGCGCGCCTATCGGGATCTGAGGGAGCGCGGATGAACGTCGTCCTCGACATCATCGGCATCGCGCTGGTGATCGTGGCGACGCTGCTGATCGGCGTCTACGGTCTGCGCATCTCGCGCACGACGGGCGACTTCTTCGTCGCGTCGCGCACGGTGCGCCCGGTGTGGAACGCATCGGCGATCAGCGGGGAATACCTGTCGGCGGGGACGTTCCTCGGTCTCTCGGGACTCGTGCTGCTGGAGGGAGCGCGCGGTTTCTGGTTTCCGATCGGCTATGCGGCGGGGTACCTGTTGGTGTTGGTTTTCGTCGCCGCACCTCTGCGGCGCAGCGGCGCCTATACGATCCCGGATTTCATCGAGGCGCGGTTGGAGTCGGTACGAGCGCGACGGGTGACGAGCCTGGCGGTGCTCATCATCGGCTGGCTGTACATCGTGCCGCAGCTGCACGGTGCGGGGATCACTTTGATGGTGGTGGCGGGGCTTCCGCAGTGGGTCGGCGAGGTGGCGGTCGCGGTGCTGGTCGCGGCATCCGTCGCCGCCGGAGGCATGCGGGCGATCACGTACGTGCAGGCGTTCCAGTACTGGTTGAAACTGTTCGCGCTGCTCGTGCCGTTGTTCTGCATCGTCTTCGCCCTGACCGGCGGATCGCACGACGTCGATGCTGCTGTGATCTTCCCGGCTGAGGCGGGGCCCGCGGGGCTCGATCTCTATCAGACCGCGTCGCTCATGCTGGCCCTGGTGCTCGGCACGATGGGTCTGCCGCATGTTCTCGTGCGCTTCTACACGAGCCCGACGGGTGTTTCTGCGCGGCAGACGACGGTGCTGGTGATCGTGATGGTGAGCGCCTTCTATGCGGTGTCGAGCGGGATGGGGCTGGTATCGCGGATCGTCGCACCGGATCTCGCGAATCCGGATGCTGCCGACACGGTCGCCCTGGTGCTGCCCTCGCGCGTGTTCCCGGGGTTGTTCGGCGAGCTGTTGACGGCGCTGATCGCTGCGGGTGCGTTCGCGGCGTTCCTGGCGACGTCGGCGGGGTTGATCGTGTCGCTGGCCGGGGTCATCAGCCAGGATGTCTTCTCGGGGTCGGTGCGTTCGTTCCGGTTGTCGGCGGTGCTGTGCACGCTGGTGCCGCTGGTGATCGCGCTGATCACGGCCCCGGCGGGGCTGGGGTCGAGTGTCGGGATGGTGTTCGTGTTCGCCGCGTCGATGCTCTCGCCCGTGGTGCTGCTGGGGGTGTGGTGGCGGGGTTTGACGGCGCGGGGAGCCGTGGCCGGGATGATCACGGGCGGCGCAGCCACCGCGCTTGCGCTGCTCGTCTATACGGCGGTGGGCGGTGTGGGGTTGGCGGCACCGTTCCTCGCCCAGCCCGCGGCGTGGACCATTCCGCTCGCGACCGCGATCACCGTCGCGGTCTCGAAGCTCGATGCCCACGGAGCGCCGCTGCGCGCAGAGCGCTATCTGGGCCGCCTGCACACGCCGGAGCGCTGAGAACACAGCGCTGAGAACGCCGCCCTGAGAACACCGCGCTGACAACGCGGCGCTGCGCGAGCCCGCGCTGCACGGGAGGGGTTCTCAGACGAACATCACGCGCAGTGGTGGTTCGTCGGTGTAGGTTCGCCCGAGCGGACTCGTCCAGAGGATGACGCCGTCGTCGAGCTGTTTCGCCGTCCACCTGTCTCGGTCGTCGACGTCGGGATGTTTGAGCGGATGGTGGCTCGTGCAGAAGTGCGCGAGGTTGTCGATCGCCGTTCTTCCGCCCTGGGCATGATCGTGGTTGTGGTCGATCTGGCAGCGGCTCACGGCCGTGCGGCATCCGGGGAAGCGGCAGTGCTGGTCGCGCGCCCGAAGGAACTTCTTCATCGATGCGGTCGGTACATAGTTGTCGGTTTCGACGACCATTCCACGCGGGTCGAGGAAGATTCGTTCCCAGCTGCCGGTCGTGCCGGCGAGGATGCGGGCCATGTCGGCGGCCATCGGCCCGTGCCCGTCGAGTTCGGCGAGGTCGTCGTCGCCACCGCGCAGCGCGGAGGCCGCGATCGTGACTTGAACCCGCGCCTGCACCGATTCGAGGGAGGTCTGCGTGATGCTCGTGGGCGTCGCGGCCAGCAGCATGTCGGCGAGGATGTCGGCGCGAAGCTGGGCGACCGTGCGGGTGTCGTGCATCTGCACGCCGTACCCGTCGTGCATCGGCGTCGAGTTGTGGAACGTCGCCTCGGTGGGGAGTTCTGGGTCGAGGAGGTCGAACTCGGAGATCTCCTGTTCGGTGTCGGCCTCGGTGAAGACGCGGGCGGCCTGCGCCGCGGCCGCATCGGCGGCCCGGGCATCGGGTTCTGGGGCGAGCACCGGCGAATCCCACGGAGCGGGCTCGTCGAACTGCCGGGCGAAGTGTTCTTCGAGGTCGACGGGTTCTTCGGGCGTGCTCGGTGACTGCTCGGCGAGTGCCGCATCGCGTTCGGCGCGGATCTTCTCGAGCGTGGAACGCCGGGGACGCCGCTGACCCTTCGGCCGTGCGGTGATGACCGCCTCGCTCATCGACGTCAGACGGTCGTGGATCGCGTAGGCGAGAACTTCGGGAAGGATCGCGGTGAGCACCGCCATGCCGTCGCCGTCGGCGCGCACCGTCACCGCACGATCGCCCCGGGCTCGCCGATGGGCTGCGGCCGTGCCCTCGGGGAAGACCGCCGCCGCGACGGCTCGGGCATGCGCCCTCGTTCGCGCCACGGTCGAGGACTCCGCGAAGGGAAGAACCTTGTTCTCGTACTCGTTGCGCAGAGCGACGGCATCGGGGTGGGAGGAAGCCTGCGGGGCTTCGGCGACGATGGCATCGGCGTGACGGCGACTGATGGCCCCGGACGACAGGGCGGCCAACGATGCCGGGAACATGCGCACCAGCATCCATGCCGAGGAAATGTGTTCGGCGAACGTCGAAGGAGAAACGTGCCCGGCTGCCGCGTACTCGGCGCACATCGACCGGAATGCCATCTCATCGGAGGCGAGACGGCTCTGCGCGAGCAGGTCGAGGCGCTCGGCCAGCAGCTCGGCGCGGCGTGCTTCGAGGGCGCCGATCTCAGCGCCCAGGGCGACCCACTCGTCGAGCAGCTCGCCCTGGCGAGTGAGGGAATCCTCTATCGCCGGGAGTTCAGGAAGCTGCGTCGCCATGCCTCCAGATTAGAACAAATCTTCGAAACAAGCAATGCTTTTCCGAAACTCTCCCAAGCGGCTGATCAGACCTCGGTCGGGTCCTTGGGCAGCTCCGGCCACCGGATGTTCGCACCGGCGACGTCATGCTTCTTCAGGTATCCGGCGATGTAGGGGCAGTAGGGAACGATCGTGGAGCCGGCTGTCACAGCATCCGCCAGCGCGTGCGCCGCGAGCACGCTCGCCAGACCCTTGCCTTGGAACGCCGGATCGATCTCGGTGTGGATGAACTGGATCTCATCGCCGCGCATCCGGAACTGCGCGAACCCGGCGAGCGTCTCGCCCAGGTGGATCTCGAAGCGGGATTCTTCGTCGTTTCGGGTGACAGTGGTTTCGTCGGTCATGATGCTCCTTCGCGTCTCCTCCACCCTAGGTCGACGCGGGCGTCGTCGGCGCTGGCTACGCTGGAGGGATGCAGCAGATTCCTGGTGACCCGTATGCGGATCTGCCCTGGGACGACGTTCCTCCGCCCGAGGACTGGGAGTACGCCCCGCCGCCTGAGCCGATGGATTGGGAACCGCAGGGGTCGGGCTTCGAGCCGCCGCTCGATTGGGGTCCGGGGCCGGTGACACCCGTGGCATCCGCTGTGCGCGCGGCGACGCCGTCGCGCTTCGCGAGCGCACAGGAGGCGCTGCACACGGTCTTCGGCTATGACGCGTTCCGCGGTGATCAGCAGGCGATCGTCGATCAGGTGATCGGCGGCGGGGATGCTGTCGTGCTCATGCCGACCGGTGGGGGAAAGAGCATCACCTACCAGGTGCCCGCGCTCGTGCGCGAGGGCACGGGGCTCGTGATCAGCCCACTCATCGCACTCATGCACGATCAGGTCGATGCGCTGCGCGCCAATGGCGTCAATGCGGCCTATCTGAACTCGACGCAGGCGCCCGCCGAGCGCGCGGAGGTCGAGCGGGCCTATGTCGCCGGCGAGCTCGACCTCATCTATGTCGCGCCCGAGCGCCTGTCGTCACCCGCGACGACGAGCCTGCTGCAGCGCGGCACCCTCAGCGTCATCGCGATCGATGAAGCGCACTGCGTGTCGCAGTGGGGTCACGACTTCCGGCCCGATTACCTCGCGCTCGGAGATCTCGCCGAGCGGTTCCCGGGCGTTCCGCGCATGGCGCTCACAGCGACCGCGACGCGCGCCACGCACAAGGAGCTCACCGAGCGCCTGCACCTCGACGTCGCCAAGCACTTCGTGGCGAGCTTCGATCGCCCCAACATCCAGTACCGGATCGTGCCGAAGGTCGATCCGCGCAAGCAGCTGGTGCAGTTCCTGCGCTCGCAGCCCGAGGGGGCTGCCGGCATCGTCTACGCGCTCAGCCGCAAGTCGGTCGAGCAGACGGCCACCTATCTCGCGGCGCAGGGCTTCGATGCTCTGCCGTACCACGCGGGTCTTCCTGCCGAGGTGCGGGCGGCGAACCAGTCGCGGTTCCTGCGCGAGGACGGCGTTGTCATGGTCGCGACGATCGCTTTTGGCATGGGCATCGATAAGCCGGATGTGCGGTTCGTGGCGCACATCGATCTGCCGAAGTCCGTCGAGGGGTACTACCAGGAGACGGGGCGTGCGGGGCGTGACGGCGAAGCATCCATCGCCTGGATGGCATATGGCCTCGGTGACGTCGTGCAGCAGCGTCGACTCATCGACCGCAGCCCCGGCGATCGCACGTTCAAGATGCGCATGGGGCAGCACCTCGATGCGATGCTCGCGCTGTGCGAGACCGTTGAATGCCGCAGGCAGAATCTGCTCAACTACTTCGGGCAGTCATCGCAGCCGTGCGGCAACTGCGACACGTGTCTCGAGAAGCCGGAGACCTTCGACGGGTTGATTCCGGCGCAGAAGCTCTTGTCGACCATCGTCAGGCTCAAGCGCGAGCGCCGGCAGGAGTTCGGCGCCGGTCACCTCATCGATATTCTGCGCGGGGCGTCGAATGAGCGCATCCGCCAGCAGGGGCATGATGCGCTCGCCACCTACGGCATCGGCGCTGATCTGTCTGACCAGGACTGGCGCAGCGTCGTGCGGCAGCTTCTGGCTCGCGGCATCCTCGTCGCTCAGGGCGATTACGGAACCCTCGCGCCCGGCGACGCGGCCGCCGGAGTGCTGGCCGGAACGTCGCCGGTCCCTCTGCGCAAAGACACCATGGGTCGTGTTGGTTCTGGTGGGGGCAGCCGTGCGCGCAAGGCGTCGGCTGCATCGGATGCTGTCGCCGAGGGTGATCGCGCACTGTTCGAGGCCCTGCGTGTCTGGCGTGCCGAGACGGCCCGTGAGATCGGCAAGCCGGCGTACATCGTCTTCGGCGATGCGACGCTGCGTGCTCTCGCGGAGCTGCGGCCGGCGTCGCTGGCGCAGCTCGACGGCATCACCGGCATCGGTGAGAAGAAGCGCGAAGCGTACGGCGAGGCCGTCATCTCTGTCATCAACGGCAACTGACGGTAACTTTTCGGTCACGACCGGGAGCTTCGTCCTGGGCGACATCCGCGAAAACACGCGGTGAACAGCATGCAAACGCATGTGTCGTTGCTGAGTTTTTGCTGGACACGCCGGAAGAAACTGGCAATACTGTCTGCGACACGAGCTCTGTCGGTCGTGTGCCGACGCCTGGGGAGGGTCTTGTGACGCGAACGTAGTCCGCATCACGGGAGGGGCAGTAAGTGGTTAGAAAGAGAAAGACTCTGCGAACAAGCAGAGCGCTGACGGTGGGTGCCGTAGGTGCACTCGTCGTCGGACAAGTCTTGGTAGCGAACTCTGCGTTCGCTCTGCCAACGGATAGTTCAGAGGCTGAAGGCCGGCTGCTAAGTGGAAACACTGCGGTGGTTAACCTCAACTCCGTTGCTGAGCTGGCAGGCGCGTACAGTGCCGACCCCAGCGCAACTGGGGAAGACAATCACCCGCTATCGCTGGAAGTGCTCAACGCGCTGAACATCAATCTTGGCGATGGCCTTCAGCTCTTTGGCCCGAACGGGATCATCGGCGTCGGGGCGCTCGGTCAGTACGCCAGCACTGGGCCGGACGAAGTTCCGCTCGCTTCTTCAGGTCTCGTGAACGCAGACGGCAGCATCGCTGTCGGCAGCGGCGCTCCGACTGAGAACGCATACGTTGACCTCCAGCCCATTCTGGGCGCGGCAGGTCTTGACGCACTGCTCAACGACGCACGTCTCGAGCTTGGCGCTGTTTCGGCTCTTGCGACCTACGGCGATGCAGGTGCGCCGGAGGGCGACTACCAGATCGCTAACGGCACTCTGCTGCTGACGAGCCCGACGATCGCTGGTCTCTCGGAATCGCTCGTTGCCACGCTGGACCAGATCTCCGACCCGATCAATGATCTGGCCGGCGCAGGCGGAGCGATTGAAAGTACGATCAACCCGCTGCTCGACGGCCTTACGAGCACCTTGAACGCGCTGCTTCTCGGCATCGGCTCGATCGACGAACTCGGCGTGACGGCAACGGTGGATCTTGAGCTTGACGCCGCCGTGCAGTCGCTCCTCGCGCAGCCGCTGACTTCGGATGACAGCGTGCTCACCATCGATCTGTCCACAGGGACTGTGAGCGTCGATCTTGCTCGATTGGTCGCTGACACACAGGGTGGCGACTACGACGGCACCCTCAACGGTCTTCCGGTCAACACCGAGATTCTCGACCCGGACCTCGTTCAGGCGACGCTCGACGGTGCGATCGCGAGCACTCTGGATCAGATTCCGGCTTTGCTCGTGAACGTCGTTTCGGATGCGCTGAACGCGGCTGACGTCAACATTGCGATTACTGGTGACATCAGGACACCGCTCGGCAGCATCGGCGGGGTGGACGTCCAGATTTCGGGCGAGCTCGGCGGCTTCATCGGAGCTCCGGGATCCACTCCGCCTGTCACCAACACAGACGGAACCAATGTTCTCGGCCTGGACGTCGGGTTGCTGGTCACTCCGATCCTGACCGCGGTGACCAACACAATTCTGCCTGCTTTGGTAACTCCGCTTGCTGACGCAATCACCGACGAAGGGGCGCTCGACGCACTCTTCCGCCCGGTGGTCACGACCGTAAACACCGCATTGCAGCCCCTCTTCGGCCTCGTGACGAACAACTTGCTCTCGCTGACCGCGAATGTGCAGGAGACTCCGGGCGACTTCGTCGAGGCGACCGCGGAAGACGAAGGATCGTTCACGCAGCGCGCTCTGCAGTTGACGCTGCTTCCTGCTACCGCTACGCCGTTGCTTCAGCTTTCGCTCGCCTCGGCGACGGTTCGAGTCGCGACAGCAGATGTCGTGATCACTGGTCCCACCGACGGCCAGGAGTTCCCGGTCGAGTCGGAGGACGGTGCGGAGAGCATCACTGTCACCGGAACCGGCGAGCCTGGCGCGGCCATCTCGGTCACGATTCCCGGTGTCGACGGTGCACAGACCGCCACGGTCGGTACGGACGGCAACTGGACGGTGACGTTCCCGGCTGTTCCGGTCGGTGACCACACGATCACTGCTGAGCAGACCGTCGAGGGTGCAGATCCTACGACGACAACGGTCAACGTCCGTGTCACCTTCGAGCCTGCGACCGACCCGGATGCCGATGCTGACGCTGATGTGGACGCTGATGTGGACGCTGACGTGGACGCAGATGTGGACGCTGACGTCGATGCAGATGTGGACGCTGATGTGGACGCTGATGTGGACGCTGATGTGGACGCTGATGTGGACGCTGATGTGGACGCTGATGTGGACGCTGA
>NZ_CANROA010000052.1 GCF_947632095.1 uncultured Microbacterium sp. | reverse complement strand
CGCTGGCCGGACCTCGCCCGCGAGTTCTTCTCACGGCCGTCGCGCGGGCGCGTGTTCCAGTACTCCAACGCCAGCACCTACGCGGCGATGACGGTGCTGGCCACCCGCGTGGGCGATGTGCACGACTATCTCGTCCCGCGGCTCTTCGCTCCGCTCGGCATCCACGACGTCACGTGGGACCGCTGCCCGAACGGCCGCATCATCGCCGGCGAGGGCATCGCCCTGCGCACCGAGGAGCTCGCCCGCATCGGCCTGCTGATCCGCGACCGCGGGCGGTGGGAAGGCGCGCAGATCGTCTCACCGCAGTGGATCGAGGCCATGCACACCGGCTGGGTGCCGGCCGGGAAGAACCCCGGCTACCAGCGCTACGCCCTCGCCGGGTGGGACGGCCCCGGACCGGCCTGGCGCCTGCACGGCGCGCACGGCAAGCTCCTGATCTTCATCGGCGACGTCGTCGTCACGCTCACCGCGTACGACCACTTCGCCGCGGATGCCGTCGTCGCCCGCATCGTCGAGCTCGTCGCGGGCGAAACCGCCGTCTGACGACGGCTCGGTCCGCCGTCCGGGTCAGACCGTCCGCCCGGCCTCGATCCGCACGATCCGGTCGATCGTTCCAACAGGCGGGGCGACATGAGAGATGAGCAGCACCGACTGCTCCCCCGCCGCGCGCAGCAGGTCGCCGAGAAGAGCATCGGATGCTTCCGGGTCGACGCCCGCCGTGGGCTCATCGAGCACGAGCACGGGGAATCCGCGCAACAGCGCCCGGGCGAGCGCGATGCGCTGCGCCTGACCGCCCGAGACGAGCGCACCCCGGTCGCCCACGCGGGCATCGAGGCCCCCGCGTTCGCGCACCCAGTCGCCGAGCCCGACCCTCTGCAGCACAGCCAGCAGTTCGTCATCGGTTGCCGTGTCGCGGGCGAAAAGCAGGTTCTGGCGAATGTCCTCATCGAAGAGCTGCGGATGCTGTTCGCACAGACCGATCGCGCGCCGCAGCGCCGGACCGCTCATGCTCGCAGCATCCATCCCACCGATCGTGAACACGCCCTCGGCGCGGAGGAATCCGACGAGCACCGCCGCCAGCGAACTCTTGCCCGCCCCGCTCGGCCCGGTCACGAGAACCTTCTCGCCGGGTCTCACATCGAGGGTGACATCGCGTAGCGCGGGCGCGCCGCCCGGCCAGCTTGCGCGCACGTCGCGCAGTTCGAGCGCCGTTCCAGCCGGATCGTCGTCGTCACCGGCATCCGTGCGCAATTCCTCCGGCATCTGAGCAGGAAGAGCCTCGACGATGCGCTGCGCGCTCGCGCGCACACTGCGCCACGACGACGCCGCGATCGGCACCGCACCGAAGACTTCGAAGACCACCATCGGCACGAGCACGACCACGGCGAGCCAGGGCCCGTCGATCGCACCCGATCCCAAACCAGGGGCCGCAGCCGCCAACGCCCACACCGAAGCGACCCCGGCCAGCGCCGAAAGAACGCCGGCGGCGACCGCCTGCGAAACCGATGCCCGGGTCACCGTGCGTCGCAGCGCCGCGTCCGCCCGGTCGATCCGCTCCCGCGCCTGCGGCTCCGCGCCGAAGGCGAGAAGCACGTCGAGGCTGCCGAAGTAGTCGACGAGGGAGGCAGACAGCTCACCGCGCTGCTCCGAGACCCGGTCCTCCGCGCGGGCTCCGAACACCCAGCCGAGGCCGATCGCCGAGAGAGCCGCGATCACCAGACAGGCGAGCAGCGTGAGCGCAGCAGGAACAGAGACGAAAGCGATGAAGGTGACGGATCCGAGACCGACGACACCCGCCACCGCGAGCGGCTGAACCACCCGCAGCGGAAGGTTCTGCAGATTCTCCACATCGTCGACGAGGGCCGACAGCATGCGTCCGCGATCGGTGCGGCCGAGTCCGGCCGGCGACAGCGGAACAAGACGACGAACCATGTCGGAGCGGGTCGCCGCCAGCTGTCGCAGCGCCGCATCATGCCCCGACAGCCGCTCGAGATAGCGGAACACCGCCCGCGACACGGCGAAGAACCGCACACCAACGACAGCCACCGACAGCGGCACGAGCGAATCGACGATCGACGCGCTCACGATCAGCCAACCACTCACCGCCAGCAACGACACGGCTGCCGCAGCCGACAGCACGCCCCAGATCAGCCCGGGCAGGAAGCGTGCCGTCGGCGGCTGCGCCCGGCGCAGAACCTCGCGAACACTCGACGAAACGCTCATACCCACACCCCCAGATCGACGATCCGATCGGCGTACTGACGGGCAGATCGACGATGCGAGACGAGCAGGATCATCGCCCCGGCATCGGCGGTGCGGCGCAGGTTCTTCCACAGTCGCGCCTCGGTCTCGGCATCCAGGGCGCTCGACGGCTCATCCAGCATGAGAACGCGCGACGGGTCGGCCGCGTGCCGATAGAGCGCCCGCGCGACCGCGACGCGCTGCGCCTGGCCGCCCGACAGTCCGCTTCCCTGCACGCCCAGCTCCTGCGCGGGGTCGAGCTCTTCCGCGCCGGCCTCATCGAGCGCGCGGCGGATGGCGTCGTCGTCGACGATGCCGCCCAGCGCGACGTTCTCGGCGATCGTGCCCCGGATGAGCCCCGGGGCCTGCCCGGCCCAGGCGACCCACTCCGCGGAGGCGAGGTCACGGACATCGACTCCGGCGAACGTCGCCGTCCCCCGGAACGCGACCGCGCCCCGCAGGGCGGCGAGCAGACTCGACTTCCCCGACCCGCTCGGCCCCTCGACGAGGGTGAGAGAACCGGCCGATGCTGTCAGCGAGACGGGTGGGAGGTCTCGGACGCGCAGCCCCTCCACGCACAACTCAGGAGATCCTGCCGTGGCGGGCGGGTTTTCAGTCGAAACCACGGCGGTCGGTGGAAAATCTCCTGAGTCATGCACGGCACGGCGGGCAGATGCAGCGGGACCGGCCTGATCGAGCACGTCGAAGATGTCCTCGGTTGCGGCGACACCTTCGGCAGCCGCGTGGAACTGCACCCCGACCTGCCGGATCGGCAGGAACGCTTCGGGTGCGAGCAGCAGCACGAACAGCCCGACCTCGAGGGTCATGTCGCCGGCGAGCAGCCGGAACCCGACCGCCACGGCGATGAGCGCCACGGCGAGGGACGACAGCAGTTCCATCGCGAACCCCGACAGGAACGAGAAGCGCAGCACCTTCATGGTCTCGCGTCGATACCCGTCGGCGGTGGCCTCGATCTGTGCGGCGGCACGGCGCTCGCGACCGAACAGTCGGAGCGTCGACAACCCCTGCACGGTGTCCGCGAAGCGCGCGGCGAGTCGCTGCAGGGTCTGCCACTGGGTGCGCTGCACGGTGCGCGTCGCGATGCCGATGAGGATCATGAACAGCGGGATCAGCGGCAGGGTGATGATCGCGGTGAGGCCGCTCGGCCAGTCGTTGAGCCACATCACGACGACGATCGTGGGGGTCGCGATGACCATGAGCACGAGCTGCGGCAGGTACCGGGCGAAGTAGGTGTCGAGGGCTTCGAGCCCGTGCCCGGCGGTCACGGCGAGCGTGGCCCGGTTGCGGCCGGCGAGCCAGCCGGGACCGAGCCGTCCGATGGCGCGCACGAGGGCGGTGCGCAGCTGGGTGCCGGTCTTCGCGGCCGCCCGCATCCCGGCGGCGTCGGATGCCGCGATGAGGGTGCCGCGCAGGAGGGCGAGACCGAGGAGCCAGATCAGGGATGCTCCGACATCCCGCCCGGCGATCGCCCCGGTGACGGCGTCGGTCAGGAACCACGCGAAGGCGATGACGACCGCGGTCTGGAGGACGCCGACCGCCGCAGCGAGGATGAAGAATCCCCGAGCGGCGGCGGCGTACTTCAGCAGCCTCGGGTCGACGGGTTTCACGCGTGTGCCGGAGCCCCCTCGATGGATGAGCGCGTGACGCGCTTGCGGAACACCCAGTATGTCCATCCCTGGTACAGAAGCACCAACGGCATGGCGAACAGGGCGGTCCAGGTCATGATCTGCAGCGTGTACTGCGTGCTGGAGGCGTTCTCGATCGTCAGGCTGAAGGCCGCATCGATCGTCGAGGGCAGCACATTGGGGAACAGCGCGGCGAACAGCGTGACGACGGCGAACAGCGTCGTGACGGCGCCGAGGGTGAACGCCCATCCCTCGCGTCCGCGGGCGTTCGCGATGATCGACAGCACGAGCGACACGGCGGCGAGCGCCGCGAGTGCGAGCACGACGGGGCTGAAGAAGGCGATGACCGTCCAGATGAGGAAGGCCGCCGCGACCACGAGGGTGATGAGTCCGGCGCGCAGTCCGAGCGTGCGGGCGTCGGCGCGCAGCTTGCCGTCGGTCTTGAGCGCGATGAAGGTGACGCCGTGCGTGAAGAACAGCAGCAGGGTCGTGAGGCCGCCGAGCAGACCGTAGGGGTTCAGCAGCGTGAGCAGGGTGCCCTGGAAGATGTGGTTCTCATCCAGCGGCACGCCCTGCACGATGTTCGCGAAGGCGACGCCCCAGAGGAATGCGGGTGCGGCGGAGCCGATCACGATCATGCGGTCAAAGCCGCGCTTCCATTTCTCGCTCTTGCCCTGGTGGCGGTATTCGAAGGAGACGCCGCGCATGATCAGGGCGAGCAGGATCAGCAGCAGCGCGAGGTAGAAGCCGCTGAACAGCGAGGCGTACCACTCGGGGAACGAGGCGAACAGGCAGGCGCCGGCGACGATGAGCCAGGTCTCGTTGAGGTCCCACACGGGGCCGATCGTGTTGATGATCTGACGCCGGGAGACGTCGTCCTTGCCGAGGAACGGCAGCGACATCCCGACGCCGAAGTCGAACCCGTCGAGGATGAAGTATCCGACGAACAGGAAGGCGATGATGCCGAACCAGAGTGTTGCGAGATCCATGTCCGCGTCCTTCCTCAGTACACGACCGACGGCAGCTGCGCTGACTCATCGGCGGGTTTCTCTTCCGTGTCCGGCCCCTTCTGGGCCGCTTTCACGATCAGGCGGATCTCGACGACGGCGAGCGCCGCGTAGATCGCGGTGAAGGCGACCAGCGAGATGAGCACTTCCAGTCCGCTCGTCCCGGGCGAGACGCCGTCACGGGTGGTCATGAGTCCGAACACGATCCAGGGCTGGCGGCCCATCTCGGTGAAGACCCATCCGACGATGTTGGCGAGGAGCGCGAGCGGGTAGGACCAGATCGCGATCTTCCACATCCACTTGGCGGGCTCGCGCTTGGCGTTCTTGCGCGTGATCCACAGGCCGACGACGGCGATGGCGGCGTGCGCCATGCCCAGGCCGATCATCCAGCGGAAGGCCCAGTAGGTGATCCACAGCACGGGGGTGAAGTCGGTGATGCCGGTGTCGGCGTATTCGACGGCGTACTGCGCGTTGAGGTCGTTGATCCCGTGCACGCATCCGTCGAGCGAGTGGTTCGACAGGAGCGAGAGCAGGTAGGGCACGCGGATGGAGAACAGGTCGGTCTTGCCGTCGGGGGTTCCGAGTGTGAAGAGGCTGAATGCCGCGTCCTTGCCGCACACGGTGTTGAACGTCGCCTCGGCCGCTGCCATCTTCATGGGCTGTGTGGCGTACATGGCAAGACCCAGCTGGTCGCCCGAGAGCACGACGCCGGTGACGGCCACGAGCATCCCCCAGAGTCCGAACTTGAGCGAGACCCGCATGGTGTCGACGTGCTGTCCGCGGGAGAGGTGCCAGGCCGACACCGAGATGATGACTCCGGCGGCGAACATGAAGGCGCCGAAGATCGTGTGCGGGAAGGCGGCGAGGGCGACGGGGTTCGTCAGCAGCGCCCAGAAGTCGACGAGCTCGGCGCGGTTCGTCTCGGCGTTGTACTCGTAGCCGACCGGGTTCTGCATGAACGCGTTGGCGGCGATGATGAAGTAGGCCGACAGGATGCTGCCGATGGAGACGCACCAGATCGTGAGCAGGTGCAGCTTCTGGCTGAGCTTGTCCCAGCCGAAGATCCACAGTCCGATGAAGGTCGCCTCGAAGAAGAAGGCGAGCAGGCCTTCGAAGGCGAGCGGGGCGCCGAACACGTCACCGACGAAGCGGGAGTAGTCCGACCAGTTCATGCCGAACTGGAATTCCTGCACGATTCCGGTGACGACGCCCATGGCGAAGTTGATGAGGAAGATCTTGCCGAAGAATCGTGTCAGATGCAGGTACTGGATCTTTCCGGTGCGCACCCAGGCGGTCTGGAAGATGGCCGCCGACAGCGCCATGCCGATCGTGAGGGGCACGAAGAGGTAGTGGTAGACGGTCGTGAGACCGAACTGCCACCTCGCGAGGACCAGCGGATCCAACCACTCCATCAGACGACTCCTTCTCTGGGACTTCGGCCAGATTATGTCTGGCCGAACCGCGATGATCGCGCTGCAGGCCGTGAATAACGGCCAGTCCGGGATGGGCCCCCGGGATGCGATTACGCGGCGGTGTCCGTCAGGCGCAGCTGCACCGTGCACTCCTGAGGCATGGTTGGTTCGTGCACGGAATCGGCGACCAGCGGGCCGCCGGCCTCCGTGAGCACCCCCTGCATGAGACTCAGATGCACCCGGCACAGCACCGGACGATCCTCGGGTCGTGCCGCGGCGTGCGGGCACGGGGTGAGGTCCACAGTGAGCCGGTCGTCGTCGATGACGGGCTCGAATCCGCTTTCTTCAAGATGTTCGATGAGGGCGTCGAGCTGGTAGGTCGCTTCGCGCCCCAGATCGGATGCCGCGGCCGGAACCATCCGGCGCATGAGGTCGCCGCGACGGGCGGCCGCGGTGACCTTGTCGCGGGCGACGGGGCTGGAGGCTCCGGGCGCTCCGGTCGCCGCGCTGTACAGGGTGCGCGGACGCCCCCGTGTGGCGCGGCGTTCGATGGCCGGGATCACGTATCCGCCCTCGATGAGCCGCTGCAGGTGCTCGCGCACGGTGTTCGCATGCAGCCCGGTGACCTCGCACAGCTCGCCGATCGTGCGGTGGGGTCGCGACTGGACCAGGTGCAGGATCTGCACCCGGGAGTATGTCGAGATCGGACCGCAGGTGGGTCTGGCGATGGCCATGTCTCAATTATCCCGACGTCCTGATCAGCCCACGATTTCCGGGCCGTGAATATTCGGTTTTCGCGATAGGGATGTCTGATCCGGTCGATAGCGCTCCTGCATCGCGCACTGTTCGAGGGCTTTGTCGGATGCTGCGGATAGCCTTGCTGCATGGCAACCCGCAAACCCGCTCCCCCTGCTTTCGCGTGCACGGAATGCGGGTGGACGACGTCGAAGTGGGTCGGCCGCTGCGGTGAGTGCCAGCAGTGGGGAACCGTGCAGGAGCAGGCCGCGAAGACCGGCATCCTGCGTCAGATCTCTCCCCTGACTCCGGGCGCCGATCGTGCGGCCCGCCCCATCACCCAGATCACCACGGCGGAGACGCCGCGGCGCACGAGCGGGGTCGCCGAGTTCGACCGGGTACTGGGCGGCGGCATCGTTCCGGGGGCCGCGATCCTGCTCAGCGGTGAGCCCGGCGTCGGCAAGTCGACGCTGCTTCTCGAGGTGGCCGCCCAGGCCGCACGCGGCGGGCGGCGCGTGCTCTACGCGAGCGCCGAGGAGTCCCAGGCCCAGGTGCGTCTGCGCGCCGAGCGCACCGGTGCTCTGCACGATGAGCTCTATCTGGCGAGCGAGACCGATCTGGCGACGATCCTGGGGCACATCGACGAGGTGCAGCCGGGCCTGGTGATCGTCGATTCGGTGCAGACCGTGGCATCCTCTCTCTCAGACGGCGCGGCCGGCCAGCCGAGCCAGGTGCGCGAGGTCGCGGCGACGCTGATCCGCGTCGCCAAGGAGCGGCATCTGCCCGTGATCATCGTGGGGCATGTCACGAAGGACGGCCAGGTCGCCGGCCCCCGTGTGCTCGAGCACCTCGTCGACGTGGTGTGCCATTTCGAGGGCGACCGGCAGACGGCACTGCGCTTCATCCGTGCGTTGAAGAACCGGTTCGGTCCGACGGATGAGGTCGGATGCTTCGAGATGACCGGCGACGGGATCGCCGAGGTCCCCGACCCGTCGGGGCTGTTCCTCGGCCAGGGCTCGACGGAGCCCGGAACATGTGTCGCGATCGCGATGGAGGGCCGTCGCGCCCTCCCCGTCGAGGTGCAGGCGCTGACGGTCGAGACCGCGGCGCCGAATCCGCGTCGCGTCGTCTCGGGGCTCGACTCGGCTCGTGTGGCGATGGTGCTGGCGATCCTCGAGAAGCGCGGCCGCGTCCCCACCAGCAAGCTCGACGTCTACGTGTCGACGGTGGGCGGGGTGCGCTTCACCGAGCCGGCGGCCGACCTCGCGATCGCGATCGCCGTGGCGGGCTCCATCCAGCAGTTCTCCGTCCCGCGCACGATCGCCGCGGTGGGAGAGCTGAGCCTGGCCGGCGAGGTGCGCGCCGTCACACAGGCCGCGCAGCGCCGTTCCGAGGCGACGCGGCTCGGCTACGAGCAGGTGGTCGATGAGCGTTCGGCGTCGTTGAAGGCCGCGCTCGACGATGTGCGCTCACGCAGTCGCTCCGCGCATCCCGCGCCGAAGCGCCGCAAGCCCGAGATCGACGACGTCCCGCCGTTCTGATCCGGAGCCGGAGTCAGGCGCCGAGCGCCGCGAGCAGGTCGCCCGGCGCGGCCTGCATGGGGTGCGGTCCCGCGATGTCGAGGAAGACCGTCGTGATCTCCTCACGGTGCTTGGTGAGGAACTGCTCCAGCCACTCCGGCGAGTAGACGCCCACCCCGGAGGGCAGGTTCTCGGGCTTGTTGCGCGCGTCGCTGAAGAGCAGCAGTGCCACCTGCTGAGTGTTCGGGTCGCGGAACGTCCAGACCTCCCCGCCGTCGAGCGGATTGTCACGCACTCCGGCACGCAGCAGCGGCACCACCGTGTTGCCGTTTCGCAGCGCCAGCGCGACGGCTGCCATGTCCTGCTTCTCGAGCGCGAGGGCGAGGGCCTCAGAGCGGAATTCCTCGGGACGGGGCTTCTTGCCGGCCGATTTCGACTTCTTCGCTGCCATTCATCCAGCTTAGAGAAGAAAAAGGGGCCCTCTCGAGCATCCATTGGGGACTGGGTAACTCGAAAGGGCCCGCAACTCTCGCACGGTGAATGTCGAAGCGCTGGGGACGCTGAGTACGACGCCACTGGGGATGGCTTGCACCGGAATATACCGAGAGTAGCTTCTATGGTATCCCAAAGAGAGCGCCACTCCTGACGAAATCTGATATCCCGAGCGATCAGTAGAGAAGAATCTGGCGCGTACGTGCGGCGTCGAAGCCGCCGATCGAGACGGCGACGTGGTACGAGGCTCCGCCGGCAGGGGCGCGCGAACGGTTCTCCTGGTCGCAGGTGCTGACATCCGAGCGCGTGCGGTCCCATTCGACGGGGGTCGCGCTCGAGACGGACTGTCCCGCGGTGAGCGTGACGACCATGCTGCTCGGGTTCTCCTGGCAGTCGGTCGAACGCCACCAGACGTCCTCGCCACTCGTCACCGTGAAGGCCTGCGTCGCCGAGCCGACGTCGATCGTGCAGTCGACGGCGCCGGTGTTCGTCAGCCGGATCGACAGCTGCGGGAGAGCGCCTGCCTCATAGCTCTCGGCATCGGTCACCGCCTCGACCGTGATGCTCCCCGCCTGGCAGGGCGCGGCCCCCTGCGTTTCGACGGGGCTGGGCTCGGCCGACGGAGTCTCCGCCTGCACTGCGGTCTCGCTCGCCGAGGGCGACGGCTCAGGGGCTTCCTCCGAGCCGGAGCCCGCCCAGGGCTGAGCGATGAGCACCCAAATCCCCGCGCCGATGACGGCGAGCACGAGGAGAACCGCCACGAAGAACACGATGCGACGCCGACGGTAGACCGCCGGGCTCGGATGCCGCGCGGCCATCACAGGTTCTTCAGCATCCGGGTGTTGCCGAGGGTGTTCGGCTTCACGTGCGCGAGGTCGAGGAACTCGGCGACGCCCTCGTCACGGCTGCGCAGCAGCTGCGAGTAGACGTCCGGGGCGACGATCTGCTCGCCGATGGGCGCGAATCCGCGGCGCGCGAAGAAGTCCGTCTCGAAGGTGAGGCAGAACAGGCGGGAGAGCCCGAGATCCTGTGCGCGCACTTCGAGGGCCTCGACGATCGCGCGTCCGACGCCGTGCCGCAGCCAGTCGTCACGAACGATCAACGTGCGGATCTCACCGAGGTCCTCCCACATCACATGCAGGGCACCGCATCCGATCAGTTCGCCGTCTTTCTCGGCGACCACGAACTCCTGCACCGCGCCGTAGAGCACCGCGAGATCCTTGCCGAGCAGGATTCGTCGCTCGACCAGCGGCTCCAGCAGGTGGTGGATGCCGAGGACGTCGGCGCTGCGCGCCGGGCGGACGATGTAGTCGCTCACCCTTCCACCCTAGAACCGGCAGCCTGAGAAACGGCGCATTAAGTTAGTTGCTTGAGGCAATCAAGCGCATGGACTGATCTTCGTGGAAAGCTCCCGCGAAGCATCCGAATCAGCCCTGCTCGCCGCGCTCACGCATCTCATGGCCCGCTGGTCGTCGACCTCCGTGCAGGAGTCCGTCGCGGCCAGCGCCGGTGTCCGCATCGACAGCGCCGACATCCCCGCGCTCTACATGCTCGGCCTCGAAGGCCCATCCCGATCGAGTGCGCTCGCCGCAGCCCTGCACCTGACACGGCCGACCATGAGCAAGCAGCTCGCCCGCCTCGAACGAGCAGGACTCATCGAAAGGCGCACGGATCCGAGCGACGGACGAGCATCCGTCATCATCCTCTCCCCCGCCGGCGGAACCGCCCATCGTCGCCTCGTCGCGGAGGGAGTCGCCATGCTGCATTCCGCCACCGCCGCATGGGACGACGCCGAGACCGCCCGCTTCACCGACCAGCTCTCCCGCCTGGTCGCCGAGCTCAGCGGGCCCACCGAACCCGTCGGAGGCGAACCCGCCTCCGACTCCCTACGACCGAACCCCCGGTCGTGAAACGGAGGAACACCATGACACGCACCTATGTCGTGACCGGATCCGCATCCGGCATCGGCGCCACCACCGCGCAGCTGCTGCGCGACCGCGGCGCCCGCGTGATCGGCATCGATCTGCGAAACGCCGAGGTCGAGGCGGATCTGTCGATGCCGCAGGGCCGCATCGACGCCGCTGCGAAGGCGATCGACATCGCCGGCGGCACGATCGATGCCGTGATCGCCTGCGCCGGAATCTCGGCGCCGATCGCGAAGACGATCTCCGTCAACTACTTCGGCGTCACGGAACTGCTCGAGAACCTGCGCCCGGCGCTGGCGAAGTCGGATGCCCCGCGCGCCGCCGTCGTGTCGTCGATGGCGTCGCTGCAGCAGAACTCCGCCGAGATGGTCGAGGCCGCCCTCGCCGGCGATGAGGCGACCGCTCTGCAGATCGCCGAGCAGTACGCCGCCGCCGGCGGCATGGCCGGCTACATCGTCTACCCGTCGTCCAAGCGCGCCCTGTCGCGCTGGGTGCGCCGCCAGTCGATCACTCCCGAGTGGGCGGGCGCCGACATCCCGCTCAACGCCGTCGCACCCGGCACCGTGCTCACCCCGATGACCCAGGAGCTCCTCTCCACCGAGGAGAACCGCACGATGGTCGACGACAACGTGCCGATGCCGCTGAACTACCACCAGCCGCCCGAGTCGATCGCGAACCTGCTGATCTGGCTGACCAGTGTCGAGAACACGCACCTCGCCGGTCAGGTCATCTACGACGACGGCGGCGCGGACGCCTCGCTGCGCGGCGACGACATCTGGTCCTGGAACGACTGAGACCCCACGAGAACGACGAATGGGCGGATGCCGAAGCATCCGCCCATTCGTCGTATCGGGTTACTCGCCCGAGGCCGCGAGGTCCGGCGTGGCGGAGATCGCCGGCGTCGTGTTGACGCCGACCGCGACCTTCTCACCGCGGGCCTTCATCGCGAACGTGAACTTGCCCTCGGCGACGTCGACCGTGATGTGGTCGCCGCTGTTGAGCTCGCCGTGCAGGATCTTCTCGGACAGGTGGTCCTCGATCTCGCGCTGCATGGCGCGGCGCAGCGGGCGGGCGCCGAGGGCCGGGTCGAAGCCGACCTCGATGAGACGCTCCTTGGCGTCCTGCGTGAGCTCGACGGTCATGTCGCGGTCGAGCAGACGGTCGCCGAGGCGCTTCACGAACAGGTCGACGATCTGGATGAGCTCCTTCTTCGCCAGCTGCGGGAAGACGATGACGTCGTCGACACGGTTGAGGAACTCGGGCTTGAAGTGGCGCTTGAGCTCTTCGTCGACCTTGCCCTTCATCCGCTCGTAGCTGGTCTG
>NZ_CANROA010000051.1 GCF_947632095.1 uncultured Microbacterium sp. | reverse complement strand
TGCACCTCGGCGGTCGGAGTCAGCACGCCGTCCAGGTCGAAGAGCACGCCTTCGGCGCGGCGCAGGTCGGGCAGGGTCGAGGACACTCTGTACTCCCATCGGCTCGTAGCGGAGCGACACCTCAGCGTGCCTGCCAGCCAGCGTAGCCGCGGCCCGTCGACGGGGTAACCCTCAGGCCCCGCGCGCCGCCAGACCCACGGATGCTCCGCGGTAGGCATCGGGCTGTTCGAGCGCTTTGACGAGGAAGTCGGCGACCGATGCCCGCGGGATCGGCTTGTTCGACTCCGGCGCCCCGTCGAACGCCTCGACGTAGGGGGCGAATTCCTTGTCGTTCAGCGATGACGGGCGCGCGATTGTCCGGTCGAGGCCTGCCGAGTCGATGCGGTCGAGCGCCGCGCGGTGATCAGCGAGCGGATGCCGCAGCATCCACTGGATGCCACGGCCGATGAGACCGGTGAGCTCGCCGTCGACACCGAGCGAAGCGCAGTACGCGATGCGCTCGACGCCCGACGTGCGCATGCCGTCGACGATGTTCCCCACCATTGTCGTGATCTCGTCGGAGGGCTTCATCGGCGCCGAGGACGACAGGCAGGAGACCGCCGCGTCCTGGCCCGCGATCGCCGCGGCGACGGCATCCGCGTCGAAGGCATCGCCCTGCACGATGCGGATCCCCTCACGATCGGTGACCTTCTCGGGGCTTCGGACGAACGCCGTGACGTCATGCCCCGCTTCCCGGGCACGACGCACGACCTGCCTGCCGACGCCGCCCGTGGCTCCGAAGACGATGATCCTCATGCCATTCCCTCTGCCTGTCGGGCGATCTCGAGCTCTTCGTTCGTCGGGATCACGAGCACCTCGACGCGTGACGCATCGGAGGAGATCCGGCGGATGCCCGGAGCCCTCGCCGCGTTGCGCTCGGCATCGATCTCCACACCGAGGAAGCCCAGGGTCGCCAGAGCCTCCGCGCGCACGCGCACCGCGTTCTCGCCCACCCCGGCCGTGAACGAGATGACGTCGACGCCGCCCAGCTGCGCGATGAACGCCCCGGCGTAAGCGCGCAGCCGATGGATGTAGACGTCGAAGGCCAGCTTCGCCCGCGGATCGTTCTTCTCGACGCCCTCGAGGATGTCGCGCATGTCAGCGCGGTCCGCGAGCCCCAGAAGGCCGCTGCGCTTGTTCAACAGCTCGTCGATCTCGCGGGTCGTCATCTGCGCGACCCGGCTCAGATGCAGCACGACGGCCGGGTCGACATCGCCCGAGCGCGTGCCCATCACGAGTCCCTCGAGCGGTGTCATGCCCATCGAGGTCTCGACCGAACGCCCGCCGTCGACGGCCGTGACCGAGGCGCCGTTGCCGAGGTGGAACACCAGTTGCTTCAGCTCGCCGAGCGGCCGGCCCAGGAACAGCGCCGCCTGTTCGGAGACGTACTTGTGACTCGTCCCGTGGAAGCCGTACCGGCGGATGCGATGCCGCTGGGCGACGCTCCGCTCGACCGCGTACGTGTACGCCGCCGGCGGCAGGGTCTGGTGGAAAGCGGTGTCGAAGACCGCGACATGCGGCACATCGGCGAAGCTGCGCCGTCCGGCCCGGATGCCGGCGACGGCGCCGGGATTGTGCAGCGGGGCGAGCACGGAGAGGTCTTCGATGTTGATCTCGATGAGATCGTCGATGAGCGTGGGCGCGAAGAAGCGCGCCCCGCCGTGCACGACGCGGTGGCCGACGGCGACCGGCGGATGCTCCGCCAGCCGTGGTCCGTGCTCGGCGAACTGCTCGAGCATCACGGCCATCGCCTCGTCGTGATCGGCGATGCGCCGCTCGCTGCGGTGCTGGGTGTCGAGCACGGTGGGCGCGGGTTCCCCCGGCTCGGCGATGCGGCGCACGGTGTGGGTGATCTCGCCGATGTCCTGACCGATGCGCTCGATGAGCCCCTCGGCGAGGGGCACCTCGCGCTCCATGTCCATCAGGCTGTACTTCAGCGACGACGAGCCGCTGTTGATAACGAGCACGACGCTCATGCCACCCCTCCCTGCGCCTGAATCGCGGTGATCGCGACCGTGTTGACGATGTCTTCGACGAGCGCACCGCGCGACAGATCGTTGATCGGCTTGTTGAGGCCCTGCAGAACCGGCCCCATCGCGACAGCACCGGCCGAGCGCTGCACGGCCTTGTAGGTGTTGTTCCCGGTGTTCAGATCGGGGAATACGAACACGGTCGCACGACCCGCCACGGCCGAATCGGGCAGCTTCGTCTGCGCGACGGCGGCATCGGCCGCGGCGTCGTACTGGATCGGTCCCTCGACGAGCAGCTCGGGGGCGCGCTCACGCACCAGGGCGGTGGCTTCCCGCACCTTGTCGACGTCGGCTCCGGAACCGGACTCCCCCGTGGAGTAGGACAGCATCGCCACGCGCGGGTCGATGCCGAACTTCCGGGCCGTCTCCGCCGAGGAGACGGCGATGTCGGCGAGCTGCGCGCTGGTCGGATCCGGGATCACGGCGCAGTCGCCGTAGACGAGAACCCGGTCGGCGAGCGCCATGAGGAAGACGCTGGAGACCACATCCACATCGGGGCGCGTCTTGATGATCTCGAACGACGGCCGGATCGTGTGCGCGGTGGTGTGCGCGGCGCCCGAGACCATGCCGTCGGCGAGCCCGAGGTGCACCATCATCGTGCCGAAGTACGACACGTCGGTGATGGTGTCGGCGGCCTGCGCGACGGTGACGCCCTTGTGAGCGCGCAGCCGCGCGTATTCCTCGGCGAAGCGGGCCACGTACTCGGCGTTGTTCGGGCTGATGATCTCCGCCGCGGCGACGTCGATGCCGAGTTCTGTGGCGCGCGAGGTGATCGCATCGGCGTCGCCGAGGATGACGAGGTCCGCGACGTCCCGCGCGATGAGGGTCGCCGCAGCACGCAGGATCCGGTCGTCGTCGCCCTCGGGGAGCACGATCCGCTTACGATCTGCGCGGGCGCGCTCGATCAGTCCGTATTCGAACATGAGCGGTGTGACGACCGTCGATTCGGCGAGCCCGAGCTCGATGCTCAGCTCGTTGATGTCGACATTCTTCTGGAAGAGCGCGAGCGCCCGATCATAGCGGTGCCGGGAGTCGGCGGCGAGCCGGCCGCGGGCCCCCATGACGCGCACCGCGGTGTCGTATGTGCCGTGGTCGGTGGCGATGATCGGCACGGCCGATTCGAGTCCGTCGATCAGGCGCACGATGTCGGCCGGGAGCGGGAAGGGGCCGTTGAGGATGATCCCGGCGATCGAGGGGAACGTGCCCGAGGCATCGGCGAGGAGTAGCGCCAGCAGCACCTCGGTGCGATCGGCCGGAACGACGACGACGGCGTCTTCCGTGAGCCGGGGCAGCACGTTGACCATCGACATCCCGGCGACGACAACGCTGAGAGCCTCGCGGGTGAGCAGATCGGGGTCGCCCGCGACGAGGCGGCCATCGACGGCGGAGAGGATGCCACGGATGGAGGGGGCAACGAGCGTGCGGTCCTCGGGGATCGCCCAGACCGGGGTGGTCTCATGGTGCGCGGCGCGCACCGCATCGATCGCCGGCTGCAGCGCATCGGGGTCGGCGCGGTTGACGATGACGGCGAAGAGCTCCGCGCGTTCTTCGTCGAGCTCGGCGAGCGCGAGTGCGGCGATCTGCCCGACCGCGGCAGCGCTCCGCGCCGTCGAGGTTCCGAGCTGCTCGGCTCCGCCGTGCTGGTCGCGTCCGCCGAGCACCAGCAGCACCGGAGCGCCCAGGTTCGCCGCGACCCGCGCGTTGAAGCCGAGTTCGGCGGGGCTCGCGACATCCGTGTAGTCGCTGCCGATGATCACGACGGAGTCGCACTGCGCTTCGACGGCTTTGAAGCGGGAGACGATCGTCGACAGCGCGCGATCGGGATCATCACGGACCTCGTCGTAGGTGACGCCGACGCAGTCCTCGTAGTCGAGTTGCACGCCGTCGTGGGCGAGCATCAGTTCGAGCACATAGTCGCGCTCGGCCGACGAACGGGCGATGGGACGGAACACCCCCACTCGCGGCGTCACGCGCATGAGCGCGTCGAGAACGCCCAGAGCAATGGTGGACTTTCCGGAATGGCCTTCGGCCGAGGTGATGTAGATACTACGAGCCACGCGGCCAGCCTACGCCCGACCGCAGACAGCATGTTCCCCGCCGTCCGGGAATATGCGTTCAGCTCTTTCGCGCCTCGAGTTCCTCCTCCGCTGCGCACTCCCCCGAGAGCGCATCGACGACGGCCGCGGCATCCGATCCGAAGCGTGCGTAGTGCTGCGGGTCGCTGTTGATCTGCACGCGGTGGATCGCGATCGTCGGTTCCATGTCCTGCCATCCCGCCAGCCGTCCCAGACGCGCGTAGAAGAGGGATGCCGCACCCTGCGGGTCCATTCGCTGCTCGACGCTGCCCCACCAGGACTGCTGCTGGAACAGCCCGATGCTGCTCGTGCGCGAACCGTCCGGGTTGGTGATGCCCGCGGCCTCCCAGTCCCCGTAGTCGATGTTGCGCAGGCTGCTCTCGCCCATCGCCGTCATGACCGCGAGGATCTGGCCGTCCCGTTCGAAGCCCGCTTCATCGCCGGCCCGCATGATGGCCGCGGCGTTCTCGAGCTGCTCCCCCGACCAGCCGGCGATCCCCTCATCGGGATAGGTCGCGGGCTTCGCGGCGCAGATCGGCACAGGGTCGTGGGACAGTGCGGCCGGAATCAGCACGAGCAGCGATGCCGCGACGACGCCCGCCGTGACGATGCCCGCGATCCGCAGACGACGGAGCACGCGCCTGCGCCGCGCCGCTCGCCGACGCCGGATCGCCGCGGCGGATGCCGGTCGCTTGCGCCGCGTCACGAGCCGTCGCTTCGACATCGGGCGTCGCGTGACGGTTCGCCGACGCCGGGCGCGCGATGCTGCGCCTGTCGCCGATCGAGTGCTCATCCACCCATCGTGTCACCCCGACCTGGGCGGTCGATCCCGCCTCAGCCGCGCGCGGGCTCCGCGCCGGGCCCGCGCTTCGCGCCCAGTAGCGCTGCGACGCCGCCGCCGATGCCGCCGAACAGGTGCGCCTGCCAGGAGACCCCGGACGGCACGCCGATGATGCCGGTGAGCACGGAGCCGCCGTAGAGCACGATCACGATGATCGCGATGATCGCGTAGGCGATGCGGTGCTGGATGGGTCGCGGCGAGATCACGCGCACGACGACGTAGGCGAAGTATCCGAAGACGAGGCCGGATGCGCCGACCGTCAGGGTTCCGGGGGCGTTGACGAGCCATGTTCCCGCACCGCCGATGAGCACGACCACGGCGGTGACCGCCCAGAAGCGGCGGGCGCCCTCGATCGCGACGAGGCATCCGAGCACCAGGAACGGCAGGCTGTTCGCGATCAGGTGCGGCCAGCCGGAGTGCAGCAGCGGCCCCAGCACGATGCCGACGAGGCTTCCGAGGTCCCAGGATCGCAGCCCGAATCCGGTGAACGAGCCGGGGAGCACGGCATCCGCGATCTGGATCGCCCACATCAGGGCGAGAAGCGCCACGGGCGATGCGAACCTCAGGAAGGGGCTCGGCCGGGCTGGGCCGGGAGGAGAAGCGGATGCTGCCACGCCTCGATCCTCGCATCGGGTCTGTTCCCGGACAAAAGAAAAGACTCTCCGCGCACCCAGCAGAGCCCGGTTACCCTTGCTACGTTTCCGTCCTGGGGGAATTGGCCTGGATGCTGCCACGCGGAGAGCCGTGTTCTAGTCTACCCGAGACGAGGGGGTGCTCCGACCGCGGCCGCCGCATCGGGACATCCCCGCACCGGACCGAGATATGAAGCGAGCATCCGTGAGCACGAAGCCCCTGCTGCGGTGGCATTTTTTCCGGAACTCTGCGCACATACCAGACCGAAGCGCTCTCCCGCCTGCCGATCGGTTCTGACGATCCATTGCACATCGTCGCGCCGCCGGGGTCGGGCAAGACGCTGCTGGGTCTGCTGCTCGCCGTGCGTGAGGGGCACCGCTCCCTGGTTCTCTCGCCGACCGTCGTGATCCGGGAGCAGTGGGCGGATGCCGCCCGTGCGCTCGCCGGTGACGGCGATGCGGTGGCGGATGATCCGTCTCGGCAGGCGGATCTGACGGCACTGACCTACCAGATGCTCAGTGTGACGGGCGATGGTTCGCCGTTCGAGGATCTGGCCCGGGCGATCTGGGTGGAGGAGCTCGCTGCCGATCGCTCGGAATCCGCAGCGGCCACGGCCCTCGCCGAACTCGCGGTCGACAATCCGAAGCAGTACCGCTCCGGCATTCGCCGGCGCGTTCGCACGCTGCGTTCGCGCTTCACGAAGGAGCGCCCGGACCTCATCGCGCGCGTGCTGCATCCGCGTGCGGTCGCCCGCATCGACGAGCTCGTGGAACACGGCATCCGCACGATCGTCCTCGACGAGTGCCACCATCTGCTGGATCATTGGGCGCTCGTTGTCGCCTACCTCGTGGCGCGTCTGCGCGAGCGGGGCATCGACCCGCTCGTGATCGGCCTGACCGCGACGCTCCCCTCCCCCGATGACCGCACCGAGTACGACAACTACACGCAGCTCCTCGGCGATGTCGACTACGAGGTGCCGACGCCCGCGGTCGTGAAGGAGGGGCATCTCGCCCCGTACCGCGATCATGTGATGTTCACGGAGCCGACGGATGCCGAGCTCGCCTTCCTGCGCAGGCATGAGGCGCTGCTGGATGAGCTGCTCCTGCGCGTTCTGTCGACGCCGGAGGGCCTTCGTTATCTTCACGATCGCGTGCAGCCTCCCGGCACGGAGGGCGAAGAGTCGTCGATCCGCTTCGAGCGCGCGCTCGCCGAGGATTTCGCCCTCGCTCGGACGTGCGCCGCGGTGCTTCTCGAGTTGGTGCCCGAGCATCCGCTCGCGGGCGTCATTCCTGAAGCCCTCCGGCCCCGCTGCACGAGCGATGACCTCCTCATCGCCCTGTCGCGTTTCGCGCAGGATCGTCTGCTGTCCGATCCTGCAGCGCGCAACGAGTGGGAGTATGTGCGCCGCTCGCTCGCCGATCTCGGATACCGCCTGTCCGACAGCGGCATCCGGCGCGGACGGAATGCGGTCGAATCGACCCTGGCGCATTCGGCGGCGAAGGATCACACGGCCGTGCGCATCCTCCGCGAGGAGATGTCCTCCGCCGACGGCGATCGGCTCCGGGCCGTCGTCGTGACGGATTTCGTCGAGCACGGGAACCACAACGGCGAGTGGGGGCCCGCCGCCGCGGGCGCGGAACGGGTCTTCCGGATGCTCGCCGCCGATCAGATCACGGCGTCGCTGTCCCCCGTGCTTCTGACGGGACAGATCCTGCGCACGCGTTCCGTGGATGCCGCCCGTATCGCGACTGCACTCGAGGAGTCGCTCGGGGTTGCAGTGAGCACGACCGCCGCCCCTGACGGCACCGCGGAACTGAACGTGGCCGGGGCATCCGTGAGGGGCGGCACTGTCGTCCGCGCGGTCTCCGACCTCATCGACCGCGGCGAGGTCCGGGCTCTCGTGAGCACGCGGGGGCTGCTGGGCGAGGGGTGGGACTGCCCCGCGGTGAACACGCTGATCGACCTGACGACCGTCACGACCGCCGCATCGACGCAGCAGCTGCGCGGGCGCACGTTGCGCCTGGATTCGTCCTGGCCGGAGAAGGTGGCGCACAACTGGTCGGTGTGCTGTGTGCTGCCGCCGGAGGTCGAGCTCGCGGACACTGCAGAGGTCACGCGGCTGCGACGACGGCACGCTCACCTGTGGGGTGTGAGCGTGGATGATCCGCCCGAGATCGTCACCGGGCTCGGTCATGCCCTGCCGGGATCTGCGCAGGATGCTGTCGACGCCGTGGTCGCGAAGGACCCCGCGTCAACGGTCGATGCGGTGAACGCGCTGGCTGCCGCGGCGCGACCCACCCGCGCTCAGGCACGTGCCGCGTGGCGGGTCGGGTCGCCCTTCGCGTTCCGTGAGCGCGAGGTCGTCCTCGCCCGCCGCGCCCCGCGGTCAGCGCCGGTGCTGCGCACTGCTCCTGCGGCGAGCGCGGATGCGCTGGGCGGTTTCGCGGTGACGGCGGCGGGCGCCGCTGTGGCGCAGGGCGTTTTCATGGCGCAGGATGCGTCGATCGATGCGGCGGTGTTCGCGGGCGTCGCGCTGGGCGCGGGGGCGATCGCGGCCGCCTCGGTCGGCGTTCTCGCTCTGGGCCGTGCGCTGCGCGATCGTCGGCACCCGGGAGACTTCTACCGCCGGGCTGCGATCGCCCTCGCGCGCGCCCTGCACGAGTCGGGGCGCACGGGCGCATTCGTGGAGGACGAGATCGTGGTGCACGCCGATGCCCCCGGTGCGGTGCGCATCGAGGTCGGCGGGTCGGGCCCCGATCGCCGTATGCTCGCCGATGCGCTCGAGGAGCTGTTCGGCCCGGTCGTCACGCCGCGTTTCCTGTTGCGCGTCGATCGTTCCGGACGCGGTTCGCGCTCACCGTTCGCCGATCTCGCCGACCGCCTCTCCCCGGGCCGGACGCTCCTGGCAGTGCCGCGCATCATCGGCCGTCGCCGCGGCGATGCCGAACGTCTGCACGCGCACTGGCGCGACGCTGTCGGCCCCTGCTCCCTCCACGAGCTCGACGGCACGCGCGGACTCGCCCTGCTCACCGCCGCGCACGCGGCCGATGGGTGGCGGCCGGCCGCCTCGCGCCGCACGAGTTCCTGGAGCTGACGGCATCCGCGCCGCGTTGTCCGCGTCTCCGGCGCCCCGTACGATCAATAGGACGTAGCGCCGCACGAGAGGGAGCACATGCCCGCCGCCGAGATCCCCTTCACCGCCCGACGCTTCAGCGAACGGGCGGGCGCGGTCCTGGCATCCGTCTCCCGGGTCATCGATGGCAAACCGGATGCGGTGCGCGGCGCCCTGGTCTGTCTTCTCGCCGAGGGGCACCTGCTGATCGAGGATGTTCCCGGCGTCGGCAAGACGATGCTCGCCCGCGCTCTCGCCGCGAGCACGGATGCGACGGTGCGCCGTATCCAGTTCACCCCCGATCTGCTGCCAGGAGATGTCACGGGGGTCAGCGTCTACAATCCCGTCGATCGTGACTTCGAGTTCAAGCCGGGCGCGATCTTCGCGCAGATCGTCATCGCGGATGAGATCAACCGGTCCTCCCCGAAGACGCAGTCGGCGCTGCTGGAGGCGATGGAGGAGCGGCAGGTGACGGTCGATGGCCGCACCCACGCGCTGCCGCATCCGTTCCTCGTCGTCGCGACGCAGAATCCGCTCGAGATGGAGGGCACCTATGCCCTCCCCGAGGCCCAGCGCGACCGCTTCATGATGCGCCTGTCGATGGGATATCCGGATGCCGCGGCCGAGGCGCAGATGCTGCGTCAGCGAGACAACGTCAACCCGCTCACGGCGCTCACCCCGGTGATCGACGCGGCGGACATCATGGGGATGATCGCATGGGCGCGTGCCGTGCACGTCTCCCCCGCTGTCGAGCAGTACGCCGTGGCGCTCGCGCAGGCGACCCGCAATGATCCGGGTCTGCACCTGGGGGCGAGTCCGCGTGCGACGCTGCAGCTCGTGCGCGCGGCGAAGGTGTGGGCGGCTCTCGATGGCCGGGAGTTCGTGATCCCGGACGATCTCACGGACCTGCTCGTCCCCGTCTTCGCACACCGTCTGCTGCCGGCGCGCGGGGTTCACCGCGCCGGGGCGCAGCCGGTCGAGGCGACTCTGCGGCAGATCGTCGAGCGGGTGCGCGTTCCGCTGGGCGCGCGGGTCTGACCGATGCGCGGGCGGCGTCCTCTGACACCCCGCGGTCTCGCCGCTGTCATCATCGGCGTGGTCTGCGCGATCGCGGCGAATGTTCTCTCCGCACCGATCCTGCTGTATCTGGCGGTGCTGTTCTTCTCGCTCGTCGTCGCCGCCGTGCTCGCTATCCGCGCGCCGCGGCGCGATGGTGCGGTCGCTCGGCGCATCTCGACCGATCTGCTGGCGATCGGTGAGGAATCCGCGGTCGCCGTTCGCTTCGATCTGCGCCCCGCGCGACTGCCCCACGGCATCTGGCACGACCGGCTGCCCCCGGCTGTATCGGGAGACACGAGCGGTGAGCTCCCGACCGATAATGGTACGAGCATCCGCTATTCGGTGACCGGTGTACGGCGCGGCGTCTGGCCGATCGGCCCGCTGTCGCTGCGCACGGTCGATCCGTTCGGGCTCGCGCAGCGCGTGCAGGACTTCGGCGATACCCGCACCGTGACGGTCGTGCCCGAAGTCGTGCCCCTTCCCGCGATGGGCATGACGACCGGATCCGGCGGCGGGAACGCGCGCACATCCGTCAGCCGCCTCGGACCGGGAAGCGACAACCTGTCGCCGCGGCAGTATCTTCCCGGCGATTCGATGCGCCGCATCCATTGGCGGGCGACCGCGCACCGCGGCGAGCTGATGGTGCGCCAGGAGGAGGAAGAGTCGAGTCCGGACGCGGTTGTCATCCTCGACCGCGCGGCCGCGCGATGGAGCACGCCGTCGGAGAAACCGGATGCTGCGTTCGAGGCCGCGGTCTCGGCGTGCGCCTCGATCGCCCTCCATCTCGCGCAGGAGGGGTACAGCGTCGATGTGCTGGACACCGGCGGGACGTCGCTCGGCTGCCTGCGAGGCCACGACGACGACCGCGACGGACTCCTCGTCGCCCTCGCGATGGTCTCTCCCCGCGGCGAGGGCCGCGATGTCGTCTCGCTGCTCGACGAGAACCCGCCGGGTGTCCTCGTGCTCATCACGGGAGCGCTCGAGGAGGCGGATGCTCGGGCGCTGCGCTCCGGCGGAGCATCCTGCCCGATCCTGCTGACGACGGATGCCTCACCCGAGGCTGTGCTCGGCGCGCAGATGCACGGCTGGTCGGCCGCCTTCCTCGGGGATGACGTCGCCGAGGCCTGGACGAGCGCTGTTCCCGCCCACCTCACCATGGGAGGCGCACGGTGATGGTGGCGCCTTCGCCCGTGCAGCGCGCCCGTGTGATCCGCGCCCGGCGTGAAGCGGCGATCGGATCGGCGCTCTTGGCCGCGGCCGCCGGGTTCATCGCGCTGTGGCCCTACACCGCGGTCATCTCACCGGGGCGCTGGTCGATGTTCACGGTCGTGGTGATCATCGTCGTCACGGGTTCGGGGCTCCTCACCAGGGTGATCGCCGCGCGGCATCCGGATCGCGCATTGTTCGCCCTCGGCGTTGAGCTCGTCGCCGCGATCGGCGCCGTCACTTTCCTGACTGTTCCGCGCGATGCGGTGTTCGGGTTCATCCCCACGGGCGTTGCTCTCCGGTCCTGGGCCCGGCACCTCGGGGATGCCGCCGACCAGATCGTGTACGGGAAGGCGCCGTTGGAGGCGACGTTCGCGCTCGCTGCGGTGCTGGCGATCGCCTTCGCCCTCGTCGCCATTCTGCTCGAGCAGCTCGTCACCCAGAACCTGGCGCTCGTCGCGATCGTTCTGACCGCCATCGTCGGGTCTCTGCCGATGATCATCTCCGGCGCCGAGGCGAACGTGCCCTGGTTCGTGCTGCTCGCGCTTCTGGCCTTCTTCCTCCTGCGCCGCACCGCTCGCCGCTCCTCGGGTGCGCCGCGGCGCGCGTCGATCATCATGACGATCGGGATCGGGGCGGCGTCGATCGTCGCGACGCTCGTGTTCGCTCCGGTCATGCCGGTCTCCACGACGTGGGCGGGCGCGGGCGTCTCCGCGCAGGTGAATGCCTCTCTCCGCCTGGGCGATGATCTGCGCCGCCCTGACCCGTTCACCGTCATGACCGTCGCGACCAGGGCCACGACGGCGCCGTATCTGCGTGTGGCGACGCTGTCGTCCTTCGACGGCGAGACGTGGGAGCCCGACGACCTCGATCGTCAGCCGCTTTCGGACGGTTTCGGCGGCACCGAGTGGTCGGATGACCTCGATGCCCCGCAGCAGCGCACATCGGTGAAGGTCAACAATCTGTCGAGCTCCTGGCTGCCCGTCCCCTATGCGGCGACGAAGATCATCGGCGTCGGCTCCGCATGGGAGATCATCCCGGAGAACCGCACGCTGTACTCCGAGACGGCGGATGCCGCGGACCAGGACTACACGGTCACCTCGCGCAGCGTCCAGCCGACGAAGGAGCAGATCCAGGCAGCGACGGCCACTCCCGTTCCGGCCGGTGGCGCCGCAGCCGATCTGCCTGCGGTGATCGGCGAGAGCGCCCGCACCGTCACCGCGGATGCCACGAACGATTACGATCGGGCGCTCGCGTTGCAGAGCTGGTTCCGCAGCGACTTCTCCTACTCCTTGGATGCTCCCGTCGAGCGCGGATTCGATGGCACCGGAACAGATGCCGTCGTCGCCTTCCTCGACGAGCGGGAGGGGTACTGCATCCACTTCGCCGGGGCCTTCGCCCTGATGGCGCAGTCGCTCGACATGCAGGTGAGGATCGTCGTCGGGTACCTTCCGGGGACCGTGACGGATCACAAGCGCGGTGCGGAGTTCCTCTACGAGGTCAGCAGCGATCAGCTGCA
>NZ_CANROA010000050.1 GCF_947632095.1 uncultured Microbacterium sp. | reverse complement strand
CGGATCTCGTCGTACTCCTTGCGCTGCTCGGCATCCGAGAGCACGGCGTACGCCTCGCTGATCTCCTTGAACTTGGCTTCGGCCTTCGCATCGCCCGCGTTGGAATCGGGGTGATACTTGCGCGCCAGCTTGCGGTAGGTCTTCTTCAGATCCGCTTCGCTGACGTCCTTCGTGACGCCGAGCGTCTTATAGAAGTCCTTGTCGAACCAATCCTGGCTGGCCATGCATCACCTACTCTGCGGGAACAGCGACGACGACCTTCGCCGGACGCAGCTCGACATCGCCAAGGCGGTAACCCACCTCGACGACCTCGAGGATCGTGGACTTCTCGGCGCCGGGGGTCGGCTGCTGGAAGATCGCCTCGTGGTGCTGCGGGTCGAATTCTTCTCCGGCGACGCCGTAGGCGATGACGCCGAGGCGTTCGACGACGGCGCGCACCTTCTCGCCGATCACGAAGAAGGGGGTGCCCTCTTCGAGGTCGCCGTGGGCGGTGGCCCGGTCGAGGTCGTCGAGCACGGGGAGCAGGCCCTTGGCGGCCGCACCCTTGGCACGGTCGATCTCGAGCTCGCGCTGCTCTTCCGTGCGGCGACGGTAGTTGGCGTATTCGGCCTGCACGCGCTTGAGGTCGTTGAGGAGCGATGCGGCTGCGTCGTCCTCGGTGTCCTCGGCGGCGGCTTCGGCGGTCTGCTCGGCGTTCAGGATGTCGTCGACGGTGAGGCCGTCGGCGGTTTCGTTGGCGTCGGGGTTCTCCTGCGACGCGGGGCCGGATGCCGTAGCATCCGACCCCTCGTCCTCAGGAACTCCGGCGTTCTCGTCGAAGTTCTTGTCGGTCATGATTACTTGCTCTCGTCCTCGTCGTCGATGACCTCGGCGTCGACGACATCCTCGTCGGAGGATGCGTCGCCCGCGGTCTCGCCGTCGGCCGATGCGCCTGCTGCGGCATCTGCCTGCGACTGGGCGTAGATCGCCTCACCGAGCTTGGACTGCGACTCGTTCAGCTTGTCGAACGCGGTCTTGACGGCGTCTTCGTCTTCGCCGGCGAGTGCCGTCTTCAGAGCGTCGACGTCGGCCTGGACCTCGTCCTTGACCTCGGCGGGGAGCTTGTCCTCGTTCTCCTTGATGAGCTTCTCGATCGAGTAGGACATCGACTCGGCCTGGTTGCGCAGTTCGAGGGCTTCGGCGCGCTTCTTGTCTTCGGCGGCGTTCTCCTCGGCCTCGCGGACCATGCGCTCGATGTCATCCTTCGACAGCGAGGAGCCGCCGGTGATGGTCATCGACTGCTCGGTGCCGGTGCCCTTGTCCTTGGCGGACACGTGCACGATGCCGTTGGCGTCGATGTCGAACGTGACCTCGACCTGCGGCACGCCGCGGGGGGCCGGGGCGATTCCGGTGAGTTCGAAGGTGCCGAGCGGCTTGTTGTCGCGGGTGAACTCGCGCTCGCCCTGGAAGACCTGGATCGCGACGGACGGCTGGTTGTCGTCTGCCGTGGTGAAGGTCTCGCTGCGCTTGGTCGGGATCGCGGTGTTGCGGTCGATGAGCTTGGTCATGCGGCCGCCCTTGGTCTCGATACCGAGGCTCAGGGGGGTGACGTCGATGAGGAGAACGTCCTTGCGCTCGCCCTTGAGGACGCCGGCCTGGAGGGCGGCGCCGACGGCGACGACCTCGTCCGGGTTGACGCCCTTGTTGGCTTCCTTGCCGGTCTCGCGCTTGACGAGCTCGGCGACGGCGGGCATACGGGTCGATCCACCGACGAGAACGATGTGGTCGATGTCGGCGACCTTGACGTTGGCCTCGCGGATGACGTCTTCGAAGGGCTTCTTCGTGCGGTCGAGAAGGTCCTTGGTGAGGTCCTCGAACTTGGCGCGGGTGATGGTCTCGGAGAGCGAGACGGGGCCCGACTCGGTCAGCGACAGGTACGGGAGGTTGATGCTCGTCGAGGTCGACGAGGACAGCTCGCGCTTGGCCTGCTCAGCGGCTTCCTTCAGGCGCTGCAGGGCGATCTTGTCACCGGAGACGTCGACGCCGGTGGTCTCCTTGAACTGCTTGATCAGGTGGTCGACGAGGCGCTGGTCCCAGTCGTCGCCGCCGAGGCGGTTGTCACCGGAGGTGGCGCGCACCTGGATGGTGGAGAAGTCGTCGTCCTTGCCCACTTCGAGCAGCGAGACGTCGAAGGTTCCGCCACCGAGGTCGAAGACGAGGATGAGCTCGTCCTCCTGGCCCTTGTCGAGGCCGTAGGCGAGGGCTGCGGCGGTGGGCTCGTTGATGATGCGCAGGACGTTGAGGCCCGCGATCTCACCGGCTTCCTTCGTGGCCTGACGCTCGGCGTCGTTGAAGTAGGCGGGGACCGTGATGACGGCGTCGGTGACGGTGTCGCCCAGGTAGGACTCGGCGTCGCGCTTGAGCTTCATGAGGATGCGCGCGGAGATCTCCTGCGGCGTCCACTTCTTGCCGTCGACGTCGAAGGACCAGTCCGTTCCGATGTGACGCTTGACGGATGCGACGGTGCGGTCGACGTTCGCGACGGCCTGGCGCTTCGCGGTCTCGCCGACGAGCACCTCGCCGTCCTTCGTGAATGCGACCACCGAGGGGGTCGTGCGGAAGCCCTCGGCGTTGGCGATGACCTTCGGCTCGCCACCTTCGAGGACGCTGACGACGGAGTTCGTCGTACCGAGGTCGATTCCAACAGCACGTGCCATGTGTTTCTCCTTCTGGTTGAAGTTTCTGAAAATCCGGGGGCGACTCAGCAAACCTGAGCCGCGATGACTCAACTGTATAACGGCGTGTCGACCCTGTCAAGAGAACTTGATATGAACTGGCTCAACTTTTGATGTCACCTAGGCTGATGGCTTCTGGCAGGGGAACACCGAGGGACTGACGCTCACCGGTGACGATTCGACCGACAGCGACGCGGTTCTCGGCTACGTCGTGGGAGCCGACACCGCGCAGGTCACGAGCGCAGCACAGAACACGCAGCTCAGCTACCTCATCGGTGGAGCGGGCGGCATCGATGCGCGCACGATCGGTGGGCAGGACGGCGACCGTTCCTGGACGATCATCGCCCGCGCATTCACCGCCGTCAACGCGGGCCTCTATACGATCGTCGACTGCACGGGCGGTGATTTCGAGGCGACGGTCGCCGAGGTGGTCGACAAGAGCCCGATCATGGTGCAGTGACCGAGGGGGGTCAGCGTCCGGGCGGGCCGACCAGCAGCAGGATGACGTAGAGCGCGACGACCGCCACCGCTACGACCGCGACGAGGATGCCCGCACGGCGCAGCGCCCAGCGCATGCTTCGGTCGTACCAGGTGCGGTCCTGTGGGTGGTCGCTCTCGTCGAGGCGCCAGTCTCCGCGCAGGCGCCCGGTGCGGTGCAACCAGATCTCGGTGGGGATCGTCGCGAAGGGGACGACCGCGCTGCCGATCGCGAGTGCTGCGACGCCGATCTTCCAACGCTGATTGAGGGCCACGAGGATCGCGGTGGCTCCGTAGGCGAGGAACACGAAGCCATGGATGCCGCCGCCGATCGTGACGGCCAGGGCGGGCCCTCCGACGGCGCGGGTGATGAGCCCGGCGATCAGGAGTGTCCAGGTGATGGCTTCGGCGATCGCGAGCATTCGGTACAGGCGGGCGGGCGTGCGGAACATCGTGCTCCTTGTCGACGGGGTCTCCCCCACCGTACGTGACGCACCTATGGGCACCCCGGGCCGCTCGCAGGGGCTCTGGTTATCCACACGACGGGCGCGCCGCCACCCGCCGTTCACCCGTTGACGCCAGACTTCGAAGCATGAGCGCGCCGGATGGTTCCCCGACCCCGCAACCCGAGGCGACCGCGAACAGCGGCGCTGTGGGCGTGATCGGGCTCGATCTGCGCGGCGAGACGCCTGCGCCGAAGAAGCAGGTCTATTCGTGGGCGCTGTGGGACTGGGCGACACAGCCCTTCAATACGGTGATCCTCACGTTCATCTTCACCGCGCTGTACTTGACGACGGATGCGTTCCTGCCGGCGGAGATCGCCGCGCTCGACCCGGACGATCCGGCGCACAAGGCCGCCGAGGCGGGCCTCGCTTCAGGGCTGGGGTTGGGGTCGACGATCGCGGCGTTCGCGATTCTGCTGCTCGCCCCGGTTCTCGGCCAGCGTGCGGACGCCGCGGGGCGCCAGAAGCTGTGGCTGGGAATCGGTACGGGCGCGCTGATCCTGTGCATGTTCGGCCTGTGGTTCGTCGAGCCGGAGCCGATGCTGTTCTGGGTGGGCGTTGCTCTGATCTCAGCCGGATCAGTGTTCGGGGAGATCGCCGCGGTGAACTCCAATGCGATGCTCATCGGCATCGCGAATCCGAAGACGGTGGGCAAGATCTCGGGGCTCGGCTGGGGCTTCGGCTATATCGGCGGCGTGGTCGCGCTGGTCATCGTCATCGTCTTCTATGCGATGGACTGGTTCGGAATCGCCGATGAGGGCGGCCTGCCGTTCCGCCTGATCGCGGTGGGGTGCGCGATCTGGGCGATCGTTTTCAGCATCCCGATCTTCTTGAATGTTCCCGAGCCGTCGATGGGACGCCCCGAGCGCAAGGTCGGATTCTTCGCTTCTTATGGCCTGCTCGTCAAGGACGTCGTCGGCCTGTACCGATCACCGGAGACGCGCCCGACGTTCTGGTTCCTGCTCTCGAGCGCGGTGTTCCGCGACGGACTGGGCGGCATCTTCGCCTTCGGTGCGATCATCGCCGGCCAGGTGTTCGGGTTCAAGTTCTTGGAGCTGGCGATCTTCGGCATCGCCGCGAACCTCATCGCGGGCGTCTCGACGATCCTCGCCGGACGTCTCGACGACCGCTTCGGTCCGAAGAACATCATTCTTTTCGCGCTGGGAGCGATGGTCGTCGCGGGTCTGGCCGTGTTCTTCCTGGTGGATGCCGGGGCCCTGGTGTTCTGGATCGGCGGACTGCTGCTGTGCGCCTTCGTGGGACCCGCGCAGGCCGCGGCCCGTTCGTTCCTCGCCCGGGTGACGCCCGCCGGCCGCGAGGGCGAGATCTTCGGCCTCTACGCGACGACCGGTCGCGCGGCCAGCTGGATGGCATCCGGCGCCTGGACGCTGCTGATCGTTCTCACCGCCGACACCGCATACGGCATCCTCGGCATCATCATCGTTCTGCTCGCCGGGTTCTTCCTGCTGCTGCCGGTGAAGGCGAAGCCGGTCGGCTAAGGCGGCTCAGCCGCCCCAGCTGTCGGCGAGCTTGTCGAGCAGGCGCGCGAGTTCGCGCGCCTCGTCGTCGGTGAAGTTCTCGAGAGCCTGCGTGAGCGCTTCGCGACGCTGACCGCGCATTCCGCGCGCCGTCGCACGCCCCTCGTCGGTGAGCGCGATGCGGGTACGGCGCGCATCATCGGGATCGGCCTCGCGCTGCACGAGCCCCCGCTCGACGCCCTGCTGCACGAGACGAGAGGCTCGCGGCTGGTCGACGCCGATGGCTTCTCCGAGCGCACCGACGCTGAGCGGTTCGGACGCCGTCGACAGGACATCGAGCATCCGTATCCAGGCAGGCCCTCCGAAGCGTCCGCCGGGACCGCCATGGTGCCCTCCGGTCTTATCCCCGCGCTCCCGGTCGCGGCCGCGCCCGTGGGGGCCGCCATGGCCGCGACCGTGCGGTCCGGGGCCGCGGCGTCCGCGCAATCGGGACAGTGCGCGGGCGATGCTCTCAGCGGGGTCGGGGCTCTCGGCGGTCACACTCGAATTTTACATGTGACTTGACATGCATAAAACATACATGTCACACTACATGTACATGCAAAGTTACAAACAAAAGGAATTCTCGATGAACACCCCTGATGAAACTCAGACCTCCCGCCCCTTCAGCCACGGACGCCGCCGCCACGAGCACGGCCAGCCCCATCAGCACCGAACCGGCCACCGCCACGAGCAGCACCGAAGCCATGGCCACGCGCACAGCTGCGAGCACGGCAACCACGCACGCGGCTTCGGCCACCGCCACGGACACGGCCACCACCCCTCCCGCTCGTTCAAGCGCGACTTCGAGCGCGCCTACGAACGCGCCTTCGCCCGCGGATTCGAACGCGGATTCACACGCGGCCGCGCTATCTGATGGCACAACGTACGACACGCACAACAGGGACGGATGCTCCAGCATCCGTCCCTTCGTCGTTCTCAGCCGTCAGGCCGATACAGCCAGAAAAACCATGAGGCCGATCGCTCCCACGAACAGCGCTCCCAGCCCGCCGAAGATCACCACGCCCCACACGCGATAGCTCTCCGTGCCACCGACTTCCACTCCTCCGCCTGACGGCAGGTCGATGTGCCGGACCACCGGCGCCCCCGGATCGGGAATCGCACGCGCTCGCACAGCGGGCGATGCGAGCGCTTCCTCTGAACGGCGCCTCGAGGCCGAACGGCGCGTGGTCGGCGCCGCGACATCGGCGATGGCATCCGCCACATCGCCGAACTCGGGGGCCGGCGGGATGACCGGGGCCGCTGCGAACGGCTCCTGCGCATCAGGCGTCGGCGATGACGCAGCGAAGTCCGGCGGCGCAGGGACCTCGAAGGACGGCACGGCCTGCTCCGCCGCCGTCAGACCGGCGGCAGCACTCTCGGGCTCCGGCTCAGGCAGGTGCTCGCTCATGCCTCCACCCTACGGAGCCGAGCGGCGCACGTCAGCCGCCGACTGACCCCGCATCCAGCATGCCGACGTCGGTGCGGTGGAAATTCTGGAAAGAGCGGGATGCCGTCGGCCCCCGCTGCCCCTGATAACGGTTGCCGTACGGACCCGAGCCGTAGGAGTTCTCCGCCGGTGACGTGAGGCGGAAGAAGCACAGCTGCCCGATCTTCATCCCCGGCCAGAGTTTGATCGGCAGCGTCGCAACATTCGCGAGCTCCAGCGTCACGTGACCCGAGAACCCGGGGTCGATGAACCCGGCCGTCGAATGCGTGATGAGGCCGAGGCGCCCGAGAGAGCTCTTGCCCTCCAGGCGCGCGGCGATGTCGTCCGCGAGCGAGACCTGCTCGAACGTCGACCCCAGCGCGAACTCCCCCGGGTGCAGGATGAACGGCTCATCCGGCTTCACCTCGATGAGGCGCGTCAGCTCGGGCTGCTCCTCGGACGGGTCGATATAGGGGTACTTGTGATTGTCGAAAAGACGGAAGTACCGATCCAGCCGCACATCGATGCTCGACGGCTGAACCATCTCCGGCTCATGCGGATCGAGGCCGATCCGGCCGGCGGCGAGTTCTGCTCTGATATCGCGGTCGCTGAGAAGCACGACTACAGCCTAGAGGCTCGCCGCAGAACGATCAGGCGGCGTAGGGTTGCCGTCGAAGCCGGCCGCACGACCGGCGGTCGTGAAGGAAGCCCCATGCCGGATTCTGAGGACGCCCCCGAGGCAACGGACGCAGCACGGCGCGGCATGGTCGAGCGCGCCCGCTTCGGAGCCGGCCCGCGCAAGTCCTCCCCGGACGATGCCGATCGGGCCCCCGTCTCGAGCACCGAACTGCGCGACCGCGGCCCCTCCGGAGTGGCACGGTCGCTGAAACCGCGTGTGAACTGGCGCGTCTTCATCACGGCATCCGTCGTCGTCATCGCCTTCTCGGTGTGGGCGATGATCATGCCGGACTCGGCCGCGGCGACCATGCAGGACGTCGTCGGCTGGATCGCCACGAACCTCGGCTGGTTCTACGTACTCACCGTCACCCTGGTGATCCTGTTCGTGCTCTGGGTGGCGTTCTCCCGCGAGGGAAGCGTGCGCCTCGGCCCCGACCACTCGCGCCCGCAGTACGGCCTGTTCACCTGGGTGGCGATGCTCTTCGCCGCGGGCGTCGGCATCGACATGCTCTTCTTCTCGGTGACCGGCCCGGTATCGCAATACATCGCACCACCATCGGTGGCCCCGGAATCGCGCGAAGCCACGCAGGACGCCGTCGTCTGGACCATGTTCCACTACGGCGTCGCCGGATGGGCCATGTACGCCCTCCTCGGCATGGCGATGGGCTACTTCGCCTACCGCTGGAACATGCCGTTGTCGATCCGCGCCGCGCTGTACCCTCTGCTCGGACGACGCGTGCGTGGAGTGCTCGGCGACACGATCGACGTCTTCACACTCGTCGGAACCGTGTTCGGCGTCGCCACCTCGATGGGAATCGGCGTGGTGCTTCTGAACGTCGGCTTCTCGTGGATCTTCGGCCTCCCCGAGGGCCTCGCCCTGCAGATCGCGCTCGTCGCCGTCTCGGTGGTCATGACGGTCGCCGCCTGCGTCTCGGGGGTGGACAAGGGCATCCGCGTCATCTCCGAGCTGAATCTGTGGGCAGCCGGCGCGATGATCCTCTACATTCTCGTCAGCGGCCAGACCGCGTTCCTGCTCAACGCGATGGTCGAGAACATCGGCCGTTTCATCTTCACCCTGCCCGAACGCACGCTGCAGACCTTCGGCTACGTCGAGGGCGGATCGGAGTGGATGGCCGGCTGGACCCTCTTCTTCTGGGCGTTCTGGCTGGCGTGGGGACCCTTCGTCGGCCTGTTCCTCGCCCGCATCTCGCGCGGCCGCACCCTGCGCGAGTTCGTCATCGCCGCGGTCACCGCGCCCGTGCTGTGCGACTTCTTCATCGTCAGCATCTTCGGCAACTCGGCACTGCACCGGGTCCTCAACGGTGATGAGGAGTTCGCGGCGCTCGCGATCGCGCAACCCGAGCACGGCTGGTACGAGCTGCTCGCGTCCTTCCCGGGCGCGGCCTTCCTCATCGGCCTGGCGACCCTGTCGGCGCTGCTGTTCTACCTCACCAGCGCCAACTCCGGCGCGATGGTCATGTCAAACTTCTCCTCCTCCATCCCCGACCCCGCGCAGGACGGCAGCCGGTGGCTGCGCATCTACTGGGCTCTGCTGACCGCCGTGCTCACGATCGCGATGCTCATCGCCGGCGGTGTGACGACCATGGAGTACGCGACGCTGATCTTCGCCCTGCCGGTCACGATCATCGCCTACCTCGTGATGGCTTCCTTCTCGAAGGTGCTGCGCATGGAGCGAGCCGACCGCGAAGGACGCGTGCTGCGACATCGCCGGGTGGCGGTCGACGGCGGGCAGACGCCCGAGAAGAACTGGCGCCAGCGCCTGGCTCGCCTGCGATCGTATCCGTCGAAGGATGCCGTGCGCCGCTTCGCCGACGACGTCGTGCGGCCGGCGTTGAACGACGTCACCGCGGAGTTCACCGAGCTCGGTTACGACGCCTCCCTCGTCACCGAGCCCGACCTCGACACCGGCGTAGCCGCGCACCTGCTCACCGTGAAGATCGACGAAGGAGAGCGCGACTTCGTCTACCGCGTCGCCGGAGTCATCACGCCGGTGCCCCTGTTCGGCAGCCGCGGCATGACCCAGGGCAGCGACGTCTACCTGCGGCTCGAAGTCTTCACGCAGACGGGCTCCGCCGGCTACGACGTCGTCGGCCTCACCCGGACGCAGCTCATCGAGGACGTCCTCGACCGCTACGAGGCGCACATCGCGTTCCTGAACTACTCGGCCGAGCACGACTACGACTCGCTGCTCACGCCGATCCGCCCACAGCAGGCGACGGATGCGACGCCGGATGCCGTGGACCCGGCGCCCTCGGACGCGGAGGGCGATGCGCAGTCGACGGATCGCCCGAAGCAACCTGAATGACCGAGCGGAACTCTGTCATTCTGGAACCATCCAACTGATGTCGGGAGGGTGCAATGGTGCAGTCGATCGTGATCGGAGCAGGAATGGTCGGCCTCGCGACCGCCTGGCACCTGCAAGAGCGAGGCGTCGAGGTGACGGTGCTCGATCGTGCCGGCGTCGCGGCGGGGTCGTCATGGGGCAACGCCGGGTGGTTGACGCCCGGTAAGGCGATCCCCCTGGCAGACCCGACCCTGTGGACATACGGGCCGAAAGCCCTTTTGGATCCGGATGCTGCGCTGCACGTGCCCTTCCGGGTGGATGCCGCGCTCTGGAGCTTCCTCGCCCGATTCGCCTCCCACGGCACCCATCGGGCATGGGACCGCACGATGGCTGCTCTCACCCCCATCGACAAGATCGCCCTCTCCGCATTCGATGAACTCCTCGACGGCGGCGTCGACTCCTGGACCCGTGAAGGCCCGTTCGTGATCGGCTTCGCGGATGCCGCGCACTCGAAGGGATTCCTCAACGAAATCGCCGGCGTCATCCGACACGGACAGGACGTCCCCTTCGAACGCCTCGACGACCCGGCATCGCTCGCGCCCGCACTGTCAGAAGCCGTGAAAGTGATCTACCGGCTCGAAGGGCAGCGGTTCATCGAACCGGCGCCCTTCGTCGAAGCCCTCGCCGCGTCGTTCGTGGCGCGCGGCGGCGTGCTGCGCACAGACGCGGACGTGGCATCCATCACCGCCGGCGGCCACCCAGCCGCCGTGCTCTCCACCGGCGAGCGCCTCACAGCCGATTCGATCGTCATCGCCACCGGAGCCTGGCTGCCCCGCCTCGCCCGCCCGCTCGGCGTACGCACCCGCGTGCAGGCCGGCCGCGGATACTCCTTCACCGTCGCAACCGACGAGCCGGCCGAGCATCCGATCTACCTGCCATTCCAACGCCTGGCGATGACCCCCTACCAGGGACGATTGCGCATCGCCGGGACGATGGAGTTCCGCGGACCCGACGAACCCTTCCAAGCGCGCCGCGTGCAAGCCATCATCAACCAGTCGCGAAAACTGCTGCGCGGCGTCGACCTCGACAACCGGCAGGACGAATGGGTCGGATCGCGCCCCGTCACCCCCGACGGCCTCCCCCTCGCCGGCGCCACGAAAGCGCCCGGGGTGTTCGTCGCCGGAGGACACGGCATGTGGGGCATCGTGCTCGGCCCCGCCACCGGCAAACTCCTCGCCGAACAGATCACCACCGGCAACGTTCCCGCCGAGCTGCGCCCCTTCAACCCGCTGCGGTAAGCCACGCGTGAGCCGTTGAGGTCGTCCGACCTTTTGCTATGCTTGCGAAGCACCATTTCGGGGCTGTAGTTCAATGGTAGAACTTCTGCTTCCCAAGCAGATAGCGCGGGTTCGATTCCCGTCAGCCCCTCCACACAAGTACCCGACTCCCCTTGTTTCTCTGGCATAGATCAGGCATGGGCGGAGCGCTGACCCGCCTAGTCCGCTGGGTTTCGAGTCAACTGACTCGCTACGCTGAAGCCGTGAACACTCCTGCGCAGGACAGGCCCCGACGACGATTCACGCGCGCCTCACTGACCGCCATCATCGCCGTCAGTGCACTCCTGGCCGCGTGCACGCCGTCGCCTCTCGATGCCTTGCCAACGCCCGAGGCTGAGACCGTCGCTCTTCCAGACGTCATCGGAATGCGCGGCGACATCGCCCAAGAGCAACTGCGCGAACTCGGAATGTTAGTCACGCTCCGCGCTGATGAAGCAAGCGTGTGGGAACCCGCGAACTGGATCGTGGAGGAGCAAGACCCGGTCGCCGGTGCGGTCAAACTGCGAAGCTCGGTGACGCTTCACGTCGGGCGCCCACCTGCGGAACCATGGGATGGCCTGACCGATGGCACTTGGGAAGGCGGTGACTTCACACTCGGCGAGAGCGTGCTCCCGCCGGTCGCGGGTCTGACCGGGAACATGCGCTGGGACTGGGAGTTCATCGTCACCGGCCCACCGACTCTCACGACCACGGATGGTGGCGAGCGGATCACCATGTCCTCCCCGCTCACAGTCACGCGCATCCAGAACGCTTGGCCAGACGAGCAATTTCAGGACGACATGCAGTTCATCTTCAGGCCGGGAGAAGTACCTGAGCACGCGAAGATGAACGAGAGTTGGGGCGTCCACACCGACATCGAATGCACGCAGGAAACTCTGCAGCTGAACGAGGCCACAACCTGTCTGGTGTCATTCGTTGCAGAGCCCGAGGCAATCGCAAACTCATACTGGCGAGTGAACCGCACGTTCGACGTGGCGGCGTGGCCGGGCCAACTGCGGCAGTAGCGACTCTCCGAGAGCTTGGATAGATGTGGGGTTAGAGAGCACCGGTTGACGACAGTGAACATCACCGTCCACGTATACCTCACCGCATACGGGATCCCATCGAGGTCATGATCGATGCCCTATTGGACCTGACCTACCCCCACGCTCGATGTGAATTCATCCCTCCTCGAGGGCGCTTCGCCCAACTGCCCGCCAGGACACTGCGCGCCACCCTCGAGAACCTCTCCATCTCCCTCCGCGAAGGATTTGGACGCGTTCGTCGTATCCGAACGAGAAGACCTCACCCCGGCCGAAGCCGCAAAGATGCTCGGCATGAGCAGGACACACCTGCACAAGATCCTGGATTCCGGATCTCCCCACCCGACCTCGTCGCCTATCGCGCACGCACACACGCATTGCAGAAGCTCCATGCCGAAGCCGTCGCTCATCCTGACAACCTTGAGAACCTCGCTCTCGACGAGTTCGACTGAGCCGTTTGACGCAAGCCAAGTTCGAGACCATCATGAACAAAGACCTGGCCGTCACGGAAACCCATACTCGCCCACTCCTGCATCCGGCACCAAAAAATCGAAATGTCCCTGGTATCGGCCAGAATCAAATTAATAATGGCCAACAACCTAGCCGCACTGTTCGCGAAGACTGACTCGCCCCGGCATGTCCGGAGAGCTGTTTGCTGGTGTCAGCCGGCTCTTTCAACCGGTTCGTTGCGAGCGTAGT
>NZ_CANROA010000049.1 GCF_947632095.1 uncultured Microbacterium sp. | reverse complement strand
GTCGCCGACGACGGGAAAACGCTGACCTTCACCGACCCGTGGAACAACACGCTGACGGCGGAACTCGCGCGCTGACGCCCAGGCGTCACGCCGAGGCCCGTACCACCAGTTCGGTGCCGAGGATCGTGACCGATGGCGGCTCCTCGCCGCGCAGCCGCGCCATGAGCACGCCGGCCATGGTCTCGCCCATCGCGTACATGGGCTGGCGCACGGTCGTCAGCGGAGGATCGGTCGCGACGGCGATGGCGGAGTCGTCGAAGCCGATGATCGCAACATCCTCGGGCACGCGGAGCCCGGCTGCACGCAGCACGCCGAGGGCTCCGCGCGCCATGAGGTCGCTCGCGACGAAGATCGCGTCCGGCGTTTCCTTCGCGAGCAGTCGGCGCGCAGCATCCGCCCCGCTCCTCTCGGAGAAGTCACCGGCCTCCTCCCCGACGGGCGCGAGTCCGGCATCCGCCAGCGCGGAGCGGAAACCCGCAATCCGGTCGACGGAGGCGAGCATGGAATCGGGCCCCGTGATCGTTGCGATGCGGGTGCATCCCCTGGCGATGAGGTGCTCGGTCGCCGTGCGCGCCGCGGCGACGTTGTCGACGTCGACGACGAACTCGCTCGCCCCCTGGCGCGCGGGCCGTCCGCCCCACACGACGGGCACCGCATCGGCGATGCGCTCCACGAACGCATCATCCGTGTGGTGCGAGACGATCAGCGCGCCGTCGACGCCGCCGTTGCGCACGAAGCCGGTCATCTTGCCGTGCGGGTCGTCGCCCGCGACCAGAAGGTTCAGCAGATAGTCGGATCCGGCGAGCGCGCCCGTGATGCCGGCGACGATCTCGGCGAAGAAGGGGTCGCCGAAGAAGCGCGTTGTGTCCTCGGGGACGATCAGCGCGATCGCGTGCGTCTGGCGCGACGCGAGGGACCGGGCGGCCCGGTTGGGCACGTAGCCCAGCCGTTCGATCGCGGCGCGCACCGCGGCGACGGCCTCGGGGCTCACCGCGCTCGCGCCGTTGACGACGCGCGAGACGGTCGAGCGCGAGACTCCGGCCGCGGCCGCGACCTCTTCGATGGTCGCCCGTACCGCCACGACTCTCCCTCCTCGCCGGGCTCAGAGGGAGCGTGCGGCGATGATGCGAGCGTACTCGTGACCGCTGTGCTTGATCGTGCGCTGCTGGGTGTCGTAGTCGACCCGCACGATCCCGAAGCGCTTGTCGTAGCCCCACGCCCATTCGAAGTTGTCCATGAGCGACCAGTAGAAGAAGCCCCGCACGTCGACGCCGGCATCCGCGGCATCCAGAACCGCCCCCAGGTGGGCGCGCACGAAAGCCGCGCGCTCGTCGTCGTGGACGCTGCCGTCGGCGGCTGCGACATCGTCGAAGGCCGCCCCGTTCTCGGTGACGTAGAGGGCGATTCCGCGCTCGGCGGTGTACTCGTCCGAAAGTCGGCGCAGAAGGCGGGTCAGTCCTTCGGGCTGGATCTCCCATCCCTGCGCCGTGCGCGGGAGCCCCCGCTCGATGGCGTGGATGCCGGCATCCGAGGGGTAGGGGCTGCGAACCTGCCGGGACGTTCCGGGGGTTCCCGAGACCGGCGGATGCTCGGGGGCGATGCCGGCGAGAAGATCACCGTGGTAGTAGTTCACGCCCTGGGTGTCGATGGGCTGCGCGATGAGCTCGAGGTCGCCGTCGTGGATCGCCTCCTCGAAGCGGGAGACCGCGTCCGGGTCGACCGCGCGGATGTCCTCGATGATGTCGGCCGGGTACGCGGCCCGGTGTATCGGGTCGAGGAACCACCGGTTGAACTGCCCGTCGACCCGCCGCGCGGCATCGACATCGGCGGGGTTCTCGGGATCGGCCGGATCGGCGACCGTGTGGTTCAGGGTGATGCCGAGGTTGAGCGTCGCATCGCGGCCGCGCAGATCCCGGATCACAGAACCGTGCGCGAGCAGCTGATGGTGGGCGGCGAGCAGCCCCTCGGCGATGCTCTGATGCCCGGGGGCGTGCTCGCCGCCCGTGTAGGAGAGGAACGACGAGCACCACGGCTCGTTCAGCGTCGTCCACACCTTCACCCGGTCGCCGAGCGCATCGTGCACCGTGGCGGCGTAGTCGCGGAAACGCTCGACGATGTCCCTCTCGGTCCAGCCGCCGCGCTCCTGGAGCACCTGCGGCATATCCCAGTGGTAGAGCGTGAGCCAGGGCAGGATGCCGGCGCCGAGCAGTTCGTCGACGAGACGGCTGTAGAAGTCGACGCCCTCCCGGTTCACCGCTCCCCCGTCGGGACGCACGCGCGACCACGAGGTGGAGAACCGGTAGGTCTGCAGCCCGAGGTTCTTCATCAGGGCGACGTCGTCGCGGTAGCGGTGGTAGTGGTCGCAGGCTTTGGCTCCGTCATCTCCGCCGATCACCGCTCCGGGAACGCGCGCGAAGGCGTCCCAGATCGAGTCGGTGCGGCCGCCCTCCTGGGCCGCGCCCTCGATCTGATAGGCGGCGGTGGCCGCTCCGAAGAGGAAGTCATCGGGGAAACTGCGGGGCATCGTGGGCGTCCTGTCGTCGACGGCGATCATGGGAGCGCTCCCAGCGTAGACCGGGAGACGCCTGCGGGGAAGGGCCTCACAGGCACCCCGGGTACCATCGAGCAGTGCCCTCCCCTGAACTCTCCCCCGCTCTCGCCCGCGCCGAAGCACTGATCCGCAGCATCCCGGACTACCCGCAGCCCGGCATCCTGTTCCGCGACATCACACCGCTGCTCGCCGACGCCGAGGCGCTGCGCGCCACCGTCGAGGCGATCATCGAGCCCTTCGCCGGGAAGTTCGACTACATCGCGGGCCTCGAGGCCCGCGGCTTCCTCATCGCCAGCGCCGCCGCGCTCTCCGCCGGCGTCGGCCTCATCCCGATCCGCAAGGCCGGCAAGCTCCCGCGCCCCGCGGCATCCGTCGACTACGCCCTCGAATACGGCACCGCGACGATCGAGATGCACGATGACATCCCCGCAGGATCCCGCGTCCTCCTCATCGACGACGTGCTCGCCACCGGAGGAACCCTCGCCGCCGGCCGCCAGCTCATCGAGCGCCTCGGATCGCACGTCGCGGGCATCTCGGTGCTCTTCGAGATCGACGGCCTCGGCGGCCGCGAGCTCATCGGCGATCTGCACACCGTCTTCCACTCCTGAACGCGGATCGGCACGCCCGGTCGTCGCACTAGACTGGGCGTGCCCGCCTTCCCGCGAAATCCGGAGCCTCCCATGCCGACCATCGTCGTAGACGTCATGCCCAAGTCCGAGCTGCTCGACCCGCAGGGAAAGGCCGTCTCCGGCGCTTTCGCCCGCCTCGGTGTGACGAGCTTCAGCGATGTCCGCATCGGCAAGCGCTTCGAGCTGACCGTCGACGGCGAGGTCACCGACGCGGCCCTCGCCGAGGCGAAGAAGATCGCCGAAGAGGTCCTGTCGAACCAGGTCATCGAAGACGTCGTCGGCATCGAGGTCGTCGAATGACCGTGCGCATCGGGGTCATCACCTGGCCCGGATCCCTCGACGACCGCGACGCGCAGCGCGCCGTGCGTCTCGCCGGCGCCGAGCCCGTCGCCCTCTGGCACGGCTCCCACGACCTCGAGGGCGTCGACGCCCTCGTCCTTCCCGGCGGCTTCAGCTACGGCGACTACCTGCGCTCCGGCGCGATCGCCGCGCTCTCGCCGATCATGGCCGAGGTCAAGACGGCCGCCGCCGCGGGCATGCCCGTGCTCGGCATCTGCAACGGATTCCAGATGCTCGTCGAGGCGCACCTGCTGCCCGGCGGACTGATCCGCAACGACCACCAGCACTTCGTCCGCCGCGACCAGAAGCTCGTCGTCGAGAACACCTCGACCGCGTGGACCAACGAGTTCGCGCAGGGCCAGGAGATCGTCATCCCGTTGAAGAACGGCGAGGGCGGCTACATCGCCGATGACGAGACGCTCGACCGCCTCGAGGGCGAGGGCCTCGTGGCCTTCCGCTACGCGGGCGTCAACCCGAACGGCTCGCTGCGCGACATCGCCGGCATCACGAACGCCGCGGGCAACGTGGTCGGCCTCATGCCGCACCCCGAGCACGCCACCGAGGCCGGCTTCGGCCCCGACACGGCTTCCGCGATGCGCTCCGGCACCGACGGTCTCGCGTTCTTCACGAGCGCGATCGCCGCGGTCGCCCGCGTCGCCGCCTAAAGTTCTTCTACGAAGGGTCGGATGCTTCAGCATCCGGCCCTTCGTCGTTCCCGGGCGTCTTCGTCTGTTGCACGCAGCGGATGTTGTTGCGCACCGCGGAGGTTCTTCCGCGAAACCTCCGCCACGGGCAACAACCTCCGTCGGGCGCAACGCCCACCCGGCTCGATAGGCTCGGGATGTGAGCCTCTTCGTCACCGTTCCCACCGCCCGCCTCGCCGAGAACGTCGGCCCGTTGCCCGAGGGCGCGGAGCTCGAGATCTGGGACATGACGTCCCCGGCCCCGCGCGAGCGCATCGACATGGTCGTGCCGCCGTACATGGGTGCGACGAAGGTGCTGGGCGCTCTCGAGGGCGTCGATGTCGGCCTCGTGCAGAGCCAGTCGATCGGTTACGACGGGGTCGCGGATGCTCTGCCGGCGGGCATCCCGTTCGCGAACGCTTCGAGCGTGCACGAGACCTCGACCGCCGAGATCGCGCTGGCGCTGACGCTGGCCGCTCAGCGGCAGTTCCCCCGTTTCGTGCTGGCCCAGCAGCAGGGCCAGTGGTCGCCGGTCTTCGCCGAGAGCCTGGCGGATCGCAAGGTTCTGCTGGTCGGATTCGGCGGAGTGGGCGAGGCGATCGCCCTGCGCCTGGAACCGTTCGAGATCGATCTGACAGTCGTCGCGCGCACCGCGCGCCCGGTCTGGCACGAGCGTCTCGGCCGCGTGCAGGTGCATGCGATCGACGAGCTCGCGGGCCTGCTCCCGGATGCGGAGATCGTGATCCTCGCACTTCCCGGCGGTGCGGAGACGCACCGGCTCTTCGACGAGCGGATGCTGTCGCTGCTGCCCGACGGTGCGCTCATCGTCAACGTGGGCCGCGGAACCCTCATCGACACCGACGCCCTGGTCGCCGAGAACGGCCGCATCCGGGCGGCGCTCGATGTGATCGACCCGGAACCGGTTCCGGAGGGCCATCCGCTGTGGTCGACGCCCGGCGTGCTCATCTCGCCGCACATCGGCGGCGCGTCCACCGCGATGAACCCGCGCATCGCCCGCCTGATCCGCAAGCAGATCGAGCGGATGCTGCGCGGCGAGACCCCCGCGAACATCGTCATCCCCGGCTGAGCCCCATCGCGGCGCCGGGTGCCCTAGGCTCATCGGCATGACAGGCCTCGAGCAGTTCGCAGCCCCCGGCGCCCAGTGGTGGCGCAGCGCCGTGATCTACCAGATCTATCCGCGATCGTTCGCGGATTCGACGGGGAGCGGCGTCGGCGACCTTCCGGGTATCACGAGCCGTCTCGCGGCCCTCGAGGAGCTGGGCGTCGACGCGATCTGGCTGAGCCCGTTCATGACGAGCCCGCAGAAGGACGCCGGTTACGACGTCGCGGACTATCGCGACGTCGACCCGCTGTTCGGCACGCTCGACGACTTCGATGCGATGCTCGCCGAGGCGCATGCCCGCGGCATCCGGGTCATCGTCGACCTCGTCCCGAACCATTCCAGCGACCGGCATCCGTGGTTCCAGCAGGCCCTGGCAGCCGGGCCCGGAAGCCCCGAGCGCGCCCGTTACATCTTCCGCGACGGCCGCGGCGAGAACGGAGACCTGCCGCCGAACAACTGGGAGAGCGTCTTCGGCGGCGGCATGTGGGAGCGCGTCGTCGAGGCCGATGGCACGCCGGGCCAGTGGTACCTGCACATCTTCGACGTCACCCAGCCCGACTTCGACTGGACGAACCCCGAGGTGCGGGCGGAGTTCCGCTCGGTGCTGCGGTTCTGGCTCGACCGGGGCGTCGACGGCTTCCGGGTCGACGTCGCGCACGGCATGATCAAGACCGACGGGCTGCCCGATTACATGCCGCCGCTCGAGGCCGATTCGATGGGCGGCGGCGAAGCCGATGTGCCGTACTGGGGCCAGGACGGCGTGCACGACATCTACCGCGACTGGCATCGGGTGCTCGCCGAGTACGACGGCGACCGGGCCCTCTGCGGCGAGGCGTGGCTTCCGACGCTGAAGCAGACGGCGCTGTGGGTGCGTCCCGATGAGATGCACCAGACGTTCAACTTCCCCTACATGATGACCGCGTGGGATGCCGCGAGCATCCGCGACGTGATCCGCGAATCGCTGGCGGAGTTCGGGGCGGTCGGCGCCCCGAGCACGTGGGTGCTGTCGAACCACGATGTCGTGCGGCACGCGACGCGTCTGGCGGTGACGGTCGAGAACCCGCAGGGCGATGGGCTCGGCCCCCTCTCGGCTGGCAAGCCCGATCCGGCCGTCGGGCTCTCCCGCGCCCGCGCGGCCACAGCCGTGATGCTCGCGCTCCCCGGGTCGTCGTACCTCTACCAGGGCGAGGAGCTCGGGCTTCCCGAGGCGATGGAGATCCCCGACGACCTGCGGCAGGATCCGACATGGTTCCGCTCGCAGGGCGAGCGGTACGGACGCGATGGATGCCGCGTGCCGATCCCCTGGGAGGCGGATGCCCCCGCCTACGGCTTCAACGACACCGGCGCCTCGTGGTTGCCGCAGCCGGAGGAGTGGGCGCGGTTCGCGCGCGATGCCGAGACGGCGGATGCGGCATCCACTCTCCATCTTTACCGGACGCTGCTGCGGCTGCGCCGCGAGCGGGCACTGGGTGTCGGATCGCTCGTCTGGGAGGACCGCGGAGAGGAGGCGATCGCGTTCCGCCGCGGCGACCTGCACGTCGTCGCGAACCTCGGCGCCGAGCCGATCGAGCTCGGTGATGTGACATTCCTGACCCAGAGCGAACCGTTCGAAGGCACTGCGCTGCCGACAGACACGGCGGCCTGGTTCATCATCGACTGAGCCGGATGAACGGCACGGAAGCACGCGGCTGCCGGGTACAGTGGTGGACGGAGTGTCGGGAAGCCTGGTCGACGGTGTCCTTTCCGACGACAGAGAGTTCCTCCCGTGGCCCCGACTCCCCCTCTCCCCCAGCACGACCCCGACACCTTCCCGAGCGCATCCCTCGGCGAATCGCGGCGCATCGGCGAGATCCTGCGCAAGGAGAGCGTCGGCGGCATCCTCCTCGTGGCCTTCGCCGCCCTCGCCCTCGTGTGGGCGAACTCGCCCTGGGCGGACTCGTACTTCGCCCTGCGCGACGTCGAGATCGGGTACGAGCCCTGGCATCTGCGTCTGAGCCTGGGCGCCTGGGCCGCCGACGGGTTGCTCGCGATCTTCTTCTTCCTCGTCGGCCTCGAACTCAAACGCGAGTTCGTCGCCGGCGACCTGCGCCGCTTCCGCACGGCCGTCATCCCGATCACGGCTGCCGTCGGCGGAGTCATCGTGCCCGCCGTCATCTACACGGCGATCGTCACAGGCGACGCCGAGGCATCCCGGGGGTGGGCGATCCCCACAGCCACGGACATCGCGTTCGCCGTAGCCGTGCTCGCACTGATCGGCTCGCACCTGCCGAGCGCGCTGCGCATCTTCCTCCTCACCCTCGCCGTGGTCGACGATCTCATCGCGATCACGATCATCGCGGTCTTCTACACCGAGAGCATCGCCGTCACGCCTCTGCTGCTCGCGCTCGCCGTGATCGCCGTCTACGGCCTGATCGCGCAGCGGTTCCGCACGTTCTTCCATCTGCGCCCGACGGCCGCCTGGCTGATCCTCCTGCCGATCGGCGTCGTCGCCTGGGCCCTGCTCCATGCCTCCGGCATCCACGCGACAATCGCCGGGGTGCTCCTCGGATTCACGATTCCCGTGCTGCATAAGAAGGCCGACCGCGCCTCGGAGAACGGACCCGGGCTCGCCGAAGTCTTCGAGCACCGTTTCCGTCCGCTGTCCGCCGGAGTCGCGGTACCGATCTTCGCGTTCTTCTCCGCCGGCGTCGCGATCGGCGGCGGCGAGGGCTTCGTCTCGGCCTTCGCCGACCCTGTCGTGCTCGGCATCGTCGTCGCTCTCGTCGTCGGAAAACCGCTCGGCATCACGCTCGCGACCTGGGTCATCACCCGGGTGCGGCGCATCGGCCTCGACCCGGCTCTGCGGTGGGTCGACATCGCCGGGATCGGGATGCTCGCCGGAATCGGCTTCACGGTGTCGCTCCTCGTCGCCGAGCTGAGCTTCGCACCGGGAAGCCCGGCGCACGATCACGCGAAGGTCGCGATCCTCACGGCATCCGTCATCGCGGCGGTCGTGGCATCCGTTCTTCTCAGCATCCGCAACCGGCGCTACCGTCGGCAGTCCTCGATGACGCCGGAGCCCTGAGGCCGGCGGGCGCTTTCATCGGCCGTCACGCGGGCGGGAAGCCGCCGCTCAGCCGCCCGTGGAACACGCCGCTCGCGTCGTTGAGGCCGATGAGCTCGACGGTCTTGCCGTGGTGGGCGTACTTCGTCTCGATCGCGTCGAGCGCGGCAACGGTCGACGCATCCCACACGTGCGAGCGCGACATGTCGATCACGACGTGCTGCGGGTCCGCCGTGTACTCGAACTGGGTCGTGAGGTCGTTGCTGGAGGCGAAGAACAGCTGCCCGTCGACCGTGTAATGCACCGTGTCGTCGCCGAGCACCCGGGTGACGGTCACGACGTGCGCGACGCGGCGCACGAACAGCACCGAGGCGATGAGAACGCCGATGACGACCCCGATCGCGAGATTCTCGGTGAGCACGACGATGATGACCGTCGCGACCATGACGAACGTCTCGCTCTTCGGCATGCGCTTGAGGGTCGCGGGCCGGATGCTGTGCCAGTCGAACGCACCGATCGAGACCATGATCATCACGGCGACGAGAGCGGCCATCGGGATCGTCGCGACGAAGTCTCCGAAGACGACCACGAGCAGGAACAGGAAGATCCCGGCGCAGAACGTCGAGATGCGGGTGCGCGCCCCCGACTTCACGTTGATCATCGTCTGCCCGATCACGGCACAGCCGCCCATACCGCCGAAGATGCCCGAGAGGATGTTCGATGCGCCCTGCGCCCACGCCTCGCGGGTCTTGCGGGAGTGGGTGTCGGTGATCTCGTCGACGAGCTTCGCGGTCATGAGCGATTCCATGAGGCCGACGAGTGCGACTCCGAGCGCGAACGGCGCGATGATCGTGAAGGTCTCCCAGGTCAACGGCACATTCGGGATGAACAGTTCGGGCAGGCTCCGCGGCAGCTCTCCCTGATCGCCGACCGTCGGCACCTTCAGGGCGAACGCGAGCACGACGGCGGTGACGATGATGACCGAGACGAGGGGCGCCGGGATCACCTTCGTGATCTTCGGCATGAAGACCATGATGAGGATGCCGAGAACGATGAGCGGGTACACGAGCCACGGCACGTCGTACATGTGCGGCACCTGCGAGATGAACACGAGGATCGCGAGGGCGTTGACGAACCCGGTCATGACGCTGCGCGGGATGAAGCGCATGAGCTTCGCGACGCCGAGCACCGCGAGGAGGATCTGGAAGACGCCGGCGAGCAGAACCGTCGCGATGAAGTAGTCGAGGCCGTAGGTCGGGGCGACCGGGGCGATGACGAGCGCGACGGCGCCGGTGGCGGCGGTGACCATCGCGGGGCGTCCGCCGAGGAACGCGATCGAGACGGCCATGATGAACGACGAGAACAGGCCGACCTTCGGGTCGACGCCCGCGATCACCGAGAAGGCGATCGCCTCGGGGATGAGCGCGAGCCCCACGACGAGCCCCGCGAGCACCTCGCGGGTGAGGATGCGCGGGGTCTTCAGCGCCGTGAGGACGGAGGGATTCGGCCGGTAGCGGGTGCGGTCGTCGATGGTCATGGATGCTCCAAAGGGGATGCCTCGACGAAGACGGGAGGCAGATCAACTGTAGCCGCGGGGCGGTCGACACTAGAGTCGTGGCCATGAGCATCGACCTCGAAGCGCTGTACATCGATCTGCACCGGCATCCCGAGCTGTCCTTCCAGGAGACGCGCACAGCCGGCATCGCCGCCGGCCACCTGCGCGACCTGGGCCTCGAGGTCGAGGAGGGGATCGGGATCACGGGCGTCGTCGGAGTCCTCCGCAACGGCGACGGACCGGTCGTCTGGGCGCGCGCAGATATGGACGGCCTCCCGGTCGAGGAGCTCACGGGTCTCCCGTACTCCAGCACTGTGACGGGCATCGACCCGGCGGGGAACACCGTCCCGGTGATGCATGCCTGCGGCCACGACATGCACGTGACCGCGATGATCGGCGCGGTCGAGCGCCTCGTCGCCGAACGCGAGGAGTGGTCGGGAACCCTGGTCGTGATCATCCAGCCCGCTGAAGAGTACGGCGCCGGGTCCCGCGCCATGCTCGACGACGGGCTGCTCGAGCGCGTGCCCCGCCCGAACATCGTGCTCGGCCAGCACGTCACGCCGCTTCCCGCCGGGATCATCGGCATGCGGCCCGGCCCGCAGATGGCCGCCGCCGACGGGATCACCGTCACCCTGCACGGTCGCGGCGGTCACGGCTCACGCCCGCACACGACGATCGACCCGGTCGTCATGGCCGCCGCCACCGTGATGCGCCTGCAGACGATCCCCTCGCGCGAGATCGATCCGCGCGAGGTCGGCGTCGTCACGGTCGGCTCGATCCACGCCGGCACGAAGAACAACATCATCCCCGCCGAGGCGACGCTCGAGCTGAGCCTGCGCTACTCGACCGACGAGATGCGCGACAAGATCCTCACGGGCGTCGAGCGCATCGTGCGAGCCGAGGCCGCAGCATCCGGCGCCGAGCGCGAACCCGAATTCCGCACGGCGCACACCCTGCCGCCGACGATCAACGACCCGGCCGCAACGGCCCGGGTCACCGCGGCCATCAACCGCGACCTCGGCGCCGGAACCGTCGTCGATCCCGGGATGTTCACCGGCAGCGAGGACGTCTCCTGGTTCGCCCGCGACGCGGATGTTCCACTCGTGTTCTGGTTCTTCGGCGGCGTGGCCCCGGAAGCGTATGCGGCGGCCGAGGCATCCGGAACCGTCGCGGAGGACATCCCGACCAACCACTCCCCCTACTACGCGCCGGAGATCCACCCGACGCTCGAGACGGGCGTCGCCGCGATGGCGATCGCCGTGCGGGAGTTCCTCGCCTGAGAGAGCGGGCGCTCAGACCTCGACGATGCGCGGATCGATCGGTGCGGGCAGCGCCGGCCGCGTGCCGTGCGCCTCGCGGTGGATGCGCTCCATGCGCGCGTCGAGCTCGCCCGCGGCGTGCGCCGCATCGGTGAGGCTGTCGACGAGGTGCCCCGGCACCTGGCCCTGGAACTTGTAGTGGATCTTGTGCTCCAGACTCGCCCAGAAGTCCATCGCGATGGTGCGGAACTGCACCTCGACGGGGATGCACAGCTGCCCCGTCGACAGGAACACCGGCACCTCGATGATCGCGTGCAGACTGCGGTAGCCGTTCGCCTTGGGCTGGGCGATGTAGTCCTTGACGACGCGCACCGTGATGTCGTCCTGCGCGGTGAGCAGATCGAACAGCTGGTAGACGTCGGTGACGAAGCTGCAGGTGACCCGAATTCCGGCGATGTCGGTGATCTCATCGCGGATGCGCTCGAAGTCGGGCTCGATGCCCTTGCGGGCGATCTTCTCGACGATCGAATCGGGCGTCTTCAACCGACTCGTGACGTGCTCGATCGGGTTGTAGTCGTGGTCGTGGAGGAACTCGTCGCGCAGGATCGAGATCTTCGTCTCGACCTCGCGCATGCCGAACTCGTACCCGCGCAGGAAACGCTGGAACTGATCGCGCAGCTCCTTCGCCTGGCTGATGTCGTCTTCGCTGACCTCGATGGTCGTCATGACATCGACGTTACGCGGTCGGGTTCGGCATCCGCTGAGTGCTCGGGCGCCGGTGCCGGCTTCTCGCGGGAATCGGTGAGCTGCTGCCCCGAGACGAGACCGGGCAGGCCCCGGCCGCGCCGGGTGAACAGAAGCAGCAGGATGCTGGCGAACACGAGCGCCGGGACGGCTAGGGGGACGAAAAGCCCGAGCAGCGAGATCCCCGCATAGCCCGCGGCCCAGCGCAGCAGGCGCGCGATCGGCTGCGGAACCCGTCCGCCCCGGTAGCGCAGGCGCACTGTCGCATCGCCGATCGTCTGACCGGTGGCGAGCACGACGATCAGCCAGATCGCGGCGGTGCCGAGCGTCGACCAGAACGACACGAGCGTCCCGTCGCTCGCATCCTGCGGCAGCTCGAGCAGGTACAGGCGGACCGCGGCGACGCCCACGCCCGCCACATAGCCGATCAGTGCGAACGCGATCCCGTCGCAGAGCATCGCCAGCGCGCGGCGCCCCTTCGTCACCGGACGCGGAGCGTCGGCATCCGATGCCTTCGCCGACCCGCGATGCACTCGGGGCACGATGAAGCCGATGACCGAGCCGACGAGCGCGCCGAGCGTGTTCGTCATGAGGTCGCCGACGTCGAACACCCGGTAGGCGCACGGGTACAGGCCCCACACGCCCGTCAGCTGCGTCGTCTCGACGAACATCGAGAGCCCGAGCCCGGCGGCGAACGCGACGAAGATCCCTCGGCCGCCGAGCACCCGTACGAAGAAGCCGAGCGGCAGGAAAAGCACGACGTTCAGGGCGATCTGCAGGAACGCCGGATCCCTGACGAAGCGGGAGCCCTGCGAGAGGGTTCCGCGCAGCTCGCGCACGATCTCCAGCGGATCGGTCACCATGCCGACGCAGCGGATGTCGTCGCCGTCCGGCAGCGGGAGGAGCGTGTACGTCCAGATCGCCCAGAAGTAGATCAGCGCCGCGCCCCACAGCAGCAGCCGGCCGAAGGACAGATGCCCGCGGCGCCGATAGGCGATCGCGACGAAGGGGACGAAGAGCAGGAAGCCGACGACGAGACCCAGCCCGATCGCGACAGCCCCCGAGAACATCTGACCGGTCACCCGGAGATCTTATCCGGGTGACCGGTCGCGGGACAGCACAGCCTATCGGGTCAGCGGTTCATGCGGTCGGTGCGAGCGGCTCGGCCGACGCCGTTGACCGTGAGCAG
>NZ_CANROA010000048.1 GCF_947632095.1 uncultured Microbacterium sp. | reverse complement strand
TGTTGGGTGGCTTTCTTGCGTTAACGCGTGTTTTCGCGTGCTGAGCCATCCCGGTCTCCGGGATGGCTCTTCTTCGTAAGCACAGCCTCTCAGCCGACCAGGAGAGGGCTGACGAGGCTGACAGCAATCGCGCACATGACAAGGGCGATCAGCGCGTCGATGATGCGCCAGGCCTTCTCCGTGCGCAGCACTCCGCTGAGACGGGTGGCGCCGAACCCGAGGGCGACGAACCAGACCAAGCTCGCAGCGACCGCGCCACCGGCGAAGAGCCAGCGCTCATCACCATGCGTGGCGGCGATCGAGGCGAGCATGACGACGGTGTCGATATAGACATGCGGGTTGAGCTGGGTGAGCAGCATCGTCGTGGTGATCAGCGAGAGGCCGAGTCCGAGGCCGGCGAGGCCAGCGAAGACGGTGAGCACTTCTCGACGCTAGGCCCTGTGGGGCGTGAAGACCAGAGAACGATGAAGGCGCGCCGCACCCAGGGGTGCGACGCGCCTTCATCGTTCTCTGGGGTGCGTCAGGCCTCGCGCGCCCCCGTCGTGAGACGGTGCAGAAGCGCTGTGAGGGTCTGGATCTCGCTGAGATCCCAGTTGCTCAGGGCTCGCAGCATCCGCCCCTCCTGGGGGCGTCTCGCCTCGGCCAGCCGGGTGATGCCATCAGGCGTCGGAGAGAGGAGCGTGGCTCGACGATCGCTCGGATCCGGGGTGCGGGCGATGAGGCCTAGTCCTTCGAGCTCACGGAGAGTCCGACTCAGCTGTCCCTTGTCCATCTGCAGAGCATCGACGAGAACCGACGCTGTCGTGCTCTCGTAGCGAACGATCGTCGTGAATGTCTTGTACGCGGTGGGCAGGAGGCCCGGGCTCAAGCGCTCGGCGTTCTCCGTGACGGTGTGCCGGAAATGGGTGATGAGCTCGCCGAACTCCGACTCGAGGTCGGTCAGCGCTGCGACGTACTCCTCACTCAACGACGGCGCAGACGCTTCAGCGCTGCCGGGAGCCGAAACGCTCGTCATCGCTCGTCATCCTCCGGGCGCACGACCTGCACAGAGCCGGTCTCGGCGGTTGCAACGGCGAGTTCATTCGCTCGGAGCTGCTCGCGCACACGCTCGACGTTGTTCTGCTTGATGAGGGGGATGTTCGGCAGGAAGGCGATCGCGATCAGGCTGAGCACGGCGAGCGGAACGCCGATGAGGAAGGCATGCGAGATCGCCTGGGCGGAGGCGTCTTCGATGATGAGGCGGATCCCCTCGGGCATATCGCGGGTCGTCGGCAGAGCGCCGCTGGCGAGCTGTTCGGCGATGGCCTTGCCCTTCTCTCCGAGCGCTGCGATCGCGGCGCTGACTTCGGCGGCGCGATCGGTGAGCTGCTGCGCCATGCTGGTTGCGAGCACCGATCCCATGACGGCAACGCCGGTTGTTCCGCCCACGGTGCGGAAGAAGTTGACTCCGGCGCTGGCGACGCCGATCTCCTGCGGTGCCGAGGTGTTCTGCACGATGAGGACGAGGTTCTGCATCGTCATGCCGGTGCCGGCTCCGAGCAGGAACATGTAGATGCCCACGAGCCACAGCGAGGTGTCGTACTGCAGGGTCGACAGGAGGGAGGTGCCGGCGACCATGAGGATCGCACCGGTGACCAGGAAGCTCTTCCACTTGCCCGATCGGGTGACCAGCTGCCCGATCACCGTGGATGAGATCAGCATGCCGGCGGCCATCGGGATCGTCAGCAGACCGGCTTCGGTGGGGCCGTATCCGCGCGAGATCTGCATGTACTGAGCGAGGTAGACCGATGTGCCGAACATGGCGACGCCGATCGAGATCGACGCGAGAACTGCGAGCGTGAAGGTTCGGTTGCGGAACAGCGTCAGCGGGATGAGCGGCTCGGCGACCTTCAGCTCGACGACGATGAAGGCGACAGTCGCGAGGATGGCGATTCCCACCATGTAGAGGGTCTCCCAGCTCATCCACCCGTAGGAGGAGACATTGGAGACCCACACGAGAAGGAATCCGGCGGCGACCGAGAGGAGCACGATTCCGAGGTAATCGATGCGCACCTTCGCGGCACGGATCTGCTCGATCTTCAGAGTGCGGATGAGCACGATGATCGCGATGACGCCGAGGGGGACGCCGACGTAGAAGTTCCAGCGCCAGCCGACCGTATCGGTGAGCACGCCGCCGAGCAGCGGACCGCCCACCGTGGCGACGGCCATGACAGCGGCGAACAGACCCATGTACTTGCCTCGCTCGCGCGGGGACAGGATGTCGGCCATGAGCACCTGGCTGAGTGCGGCCAGGCCGCCGCCGCCGATGCCCTGGAACGCTCGGAAGGCGATCAGCATCTCGGAGTTCTGGGACAGACCTGCGCCCGCGCTGGCCAGGACGAAGATCGCGAGGGCCGCGATCATGAGATTCTTGCGATTGATAAGGTCGGCGAGCTTGCCCCAGATCGGGGTGGAGATCGCGGTCGTCAGCAGGGTCATCGTGACGACCCAGGTGTAAGAGGCCTGGGATCCTCCGAGTTCGGGGACGATGATCGGCAGCGACGTGCCGACGACGGTGGTCGACACCATCGAGCAGAACATGGCCAGCATGAGGCCGGAGAGGGCCTGAAGGACCTGTCGGTGCGACATTCGAGTCGTCGTCGTGGCTGTCGAAGGAGTGTGAGCGCTCATGCGCACCTTTCACTGTGTTGCGGAGAATGCGGTGGGCGCGACGGCACTGGCGCGCGAAAGTTGATAAAAGTCAACGATACGCCGAATGTTGACAAACGTCAACCAACTCCGGGTGGGGTCGCCGAAAAGCGGGAAGTGCGCGGGGTGGTCAGTCCATCAGTGCGAGCGCGCGGAACGCGTCCCGCTCGCGGAGTGCCTCGCGACGGGCTGCCGCGTCGGGGAGGGCCTGCTCCGGCGGGCGTTGCCCCGTCGTGCGGTGATAGAGCTCGTCGATCAAGCGGGTCGCCATGCCGACCAGCTGTGCGATCTCTCGATCGTCGCGGTCGATCCACACGGACTTGGGCTCATCGTGGATCACGCGGAAGTTGTCGTGCTCTTCCCATACGAAGAGGGTGCGCTCGGCGCCGAGCACGTGCTGCTGCCACCAGACCTGTCGCAGGTAGGTGCGCGGGATCGTGCGCCAGCTTTTATTCGTGGTCTTGATCTCGGCGAGCAGGATGCGCCCATCGGATTGCTGGACCACGCCATCGGGGGTTGCGAGGTGACGCTGCTCGATCTCCGCGCGGAAGAGTGCGGAGGAGGGGTGGATGCCGTGGGTCGAGGAGACCCATGCCGCGATCGCGGGTTCGCGCCGACGTCCGTGCTCGGTGTAGGCGTTGCCGGCGAAGCGGGGGCCCGCGCCGAGCTTGGAGTCGGCGGCGCGCTTGATGGAGATGTCGCTCGTGAGGCCTGCCACATCGGTGGCGGTTATGCCGCGGGCTCGAGCTCGGAGCCAGGCGACGCGGTCGCGGGAGTCCGCGACGATTCGCGCCTGAAGTTCCGGTGTCACCCTTCGAGGGTACCCGAGCGTGTTGTGCGTCGCCGCGGCCGCGCCGCGATTTGGGGTGCGGTCGGACGTGGGGTAAAGTTGTTGATAACCGAAGACCGCTGGTCATCGTTATGCGCGAAAGCGCCGAACGATCGAAGCACTGCACAGCAGGGCCCGCGCAGGTGACACGAACTTCTTCCGAGCTCCGTGCGCTTGCGCCGGAGCTTTTCTGTTTTCAGCCGCGGTCCAGGCCGATGTCCCACGCACGTGCGACATCTCGTACCCATCAAGGAGTGACCATGGCGCAGAAGGATGCATCGGTTGCCGAGCTCACGAAGAACTTCGAGAACTCGAACGCCGTCCTGCTGACCGAGTACCGCGGTCTGACGGTTGCCCAGCTCAAGGAGCTGCGCAACGCCATCCGTCAGAACGCTGAGTACGCCGTGGTGAAGAACACGCTGACCAAGATCGCTGCCAACAAGGCTGGGATCTCCGCGCTGGACGACGACCTCAAGGGCCCGTCGGCTGTCGCTTTCGTGCACGGTGACTTCGTCGCCACTGCCAAGGCTCTTCGTGACTTCGCCAAGGCCAACCCGCTTCTCGTGATCAAGAGCGGCGTGTACGAGGGCAATGTCCTCACCGCCGAAGAGGTCAACAAGTACGCCTCGCTCGAGAGCCGCGAGGTTCTGCTTGCGAAGGCAGCGGGCATGATGAAGGCAACGATGGCCAAGGCTGCGGCCACCGTCGATGCTCTTCGCGAAAAGCTGGAGACCGCAGAGGCCGCGTAAGCGTCTCGCGTCTTCTTCCCACAAACCCCATCTATTAGGAGATACATCATGGCTAAGCTCACCACCGAGGAGCTGCTGGAGCAGTTCGCAGAGCTCACCCTCGTCGAGCTGAACGACTTCGTCAAGGCGTTCGAGGAGAAGTTCGAGGTCACCGCTGCTGCTCCCGTCGCCGCTGCCGGCGCTGCTGGTGCAGGCGCTGCTGAGGCCGAGGAGGAGAAGGACTCGTTCGACGTCATCCTCGAGGCTGCCGGCGACAAGAAGATCCAGGTCATCAAGGCTGTCCGCGAGCTGACCTCGCTGGGCCTCGGCGAGGCCAAGGCTGTCGTCGACGGTGCTCCGAAGGCCGTCCTCGAGGGCGCTAACAAGGAGACCGCTGAGAAGGCGAAGGAGGCCCTGGAGGCCGCCGGCGCTTCGGTTACCCTCAAGTAATCGCGTCTCATCGCTTTTCGAATGCCCCGGGCTCAGGCCCGGGGCATTCGTGTTCTCAGCGCGGGGGAGCGGAGGAGTTGCGCACGACGAGGGTCGACGGCGCCTGGATGTGCTCGACCGCTGCGAGCGGGTTCTCGATGCGATCCAGGAGGAGCCGCGCGGCATCTGCGCCCTGTTCGCGGGGGCGCTGCCGAATGGTGGTCAGGGAGAACATCTCGGCGTTGTGGTGGTCGTCGATTCCGACGACGCTGAGCTCTGTGGGCACGGCGATGCCCAGCCGATGCGCGGCGATGATCGCACCGATCGCCATCTCGTCGCACAGCGCGACGATCGCGGTCGGGCGCCCGCGGCGCTCTCCGAGCAGGTCGACGGCGGCCGCATAGGCGGCGGGCATGTCTCCTGACGCTGCCGCGGTGATCGTGCGCTCGGACAAGCCAGCCGCCCGCATTGAGGCCCGGTAGCCCGCGATGCGCAGGGAATCGCCGAGCGCCGTCTGCCGGGCGGGGGAAGCGACGCCGATAAAGGCAATCTCGCTGTGGCCGAGGTCGATCAGGTGCTCGGTCGCACGCCGCGCCGCCGCGGTGTCGTCAATGCCGACCGAGCTCGTCCCTCCGTCGTAGGGACCCACGCTTACGAGCGGCGACGGCAGGGGCAGGAGCCGTTCGAGTTCGTGCGTGCGGGGTTGGAGGCCCGCGGCGATGATGCCGTCGTAGCGCCGACCGGGAAGGGCTGTGTCGAAGAGGCGGCCTCGGGCGGGCGACCCTTCGGCGACGCCGGAGACCGCCATGTCGTAGCCGTGCTCGAGGAGCGCGTCGTGGATGCCGGTCAACAGTTCGGTGAAGAACCAACGTCCGAGAGTCGGTGTGATGACTCCGACGGTGCGCGTGCGGCCGGTCGCCAGGCTGGTCGCCGAGGAATGCGCGATGTAGGACAGTTCCGAGGCGGCGGCGCTCACGCGCTCGCGCGTGGCATCGGAGACATAACCGCGACCGCTGAGGGCTCGACTCGCTGTCGCTTTGGAGACTCCCGCGAGGGCGGCGACATCTGCGATCGTGCTCATTCTTCGTGTCCTCTCTGCTGGCTCTCGGGCCAGATCACCACGCCAAGCGTAGTGTCTGCGAAACGAAATCGGGAACCGGTTCCACAGTGCAATCGCGGGAGCGCTCCCACCTTAGAGCCGAGGAAGGTTGTGAGCTTGTGACCTCGAACCATTGTGCTCGGTGGTGGGCGCGGGATACGTTGTCCCTGGAAACGGTTCCCCACCGGTTCGGTCCTGCGGGGCGGAGCAATCCGGGGACGTGAACTCGAAGAGGAGAAGTCACATGGCACTGTCACAGCGTTATCGGCGCCTGGCACCGGTCGCCCTTCTGGGGGCAGCCGGTATGGCGCTTGCCGGATGCGGGGCTCCCGGCGGGTCCGACGGCGGAGGCGGCGATGAGGGCGGCAGCAGTACCGTCACCATCTACGGCACGATCGTCGACTCCGAGGCGGAGCTGCTGCAGGAGTCCTGGGCCGGCTGGGCCGAGGAGAACGATATCGAGATCAAGTACGAGGGCAGCCAGGATTTCGAGACGCAGCTCGGAACACGCGCGCAGGGTGGAAACCCGCCCGACATCGCGATCTTCCCGCAGCCCGGTCTGTTCGCGGACTTCGCTGCTCGTGACTTCCTCAAGCCCGCACCGGAGGAGGTTGAGTCCAACGCCAATGAGTACTGGACCGAGGATTGGGTGAACTACGGCACGTATGACGGCACGTTCTACGGTGCGCCCCTCATGGCCAACGTGAAGGGGTGGATCTGGTACTCGCCGGCGAAGTTCACCGAGTGGGGTGTGGAGGTGCCTGCGACGCTCGACGAGATGACCGCGCTCACCGAGTCGATCCAGGCGGCTACGGGAACGCCGGCGTGGTGCGCCGGGTTCGAGTCGGGAACCGCGACCGGGTGGCCGGGAACGGACTGGATCGAGGACTACGTCCTGCGCCAGGCCGGACCCGAGGTCTATGACCAGTGGGTGACCAACGAGGTGGCCTTCACGGACACGCAGATCAAGACGGCCTTCGACTCCGTCGGAGCCGTGCTGCTCGACCCGGCTAACGTGAACGCGGGCTTCGGTGATGTGCGTTCGATCAACTCGACGGCGTTCGGCGATGTTGCCCCGGCACTGGCCAGCGGCGAGTGCGCGCTGACGCACCAGGCGTCCTTCCTCTCGGGCTTCTTCCCCGAGGGCACGACGATCGCGGAGGACGGCGACATCTGGGCGTTCATGCTGCCCGGTGAGAGCGCCGGAGACAGTGCCGTGACCGGTGCGGGTGAGATTGTGGGCGCCTTCAGCGATTCGGAGGCCACGCAGAAGGTTCTCGCCTACCTGTCGAGCCCGGAATGGGCGAACAGCCGGGTGAGCCTCGGAGGCGTCACCTCGGCCAACAACGGCCTCGACCCGGCGAACGCGCAGGACCCGATCCTGCAGGAGACGATCAAGATCCTGCAGGACCCGGAAACCACGTTCCGATTCGATGCGAGTGACCTGATGCCGGGCGCCGTCGGCGCGGGCACGTTCTGGAAGGGCATGGTCGCCTGGGTCAACGGCACGTCGACCGACGAGGTCCTCGAGCAGATCGAGACCGGCTGGCCGGACAGCTGATCCGCTGAGGGGTGGGTCGCATCGGAGCGGCCCACCCGTACCGGCCCGGGCATGGGCGCCCGGGCCGTCGAGACCCGCACACTGCCGTAAAGGGGACTGATCAGTGACCGCGAACGATTTCTTCGGATGGATCGGCTCTTTGCCGCCTGTGCTACAGGCCGTGGCCGTTGTCATCGCCTTCGGGGCGGTGGTGGCGCTGATCCTGTTGCTCATCGACGTGGCGCCGCGCTCCGGCGCCTGGTACACCGTCGCGCGGCTCGCGATGTGCCTGCTCGTCCCCCTCGCCGTCATGTGGTTCTTTCGCTCCTACTACTGGGCGATGGGCGCGGCGGTGGTCGTCGGGGGGATCTTCTTCCTCCTCGACTACCGATCCAGGCAGGGCAAGGGCTATCTGCTGCAACTGGTCGCCTTCCTCGCCCCGGCCTTCCTGCTGCTGATGGTCGGCCTCATCCTGCCGACGATTCAGACCTTCGTGGCATCCTTCATGAACTCCTCCGGCAAGAGTTTCGTGGGCCTCGCCAATTACGTCTGGATCTTCGGACAGCCGGACGGGATCCGCGTCGTGGTCAACACGATCGTCTGGGTGCTGGTCGTTCCGACCGTCTCGACGATCGTCGGCCTCGCCTATGCGGTCTTCATCGATCGCACCCGCGGCGAGAAGATCTACAAGGTGCTCGTGTTCATGCCGATGGCAATCTCCTTCGTCGGCGCCGGCATCATCTGGCGATTCATGTACGAATACCGCGGGCCGCAGTACGACCAGATCGGTCTGCTCAACCAGATCCTCGTCTGGTTCGGCGCCGAGCCGCACCAGTTCCTGCTCGATCCGCCGTTGAACACCCTGTTCCTGATCCTCGTCCTGATCTGGGTGCAGACCGGTTTCGCGATGGTGATCCTCTCGGCATCCATCAAGGGAGTGCCCATCGAACTGCTCGAGGCCGCTGAGCTCGACGGCGCCAACGCCTGGCAGCGCTTCGTCGCGGTCACAGTTCCCGCCATCCGACCCGCGCTGATCGTCGTGCTGACGACGATCTCGATCGCCTCGTTGAAGGTCTTCGACATCGTCCGCACCATGACGGCCGGAAACTATGAGACCAGCGTGCTGGCGAACGAGATGTACACGCAGTTCTCGAAGTTCGAGGCGGGACGCAGCGCGGCGCTCGCCGTCATCCTGTTCATCCTCGTGTTGCCGATCGTCATCTACAACGCACGCCAGATCCAGAAGCAGCGGGAGATCCGATGAGCACCCCGACCACCACTGACAGCACGCGTTCCATCACGACCGGCGGAAAGCTCAGCTCCTCGGCGGCGCGGACGCGCAAGAGGCTCTCCCGACCCTGGGCGTCAGCGGCATCCATCATCATCGCGGTGCTGTGGACCATCCCGACGCTGGGCCTGTTCATCTCATCGTTCCGTCCGCGCGAGCAGATCCTCACCAGCGGATGGTGGGAGTTCTTCCTGAACCCGCAGGTGACCGGCGAGAACTATGTGGATGTGCTGTCGGCCGGCACCACGCAGCTGACGATGCTCGAATCGTTCGTGAACTCGATCGCCATCACGATCCCCGCGACCATCGTGCCGCTGATGATCGCCTCCATGGCCGCTTATGCGTTCGCCTGGATCGACTTCAAGGGCCGCAACTTCCTGTTCATCTTCATCTTCGCGCTGCAGATCGTGCCGATCCAGATGGCCCTCGTGCCCTTGCTGAGCACCTTCTCCCGCGGACTGAGCATCTTCGGCGTGCAGGTCACGCTGCCGCTGGGCGCCTCCGACGGGTACGCGCAGGTGTGGTTCGCGCACTCCATGTTCGCTCTGCCGCTGGCGATCTACCTGCTGCACAACTTCATGTCCGAGATTCCCGGAGAGATCATCGAAGCGGCCCGGGTGGATGGAGCATCCCGCGGGCAGATCTTCTTCCGCATCGTGCTGCCGCTGACGATGCCGGCGATCGCGTCGGTCGCGATCTTCCAGTTCCTGTGGGTCTGGAACGACCTGCTGGTGGCGCTGGTGTTCGCCGACGGCGGGGCGGCGCCCATCACGAAGCTGCTCGCCGAGATCACCGGCACCCGCGGCAATGACTGGCATCTGCTCACAGCCGGTGCGTTCGTGTCGATCATCGTGCCGCTCATCGTCTTCTTCGCGCTGCAGCGCTACTTCGTGCGGGGGCTGCTGGCAGGATCCACGAAGGGGTAATACGAGGCCCGCGCGGGCGCCGACCACCGTACGCTGAGAGACATGAAGTACGCCGAGCACATCGTCGACCTCGTCGGCGACACCCCCCTCGTGAAGCTGCAGCACGTGACCGAGGGCATCGCCTGCACCGTGCTCGTCAAGCTCGAGTACATGAACCCGGGCGGATCGGCGAAGGATCGCATCGCGAGCCGGATCATCGACGCCGCCGAGGCATCGGGGGAGCTGAAGCCCGGCGGTACGATCGTCGAGCCGACGAGCGGGAACACCGGTGTCGGGCTCGCGCTGGTGGCGCAGCAGCGCGGGTACAAGTGCGTCTTCGTGATCCCCGACAAGGTCGGCGAGGACAAGATCGACGTGCTCCGTGCCTATGGCGCGGAGATCGTGATGACTCCCACCTCGGTCGCTGCGGACAGCCCCGAGTCCTACTACGGGGTCAGCGACCGGTTGGCGAGGGAGATTCCCGGCGCCTTCAAACCCGACCAGTTCGCGAATCAGAACGGTCCGCGCAGCCATTACGAGACCACCGGCCCCGAGATCTGGCGCGACACCGACGGACAGGTGACGCACTTCGTCGCCGGTGTCGGAACCGGCGGCACGATCACCGGGACCGGCCGCTATCTGCGCGATATCTCCGACGATCAGGTGCGCATCATCGGCGTCGACCCCGAGGGCAGCGTCTACTCGGGCGGCACAGGCCGTCCCTACCTCGTCGAGGGCGTCGGCGAGGACATCTGGCCGGAGACCTACGACCCGGCCGTCCCGCACGAGATCGTCGCGGTCGACGATGCCGAGTCCTTCGCCATGACGCGCCGCCTCGCGCGCGAAGAGGGGATCCTCGTCGGCGGATCCAGCGGCATGGCCGTCGCCGGTGCACTGCGCATCGCGAAGGATCTCCCGGCCGATGCCGTCATGGTGGTGCTGCTTCCCGATGGCGGACGCGGCTACCTGGCCAAGATCTTCAACGACCTCTGGATGCGCTCCTACGGGTTCATCGACGTCGAGGACGGCGATGCGGTCGCCGCGGTGCTCGCGGCTCGCGACGGCGCCCTGCCGGCTCTCGTGCACGCCCACCCCGGCGACACGGTGCGCGATGCGATCAGTATGATGTCGGAGTTCGGCGTCTCGCAGCTGGTCGTGCTCAGTGCCGAACCGCCGGTCATGATGGGGGAGGTCGTCGGCGCCGTGGATGAGCGCGGGCTTCTCGACCTGCTCTTCCGCGGAGCTGCGAAGCCGACGGATGCTGTGGGGGAGCACATCGCTCCCGGGCTGCCGCTCATCGGCATCCATGACTCGGTCGACAAGGCGCGGGCGGCGCTCGCCGAAGCCGATGCCCTGCTCGTGACCGTCGATGGCCGTCCGCATACGGTGCTGACCCGTCACGACCTCATGACCTACCTCGCGCGCTGATACGGAGCGTAACGCAGGGGCGCGCGGTGCCATCGCGACGTAGGCTGGGGGCATGTCCGATCACGCCTTCGCCACTCGCGCCATCCACGCCGGTCAAGACCCCGACCCGCTGACCGGAGCGATCATCCCGCCGATCTATCAGGCCTCCACGCATGTGCAGGACTCGGTGGGAGAGCTGCGGCAGGGCTACGAGTACAACCGTGCGGGCAACCCCACGCGCAGTGCTCTGGAGACGCAGCTCGCCGCCCTCGAGGGTGGCACTGCTGCGCTGTCGTTCTCTTCGGGCCTCGCGGCAGAGGACGCGCTTCTGCGCGCGATCCTGCGTCCGGGTGATCACGTGCTGCTCGGCAACGACGTCTACGGCGGCACGTACCGTCTGCTGGCGAAGGTCTTCGCGCCCTGGGGCATCGAGATGACGACGGTCGAGCTCGGTGACGCGGATGCTGTTCGCGCGGCGATCCGGCCCGAGACGAAGATCGTCTGGCTCGAGACCCCGAGCAACCCGCTGCTGAAGGTCGTCGACATCGCGAAGACCGCCGAGCTCGCGCATGCGGGCGGTGCGATCCTCGTCGTCGACAACACGTTCGCTTCTCCCGCGCTGCAGAACCCGCTCGCCTTCGGCGCTGATCTCGTCGTGCACTCCACGACGAAGTACCTCGGCGGGCACTCGGATGTTCTCGGCGGCGCCGTGATCTTCGGGGACGACCGGTTCTACGAGCAGGTGAAGTTCCAGCAGTTCGCGGTCGGCGCCGTCTCGGCGGCGTTGGACGGTTGGCTGACGACACGCGGCATCAAGACTCTCGCGGTGCGGATGCGTCAGCACAGTGCCAACGCTCAGGCCATCGCCGAGTGGGCCGAGGGCCGCCCCGAGTTCGAGACCGTGTTCTACCCGGGGCTGCCCTCGCACCCCGGTCATGAGATCGCCGCGAAGCAGATGAGCGGTTTCGGCGGAATGCTCTCGCTGGCGCTCGTCGGTGGAGCGGATGCTGCGCGACGGTTCGTCGAGTCGACGGAGCTGTTCCAGCTCGCGGAGTCGCTCGGCGGCGTCGAGTCGCTGATCGGCTACCCCTCCGAGATGACGCACGCCTCGGTGAAGGGAACTGAGCTGGCCGTTCCGGAGAACGTCATCCGTCTCTCGGTGGGCATCGAGGACATCGCGGATCTCATCGCCGACCTCGAGCAGGCTCTGGCGCGCATCGCGGGCTGATCGGCAACACCGCCGAAACATCCGCGGGCTAGCCTGGATGGATCTTGAACGATTCATCTTCTTCTGCTGCGCCCACATCCGACTCCTCGGCACCGGAGACCGGCGGCATCCGCGCCGTGACCGGGACGATCCGGACCTCGACCCCGACCGGTGCGATCCGCACCCTCGGGGCGAATCCGGCGACGGCGCCGATCATGCTGCATCCCGGCGATGCGATCTCGAATCGGCGGCGCACGCTGTACATCGTGCTGCTGGGCGCGCTCACGGCGCTCGGCCCGTTCACGATCGACCTGTATCTGCCGGCTTTCCCCGTGCTGGAAGCGGACTTCCAGACGACGTCGGCGGCGATCCAGCTCACTCTGACGGGCACGATGATCGGCTTCGCGCTCGGTCAGCTCGTGGTCGGACCGCTGTCGGACAAGGTCGGTCGGCGGGTGCCGCTCATCGTCGTGACCGCTCTGCACGTGCTGGCGAGCATCGCGGCCGCCGTGGCGCCGGATCTGCTGCTCCTCGGCGGTGCGCGCGTGCTCATGGGCGTGGGCGCGGCGGCCGGTGGTGTGGTGGCGATGGCGATCGTCCGCGACCTGTTCGGCGGGCGCCGCCTGGTCGTGATGCTCTCCCGGCTCGCGCTCGTCTCGGGCGTCGCGCCGGTGGTCGCACCGCTCATCGGCTCGTGGCTGCTGGGGGTCATGCCGTGGCGCGGGATCTTCGTCGTCCTCGCCGCCTACGGTGCGATCATGCTCCTCGCGAGCCTGTTCTTCGTTCCGGAGACTCTGCCGAAGGAGCGCCGCCAGGAGCGCGGCAGTTCGACGATCTGGCAGCGCTACCGCAGCGTCTTCAGCGATCGGGTGTTCATCGGCGTTCTGATCATCGGGGGCATGACGTTCTCCGGGCTCTTCTCCTACCTGTCGGCATCGCCGTTCCTGTTCCAGGTGACGCATGGTCTGAACGCCCAGCAGTACGGCTGGCTGTTCGCCATCAACTCCGTGGGTGTGGTCGTGGGCGTGCAGACCGCGTCGCGCCTCGCCTCGCGGTTCGGCCCGCAGTGGGTGCTCGCGTTCTCGACGGCCGTGCTGCTCGTCAGCGGTGCCGCGATCATCGTCGATGATCTCGCAGGGCTCGGGTTCTGGGGCACGGTCATCCCGCTGTTCGTGTTCATGACGGCCTGCGGGTTCTCGTTCCCCTGCGTGCAGGTGCTCGCGCTCGACCGGCACGGCAAGGCTGCCGGCACCGCGGCATCCGTTCTCGGCGCGACGAACAACGGCGTCGCCGCGATCATCTCCCCGGTTGTGGGTCTCATCTCGGCGGGGGCGGGCATCACGGCGTCGACGATGGCCTCGGTCATGGTCGGCTGCGCGGTGATCGGCATCCTCGCGCTGTGGATCATCGTGCGCCCGCGCACGGTCGAGATGCTCAATCCCTAGGAATCTGGATGCGGTGCGGGTGAGAATGGACGGATGTCTCGACCTGCGCTCCTCATCGGTGGGCTTGCGGCGATCCTTGTCGCCGTTGTTCTCGGCGCCTGGCTGACCGCGGCCGGCCCCGATCTGCCCTCGGCTGTCGATACGGCCTGGAACCAGTGGATGACCGAGATCCGCACGCCGGGGCTGGAAGGCTTCGCGCTGGTGATGAACCGGGTGGGCGGCGGCTGGAT
>NZ_CANROA010000047.1 GCF_947632095.1 uncultured Microbacterium sp. | reverse complement strand
GTCGCGCTTGTCGCCGGACTCGGCCTGCGCGTCGCGGTCCGGGCGATCGAGGCGCGTCCCGCGCCCGCGATCGTGGCCGTCGTCGAGGAATCCGCAGCGGCCGTCGAACAACCGGCCGTCGCACCGGTCCGTGAGCCGCGCATCGCGCGTCCGCGGGTGGCCGAGCGGCTCAGCGGCGAGCTCGTCACCAGCAAGGGCTGAATGCGCTCATCGCAGAACGGTGGTCGTCTCAGCGGTTCTGCGGCGGCGTGCCGACCGTGGACGCCCGGATGAGAAGCGTCGTCGAGTAGGCGACGAACCGTTCGTCATCGACGGTGCGGGCCCGGTGCAGACGCTTTTCCGCGTGGTCTTCCCGATGCTGCGGCCCGTCACCGCGACCGTCGTGATCCTCACGAGCGTCGCGATCTGGAACGAGTTCGCGCTGAGCGTCTTCATCCTGCGCCAGCCCGAGATGCGCACGATCGCGCCGACGATCAGCACCTTCGTCTCCAGCCAGGGCGGGAATCTGGGGGCTGCCGCCGCGGAGAAATGACCGCGCTCAGACCGTGAGGAATCCGAGGACGGCGCTCGCGACCGCGAGCAGTGTGAGAACGAGTGCGGGTGCGGCGGGCTCGTGGCGGCGCAGGTGAACCACGGTGGCGCCGACCATGATGATGGCGAGACCGACGGCGGCGATGGGGGTGAGGATCGTCGCGATTCCGGTGAGCAGCGGCAGGATGAGGCCCAGTGCGCCGATGACCTCGAGCGCGGCGGTGGCCTTGATGGACAGCGACGAGAAGTCCTCCGTCCAGGGCATGCCGCGCTCGGCGAGCGTGGCCTTCGGGGTGACGAGCTTCATACCGCCGCCGCCGAGCATGGCGAGCGCGAGGAGGGCATTGACGATCCAGAGGGCGATGAGCATTCGGGTGTCCTGTTCTGCGGGGTTCGATTGTTACGATCAGTAACCAAGAATGGGGGAGAGGGATGACGCGTACAAAAGGCACATCGGTGTTACCGGCGGTCGCGGCCCGCGATGAGGGCTTCGGCTACGAGGAGACCTGCTCCTTCGACGAATCCGCCGGGCGAATGGTTCGGGAGATGCTCGACCGGGTCGGGGACAAGTGGTCGCTGCTGCTCGTCGCCACGCTGCAGCGCGACCGGATGCGCTTCACCGAGCTGCTCCAGCGCATCCCCGGCATCTCCCAGCGCATGCTCACCCGAACGCTGCGGCAGCTCGAGCGCGATGGGCTCGTCGAGCGCACGGCGCACGCCGAGGTGCCGCCGCGGGTCGAGTACGAGCTGACCCCGCTCGGCGCGACGCTCGTGCCGATCGCGGTCACGATCGGCACCTGGGCCCTCGCGCACCAGCCCGAGGTCGAGGCGGCGCGGGCTCGCTACGACTCGCGGTGATCCGGCGGCATCCGCCCATCTTTCGTCAAGGTTGAGATCGAAACGATTCGATACACTGACTCCTCGCCGTAACGCGGCATGCACATCACCCGTATCGTCCCGGAAGCCCCTGCCGCATGGCCACCTCTCTCACCACCGGACGCCCGTGGCGCGTCATCCTCGCCTTCTCCGTGCCGCTGCTCATCGGCAACATCGTGCAGCAGCTCTACCAGGTCGTCGATACGATCGTCGTCGGACGCGAGCTCGGGGTGAACTCTCTGGCCGCGGTGGGCGCGACGGGCTCACTCCTGTTCCTGCTGCTCGGATTCGCATGGGGCATGACGAGCGGTTTCGCGATCCCGACCGCGCAGGCCTTCGGCGCGAAGGACTTCGCCGCCGTGCGCCGATCGGTCGCCACGGGCACCGTGCTCGCCGCGGTCGCGAGCATTCTCATCACGGTGGGCGGGCCGCTGCTGGCCGAACCCGTGCTCGTGCTCATGCAGACACCGCCCGAACTACTCGCCGAAGCGACACTGTTCACGCAGATCAGCTTCCTCGGCGGCGGGGCGACGATGTTCTTCAACTACCTGTCGGCGATCATCCGCTCGATCGGAGACTCCAAGACGCCGCTCATCTTCCTCACGATCGCCTGCGTCCTCAACGTCGTCCTCGTGATCGTGCTCGTGGGTCCCGTCGGCTGGGGCGTCGCCGGGGCCGCACTCGCGACGGTCGTCTCGCAGGCCGTCTCGGTTCTCCTGTGCCTCGTATTCGTGCGGCGGCGGATGCCGGTGCTGCACGTGCGCCGCGCCGACTGGCGGATCACCCGGGCCGATATCGCCGATCACCTGCGCCTCGGGCTCCCGATGGGCTTCCAGGCCTCGATCATCGCGATCGGCACCCTCGTCGTGCAGGTGGCCCTCAACCTGCTCGGATCCGAGGCGGTCGCCGCCTACACCGCGGCATCGCGCGTCGACAGCCTCGCCACCGCACTGCTGCAATCCCTCGGTCTCGCCGTGTCGATGTACGTCGCGCAGAACTTCGGCGGGCGCCGCCCCGACCGCATCCGATCCGGCGTCGTCCAGGCGACGTGGATGGCGATCGCGGCATCCCTCGTCCTCGGTGCCGTCCTCATCGCCTTCGGCACGCACCTCGTGCGCCTGTTCGTCGGAGAGGGCTCCGATGAGGTCGTCGAACTCGCCCACCTCATGCTCATCATCAACGGCGCCAGCTACGCGCTGCTCGGTGTGCTGTTCGTGCTGCGCGGAGCGCTTCAGGGACTCGGCCAGGCGCTGATTCCCACCGTGACCGGAGTCATCGAGCTGTTCATGCGCGTGGGCGCCGCCGTCGCGCTCGGCGCCGTGCTCGGCTTCGGCGGCGTCGCGCTGAGCAACCCGCTCGCGTGGCTCGGCGCCGTCGTCATCCTCGTGCCCGCCTATGTGCGGGCGCACCGCGCGCTGGCGAAGATGCCCGTCACGCCCGATGAGATGACCCTGACCACGCCGATCGCGATCATCGGCCCCGACAACAGCTCGCTCACCGTCGATGCCGTCGTCACCCAACCGGTTCCGATCGTCGTGCAGAAGCGGTGGAAGAAGCTGCTGCGCCGCTGAGAGGTCAGACGCCGGGGAGGCGGATCGTGTCGGTCGCGGCGTGCTCGCGCGGCATCCGGTCCCGGTCGTAGGTGATCGAGTCGTAGCCGTGCGGGGCGGGGCGCCCGTCGTCGCCGAGGTTCACGAACACGATCTTCTCGATCGTCAGGATGCGCTTGCGGGTGATCATGTTGCGCACCACGGCGCGCATCGTCAGCGACGTGCGGCCGAACTCGGTCGCGGTGAGTCCCATCTCGATCAGGTCGCCCTGCAGTGCGGATGCCTCGAAGTTGATCTCCGAGATGAGCTTGGTGACCACGCGGTAGTTGCCCAGCTGCACGATCGCGTAGATCGCGGCTTCCTCGTCGATCCACTTCAGCAGGCTCCCGCCGAACAGCGAGCCGTTCGCGTTGAGGTCCTCGGGCCGGACCCACTTGCGGGTGTGGAAGTTGATGCCGTCGTCGTGCGCGCGCCAGGGTGTTGCCATGCATCCAGGCTACGGAAGCCATGTGACCGGCGCGTTACGGGCCCGGTCCTGTCGCATCGCGGCCCCGCTCGATAGCCTCGGATCGTCGGGACCGGACCCGGCCCGACCAACCCACACGCTCAAGGAGGCAGCATGCGCGCCGTCGTATTCGAGAACTGGAAGACCAAGCCGGCTCTGACCGAGGTCGACAAGCCCACGCCGGGCCCCGGGGAGGTGCTGCTGAAGGTCGCCGGCGCCGGCGCCTGCCACTCCGATGTCGCCGTGTACGCCGACTACGACGCGAGCATGGGCATGACCCAGCTCGAGCCGAAGTACATCCTCGGCCACGAGAGCTCCGGCTGGGTCGAAGAGGTCGGCGAGGGCGTCACGGGCCTGAACAAGGGCGACGCCTATCTCGTCTACGGGCCCATCGGCTGCGGACACTGCGCACCGTGCTCGCGCGGCCAGGACACCTACTGCGACAACGTCGCCGACATGCCCTACATGGCCTCCGGCCTCGGCCGTGACGGCGGCATGGCCGAGTACATGACGGTGCCCGCCCGCAACCTCGTGCCCCTCGGCGACGCCGACCCCTACGCCGCCGCCCCGCTGGCGGATGCCGGGCTCACCCCGTACCACGCCATCAAGCTGTCGCTGCCGAAGCTGGCGGGCGGCGGCAAGACCGCCCTCGTGATCGGCCTCGGCGGCCTCGGCCTCGTGGCCGTGCAGATCCTCACCGCGATCACGGGCGCCACCGTCATCGCGACCGACATGAAGCCCGAGGCCATGGCTCGTGCCGAGGAGTTCGGCGCCATCACGGTCCCCGGCGGCGAGGGCCAGGCCGAGCGCATCCGCGAGCTCACCGGCGGCAAGGGCGTCAACGCCGTGTTCGACTTCGTGGGCGTCGCGCCGACCATCGCGCTCGCCGCATCCGTCGTCGCCCGTCAGGGCCGCCTCACGGTCGTCGGCATCGCCGGCGGCGAGTTCGCATGGAACTTCTTCAAGGTTCCCTACGAGGTCGACTTCACCAGCACCTACTGGGGCACCATCGAGGAGCTCCACGAGGTCGCGGCCCTCTACCGCGCGGGCAAGATCGTCCCCGACGTCGAGTACTTCGCGATGGACGACGCGCTCGAGGCCTATCGCCGGCTCGAGGCCGGCGAGCTCTCGGGTCGCGCGGTCGTCACCCCGAACGGACGCTGACCCCGGCGCGGGCGGTGCTGAGCCGCCGCCCGCGCACCCGTCTCCCGATCACGCCCTGACGCGGCGAGAACAGGTAGACGAGAGCGAAGACGACGCCCTGCACGACGACGACGAGACCCCCGGATGCTGCGTCCAACCAGTAGCTGAGATAGATGCCCACGACGCTGCACAGCGCCGAGAGGACGGGCGCGATCACCAGCATCCGCCCGAAACGATCCGTCAACAGGTAGGCGGTGGCGCCCGGGATGATGAGCATCGCGACGACGAGCACCACCCCGACCACCTGCAGGGCGACGACCGAGGTGAGCGCGAGTACGCCCAGGAGCAGGGCGCTGAGCAGCCGCGGCGACAGGCCGATCGCGAAGGCATGCGTCGGGTCGAACGCGAACAGCGTCAGATCGCGGCGCTTGACGATCAGCACGGTGAAAGCGACGACCGCGAGGATCGCGATCTGCGCGAGGTCCGCCCGGGAGACGCCGAGGATGTTGCCGAAGATGATGTGGTTCAGATCGATGTGGCTCGGGGTGACCGAGATCATCACGAGCCCCAGCGCGAACAGGGTGGTGAAGACGATGCCGATCGCGGCGTCCTCCTTCACCCGGCTGGTATCGCGGATGAGCCCGATGAGCCCGACCGCGAGGAAGCCGAAGACCAGCGCGCCGATCGCGAACGGCGCCCCGAAGATGTAGGCCAGCACCACCCCGGGCAGCACCGCGTGCGAGACCGCATCGCCCATGAGCGACCAGCCCACCAGCACCAGCCAGCACGATAGCACGGCGCACAGCACCGCCGCGATCACGGTCGTCGCGAGGGTGCGCACCATGAACTCGTACTGCAGGGGTTCGAGAATCCAGTCCCAGATCATGACGCCTCCAGTCCGAAGGCGCGCGACAGGTTCTGCGGAGCCAGCGCCTCCTCGACCGAACCGTGGAACAGGACCCGACTCCGCAGCAGCACGGCGTCATCGGCGAGCTCGGGCAGCGCGTGCAGGTCGTGGGAGGAGACGAGCACCGTGCTGCCGGACGCCGCGAGCTCGCGAAGCAGGCGCACGATCGTCGCCTCGCTGCGCTTGTCGACGCCGGCGAACGGCTCATCCAGCAGCAGGATCCCGGCGCCCTGAGCGATCCCGCGGGCGACGAAGGCGCGCTTGCGTTGGCCCCCGGAGAGCTGCCCGATCTGCCGGTCGGCGAGATCGGCCAGCTCGACGCGGTCGAGGGCCTCGGCGACGGCATCCCTGTCGGACTGCCGCGCTCGCCGCAGCATGCCCTGCCGGCCGTAACGCCCCATCATGACGACGTCGCGCACCGAGACGGGGAACGCCCAGTCGACGTCCTCGTTCTGGGGCACGTAACCGATGAGCCCGCGCCGGCGCGCGCCCGCGGGGTCGCTCCCGTGGATCGTGACGGATCCGGATGCCGGGCGGACGAGCCCGAGGATGCTCTTGAGCAGTGTCGACTTGCCGGACCCGTTCATGCCGACCAGGCCGGTGATCCGGCCGGCGGCGAGGGAGATCGACACGTCGTCGAGGGCGAGCACGTCGCCGTAGCGGACGGTCGCGGAACGCACATCGACCGGATTCATGGGGCGTCTCCCGTCAGCCCGGCGACGATCGTGTCGACGTCGTGGCGCAGCAGGTCGAGGTAGGTGGGCACCGGCCCGTCGGCGGCCGACAGCGAATCGACGTAGAGGACGCCGCCGAACACGGCATCCGTGGACTGCACGATCTGCTGCATCGCCCGATCGGAGACGGTCGATTCGCAGAAAACCGCGGGCACATCGCGCTCGCGGATGGTGTCGATCGTCGCGGCCATGCGTCGTGGCGTCGCCTGCTGGTCGGCATTGACGGGCCAGATGTACGCCTCGTCGAGTCCGGCGTCGCGGGCGAGGTAGCTGAACGCGCCCTCGCAGGTGACGAGGATGCGGCGCTCGACGGGAACATCGCTCAGGCCGTCGAGCATCTCGTCGTGGATCTGCTGAAGCTCCGCGTTGTAGGCGGCGCCGCGGGCGGCGAAGTCCTCGGCGTGGGCGGGATCGAGGTCGCTGAAGGCCGCGACCATGTTGTCGACGTAGAGCTGCGTGTTGAGCGGGCTCATCCAGGCGTGGGGGTTGGGGGCGCCGGATGCTTCGCCGAGGGCGACCGGGATCGGCTCGACGCCGTCCGAGGCGACGGCGTGCGGAGCATCCGCCGAGGCGACGAACTGTGCGAACCAGGCCTCGAGGTCCAGTCCGTTGTCGAGGATGAGCGCGGCGTCGGAGGCCCGGCGGATGTCACCGGGTGTGGGCTCGTATCCGTGGATCTCGGCGCCCGGAGTGGTGATCGAGAGGATCTGTAGGTGCTCGCCGCCGACGTTTCGGGCGATGTCGGCGAGCACGGTGAAGGTCGTCAGCACGACCGGACGGCCATCGGATGCGGCATCCGCCGTCGAGGGCATCGGTGCGGCGCAGGCCGGCAGCGCGAAAGCCACAGTGAGCATCGCGGCCCACGCGGCGCACGAACGACCATTTTTCGGCATGCCGAAAAGCTATCTTTTCGCCGCGCCGAAAACAAGTGCTCGGCGCAGCGCGGGTGGAAACTCCCGGTTCCCCATCCACAGGCGGCTCGATTAGGCTAGAAGGGATCCTCATCACTGCTCTTCCCCACTCTTTTGTGGATCGCATTCTCCCCCCACCCTGTGAACCCGGATTCGGGTTCCTCCAGCGATCCACAACACCCAGAAAGGTCCCTCTGTGAACGACTCCCGCGAGAACACCCACGACGACGCGCAGGGGGCTGACTTCTTCGATCAGCTCGTGCAGGGGCAGAACCAGGCGCAGGGGCAGAGTCAGCCCCGCGAGCAGCAGGGCGCCTTCACGGTCGGCTTCCGCGGTTACGATCGCGGCGAGGTCGACGCGGCGATCGCCGGACTGCGCATGCAGCTGCATCGTGCCGAGGGCGAGCTCGCCGAGGCCCGCGACGGTGTGAACCGCGACATCGAGTCGGTGCGCGCCGAGGTCGAGGCCGCCCGTGCCGAGGGCGACGAGCGCGCCGCCGCCAGCGCCGCCCGCCTCGAGGAGCTCCAGGAGCAGCAGGACGCCCGCATCGCCGAGGCCCAGGCCGAGAACGAAGCGCGCATCGCCGCGCTCGAGGCCGACCTCGTCGCCGCGCGGGCACAGGCCGAAGAGGCCGAGAACCACGTCTCGACGCTCACGAACGAGCTCGTCGACGCGCCCAAGAGCGACGGCGACACCGAGGGCTCGCGCATGCAGTTCGAGGCGGTCCTGCGGGTCGCCGAGGAGCAGGCCACCGTGCTCATCCAGAACGCTGCGGTGCAGGCGGAGCGCCTGCTCGAGGCCGCGCGCGGCGAGGCCGATGCCCGCCGCATGGAGCTCGCGGCCGAGGTCGAGCGCATCACCGCCCAGGCCCAGCACGACGCCGACCAGGTGCGCCTGCGCATCGACACCGAGTTCACCGCGCACGAGGCGCGCATCAACCGCGAGGCCGCGCACGCCGCCGAGAAGGTCAACCAGGCCGAGCAGGAGGCCGCGACCGTCCGCACCGAGGCCGAGAAGGGCGCCGCGGCGCTGCGCTCGATGGTCACGCGCGAGACGACGCAGCAGCGCGCGGATGCCGAGCGCGAGGTGCGCGAGATGAACGCCCGCGTCCTCGAGTTCGAAGAGACCCTCACCCGTCGTCAGGACGAGGCGCAGCAGGAGTTCCTGCTGCTGCACAACCAGGCCGTCGCGCACGCGGAGCGCATCACCACCGACGCCAACGAGCAGGTCGCCTCGTCGCTCGAGCACGCCAAGCGCATCTCCGCGAAGGCCGATGACTACGAGCGTCTGATGCGCTCGCAGGCGCAGGCCATCGAGGCCGACGCCCAGGTCCGCTCCCGCGAGACCCTCGAGCGCGCCCGTGCGAAGGCGCAGAAGATCGTCGCCACCGTCACCGGCCACGCGACCGATGTGCTGCGCGACGCCGAGGACCGTACGCGTCAGCTGCGCTGGCAGCAGCAGCAGATGAACAGCTTCATGGCCGAGGTTCGGGAGCTCATCCGTCCGGATGGTGTTCTCGGCAGCGAAGACCTCGAAGACGAGACCGTCGCCGCGGTTGCGGATGAGACGGTCGTCGAGGACGCCCCGGTCGAGGACGCCCCGGTCGAGGATGCTTCCGCCGATGAGGCCGTCGCCGATGAGGCATCCGAGGAGGACGCATCCGACGAGGACTCCGTCGAGGCCGGCGACGAGGACGAGTCGGACGACGACAACTGATCCCACCCGCGTGATGAAGGGCACCGCAGCGTTCGCGCCGCGGTGCCCTTCATCGTCCTGCCCGCGTAGCCTGTGGGTATGTCTCATCTCGTGGATGTCGCCCAGCTCGCCGACCTGATGCGCACCGGGGTGCGCATCATCGATGTGCGGTGGCGGCTGAGCATGCCCGGTGCAGGACCCTCCGACGGCCGTGAGGACTACCTCGCCGGACACATCCCGGGCGCGGTCTACGCAGACCTCGAGACCGAGCTCACCGCGCACGGCACACCGCAGGACGGGCGCCACCCCTTCCCGACCACGCAGCAGGTGCAGGACGCCGTGCGCCGGTGGGGCATCAACGACGGCGATACGGTCGTCGCCTATGACAACGCCGGCGGACTCGCCGCCGCACGCGCCTGGTGGCTGCTGTGTCAGGGCGGCGTCGACATCCGGGTGCTCGACGGCGGATGGCGCGCCTGGACGGAGGCCGGGGGCGAGGTCGAAGCCGGATCCGTGGAGTACACGCTCGGCAATGCGACGCTCGACGACGTCACCCGCGACAGCATCACGATCGATGAGGCGGCCGAATTCCCGCAGCACGGCGTGCTGCTGGACGTGCGCGCCTCGGAGCGCTTCCGCGGCGACATCGAACCGCTCGACCCGATCGCCGGTCACATCCCCGGCGCCGTCAACCTGCCGACGACGAAGCACGTCGGCGATGACGGCACCCTCAACGACGTCGACACGCTGCGCGAGAGCTTCGCCGCCGTCGGCGTCACCGCGGGTGCCCCTGTCGCGCTCTACTGCGGCTCCGGGATCACGGCCGCCCACAGCGCACTCGTGCTCGCGGAGGCGGGCATCGACGCGAAGATCTACCCCGGCTCGTGGAGCCAGTGGTCGAACACCCCGGGGCGCCCGGTGGCGACCGGCGCCTAGGAGGCGGAGTCGTCCCCGCCCTGCGCCTCGTAGATGAGCAGCTGGGCGCGGATGTCGTCGAGCAGCTGGTCGACCGCGTCGATCGCATAGCCCGGCCGCAGGCGGACGCTGCGCAACAGCGTGCCCGAAGCGCTGTGCTCGTGATCGAGCAGCTCCTCGCAGCGCAGATCGGTGGCGGGATCACCCCGCTCCCATGAGTCGAGGGCGGATGTCGCACGGTCCAGAAGATCGTCGACATCATCGGCGTCATAACCGGTTCGCAGGCTGGTTGCGGGCAGCCGAACACGGAGCAGGTCAGAACTCCTCATGTCGGGAGCATACCTCCGGAGTTCTCCCGGGTGGTAACCCTAGCCGTGCAGGGGTGCACCTGGATACGCTCGGCTCAGGAGGACTCACCATGAGCAATCGCATCGTCGCCGGCGTCGAACCCACGTCCGCCGGAACCCGTGTCATCGCGTGGAGCGCGCAGCGCGCCCGGGAAAGGGAGCTGCCGCTGCTGCTCGCCTCGGTGATCGGCGGGCCCATCGGCGTCGTCGGAGAGGGCGAGCTGCTCGCCGAGACGTCGCAGCAGGTGCGCGACTGGCTCGAGGGCGAAGCGGAGAAGCTGCGCGCCGACGGGCTGAGCGTCGAGACGATCCTGCTGCAGGGGGACCCGGTGGCACAGCTCACCCAGACGGCGGCCGGCGAGAACATGCTCGTCATCGGCAGTGACTACCGCGGTCCGGAATCGGGGCCCGTGCGCGGCATCCGAGGCATCCGCATCGTCGCGGCATCCGCCATTCCCGTCGTCGTCATCCCCGATCATGATCTCGACGACCGCAACGGCGTCATCGTCGGTGTGGACGGTTCACCGGTATCGAGCGCCGCGATCGCCTTCGCCGCCGCTGAGGCCGACCGGTTGCGCGAGCCGCTCATCGCCGTCTCCGTATGGACGCCGCTGACCGCACGGCCCCGCAACTCGCTGGTCTACCCCGACGACTACATGCAGGCGCTCGAGCGCACGGCTGAGGAGACGCTCGCCCTCTCGCTCGCCGGTCTCCGCCAGGATTATCCTGACCTCGAGATCCAGACCCGCGCGCTGCCCGGCTACCCCTCCGCGGTCATCAACGAACTCGCCGCGACCGCGACGCTGGCCGTGGTCGGCTCGCACGGCCGCGGGGCGATCGCACGGTTCCTCCTCGGCTCCATCAGCCACGAGGTGCTCACACGACTGAGCACGGCGACCGCGGTGGTGCGCTGAGCCCGGCTCAGGGCCGCGGGCCGTATCCCCAGCGCAGCGCGAGCATCCCCGGTCCCCAGTTCTGACGCACCTGGTGGACGGAAGTCGCGCCATCGAGGTGAAGCGGCGTGACGGTCGTGCCATCCGGGCATTCCTCGATCTCGTCGATCCAGTCAGGGAGCGCGTCGGGGTGGAAGCGGGTCCAGAGCACGAGCTCGCGGGCCCGTCGGGCGATCCCGTGCCCCGTCTCGTGCGGAAGGGGGAAGCCGTCGGGCAGCGTCAGAGACCACTCGAGCATCGTCGTCTGGGCGGGGCCCAGAGGACGTTCCAGCTCGAACATCGCGCCGTGCACCTCGCCTCCGGGGTGCGAGTACACGTCGGAGATGCGGCCGCCGGCGATCACCGAGTAGATCGGCGCCGGTGATCGAACCCCGGCCGTGATCTCGAGGTAGGGGACGCTCGTGATGGTCCCCGATGTCGACTGCAGCAGGGTGCGGGTGGTGCGCGAGATCACTGCGCCATCGGCGCCGACCTCCGTCACCGACGTCGTCGACACATCGCGCGCCGGGTCGATCGCGGGGGCGCCCAGCGCGGCGAACGTTTCCGAGACGGTCTTCTCCAGGCGCGCGGCCTCCAGGGGGTACTGCGCGCTCGGCAGCGGTCCGACCCGCTGGCTGCGGCCGATGCGCGAGACCAGCGTGCCCGCCTCCAGGCGCAGGAGCTGTTCGATCTGCTCGATCGCCGCGATCGACTGCGCGCCTTCCGGGCGCCGTGCCCCCGACCGCCAATAGCTGAGCGTCGCCGCGGAGACGGGGTTGCCGCTGTCGGCCAGATGCTCGCGCAGCCAGGTCAGAGTCACTCCACGCCGACGTATCGCGTCGCGGAGGGCCTCAGCGAAATCTTCTTGCTCGACCATCACAGACATCCCCAGGTATGTGAAAACGTACTCAGTATTCTCGAGCATAAGTCCACGCACGATCGCCCGGGCCGCCGGGTTTCAGGTGTGGGTGACACGATGGGCTTCGCGACTGGGCGCAGTGGCCATGGTCCGTCTGTCGCGCAGTGTCCCCCCGCTGCGTGCTTTCTGCGGGGCCCGGCAGTCGTTCTGGGGACGAGTGCCGGCCCCGCATTCTTCCTGGGCCTGGGCGCTCCTGCCCGCGCGTAGACTGGAAGCATCACCCCGGAAGACCGAGGAAGAGCCATGTCTGCCACCGCCCGCACCTTCACCGTGCGTCACGTCCAACTTCTGCGCGCCTTTTTCGCCGCGCTGTCGGCGGTCATGGTCACGTTCTCCGCCGATCACTCGGCCGAAGTCGGCTTCTCCGTCTTCGGCGGATTCGTGGCTGCGAGCGGACTCGTGCTCCTCATCGCCGCCTGGGTCGTACCGCGTCCCGACGGACGCGCGCCCTACATCCTGCTCGGCATCGTCGACCTCCTCGCGGCTGCCGTCAGCGGAGTTCCGGCCCTGCGCACCGAGGGCGCGTTCTTCCTCGTCCTCATCATCTGGGCCGCGGCGACCGGCCTCATCGAACTCATCGCGGGCCTGCGCGCCCGCAACATCGACAGCACCGCCAAGGACTCGATCACGATCGGTGTGCTCGGACTCCTTCTCGCGGTCATCCTCCTCGTGATCCCGGTCGGCTATTCGCTCGACTACACGGTCGAGGGGGCGGGAGCATTGACGCTCACCGGAATCATCCTGGCCGTCGGCATGCTCGGCGGATATACGGCTATCGTCGCGGTCTTCCTCGCGATCGCCGGGTTCTCGCCGCGTCGCGCCGAGGAGAAGAAGGATGCCGCGACCGGCGCCGCCACGAGCGAGCCGGTCGAGACGGGAGGACAGTCGTGAGTGAGAAGAAGGTCGAGCGCCGGGAGCTTCTGCGCCCCCTGCACCTGTTGGGGATCGCCCTGGCGTGCGGAGTGTTCGCCGCCGCGGTGACGCTCGTGTCGACGGGAGCCTTCACCTCGCGGGTGAACGCCATGATCGCCAACGGGACGTACGAGGGGCTGACCCCGGTGGGTCTCGGTCTGGTGGTCGGCGGCGGTGCGTTCATCGTGACGCTGCTGATCATGTCGATGCTGATCCTCGCCGTCGACCCCCGCCAGTACGACGAGGCGACCGTCGAGCGCCCCGTGCTCTACGACGAAGACCCCGAGGACAAGCCCGCCGGCGACTGATCGCCGGGACAACGCAGAAGCCCCGAGCCACTGGCTCGGGGCTTCTGCGTTGAACGGCTACTTCGCCAGGCGCTCGGCGATACCCGTGTAGGTCGCGGGGGTGAGGGCCAGCAGACGCTGCTTCGCGGCATCGCCGATCTCCAGGCCCGAGACGAACTCGGCGAGCTCCGCGGCTCCCACGCGGTGCCCGCGCGTGAGCTCCTTCAGCAGTGCGTAGGGGTCGCTGATCGTCGAACGACCGGCGACGACCTCGGCGCGGATCACGGTCTGGATGGCCTCGGCGAGCACCTCCCAATTCGAGTCGAGATCGGCGAGGAGCACCTCGCGGGCGAGGGAGATCTCGCCCAGGCCGCGGCGCAGGTTGTCGAGTGCGAGCAGCGAATGGCCGAAGGCGACGCCGATGTTGCGCTGGGTCGTCGAGTCGGTGAGGTCGCGCTGCAGGCGGCTGGTGACCAGCGTCTGGGAGAGCGATCCGAGCAGCGCGGCCGACAGCTCGAGGTTCGCCTCGGCGTTCTCGAAGCGGATCGGGTTGATCTTGTGCGGCATCGTCGAGGATCCGGTGGCGCCGGCCACGGGGATCTGCGTGAAGTAGCCGATCGAGATGTAGGTCCAGATATCGGTGGCGAGGTTGTGCAGGATGCCGCCGGCGTGACGCATGCGGTCGTAGAGCTCGACCTGCCAGTCGTGCGACTC
>NZ_CANROA010000046.1 GCF_947632095.1 uncultured Microbacterium sp. | reverse complement strand
TCCATCTTCAGGGAGACCTCGACTCCTACACGGACAGCGACGCGCTCAACGGACTACACCCTCGTTCGAGAAGAGCCGGTTTTCTTCACGACGGGCGGATGCTTCGGCATCCGCCCGTCGTCGTCGGTAGGGAAAACCCGAATCGAGCTCTCCGGTTTCCTCGGTGTCGTGCGGAAGGCCCGCGGCCTACCTTTGAAGCATGACAACTCATCCCGCTTCCCCGGCACAGGCTCCCGCGCCTCCGCTGCGCCTGTTCCCGACGGTACTGCATCTCGCGGGTCTCGGCGTGATCGGTGCCGTCATCCTCACGGTCTTGAGCACACTGCTCGGCGTCGGTCTCGGTCTCGCACTGGTTTTCGGCGTCGGCCTGATCCTGCTGGTCGGCTTCATCTACGGGCTCTTCGCGACCGGGTGGTTCGAGATCGCACGCGCTTCGGGGCTGTACCACCTCGACCTGGAGCCGTTGCGGTGGCGGGGAAGCCCCCGAAAGGGATTCGGCGGCTGGCTGCACTCCCTGTGGCGTCAGTTGGGGGATGGCCGGATGTGGCGCGCTGTCGCGAACCTTGTGATCGCATGCTTCATGGGTGCTCTCGTGCTGCAGTTACTGGTCATGGTGATCCGTTCGGTGGCGATCGTGTTCGCACCGCTCACGGGCGTGGACAGCGTGATCGGGCCGTTCGGCGTCCCGGCGGCGGCATCGTGGGCGCCGGTGGTCGGGATCCTCGGTGCTGTCCTCGCGATCGCGGCGATCCTCGGTCTCGCTGTTCTGCACCGCACACTGACCCGGGCGATCGTCGTCCCCAGTCGTGAAGCGGAGCTCACCGAGCAGGTGCGCGCCACGAGCGCACAGCGCGAGGGAGCCGTCCGCGCGGCCGATGTCGAGCGCAGCCGCATCGAGCGCGACCTCCACGACGGCGTCCAGCCGCGTCTCGTCTCGGTGGGGATGACCCTGGGGCTCGCGCAGCAGAAGATCGACACGGATCCGGATGCCGCCAAGGAACTCATCGGCGAGGCGCACACCTCCACGAAGGCGGCGATCACCGAACTGCGACAGCTCGCCCGCGGCATCCACGCCTCCGTGCTCGATGATCGGGGTCTGGACGCTGCGCTGTCGGCCCTCGCCGGTCGATCCCACATCCCGGTTCAACTCGACGTTCGCCTGCCGGAGGGCGGCGTCCGCTGCCGGGATGCGGAAGCGGCGGTCTACTTCTCGATCGCCGAGTCGCTCACGAACGCCGCGAAGCACTCCCGGGCCAGCGAATGCCGGGTCATCGTGCGCATGCGCGAGGGCGATGTGCTGTGGGTGCGGGTCGAGGACAACGGACTCGGCGGCGCGCAGATCCAACCCGGCGGAGGCCTGGACGGGATCTCGAACCGCGTGCTCGCGGCCGGGGGCACGTTCCGACTGGACAGCCCTCAGGGCGGACCGACGTCGCTGGAGGTGAGTGTGCCGTGCGCATCCTGATCTGCGAGGATTCCGTCCTCCTCCGAGAGGGACTCATCCGCTTGCTCGAGGATTCCGGCCACGCGGTCGTCGCGGCGCTGCCCGACACGACGATGCTCGGCGAGAGCATCCGGGAGAAGGATCCCGAGCTCTGCATCCTCGATGTGCGTCTTCCCCCGACGTTCACCGATGAGGGCATCCGTGCGGCGCTCGCGCTGCGTTCCACGCATCCATCGCTGCCCCTGATCGTGCTCTCGCAGTACGTCGAGGAGCGATACGCGAGTGAACTCATCGCCGCGGAGGGTGGAGCGCTCGGATACCTGCTCAAGGACCGGGTCGCGGACGTCTCCGAGTTCGTCGCCACGGTCGAGCGGATCGCCGCCGGCACCAGCATCCTCGACCCGGAGGTCGTCGCCCAGCTGCTCACCCGTCGTCATCGTGACGATCGGATGCTGTCGCTCACAGATCGGGAGCGCACCGTTCTCGCGCTCATCGCGGAGGGCAAGTCGAATCAGGCGATCGCCGCGACGCTCTTCCTCTCGGAGGCGAGCGTCGAGAAGAACATCACCTCCATCTTCCAGAAGTTGGGGCTCGAGCAGGACGAGTCGGGAAACCGGCGCGTGCTCGCGGTCCTTGCACACATCGAGAACACCGGCGGATCCGCGAACGGAACGCCCCCGCAGACAGGATCAGGACGATGACCGCTACGAAGAACCCCGCCGCGAAGACCATCGGGATCATCACAGCCGTGATCGGCGGGGTCGCGCTGATCGGTTCGGGAACGCAGGCCGCAGTCGCCTCGGTCCACGCGCTCTCTCACACGGATGACGCGCAGACCGCCGATGTGCGCGGCGTCGAGGCGCTCAGCGTCGACGTCGCCGCCGGCGATGTCATGATCCGCTTCGACGACGTGGAGGACGCGAAGCTCATCGTGAGTGGGGCGCAGCAGGCGAGCTGGGTCCTCGAGCGGGACGACGAGGATCTCGTGCTCCGCGACTCGAGCGGCTGGTTCGGGTGGGGCGGACAGGACTGGTCATGGTTCGGAAGCGGGATCGGCGCTGAGCAGATCGAGCTCGTCCTGCCGAACTCGCTCGCGGGAATCGACGCGGATCTGTCGTTGGGAGCGGGGAGCCTCGATGCGCGCGGCGAGTTCGGCGAGCTCGATCTCGACATCTCCGCGGGTGGCGTCACGATCGACGGATCAGCACGGAGTCTGGACGCGGACCTCGGCGCCGGGGGCGCGGATCTTTCGCTCGCCGACGTCTCCGAGGCGGATATCGCGGTCTCGGCCGGGCGCTTCATCGCCGTCTTCACCGGGGAGGCTCCGCGTTTGACCGAGATCGAGGTCAGCGCCGGTTCACTCGAGCTGTCTTTGCCGGATACCGCGTACGACGTGCGTCAGGAGGTCAGCGCGGGGGTTCTCGACAATCGTCTGCGAACGAGCTCTGAAGCACGAAACTCCGTCGTGGTCAGCCTCTCCGCCGGGACGGCTGTGCTGCGACCCGCCCGGTAGGTCGGGCTCGATTCGGAATCTTCGGAATCTTCGGGTAAAGTTTATGAGGTTGACGGGGCTATAGCTCAGGCGGTTAGAGCGCTTCACTGATAATGAAGAGGTCCCAGGTTCAAGTCCTGGTAGCCCCACACTTCAATACGAAAGCCACGCGAGGAATCGCGTGGCTTTCGTCGTTCCTGTCTAGTCGCGGTTCATCGCGCATCGGCAGGTCGAGAACCGCCCAGCATCCGGGTGCGCAGAGAATCGTAGATCGGTTCGGAGCGCACGAGGGATGCTGTGAGCACCGCGCATCCGGCGGCGATGATCAACGGCACGGCGAGCACCGTCGCCCCCGTCATCTCGAGCACGATCACCGCCCCCGTGAACGGTGCGCGCACGGTGGCGGCGAAGAACGTCGCCATGCCGACGATCGCGAAGGGGATGGTGAGCGGATCGCCGGGGATGAACCAGGATGCCACTCCGGCGAAGATCGCGCCCCAGAGCGCGCCGACCGCCAGGATCGGGGCGAAGAGCCCGCCCGGGGTGCCCGCCGCGTAAGACAGCGGGCCGAGCCCGAATCGGACGACGACCCACAGCAGCATGATCGGGATCGCGTAGGCGGTGCCGCTGAGCAGCGACTGCACGATGGAGTCGCCATCGCCGGCAAGATTCGGGTCGATGAACAGTGCGCATCCGATCAGGAGCCCGATGATGGCGGCGGTGGCTTCACGTGGCATGCGCGAGAACCGGTCGACTGTTGTGAGGCTGGTCATCACCGCTCGGTTGTACACGGCGCCGAGCAGGCCTGTCATCACTCCGAAGAGAAGGAACAGGGGCAGGACGTCCAAACGAGGCGGATCCAGCTGCACCGTGCTGAAGTCGGTCCGTGTGCCGACGAGAGCCCATGATGTCCAGACCGCGGATGAGACGCCGATCGTCACCGGGACCACTGTTCGCAGGTGGAATGACCGGGTGACCTCTTCGAACACGAACAGCGCACCACCGATCGGGGCGTTGAACGCCACCGCGAGACCGGCCCCGGCGAGGCTTGTCTGCAGTGTGGTGATGTCGGCGCTGCTGCGACGGGTGATCCGGCCGGCTTCGGCACCGATCACCGCGCCCATGTGCACCGTCGGCCCTTCGCGTCCAAGGACGAGGCCGGATCCGAGGGCGAGCAGACTGCCGAAGAATTTCGCGGGCAGCACGCGCAGACGCGGCGCCTCGGCCTGATCGCGTTGAACCGCCTCGATGATCTGGATGCCGCTGCCGCCCGCGCGGGGGACGAAGCGCACGATCAGAGCTGCGACTGCTGCGCAGACGGCCACGGCCAGCATCATCACGATGACTCCGACAGCGCCCAGGTCATGCGCCCAGTCGAGCAGTGACTCACGGAGGTCCTGGGCGCGCAGCAGCGTCCAACGGAACGCGCCGCCGATGAGACCCGTGACCACTCCGGCGATGAGTGCGAGCACTGCGAGGATCGTGAGGGCCCGGCCGGAGGAATCCGGTTCGGAACCCTCCCCCCGAGGATCCGCGACTTTGATCACGGGATCACCATAGCGTCCGGTCTGCCGATGGTGGAGGATCGATCGGCTGCGGCCCGGCGCGGCTCGTTTTGCGCCAGTGCGCGCACCCGGGTAGAGTAGTCGAGTTGGGACACCCCACATGGGGCCTTAGCTCAGTTGGTAGAGCGCCTGCTTTGCAAGCAGGATGTCAGGAGTTCGAATCTCCTAGGCTCCACAGTCAAGAAGAACCCCCGAGGCGAAAGCCCGGGGGTTCTCTCGTTTTGGACCGGTCAGCGGGGGAGGAAGAACCCCAGCGCGAAGAAGATGCAGGCGCACACCGCGAGAATGCCGGCTCCTGCCCAGCGGTAGTCCCGGGCGAGTGCGCGCGCGTACAGCTCGCTGACCTGGTTCGCACGGTTCGGGAATCGGCGCCAGACCCAGGCCATGGCGATGAAGGGTGCGGCAAGGGCGACGAGGAACACGGCGAACGCCAGCAGACGCAGCAGGAGATGCGGTGTCACCGAGGTGGTGACGCGTCCGACGAGGTACATGATCGGCAAAGTCGTGAAGCCGATCACCGAGCTGGACAAGCCGATGAGCAGGTAGGTCCATGGGTGGGACCCCTGCGCATTGTCGGTGTTCGTATCCTTCGTCGGCTTCGGAGCGCGTTCGGGGACGCGCAGCGCCCACACCGCGATGACGATCGCCAATACGAGGAATACGAGACCGGCACCGAGATCGACGGCGCGGTTGAACAGCTCATCGTGAGCGCGCTGCTTCACCGCGCTCACGAAGCTCGTCGGGTTGAACGCCTGCAGGAGCAGGAACAGGGCGCTCGCGCCAATGTAAAGCCCGAGGATCATGGACCCCAGGTGCACCGGTACCGAGGTCTTGCGCGCCAGCATGTCGGCGGTCGCCCCGTACAGGGCCGGGTTCAGCCCCAGGGAGAGTCCGAACCCGATGAGGGAGAGGAGCGCGGTGGCCCACCCTAAGATCTCTGCCATCCCGACGTGCTCCTGTGGACGTATCGCTGGTCGATACGCACCCGAACGGATGCGCCGACGCCCAGTGTACGGGGGCGTGACGCGCCGTTCATCGCCAGGGCGCTGGGGGAAGCATCCGTTCGATTCCTGCACCCGCGCGGAGCACACGCGGGAGATTGGCGGACAGCCCATGCAGGGGCAGTGCGTCGAGGCGGTCCTCCAGCGCGGGCAGACGGTGCTGTGTTCCATGCACCAGCGCCCGAACGGCGTTGAGGAATGCGAGCGGATGCATGTCGAGTGCGCTATGGCCGTTCTCGATTTCAACGAGCACACCATCCGGTGCCGTGTCGACAGCGCGTTGGGCGATCACGGGAGGGGTTCGCAGGTCCCGACGGCCGCTCAGGGCGACGAGCGGCCAGTCGAATGCGGCGATCTCCTTCGTCAGGTCGTAGGGGGCGCCGGAGAACGGCGGGAAACGATCGGCGAGACGTGCATAGGTCAGCGCGGGATCGAGCGGGAGACCATCCGCCTCTCCCCCGTAGCCGAGCTCGCGGAAGCCGATGGCGCCCACCGTGTCGAACTCGTAGAAGCCGGGGATGCGGATGATCGATTCGTCTCGTGCTGCATAGATCCCGAGTCCCCGCCAGACGGCGCTCCAGGGATGCCGGAGCTTCGCCTCCGCGATGGCGATCACCAGGTCATCGCCGCCGAGTTCGAAAGCCGCACGAATCCCGTCGAGCAGAGGGCGGTCCGGTACGCCCTCGGCCGCCAACGCGTGCACGGCGGAAGCGACGGCGGTATCGGCATCCCAGAAATGCGCGCGGATGATCTCGCGCTCGATCCGCATGTCATCGGTGGATTGCAATGCGGAGTCGAGCAGCATCCCTGCGACACGGGTCGGATGCTGCGCACCGAATGAGCCGGCCAGATAGCTGCCGTATGACGATCCGGCGATATACGCGCGTTCGACGCCCTCTGCATCCAGGACCGCGGCGATGTCGTCGACGACATCGCGGATGCGCATGGCCGACTGCGGAAGCCGGCGCCCGTGCCTGTCATCGCGGGAGAAGCCCACTCCGCGATGATCGATCATGATGACGTCGAGACCGCCCTGAGCGGCCCGACGGCGCAGGGCCCGATACGGAAGGATCGAGCCGAGGCCGGGGCCGCCCGGGATCACGACGGTGGGATGGGGCGTGCGAGGCCCGGTCCGGACATATGCGGAGGTGAAGGCCGGACCGTTCGCGTCCGCGGGGCGAAGCACTCGTCTCATCGTGAGGATGCTACCCGCACACGCCGCGGTCGGCCGTTATCCACAGGTGTTAACAAGGTTGTTAACAAGGGGCCGGGAGTGTTAGACAGTCCACTGCGGCGGGGCCGGTGGCTCGTTCCGCTCGGGGCGACGGTCCAGATCGGGGTGCACATCGCGGTGCGCGGCGATGTCGCGCACGTTCTTCTGGACGGAGATCGCGGCGAGCAGACCGAGAAGACCGTCAGGTAGAAGCCCTTCTCTGACAGAAGCACGTTCCGGTCGGCCGAGTGCTTCTTGCTTGTGGCGCTCAGACATGATGTCCCCCCTGGGTATCAGATCAGGAATCAAAGAACTCCTGATTGGCAATGAACATAGCCACCTATATATTCCCTAGGGGGGATAAATCCTCGCGCTTCTGTTCGACGTAGAATCGGAGAGTGCTCATCGGTCTCATGCGTCCTGTCGAGGTTCAGACCTTCGACGTCGAATCCGCCGATCTCGCCGGTGTCCAGAATCAGCTCGAAGCGCTTCGCCCCGAGGGGTTCGACCTCATCTCGGCCCCCGTGCGCATGATCAAGGGCGCTCCGGTGCTCGAGGCGACCGGTACGTTCGCGCGCCGCGATGGCATCCGGGAGATCGAGGGCGACGACATGGATGCACTCCTGGCCCAGGTCCCCGACGGATGGCAGCTGCTCAGCGTGCGCAGCGCCGGCTGACCCGGAGGCCAGCCGGCAGCGCTCAGGCACGACGTTCGCGTACACCCGCGGCGAGCTGAGACAGTGCTGTGGTCGTCGACTCCCACCCCATGCAGGCATCCGTGACGCTCTGTCCGTAGGTGAGACGGGTGCGTCCGGCGTCGATATCGAGCTTCTGCGCTCCGGCGACCAGGTTGCTCTCGAGCATGACGCCCGCGATCGCCCGGCCGTCGGCGGCAATCTGCGCCGCGATCTCACGGGCGACCTCCGCCTGACGGATGTGATCCTTGCCGCTGTTGGCGTGGCTTGCATCGACGACGAGACGCGGCGTCAGCATCGCAGCATCCAGGCGCTGAGCCGCCTGGAGAACGGTTTCTGCGTCGTAGTTGGGACCATCCGCGCCGCCGCGCAGAATGACCGCGGTGTCGGGGTTTCCGGTCGTGGAGACCAGGCTCGCACGCCCGTCCGCACCGATGCCCAGGAACGCCTGCGGGCTGGATGCGGCGGTCGCGGCATCCAGCGCCACCTGCAATCCTCCGTCGGTTCCGTTCTTGAAACCGATCGGCATCGACAATCCCGACGCCAGCTGACGGTGGATCTGGCTCTCGGTCGTCCGCGCGCCGATGGCGCCCCAGGTGATGAGGTCGGCGGTGTACTGGGGGCTGATCGGCTCCAGGAACTCGGTCGCGCACGGCATTCCGAGCGCGGTCACATCGCGCAGGAACGCGCGTGCCATGCGCAGCCCCGTTTCGATGTCATGGCTGCCGTCGAGGTGCGGGTCGTTGATGAGGCCCTTCCATCCGACGGTCGTACGGGGCTTCTCGAAGTAGGTGCGCATGACGATCAGCAGATCGTCGCGGTGCTTCTCGGCCTCCATCATGAGGCGCCCGGCGTATTCGAGACCTGCTTCCGTGTCGTGGATCGAGCAGGGGCCTGCGACGACGAGGAGACGGTCATCCTGGCCGTTCATGATGGCGCGCACCTCGTCGCGGGTGCGGGCGACCAGTGCGGTGCGCTCATCACCGATCGGAAGCGTCTCGCTGAGTTCTGCCGGGGTGGGAAGAGTCGTAAACTTCGCGACGTGCAGGTCGCTGGTCGCTTCGGCGGTATCGATGGTGTTCATGGGTCCTGTCCTGTGATGAGGGCGGACCCGGATTCAGAGCCCGCCGAAACGGCGAAAGCCAGAGCAATGCTCTGGCTTGTCGGCTCTGAAGGGGTCGGTAGACGCTACATCGGCGTCGGCCCCTCCAGAGCCGACTCGAAATACGCATACCAACGGGTTGTCATGCGAAAGAACATACCCCATTCCCGGGGCTGTCGGATCCACATGACGGTCGATGACGCTGATAGTCTTCACGCGCGCCTTGTGGGAAGGCGTCCTGAACAGGAAAGGGAATCAGTGAAGATCAATACCGCTGCCGCGCTGGCAGCCCTGGGAATCGTCGTCGTGCTGTCGGGCTGCGCGGCATCGGAGACGCCGACGCAGAAGACCCCGGATGCCGTTGCGGAGACCCCTGCTGCGGAGGACCCCAGCGATGAGCCAACCTGGGCGGCACCGGCCATCTGCCAGGACATCGACCTGACTCCGGATGTGATCGTGCCGGGAAGCGTGCTGGGCGGTTGCGTCGCTGAGGCGCTGCCCAGTTTCGTGACCGGCAAGGAGTTCGTCGAGACGAGCATGCAGTCCGGCGAGGTCGTGTTCCGCTACCGCGGCACCGAACTGGACATGCAGGGCGGTTTCGATGGCGACGCTGGCACCACGCAGTTCACGATGCTCGACGGGACGATGTGGATGGATTCCGGTTCCGGCTGGGTCAAGGGCGATGTGAACTCGGATGACCAGGAGGCGCAGATGATCGGCGCGACGGCTGAGATCTTCCGAACCTACGCCGACCCGGTCCACTACGCGGACCTCATCAGCGCGGGCGCCGAATGGCGAGTCGGCGCGGCCGAGAGCGTGACACTGGGGAACGGCGAGAACATCGAGGCCTACCCGATCGCCGTCACCGCTCCCTTCACCTGGAACGACATTCCGGTCACGGCGTCGCTCGCTTGGTTCGCCGAGGGCTGGGTGCCCGTGGGCGTGCGGGGCACGGTCGAGATGTTCGGAATGACCGAGACGACGACGCAGACCTGGTACGAGCTGGGCGAGCCGGTGGAGATCGTTCCGGTCGAGTGATTATGGGATGCTGGCCCCATGAATCTGCCTCACGATGATGTCGACCCCGATGGCCTGCTCGAGTACTCGGTGGTGTTCACCGATCGCTCGTTGAACCACATGTCATCGCGCTTCATCGATTCGATGCAGCAGATCCTGAATATTCTGAAAGAAGCATATAATGCGGAGGGTGCCGCCATCGTCCCCGGTGGCGGCACCTACGCCATGGAGTCGGTCGCTCGCACGCTCGCGACCGGCCGTCGCGCGTTCGTGATCCGCAACGGACTCTTCTCCTACCGGTGGTCGCAGATCCTCGAGGGGGGAGGCATCAGCGAAGACGTCACCGTGATGATCGCCCGCCCGGAGTCCGAGCACGTGCAGGCGCCGTGGTCGCCGGCGCCCATCGAGCAGGTCGTCGCCGCGATCCGCGCACGCAGACCGGAGGTCGTCTTCGCACCGCACGTAGAGACCGCGGCCGGCATGATCCTGCCGGACGACTACCTGCGGGCCGTGGCGGAGGCGACTCACGAGGTCGGCGGTGTCCTCGTCCTCGACTGCATCGCGTCCGGCGCGATGTGGGTCGACATGGATGCCGTCGGCGTGGATGTCCTGATCAGCGCGCCGCAGAAGGGCTGGAGCGGCACCCCTTCCGCGGGGTACGTGATGCTGAACGCCGCGGGGCGGGCAGCGGTCGAGACATCCGGATCGACGAGCTTCGCGCTCGATCTCGGCCGTTGGCTGGCGATCGCCGACGACTACCGGGACGGCAAGGCCGGCTATCACGCGACCATGCCCACGGACGCGCTGGTACGCAATCTCGCGGCGATGATCGAGACGCGCGACCGCGGCTTCGCGCAGCTCCGTGCGGCGCAGACCGAGCTCGGCGCCCGTGTGCGCAGCCTGCTCGCCGAGCACGGACTGCCCTCCGTCGCGGCATCCGGCTTCGACGCCCCCGGCGTCGTCGTCGTGCACACGGACGACCCGGCGCTGAAGAGTGGTGCGGCATTCCGTGCTCAGGGGCTGCAGATCGCCGCAGGAGTGCCTTTGCACTGCGATGAGCCCGAAGGGTTCTCGACGTTCCGCATCGGACTCTTCGGACTCGACAAGCTCGCGGACGTCGACGGCACCGTGGAACGGCTGCGTCGGGCCCTCGACGTCATCGAACGTTAAGGTCCGCCGCGATGCCAGTAGGGTGAACGCATGGATCTGCGGGTCGCAGCGTACGCCGTCATCACGGACGACGACGGTCGTGTCCTGCTGGCGCGGTGGACCGAGGGCCGTCGCATCGCGTGGACGATGCCGGGCGGCGGACTCGAATCCGGTGAGGACCCGATCGACGCCGTGCGCCGTGAGGTCCGTGAGGAGACCGGTTTCGATGTTCGCGTCGACGAACTTCTCGGGGTCCACTCACGGGTGATCCCCGCGGGAAGGCGCGTGCCGCGGTCGCGGGTCCCGCTGCACACGCTGCGCATCGTCTACCGGGCGACGATAACGGGTGGGAGCCTTCGCTTCGAGAAGAACGGGTCGACCGACATGGCCGCCTGGTTCGCTCTGCCCGAGGTGAAGCCGCTGCAGCGGGTCAAGCTCGTCGACATCGCACTGCGGATGGCGGAGATCCTCTAAGAGCGGGGCTTCTCCGGCTCGGAGATGTCTGCGACCGTTGCGCCATAGGAGGAGATCAGGGCGTCCGCGTCGACGAAAAGGCTGTACCCGTGGGCGCCGGCGCCCATCGCGATGCGCCGGCCGACGATGGATGAATCTGCGTACATCGGCCAGTCCGTGGAGCTGCCGATGGGCACGATGGTTCCTCGTTCGTAGCCCGTGGCGGCCAGCGCCAGCTCGGGCTCGGGAAGGCGCAGCTTGTTCACTCCGACGAGCGCGCGCAGCTTCGGCCAGGAGATCGATCGTCCGCCCGGCACCAGCGCGAACAGATACGTGTCGTCGGAGCGCTTGACCACAAGCGTCTTCACGATGTCCGACGGTGCGATACCGAGAAGTGCGGCGGCCTCGTTCAGACTCCTCGCCTCGGGGCGCTCGCGGACCTCGATGTCGAGGCCGCGCTCTGCGGCGGCCTCGACGACGCGAGAGGTCACGCGTCGGGCGCGGACAGCGGGTCGTCGGCGACCCAGAGCTCGTCGTCGGTGCGCAGCGCCTGCCAGGCGGCGTAGAGCACGCCGATGCCTGCAGCCACACCGAGGACGATCGCGACGACCGAGCCGAGGCCCGGACCGCGCTTGACGGGGGCGGGCTGGTGCGTGAGGCCGAGGCGCTTGGCGTTGGCGACGTCCCAGGCGGACAAAGCAGTGCCGACGACACCGCCGACGGCGGGCACGACCTTGCTGTCGACGATGTGGCGTCCGAACTTCACGCCGCGGTCGACGGTGGGGGCCACGCGACGGTTGTAGGTGTCTTGCACGACAGGGAGAACCTGCTCGCGGCCGACGTTTCCGAGCTGTCGGCTGGCTTCACGAGCCACATCCGCGGCGTTTCCGACGAGCACCTGCTGGGCTTCCCAGAGATCGGTGGCGTCGCTGCGCAGGCGGCGCAGTTCCTTCTTGCGCTTTCGGGTCAGGCTCACAATGTTCTCCTATCGATTGGAGTACGGGTTCCCCATCTTGCCAGACGTCACCCGATAGGGGCTCAGATTCTCCCGTGGGTTGCCCGGGATATTCCACACTGCCGAGCGGCCGGGCGCGTCCAGGCTCTGAGACAATGGGTGTATGGCTCAGCACTCGCACGTCGCAACCCTGCACACCAACCACGGCGACATCGTCATCAACCTCTTCGGTGACCACGCCCCCAAGACCGTCAAGAACTTCGTCGGCCTGTCCGACGGCACCCAGTCCTGGACCCACCCCGCCACCGGCAAGCCGGGCGAGGGCCCCCTTTACAAGGACGTCATCTTCCACCGCATCATCCCGAACTTCATGATCCAGGGCGGCGACCCGCTCGGACAGGGCATCGGCGGCCCCGGTTACAACTTCGACGACGAGATCAACACGGAGCTCAACTTCAACGAGCCCTATATTCTCGCGATGGCCAACGCCGGCCTGCGCCGCAACGCCATCACCGGCAAGGCCGAGGGCACCAACGGCTCGCAGTTCTTCATCACGACCGACCCGACGCCGTGGCTGCAGGGCAAGCACACGATCTTCGGCGAGGTCGCCGACGACGCCTCGAAGAAGGTGGTCGACGCGATCGCCGCCGTCCGCACCGCTGCCGGCGACCGTCCCGTCGAGGACGTCGTGCTGCAGTCGGTCGACATCGTCACCGTCTGATCCTCCGAGGCTCTGGCCGATCCGGATGACCACACCCGAGTTCGCGAGCAATCGCGAGAACTTCTGTTACCGCCATCCGGATCGCCAGAGCTTCGTGCTCTGTCAGCGCTGCACGCGCACGATCTGCCCGGAGTGCATGACTCAGGCGCCCGTCGGCGTGATCTGCCCCGAGTGCATGGCCGCTGAGCGCAAGAACCGCACGCCCGCGCAGAAGCGCGCGCAGCGCCAATGGCGCCGGCGCTCCCCCGCTGCGCTCTCAGCCGTCCAGGCCGGCAAGCCCGTGGTGACCTACGGGATCATCGCCGTCACCGCCTTCGTCTACCTGCTCCAGCTGGTGCCCGGATTCGACGTCGCGTCCCTCCTGCGCTTCTGGATCGGCTATCTGCTTCCCGAGCTCTCCGGAGCGCCCTTCCAGCCCTGGCGTCTGGTCACGGCCATGCTCGTGCACGGCGGGATCCTGCACCTCGCGCTGAACATGCTCGCGCTCTGGATGATCGGGCGTCAGCTCGAGCCGATGCTCGGGAGATGGCGCTTCCTCACCCTCTACGTGCTCAGCGGTGTGGGCGGATCTGCGCTGTTCGGCATCCTCTCCCCCGGCAGCGCCACGGTCGGGGCATCCGGCGCCGTCTTCGGGCTCTTCGGCGCCCTGCTCGTCATCGGCCTGCACATCGGGGCGAACATGACCGGACTCTTCGTCCTGCTGGGCATCAACCTCGTGATCGGCTTCGTCCCCGGCTTCGGCATCGCCTGGCAGGCGCACATCGGAGGAGCGATCGTGGGCGCGCTCATCGGGCTGATCGTTCTGCGTACCCGCAAGCGCAGTCAGCGCACCGCGCAGATCCTGCTGCTGATCGGCGTCGCAGCGGCCCTCCTGTTGGTAGTTTTCGTCGTCGCGCCATGGGTGCTGGGTTAACTGTCCTGGTCAGAAGTTGTTAACAGAGTTGTCCACCCCTGTGAATAACAAGCGTGTAATTCTCCCCAGGTGTGGATAGTCCTGTGGATAACTTCGTGGAAAACCTGTGAAGAACAGAAAAACGGCCTCCCACTCGAGAGCGGGAGGCCGTGAAGGTCAGGATGCCGGTCAGCGCCAGCGCGTCGTCATCAGGAAGCCGATCATCGCGATGCCCAGGCCGATCGCCAGGTTCCACGAGCCGATG
>NZ_CANROA010000045.1 GCF_947632095.1 uncultured Microbacterium sp. | reverse complement strand
AGCGGGCCCGCAGGTTTCACGACCTGCGGGCCCGCTTCGTCGTCTCCGCCTCTGTCAGCGGGCGCCGGCCGTCGCACATGCCGGCGACGATCATCGCGAGCCCCGAGGAGAAGTCATCCGCGCTCTCGGCGATGCCGGCCGGGGTGATGTCGACCGAAGGGTCCGTCGCCCCGATGACGGCGGCGTGCATGCGCTGCTGCTCGTGGAAGGTGCAGCCGATCACGAAGTGCACGATCGTGTCGGCCGCAGTCGCAGCCGCCGCATCCGACAGACCCGTCTGCCGTGCGGCGTCGACCAGGCTCGCACGCGCCGGAAGATCGAGCAGTCCGAGCGCGAGCGAGCTCGAAACGATCTCGGCGCCGTCGCGGTGCGCCAGCAGCCGATCGCGCAGCGCCGTCGCGATCACCGCGGCATCGGCATCCGATGAATCCGCCGCCTCGACGACGATCCGCTCACTGACCGCGGCCAGCAGCGCCTGCTTGTTCGGGAAGTGCCAGTAAAGCGCGCTGACCTGCACGTCGAGCTCATCAGCGATGCGCCGCATCGACAGCCCGGGCAGCCCGTTCTCGGCGAGCACCCGCATCGCAGCATCCACGACGGACTGCCGATCATGCCGTGCGGGAGCGCTCATGCAGCCATCGTACAGAACAGTGTTCAGGACGCATCGCCTGCCGCCGCGGATACCTGGCCGAACGGCACGCCCGAGCCCCAGTAGACTGTTCGTGCCCCGCCCGGCCACCTTTTCTTGGAGTGCGCGTGACCACGTCTGAAGCCCCCGTCCACGTTCCCGATTCGGTCGAGAACGCCCTCGCGACGCCTGAGAAGGAGCAGCCCTACGCGGCGCTGGGCCTCAAGCCCGACGAGTACGCGAAGATCAAGGAGATCCTCGGCCGCCGCCCCACTTCGGGCGAGCTGGCGATGTACTCGGTCATGTGGTCGGAGCACTGCTCATACAAGTCGTCGAAGAACTACCTGCGCCGCTTCGGCCAGAAGGTCTCCGACGAGATGAAGGAACGCCTCATGGTCGGCATGGGCCAGAACGCGGGCGTCGTCGACGTCGGCGAGGGCTGGGCCGTCACCTTCAAGGCCGAGAGCCACAACCACCCCTCCTTCATCGAGCCGTTCCAGGGCGCCGCCACGGGTGTCGGCGGCATCGTCCGCGACATCATCTCGATGGGCGCCCGCCCCGTCGCCGTCATGGACGCCCTCCGCTTCGGCGCGATCGACCACCCCGACACCGCCCGCGTCGTGCACGGCGTGACCAGCGGCATCAGCTTCTACGGCAACTGCCTGGGCCTGCCGAACATCGGCGGCGAGACGGTCTTCGACTCGGTGTACCAGGCGAACCCGCTCGTCAACGCCCTCGCTGTGGGAGTGCTCCGCCACGAAGACCTCAAGCTCGCGAACGCCACCGGCGTCGGCAACAAGGTCGTCCTCTTCGGTGCACGCACCGGCGGCGACGGCATCGGCGGCGCCAGCATCCTCGCTTCCGACTCGTTCGACGACGGCGGTCCCACCAAGCGTCCCGCCGTTCAGGTCGGCGACCCGTTCGCCGAGAAGGTGCTCATCGAGTGCTGTCTCGAGCTGTACCGCGACGAGCTCGTCGAGGCCATTCAAGACCTCGGCGCCGCCGGCATCTCCTGCGCGACCAGCGAGCTGGCCGCCAACGGGAACAGCGGCATGCGCGTCTCGCTCGACAACGTGCTGCTGCGCGACCCCACCCTGACCGCTGAGGAGATCCTCATGTCGGAGTCGCAGGAGCGCATGATGGCGATCGTCGCCCCCGAGAAGCTCGACGCCTTCCTCGCGGTCGTCGACAAGTGGGAGGTCGAGACCAGCGTCCTCGGCGAGGTCACCGGAGACGGACGCCTCACGATCGACTGGCAGGGCGAGCGCATCGTCGACGTCGACCCGTCGACCGTCGCCGTCGACGGCCCCGTCTACGACCGTCCCGTCGCCTACCCGACGTGGATCGACGCGCTGCAGGCGGATGCTGCCGAGCTCCTGCCCCGCACGGATGACGCCGAGGTGCTGCGCGAGCAGTTCCTCGCGCTGCTCGGCTCGCCGAACCTCGCCGACACCAGCTGGATCACCAACCAGTACGACTACTACGTGCTCGGCAACACGGCTCTCGCCTTCCCCGATGACGCCGGCATGATCCGCGTCGACGAGGAGTCGGGTCTCGGCTTCGCCGTCTCGACCGACGCCAACGGCCGTTACTGCCAGCTCGACCCGTACGCGGGCGCGCAGCTGGCCCTCGCCGAGGCCTACCGCAACGTCGCCGTCACCGGCGCCGTCCCCACGGCGATCACCGATTGCCTGAACTTCGGCTCCCCCGAGAACCCCGAGGTCATGTGGCAGTTCGGCCAGACGGTCGACGGCCTGGCCGACGGATGCTACGAGCTCGGCACCCCCGTCACGGGCGGCAACGTCTCCTTCTACAACCAGACCGGTGACACCCCGATCCACCCGACCCCGCTGGTCGGCGTGCTCGGCATCATCGACGACGTCTCCCGCCGCATCCCCTCGGGCTGGCAGGACGAGGGCCAGAACATCTACCTGCTCGGCACCACCTCCACCGAGCTTTCCGGTTCGGCATGGGCCGAGACCGTGCACCAGCACCTGGGCGGCCTGCCGCCGAAGGTCGACCTCGCCGGCGAGAAGCGCCTGGCGGGCCTGCTCGGCGCCGCACGCGACGAGTGGCTGATCTCCTCCGCCCACGACGTCTCCGAGGGCGGCCTGGGCCAGGCCCTCGCCGAGGGCGTCATGCGCTTCGGCGTCGGCGCGCGCGTCTGGCTGACCGAGCTCATGGAGCGCGACGGCGTGGATGCGGCATCCGCTCTCTTCTCGGAGTCGACCGGACGCGTGATCGTCACGGTGCCCCGTGAGGACGACGTGAAGTTCCGCGGCCTGTGCGAAGGACGCGAGTACCCGGTGCTGCGCATCGGCGTCACCGACTCCGTCGCGCAGCTCGAGGTCACGAACCTGTTCACGGTCTCGGCCGATGAGCTGCGTCAGACCTCGCAGGCGACCCTGCCGGCGGCCTTCGGCCCCACCGTCACGGAGAACGCGTGACCGACGACAACCTCAGCGAGGATTACGGCGATCTCGGCGAACGCCGCAATCGCCGGATCCGCGCGATCGCCTGGGTGACGATCGTGTCACTCATCCTGCTCGGCGGCGGATCCACGCTGCTCAGCCTGCTGTTCGGCTGATCCGCCTTCCCTGACCCGTTCCGGCCGGTGCCGACGCGAAAGCGCCGGTGCCCGTCCGAACGGGTCTATGGTGTGGGCATGAGCGACACCGAGCTGCGCATCCTGCTCGACATGCTGCGGCGTGAATCCGGCGAGCGCGTCGACCTGCTGGCGAGCACCCTGCACCAGCTGACGCATGATCGCGCAGCGCAGAGCGATGACGACGAGCACGACCCCGAGGGCGTGCCGCTGTCCGCCGAGTGGTCGCGTTTGACGGGGCTCCTCGAGGGCGCGGAGGACGAGCTGCGCCAGATCGACGCGGCCCTCGAACGCATGGATGCCGGAGACTACGGCTCGTGCGCGAACTGCGGTCGCAGCATCCCGACCGCACGTCTGCGCGTACGCCCGTTCGCCGAGCACTGCGTGCCCTGCGCAGAGAAGCTCGGGCGCTGATACGTCCCCACACAGCAGAAGAGGCGGGCACCTCCGAAGAGATGCCCGCCTCCTTTACTGATCTGGATCAGTCCTGCAGTGCAGCCAGCTTGCGGCGGCGCAGGATCATGAGCATCAGGCCACCCGCGACGAGCACGACGGCACCGGCCGAGAGAGCCAGCGTGAGCGTCGTGTCCATACCGGTCGTGGCGAGAGTGCCCTCGTCGCCCGGGTCGCCGGCGTTGCCGCCCTGGTCGCCGTTGTCGCCCTCGTCGCCGGGGGCGGGAGCTGCGACGACCTGAAACGAGACCACGGTGGAGGCGGACGAGGCGCCGTCGAGCGTCTGCGTCGCCGTTGCGGTGTAGTCGCCGACCGAGAGCGGAGCATCGAACGCGACCGTCCAGACGCCGTCGGTGACGGTGGCTTCGAAGGGGCCGCTGTCGGCGAACGCGGCCGGCTCGGTGCCGGTCAGCACGACCTCGACGGTCGCACCCTCGATGCCGGTGCCCGACAGCTCGGACGGACCGTTGTCGGGGGCGAAGGTGCTGCCATCGGTGATCGAGGTGATCTCGGGCGAGGCCAGGACCACGGTGAACTCCGAGGTGACGGCCGACGAGGTCTCGCCGTTGGCAGTCTGCACGACGCTGATCGCGTGCTCGCCGTAGCCGAGGTCGAGGCCGTCGACCGTCCAGGTGCCATCGGTGCCGACCGTGGTCGGGTAGCCGGTGCCGTCGATCGTGACGACGACCTCGGCGCCCGGGAGACCCGTGCCGCTGACCGAGGTGACCTCGTCGACGATCGACGAGCCATCGGCGGGCGACGTGATCGCCGGAGCCGGCGTTGCTGCCGCTTCGACCGTGAGCTCGTACGCCGTGGCCTCGGAGACGTTGAAGCCGTTCACCGCGGTGAGCGAGTAGCTGTAGTCACCGGGCTCCGCAGGAGCCGGGAAAGAGAACGCGCCGTTCGTGACGGCGGCCTCGAACGTGTCGCCGGCGAGGGTGACCTCGACGGTCTCGGCGCCCGTGGCGGTGCCGGTGACGGTCGCGCCGACCTCGACGGTCGCCGCAGAGGTCACGACGGGAGCCTCGATGTGCAAAGCGACCTCATAGCCGCTCGTGTAGGTGAGCGCGTCGGTGAGGAGCGTCGACCAGGTCCACTGCGGGGTGGTCTCAGTCGCCTCGGTGCCGCCGCTGATGACGCCGACAGCGGTGCTACCCTGGAACACCGCACCGCCCGAGTCGCCGGGCCCGGCGATGACGTTGCTCGAGAAGCCGCGGACGAAGTGTCCGTCGATGTTCGAGAAACCATCGAGGATGTGCCCCGAGGCTTCGGAGATCATGCCGGTCGTGTACCCGGTCGTGCGGCCGCTCTTGGAGACGGAGCCGGCGACGGGGTTGCCGACGGCGGTGATCTCGATCACGTCATCAGCGGGCGAGAAGGCGTTCGCGGTGATCGACGACCACGTGGTGACGGCCGGGACCGGCGTGTAGTCGCTGGCCGCATCGACATCGATCACGGCGATATCGGTGAAGTTCTGGTCCTCCATCGGGCGGGTCTCGTCGCGCCCCGCGGAGTTGCCCGTACCGCCGAACTGACTGAAGCCGAAGGTTCCGGCGAGGACGTCCCCGTCGCCGTACCCGACGTACTCGGACTCGCTGCCCGAGCCCGAGTCCAGGCTCGGGTCCGACAGGAAGAGGTCCTGCGGGCCCTGAGCGCAGTGCCCGGCGCTGAGGAAGGCCGGGTCGCCGGCGGGCGACCATGCGGCGAAGCCGAAGGAGCAGGTGCTGACGCGGTTGTCGTCCGTCGGCAGCAGGTAACCCTGACCGCCGACGACGTCGCCGTCGGCGAACGAGACCGGAGCGCTGGGGATCGTCGTGACGATCGGCTCCTCGGCGTCAGCCGCGAAAGCCTCCGCGGCGAATGCCTCGATGTCGCCGTCGGCCGCATCGTCGACCACGACGACGACGGGGTCACCCGCCGCGTTCGTGCCCCAGGCGTAGACGTTGGCGTCTTCAGCAGCCTGCGCGAGAGCCGCGGAGACCTCGTTGCTGTCCTGCTGGTCTGCCGACTGGTCGGTGGTTCCGGCGAAGGCCGGAGTGGAGAAGAAGAGCCCCCCTAGGGCCAGCGTCGTGGCCGCGGTCAATGCCAGCGGACGACGTGTCATCCCTCTGTTCTTCATAGTTTCGATGTCCTTGTTCCTTAGCGGTAAGAGGAGTTCGCCGTCTCAGAACAGACAGACAAACCCCACACAGACTACCCAGCAAAATCACAGATACCAACAATCGAGTGAAAAATTAACCAGAACAGGCGGCGTTTCATGTGAACGAATGCAAACGCGCACCCGGCGCCGACTACCATGACGAGCATGACCACACGCGCACAGAGACTCCTCACGCTGGCCGCCGCGACCGGCGCCCTCACGATGCTGCTCGCCGCCTGCGCACCGGGTCAGCAGAGCCCCGGATCCGCCCCGACGTCCACGGCGGATGATGGCGCAGCATCCATCGCCGAAGACATCGTGGGCACCTGGGGCACAGATGCCGAGGCCGAACCGTTCCTCGAATTCACCGAGGGCGGAGACGTCCGCGGCAGCGACGGGTGCAACGGCATCCACACCACCTACACGGTCGAAGACGACGTCGTCGAACTCGCCCCCTACGCCTCGACCCTCATGGCCTGCATGGACGTCGACGACTGGCTGCGCGGTGTCCGCACCGTCTCCATCGACGGCGACACCCTCACCGTCATGAACGACCAGGGCGAGACGATCGGCGAGCTCGGCCGCACGGCATAACCCGGTATCGGAGAGGACCAGCAGTGGAGAGCTTCTGGCAGTGGGCGGGAAGCTTCTGGTGGCTGATCTTCCCCCTCGGCGGCGTGATCGCCGGCGGTGCACGCGCGCTCTACGCGTCATCCGAACGCGCGGCCGAACGCCGTCATGAGCGGAAGCTCGAGAAGATGCGGCTGAAAGCCGGCTTCGCGCCCGGCACCGGGCCCACCAGCATCCACCTGCCCGCGGCACGACCGCGAGAAGTCGACTCGGCGCCATCCGTCTCCCATGAGGACCTTCTCTCGCGGCTCTTCGCCGAGCATGACGAGATCACCGCACGCTGGCTCGACTACGAGCTCGACGTCGCCAAGCTCATCGCCTTCCCCGCGATGAGCGATGGCCGCCAACCCTTGACCGCAGCATTCCTGCGTGCGAAGAAGACCGCCGACGCTCTGCGCCCGGCTTCGATCGAGACGCACGTCGGCGAGCAACAGATCAGCGAGTATCTGGATGCCGTCGGCGCCTATGCCGTCGCGTTCGAAGTCGCCGAGCGCGAGGCCCGGCGCCTGCGCGACTCCACCTTCAGCGAGGCCGAGCGCAAGAAGCTCGACCGTGCGCAGAAGCTCCTGAAGGTCGCCGTCGACGAATCAGCCACCCAGGCCGAGCGAAACATCGCCTACAAGCGCGTGCGCCAAGAGCTCGACGGCCTGATCGTGTTGAGCGATCAGGCCGTCGAGGTGCTCGAGAATCAGGTGGCGCGGGAGATCGCGCCACCGCCGCAGGACCCGCCCGCCTGATTCCTAGCCGGTGACGACCCAGTCCAACTGGTCCCCGTACTGCGCGAGCCAGGCCTCGACCGCTTCGGCCTCCTGCCCTTCGCCGTACTCGTTCACGACCATGTTCTCCAATGTGCTGTACTGCTCGTCATCGAGCGTGATGCTCGAGACCAGCTCTGCGGCATCCGGATATTCGCCCGAGAACTCCTCATGCGCGATGAAATGCAACCCCTCGGGCTCGCCATAACCGTCGTCGACGTCGTCGAGCTCCTTGATGTCGAAGACATCGGTGACCCAGAACGGCCGCCACAGTGTGACCACGATGTCTTCCTGCTTGGAGATCGCCTCCTGAAGAACAGTCAGCATCGCGGGCGTCGACGACGTCACGAGGTCGTACTCCTCATCGAGACCGTAGAAGGGCAGCAGGCTCTCCTCCGCAAAGGTCGCCGCCCCGGAACCGGGCTCGATCGTGTAGATCTTGCCGTCGAACCGCTCCCCCTGCCCCTTCAGATCCGCGATCGAATCGATATCGACGTAGGAGGGCACCGCGAGCATCCCGCTGGCCTCGGTGTAATAGGCGCCGAGGTCTTCGAGGTCGTCGGAGAACCGATCCCAGTACCCCTTCTGCGCCACATCGATCCACGCCGAAGGATAGATGTCGATGTCGCCCTCGGACAGACCGGTGTAAAGCGGCCCCGCCTCGGTGAGCGTCTGCAGCTCGACCGTGTAGCCGAGTTTCTCGATCTGGTTCTTCAGCAGAAAGGACGTGCTCAGCGAGTCCGTCCACGACGGGAGGTAGCCGAGCGTGACGGTGCCCTTCTCTGCACCGGTGGAGTCGCCGCCCGCCGTATCGTTTCCGGTCGCGCACCCGGCGAGGATGACAGTCGCGGCCGCGACGAGGGCGATGCCGGCAGGAAGTCGTGTGTAACGCATGGATCTTCTTTCGTCGGTGGTCTTCGTTGACGACGACGTCCCCGGCCGCGCCCTTCGACAAGCTCAGGGAGCGACCGGGGACGGACCCGGCGCACGACCGGGGACTACGCGGTTTTTACTCGGTGACGACCCAGTCGAACTGGTCGCCGTTCGCCTCGAGCCAGGCGTCGATGGCCGCAGCCTCTTCACCCTCACCGTACTCGTTCACGACGAGGTCCTCGAGCGCACCGTACTGGTCGTCGTCGAGCTGGATGGATGCCATCAGCTCGGCAGCCTCGGGGAACTCCTCGGCGAAGCCCTTGTGCGCCATGAAGTTCAGCGTCTCGGCCTCACCCATCGCGCCCAGCGGGTCCTCGAGGTCCTTGACATCGTAGGTGCTGTTCGCCCAGAAGGGGCGCCACAGGGTCACGACGACCTCTTCCTGCTTGTCGATCGCTTCGCCGAGAACCGTGAGCATCGCCGCGGTCGACGAGGTCTCGAGCGTGTACTCGCCCTCGAGCTCGTACTCGGGCATCATCGAGTTCTGCGTCACACCGGTGAGACCGGCGCCCGGCTCGATGCCGATGATGCGACCGTCGAACAGGTCGGCGTTGCCCTTGAGGTCCTCGATCGAGTCGATCTCGCTGTAGCTGGGCACAGCGATCGTGAGCTTCGCGTTCTCATAGTACGCCCCGAGGTCCTCGAGGTCGTCGCCGTAGGTCTTCATGTACTCGGCGTGCGTGACCTCGGGCCACGCCGACGGGAACACGTCGACATCGCCCTGCGCGAGCCCGGTGTAGAGCGGGCCGGCCTCGGTGAGCGTCTGCATGTTCACCGTGTAACCGAGCTTCTCCAGCTGGTCCTGCATGAGGTACGCCATGCTCAGGCCATCCGTCCACGAGGGGATGTAGCCGAGCGTGATGGTGCCCTTGTCATCGGATGCGCCGTCGCCACCGGCGGTGTCGTTGCCCGTCGCGCAACCGACGAGCGCGAGGGATGCTGCGACGCCGAGCGCCAGGGCGGATGTGATGCGGTGCTTCTTCATCATGGTGTTGCCTTTCGTATGTTCTGCTGCGTTTCGTATGAGTTCAGGAATGTGTTGCGACAGCATCCGCCGACGACTCGCGACGCTCGGACTGTCGACGTGCCAGCATCCCGAGCAGCGACGAACGATATTCGTTCGGCGTGCCGAGCGCGGCGGTGACGCGGTCGAGGTAAACGGCCAGGAGCACGATGCCGAGACCGGCCTCCACACCCTTGGCGATGTTCACGGTCGAGATCGCCTCGACGACGAGCTTCCCGAGACCATCGGTGCCGGCCATACCGGCGATCACGGCCATCGACAGGGCCAGCATGATCACCTGGTTGATGCCGGCCATGATCGTCGGCATCGCGAGCGGAAGCTGGATGCCGCGCAGGATCTGCCCCGGCGTCGCGCCGAAGGCCTGTCCGGCCTCGACCGTCTCGGAATCCACGCCGCGAATGCCGAGTTCTGTCATACGCACGCCGGGAGGCAGCGCGAAGATCACGGTCGCGACGAGACCGGGCACGACACCGATGCTGAAGAACACGATCGCGGGGATCAGGTAGACGAAGGCGGGCATCGTCTGCATGAAGTCGAGGATCGGCTTGAGGATCGCCCGCACCGTGTTGTTGCGCGCCGACCAGATGCCCAGCGGAACCGCGATCACGATCGCGACGAGCGCGGAGACGATGACGAGGGCCAGAGTCTGCATCGCCGGGATCCACAGGTTCATCCCGAGGATGACGACGAACAGCACGACCGTTCCGATCGCCATCCAGACCGAGCGCACGGCCCAGGCGATCAGTGCCGCGATGATGATCACGACGACCAGCGGCGTGCCGGTGAGAATGTCGGTGAGCCCGTTCACGAGGAACTTCACGACGAACGAGATCACATCGAGGAGCCCCTCGAGGTTGTTCTTGATCCAGTCGACCGCGGCAGCGACGTATTCTCCGAGCGGAATGCGGAAGCCGTCCATCAGCGCACCTCTCCTTCGGCAGCGGATGCATCCGGTGCGATCGTGGCCGCTTCCGCCTCACCCAGCACCGCGGCGATCTCGGCGTGCGAGACCGGCGGCAACGGAAGAGTGATCTCCTCGGTCGCGCCGGGGCCGGGGCCGAGCGCGGCGAGAAGCGTCACACGCGGGATGACGCCGACGATGCGGTCCGCATCATCGACGACGGCGAGCGGCAGCGGCGACTCGACCGCCGGCACGAACAGGTTCATGAGGATCTCGTCCTCGTGCACGCTCTGCGGCACGGGCTTGATCACCGATGTCAACTGCGACTCTCCCTTGCGGACGAGCTTCACCGCATCGCGGTCGGTGACCATGCCCACGAGCTTGCGGTCGCGGCCGGTCACGTAAACCGCCGACGAATACGCGTCGCGCATCTGGCGCAGCGCCGTGCGAGGACCGGCCGTCTCGGCGACGATCGGGCGCGGCAGCTCCATGACGTTCGACGCCGTGAGCACACGCGCACGGTCGACGTCCTGCACGAACTGCTCGACGTAGTCGTTCGCCGGGTCGGTGAGGATGTCCTCCGGCGTGCCGATCTGCACGATCCGCCCGTCCCTCATCACCGCGATGCGATCGCCGAGGAACATGGCCTCATTCAGGTCATGCGTGATGAACACGATCGTCTTCTGCAGCTTCTGCTGCAGCTCGACGAGCTGCTCCTGCATCTCGCGGCGGATCAGCGGATCGAGGGCACTGAACGCCTCGTCCATCAGCAGGATCTCGGTATCGGCGGCGAGCGCACGGGCGATCCCGACGCGCTGCTGCATTCCACCGGAGAGTTCGCTGGGCAGCTTGTCGCCCCAGCCGTCGAGGCCGACCATCGACAGAACCTCGTTCGCCTTCGCAAGGCGCTCGGCCTTGCCGACGCCCGTCAGCTCCAGCGGGTAGGCGACGTTCGCCGCGACCGTGCGGTGCGGCAGCAGGGCGAAGTGCTGGAACACCATCGACACCCGCTTGCGACGAATCTCACGCAGACGCGACGCCGGAATGCCGGTGATCGTGTCGCCGCCGATCGTCACGGTGCCGTCGGTGATCTCGTGCAGCCCGTTGAGCATGCGGATGATCGTCGACTTGCCGGATCCCGACAGGCCCATGATCACGAAGATCTCACCCTTGTTGACGGTGAAACTCGCGTCGATGACAGCAGCGGTTCCTGCATCCTGCACGTCTGTTCTGGATGCCCCGGACTTCAGGCGCTGGACGGCCTGCTTCGGATTCTTTCCGAAGACTTTGAAAAGATGGCGCGCTTCAAGAGCGGTTTCGGTCACGTTTCCCCCGCAGCTCACCGACTCTTATCGGGTCTCGGTGAGCCCACTTCGGTTACGCCCTGGTGATGTTCCTGGCCGTTTCGACATCGCTGCACTGGCGGCACGAACGGAGGATTTCGGACCCTCCGCAAAAGAACTTCGACCGTACGTCCACGTCTCTTCGCAGCACAGCAGATCGAAAGAAGGACGTGGCCGCGGACTGGTTCAAGACCATTTGGCCTACATTTGAACGTAACAAAATGGCCGATCAGAGGCAAATCTCAGTCTTGTAACGACCGCTCTTTTTGTACTGTGAACGGGGATTCTGCCTATTGTCGACAATCGGCGTGTTGGGCTCTTGTCAGCGCTTCACACTGCTCGTGACGGTGAACTTCGACGTGCGATGAACCTGCTCAGTCGGGCCGATCAGACGGGTCAATTCTGGTCGATAGGCGAGAGAAGAATTGAACACTGTGAGCAGTTCGCCACCGGGGCGGAGCACGCGCGCGGCGGCCTCGAAAAGCCGAGTCGCCGCCCCACTGTGCACGCTCGCGCCGAGATGGAAGGGCGGGTTCAGCAGGATCAGATCCGCACTGGCATCCGGCAGCTCGGAGGCGGCGTCGTCGTGCGTCACGACGACGCGATCCTCCAGCCCGTTGGCGGCCATGGTTGCGCGGGCGGACTGAACCGCCGCCGCCGATCGGTCGGTCGCCGTGATCCGAGCCTCCGGGTGCCGCATCGCGAAGAACGCGGCGAGCGCACCCGTCCCGCATCCGAGGTCCACGACAGTCACCCCATCGCGCCCCGCCGCTCTGGGATGACGGCCGCCGAGCACATCGAGCAGCACCCGGGTGCCGATGTCGATCCGGTTGGCGGCGAATGCTCCGCCGTGCGCCACCAGCTCGAGATCGAACTCGGCGTGCCTGGAATGCTGCGGATAGGGCGGCCGAACAGGGACTTCCCTGGATTCGGTCGCCATGATGAGGCGCGACTTCCTCTCGGCGCGCTGCGCCTGCACCACCCCGAAACTACGGCCGATCACCTCGTTCTGCGTCACGGTCATGTGCTTGACGCGCCCGCCGGCGATGAGCGTCACATCCGGCGCCGCCCATCGGGCAACCGCATCGGCGATCTCCTCGAGTTCGGCGAGCGCCTTGGGCAGCTGCAGCAGCACGAGCCGTGCTCCCGACAGCAGCGATTCGTCGAGCTCGTGCGAGGAGAACCCCGCAATCCCGAGCTCCGACGCATTGCGTGCGAGCGCGCGACGACCGGTCGCCAGGTCCTGGTGCACGCGGATCCCGTGCAGCCCGGCGGCGGTCAGCGCGAGGGTGATCGCGCCGTATTCGTCGCCGATCACCGTGATCGCGGCTCCGTCGATCCCCGCGGCGAGTGCGCGCTGGACGAGCAGTTCGTCCGTGGCATCCCACGCCTGCAGGTTCGGAGCCTCGACGTCGGGGAAGCGCCGCAGTGCGGCATACGAGAAGTCCACCTGTTCAGCCTACGAGCAGGCGCACCGCGAACCGTGTCACTCCGTGCGGAAATCGATGGTCTTGTGGCTCCCGTCGCAGAACGGCTTGATCGTCGAGATGCCGCACCGGCACAGCGCGACGGTCTTGCGGTTCTGCGGGATCGGCGCACCGTCGGCATCGACGAGATCGATCTCTCCGCGCACGAGGAGCGGGCCGTTCGGGCAGGGTGTGATCGAGGCGCTCATGCCGACGCTCCGCCCCGGATGGCACGGGCGACGTCGGATTCACGCAGCGCCGAGTCTCCGCTCTTCCGCTTCTCGAAGATGTCGTCGGCCGCCCACCCTTCGACGGCGAGGCAGGCGGCGGCGCCGAAAAGGATGTCGGGCAGCAGCTCGGGCTCGTCCTCGGCGAGCGCGCCCGCCAGGTCTCGCGCGGCGATCTGCTCGTGCACGGCGTCCGCTTCGACGTGATCGTCGTAGTACTCCGCGACCTCATCGCCGAACCCCACCCGTCGAAGCCCTTCCGCGACGAAGCGGCAGGGAATGGACGATGTCATCTCGAAAGCGGCGAGGTGCCCGACCGCCGCGCCGCGCAGGCGCCGGTTCATGCCGAACATGGTCATGACGTTGAAGGCGGCGAGTGTGATCTCGGGCGCTGCGTCGACATAGCGGCCGTAGGCGTCGTCGAGTCCGGCGCCGCGCAGGGTGCGTCCGTACATCACCTGGTGCACGCGCTGCGGATCTCCCCCGCCGTACTCGTCGGCTTGGATCTCGAGCATCGCGGCCTTCGTTCGCCCGGTCAGACGCGGGATCGTCCACGAGTGCGCGTCCGCTTCGCGCAGCGTGTAGATGCTGTGCAGGGCGAGGTACTCCCGCGCCTGGGCGACATCGGCCTGGCGCGCGATGAAGCGCGCGAGGTTCGGCCCCGGAGTCGGCCGCGTCATGTCGAACAGTGCCTCGGCGACATCCGCCGCTCGAGCGCGCGGCGTATCGAGCATGCTGATCTGCGCCCGCAGCGCGCTTTCACAGACTCTTTCGATCGCCGTGCGGGCGACGATCAGCCGCGGATCCCATTCCCACTGCGCTCCGACCTGGTCGAGGGATCCGTAGCTGATCGCGTACATCAGGAAGAGAGCGAGCTGGATGTCATCGTCACGCACCGGGTCCTCGACGCTGACCGCCTGCCGGACGAGACCGCTCAGGCATTCGACGGCCTGTTCGTCATCACCTTCGGCCGCCCCCAGAACACTGAGGACCGCTTCGCTGAGCGGGCCGCGCGCCTCGATCGATACGCCGCCGATCTTCGCAGCGAAGGTGCGAGGCGCCGTAGCCATGTGGGTCACTGTCATCCGCCTTTCTGGCGAGGCGAGGCATTCCGCTGAGCATCGCCGCCGTGGTGACGACCATAGGCGCGGTTCTGCAGAAGCCGAGGGGTCTTGACGACAGGTCGACCGAGCAGTTATGGCACCCCCTCTTGACGTGCGAGAGGTTAAGTGGTTACTT
>NZ_CANROA010000044.1 GCF_947632095.1 uncultured Microbacterium sp. | reverse complement strand
ATGTCAGCGGCCAAAAGTTGATCCTCCTGCGCCTGGGCGCTCGGGTGCGCTGGCTCGTCGGCACTCTGCTTCTCGTGGCACTAGCTCGGGGTACTTCGTGCAATCTGACCGCGAAGACGACGAGCCTGAAAGGCAACCTTCGCGGGTATGCCGCCCCCGGTATTGTCCGTTGGCGACCTGTCCGAGGTTACCGGAAGATAACGATCCTGTCACCCTCAGTTCCTGACAATCACCCAAAAGCCCCGTTCAGGCGGCGTCGGCGACGAGGAAGATGTGCGATGCGAGCTCGACCGGAAGCTCGAGCCCTTCATCCTGTCCGTCGATCTGGATGAGGACGTATCCCTCGTTGTAGCGGTACGTTCCGTGCGCCCCGGGCATGACGCCGGCGTCGCGCAGCTGCTCGAGCAGCTCGGGGTCGACCTGGGCGGGTTCGGCGAGTCGGCGGACCGTACCGTCGATCTCCTCGGCGCCGCTCGCGTTCAGCTTCTGGACGAGGCCGATGACCCCCTCGTCGAAGGTCCGTGCGGCGACATCGCCGAGCTGGTCGAGGCCCGGGATCGGGTTGCCGTAGGGCGACTCGGTGGGATGTCCGAGCAGCTCGACGAGGCGGCGCTCCACCTGCTCGCTCATGACGTGTTCCCACCGGCAGGCCTCTTCGTGCACATAGGCCCAGTCGAGACCGATGACGTCGGAGAGCAGGCGCTCCGCGAGACGGTGCTTGCGCATCACGTCGATCGCCTTCCGCCGGCCCGACTCGGTCAGCTCGAGGGTGCGATCCTCGGAGACGATGACGAGTCCGTCGCGCTCCATGCGTCCCACGGTCTGCGAGACGGTCGGGCCCGAGTGGCCCAGTCGCTCCGAGATGCGCGCGCGCAGGGGCACGATGTTCTCCTCCTCGAGCTCGAGGATGGTGCGGAGGTACATCTCCGTGGTGTCGATCAGATCGGTCATGCTGCCTCCGAGGGTTCTTAGGCAAGCCTACCTACTCGCGCGGACGCTCGCCTCGGAAGACATGCATTCGCTCCGGCATCCGCACCCCTAGAATCGACCCATGGTGATCGAGATTCCCCGTGACCTCCTGCCCGTCGACGGCCGTTTCGGCTGCGGTCCCTCCAAGGTTCGAGCCGCGCAGCTCGAAGCCCTGGTCACCTCCGGCGCGAGCATCCTCGGCACGTCCCACCGTCAGGCCCCCGTGAAGAACCTCGTCGGCAGCGTCCGCGAGCAGCTCTCCGCGCTCTTCCGTCTACCCGAGGGCTACGAGATCCTGGTCGGCAACGGCGGCTCGAGCGCGTTCTGGGATGCCGCGGCCTTCGGCCTCATCGAGAAGCGCAGCCAGAACCTCACCTTCGGAGAGTTCGGCGGCAAGTTCGCCAAGGCCGCCGGCGCCCCCTGGCTCGAGGCGCCCGATGTGCGCTCCGCCGAGCCTGGCTCGCTCGTCGGGGCAGAGATCGTCGAGGGGGTCGACGTCTATGCGTGGCCCCACAACGAGACGTCCACGGGCGTCGCGGCTCCGGTTCAGCGGGTCGCCGCCGACGGCGCCCTCACCGTCATCGATGCGACCAGCGCAGCCGGCGGCATCGACTTCGACATGGCGCAGGCCGACGTCTACTACTTCGCCCCGCAGAAGAACCTCGGCTCCGACGGCGGCCTGTGGTTCGCCGCGGTGTCGCCGGCCGCGATCGAGCGCATCGAGAAGATCGCAGCATCCGGTCGCTACATCCCCGAGTTCCTCAGCCTGAAGAACGCCGTCGACAACTCGCGGCTGAACCAGACGCTGAACACTCCGGCGCTGACCACCCTCCACTTGCTCGACACGCAGCTGCACTGGATCAACGACAACGGCGGCCTCGCCTGGGCCGGTGCCCGTACGGAGGAGTCCTCCCAGCTGCTCTACGACTGGGCCACGGCCTCGTCGGTCGCGACGCCTTTCGTGCTCGACCCGGCGCACCGCTCCCCCGTCGTCGCGACGATCGACTTCGACGACAGCATCGACGCCGCCGCCATCGCGAAGACGCTGCGCGCCAACGGCATCGTCGACACCGAGCCCTACCGCAAGCTCGGCCGCAACCAGCTGCGCATCGCGACCTTCGTCTCGATCGAGCCGGACGACGTGCGCCAGCTGATCCGTGCGATCGACTACGTGCTCGAGAACACTGCTTCCTGAATCACGGATATGAGAAGAGGGCCGGCATCCGCCGGCCCTCTTCTCATATCCGCTTCCCGCCAGATCGGCCGGAAGACGTCAGGTCATTCTTCTTCGTCGGATGCGTCGTCCGAGGGAGCGCCCTCGTCCGAGTCCTCGTCTTCGTCTTCGTCTGCCGTGGAATCATCGAGCTCATCGATGTCGACGCCGTCGAGATCACCGGCGTGGAGCAGATCGCCCACGCCGTGCTCGTCGTCATCATCGTCCTCATCGACGTCGTCGTGGTCATCGCCCGATTCGTCGTCACCGGATGCCGCTTCTGCGGCCGCCTGCTCCACGAGCTCGGCCTGGTGGGCGCGGTACTCTGCGAGGCGCTCCGCCCACGGCACCCACTCGGGCGCGAGCAGGGCGCCCTCGTTGGGCAGCAGCTCGACCTCGAGAACGGTTGGATCGGAGTCCTCGACGCGGGCGAGCGTCACGGTCCAATACCACCCGGGGTAACCGGGGAGCCTGTTCTCGAAGCGCAACGAAACCGAGCCGTCGTCTTCGAGCAGGTATCCCGCTGCCGGGCCGATCGTGCTGGATGGCGTGATCTCGCGCAACGCCGCCAGGGCGACGTCGTGCGCGCCGATGAGTGCGGCGTCGGGCTCACGCTTCGAGGTCATCAGCGACCTTCCGCAGTACAGCGGCGATCTTGCGCCCCTGCCCCCCGGAGGGGTAACGGCCGCGGCGCAGGTCGCCGCCGATCCCGTCGAGGAGCTTCACGAGATCCTCGACGATGATCGCCATGTCATCGGCCGGCTTCCGCTTGGCCTTGGAGAGGCTGACGGGGGCCTCGAGGACCCGCACGGACAGCGCCTGCAGACCCCGCTTGCCGTCGGCGACGCCGAACTCGACGCGGGCGCCGGTCTTCACCGTGGCGCCGGCGGGCAGCGACGAGGCATGCAGGAAGACATCCTGACCGTCGTCGCTGGCGATGAAGCCGAAGCCCTTCTCATCGTCGTAGAACCTGACCTTGCCGGTGGGCATGGGAGAACCTCGCTGTGTGCTGATGCTGTCGTACTCCGCGCATGCGCGCGATCATCACCCAGCCTACCCGGGTTCGAGGGGCTAGGCTGAGACGGATGAGCACGAAAAAGATCACCGCGGACGTCGCCGTTCGTCGGGTCGACCGAATCCTCGCTTTCACGGCGCTGACGCTGGCTGCGCTGTCCGTCATCTGCTTCTTCGCCATCATCTTCGGAAGCGCGGCGGGCATGACGCAGGAGGCCTTCACGACGGGCATCTGGCCCGCGGTCGTCGCGATCCCGCCATTCGGCCTGCCGCTCGCCTTCGTCCTGATCATCACGCTGCTCGTGATGAGCTTCGTGCGCAAGGGTCGCGCTGCCCAGCAGTCCTGACATGAGCACGCATGCCCGCCCGCTCGCTGTGTGGTTGGCTGCTGCGCCCGATTGGCAGCTGACCGAACTCTTCCGTGCGCGCGGAATCAGCGCGGAGGCCCCCTGGTCGGATTTCTTCGATGCGGCCGAGGCACTCCTGGATGCGAGCTCGATCGAGCGGATGCTCCCCCAGCTCACCGCCCGCGAAGCACACGCGCTGCGCCTCGCCGCGACCGGCGACGACGCGGGTGCGGCATCCGACGACCTGATCTCACTCGCGCTGTTGCGTGCCGACGGAACTCCTCCGGCGCCGGTGACGGAGTCGGTGCTCGCTCGACCGCTCCCCGATCCGATCGCGTCGTCCCTCGATCCCGCCGCCGCTGACGACGACGCGGCGCACGCCGCCGAGCGCGCTTTCACGAGTGTGGCGACACTCGCCGATGTGCTGCTCATCACCCGTGATGCGCCTCTCGCACTGCTCACGACCGGCGCGCTGTCAGCCGGAGAGCGGCGGCGCCTGAACGAGATCGGCGTGAGCGCCGACATCATCGACGACCTGCTCGTGCTCGCCGCGGAGTCCGGGCTGACTCGCGCCGCGGCCCGGCGCGTGCGGCTGACAGAGGCCGGCGAGGCTTGGTTGCGCTTGCCCGCCTCGATGCGTTGGGCGCACCTTGCGAATTCCTTCCGCGATGCGCTCCCGCGGGGGCTGCGCACGCCCTCCGGAGGATGGCCTCCGATGAGCTCCTGGCCATCGCAGCACCCCTGGGATCCGGCCTGGGCCGAGCGCAGCGAGCAGCTGCGCGAGCGCGCCCGATTGCTCGGCCTCGTCACCGACGGAGGCGCAGAGCCTCCGTGGGCCACGGCCCTGCGCGAAGGCGGCACAGCCGATGCCGCCGAGCTGCAGCGGCTGCTGCCAACCGAGGTCGATCGCATCTTCCTGCAGAACGATCTTTCGGCGATCGCACCGGGCCCGCTGGAACCGGCTTTGGACGTTCGTCTGCGCGGGATCGCCGCGCGGGAGTCCGCCGCACAGGCCTCGATGTACCGGTTCACCGCCGAGTCGGTCGCCCATGCACTGGCCCTGGGCGAGACCGCGCCGGAGATCCTCGATTTCCTGGGCCGGATCTCGCTGACGGGGATTCCGCAACCCCTCGAGTATCTCGTGATGCAGACCGCGCAGCGCCACGGGCTCGTGCGCGTGTCCACCGACGAGGACGGCGACGGCGCACGGGTCGCCAGCAGCGACCGGACGCTCCTGGACGCGATGTCCGTCGATCAGGGGTTGCGCCCCCTCGCCTTCGCCCGCGATGGCGACGCTCTGACGTCCCGTGTGAGCCGAGACACCGTTTACTGGTCGCTCACCGATGCCCGATACCCGGCGACGATCGTGGACTCCGAGGGCCGACCGCACGTCATCGATCGGCACCCGGCACCGCCGGAGGAGCCCTCGGAGCCCCTCTCCTACGAGGACCTCATCGCACGGCTGCGCGACCACCAGGGCCCCGATGCGGATGCCGCCTGGCTCGACCGCGAGCTCGAAGCCGCCGTCCGCGCGAAGGCGGTCCTCGCCATCGAGATCGGGATGCCCGACGGGTCAACGCGCGAGCTCATCCTCGAGGCGAGCGGGCTCGGCGGGGGCCGTCTGCGGGGCCGGGATCGCGCCGCCGATGTCGAACGCACACTGCCTGTGCGCAGCATCCGTTCCGCCCGTCTCGTCGAACCGGCCGGGGACGATTCCTGAACCGTTCCGGGGCCGAGCACCGGGTGAGCCGCTAGACTGGCCTGCTATGTCTGATGGCCCCCTGATCGTCCAGAGCGATCGCACCGTCCTGCTCGAAGTCGCGCATGCCGATGCCGAGACCGCGCGCCACGAGCTGGCGATCTTCGCCGAGCTCGAGCGCGCGCCCGAGCACATCCACACCTACCGCATCACCCGTCTGGGTCTGTGGAACGCGCGGGCCGCCGGGCACACCGCCGAGGACATGCTCGAGACCCTCGACCGCTTCTCGCGCTTCCCCGTACCGCCGTCGGTGTCGGTCGATCTGCGCGAGACCGTGAACCGTTACGGGCGCCTCGTCATCGAGCGCGATGACGAGGGCACGCTGCTGCTGCGCTCGAACGACGCGGCGGTGCTCTCGCAGGTCGCGAACAACAAGCGCGTGCAGCCGCTGCTCATCGGGCATCCCTCCCCCGACAGCTTCGTGATCGATGCCTGGGCCCGCGGACAGATCAAGCAGGAGCTGCTGAAGATCGGCTGGCCCGCGGAGGACCTCGCCGGCTACACACCCGGCACCCCGCACGAGATCGAGCTGGCCGAGGACGGCTGGCAGATCCGTCCCTACCAGCAGGATGCCGTCAGCGCGTTCTCGAAGGACGGATCCGGCGTGGTCGTGCTCCCGTGCGGCGCGGGCAAGACCATCGTCGGAGCCGGGGCCATGGCCGCGACGAAGACGACGACACTCATCCTCGTGACGAACACCGTCTCGGCCCGCCAGTGGCGCGACGAGCTGCTCAAGCGCACCTCGCTCACGCCGGAGGAGATCGGTGAGTACTCGGGGCAGTCCAAGGAGGTCAAGCCGGTCACGATCGCGACCTACCAGATCCTCACCGCGAAGCGGAAGGGCGAGTACGCCCACCTCGCGCTGCTCGACGCGCTCGACTGGGGACTCATCGTCTACGACGAGGTGCACCTGCTCCCCGCCCCGGTCTTCAAGCTCACCGCCGATCTGCAGGCCCGTCGCCGCATCGGCCTGACCGCGACGCTCGTACGCGAGGACGGCCGCGAAGGCGATGTGTTCAGCCTCATCGGGCCGAAGCGGTTCGACGCGCCGTGGAAGCAGATCGAGGCGCAGGGCTTCATCTCCCCCGCAGCCTGCTACGAGGTGCGCGTCGACCTGCCGCCAGACGAGCGAATGGAGTACGCCGCCGCCACCGATGAGGACCGCTACCGAATCGCCGCCTCCGCACCCGCGAAGATCGATGCGGCGCGCGAACTCATCGCGAAGCATCCCGATGAGCAGATCCTCGTGATCGGCCAGTACCTCGACCAGCTCGAGACGCTGTCGCAGGCGCTGAACGCCCCGCAGATCACCGGAGCGACGCCGGTCGATGAGAGAGAGCAGCTCTACCAGGCGTTCCGCGAAGGTACGATCCCCGTGCTCGTCGTGTCGAAGGTCGCGAACTTCTCGATCGACCTGCCCGAGGCATCCGTCGCGATCCAGGTCTCCGGGTCGTTCGGCTCCCGGCAGGAGGAGGCCCAGCGCCTCGGACGACTGCTGCGCCCGAAGAAGTCGAACCACACGGCGAGCTTCTACACGCTCATCGCCCGTGACACGGTCGATCAGGACTACGCGCAGAACCGCCAGCGCTTCCTCGCCGAACAGGGGTACAGCTACACGATCCTCGACGCCGAAGACCTCGACGCAGCCTGAGGCCGCTCTGCACCACCGCGCCGCGCGACGATCGCGACGTAGACGAGCATCATGATCACGCTCGACACGAGTCCGATCGGCGTGCCCTCGGTCGCGTTGCCGTCGACGAGCGAGAAGGATGCCATCACGAAGATGAGCACGTTGTTGGCGATGTGCATCGCGATCGCGGCCTCGAGGCCGCCCGTGCGCCAGCTCAGCCAGCCGGCGATGATCGCGAAGGCGGCGATGTCGAGGGAGCCCCAGATGTCGTAGCCGTGGCCGAGCACGAACAGCGGCACGGGCAGAAGGATCGCGAATGCCGGATGCCGCAGCCACCGGCCGATGAGCTGCATGAGGTACCCGCGGAAGACGTACTCCTCGGCCGCGGCCTGGAACGGCACGAGCAGCACTACGAGGATGAGCATGGCCGGGATGCCCGGATGCGTCGCTTCGAAGACGATGGGTTCCCCTCTGAGCGCATCGAGGCCGAGGGATGCCGCGAAGAAGGCGGCCATGATGACGAAGGCGACGACGAGCGTCCGCCCGAGCAGCGACCAGCGGATCCGCCCGGCCACCGACCACAGCATCCCGACGCCGCGTCCCTGCACGATGCGCGAAGCGGCGAGCAGCGCCGGGATCATGAGGATGAGCGGCACCACGAGCAGCACGAACAGCCCCGGCTGATCGAGGTCGAACCACGCATCGGTGACGAGCATGCTCTCGACGACCCGATCGACCGCCGGTACCTCGAAGGCGACGATCATGAGGCCGATGAACAGGATCGCGATCATCGCGGCGTAGAACGCGAGGGCGAGCACGCCGGTCAGCAGCGGCTGCCACCAGGTGCGCCGGGCCCGGGCGAGGGCCAGGCGGTGGTAGGGCAGCGGAGCGGGCACGGCTGCGGCGACCGGCTCGGGGAATGCGGAAGTACTCATGCATCCATCGTCTCCCGCGACTCCGGCCGCATGCATCGCGCTGAGGTATGGTTCCCCGAGCCCGGGGTCATCCTTTCGGTGGAGGGGACCGCCGAGACGGCTCGCCTACGCTGGATGGATGCTCCCTGCCGCCGCCGAATCCACGCGTCACGGCTGGTGGGGCCGCACCTGGCGCATCGCCCTGCTCGCGGTCGCCGGCCTGCTGTGCGCTCTGTTCGTTTATGGCTCCATGCTCGAGTCGGTGCCGATTGACTCCCCCGCAGCCGATGCGATGGCGACGCGGATGCTCGCAGACCTCGCCATCGGGATCGTCGCGCTCGTGCTCGTCGGCCTCCGGCACCGGATGCCGCTGCTCGCACCGTGCCTCGTGATCGCCGCATCCGGATTCTCGGCGTTCGCGGCCCCGGCCGCGGCGGCTCTACTGATCTCGGTCGCCGCCCGCCACCGCCGGCGCGACCTCATCCTCGCCGCCGTCCTGTTCTTCATCGCCGGGTACATCTCCGCGGTCCTCGATCCGCTCGCCGAGCAGATGCCGTTCTGGCAGCTCGTCGTCATGATCGCCATCGTCGAGGCCGCGCTCATCGCGATCGGACTCTTCATCGGCGCCCGTCGGCGGTTGCAGGTCGAGCAGGTGCGGTCGATCGCCGCCGAGCAGACGGCGCAGATCGAGCGCGCGCAGCGTCAGGAGCGCAACCGCATCGCCCGCGAGATGCACGATGTGCTCGGCCACCGGCTGTCGCTGATCGCGGTGCACGCAGGCGCCCTCGAGTACCGCGACGATCTCACGCGCGAGCAGACCGCCGAGGCGGCATCCGCGATCAGGGAGAGCTCGCACCGGGCGCTCGAGGACCTGCGCGATGTGCTCGGCGTTCTGCGCAGCGATACCGGGGCCGAGGCCGAGAGCGGACCGCAGCCGCGCGCCCAGGATCTGCCGGCCCTCATCGAGACCGCGCGCGCCACCGGCACGGCCATCCAGGTCGACGCACTCGAGACCGACACCATCCCCGATGGCACGGGACGCCAGCTCTTCCGCATCGTGCAGGAGCTCCTCACCAACGCACGCCGGCACGCGCCGGACTCCCCGGTGCGGCTGCGTCTCACCGCGGGCCGCAGCGACGGCATCCGTCTTGTCGTGCGCAACGCGCGCACTGCGCCCCGCGGCGGCGACGGTTACGGGCTCACCGGCATCGCCGAACGGGCGCAGCACGCCGGCGGCGCGATGACCGTCGACGACGGCGACGGTCACTTCACCGTGGAGGTGGTGCTGCCGTGGCCGATGTGAGCGTGCTTCTCGTCGACGACGAGCGCCTCGTGCGGATGGGACTGCGGTTGCTGCTGGACGGCGCCGACGGCATCCGTATCGTCGGCGAGGCCACCGACGGCCTCGACGCGATCGCCCTCGCACGGCGCCTGCGCCCCGACGTGATCCTCATGGACATCCGGATGCCGCATCTCGACGGGATCCGCGCCGCCGAGCGCATCCTGCATGAGGCACCGGATGCCCGGATCATGATGCTCACCACCTTCGACGCCGACGCCCAGGTGCTCGGCGCGCTCGAGAGCGGCGCCGTCGGATACCTGCTGAAGGACACCCCTCCCGCCGAACTCGTGTCGGCCGTCCTCGAGGTCGCAGCGGGCCGCATCCGCCTCTCCCCGTCGGTCGTCGCGCAGGTCATCGACGCTGCCACGAACGGGCGCGAGAGCGGACGGCGACAGGCCGCGCAGGAGCGCCTCGCACGCCTCAGCGCGCGCGAGCGGGAGATCGCGAATGCCGTCGCCCTGGGTCTCAGCAACGCCGAGGTCGCCGCGAAGCTCTTCCTCAGCATCGCGACCGTGAAGACGCACGTGGGGCGCATCATGGACAAGCTGCCCGCGCAGAACCGCGTGCAGATCGCGATCTGCGTGCACGACGCGGCCTGATCGCGCGCCTTCGTCCCGATCAGTCCTTTGCGCTGGGCGCCGTGCCGCAGCGCCAGCACAGTGCGCCACAGTGGTCGAGCATTGCTCCGCACTCGGGGCACACCTTCGACAGCCAGCAGGCGGAATCGCCGCCCATGTCGTCATCGCTCATGCGGCCAGGCTACTCCCGGCAGCCATTCCCGATACCCCGGAAACCGCATCCGGAACCCCCTCACCGCCGAAGCCGCGATCCACGGGAGTTGCACCACTCCGCAAGACAATCAGCCACTGCAGGGCCGAAGTCACCATAATGGGGTCATGACTGACGCGCGCATCCTTGTCGTCGACGACGAGCCCAACATCCGCGACCTGCTGTCCACGGGCCTGAGCTTCGCCGGTTTCTCGGTGAAGACGGTCGCGAACGGCGCCGCCACGATCTCCGCCGTCCTCGAAGAGGAACCGGACCTCATCATCCTCGATGTGATGCTCCCCGATATGAACGGGTTCAGCGTCACCAAGCGCCTGCGCGGTGCGGGCTTCACCGCCCCGATCCTTTTCCTCACCGCGAAGGACGACACGCAGGACAAGATCGAGGGGCTGAACGCCGGCGGCGACGACTACGTCACCAAGCCCTTCGCCCTCGACGAGATCGTCGCCCGTGCACAGGCGATCCTGCGACGCACGATGCAGGCCGACGAGGAGTCGATCATCCGCGCGGGCGAGCTGTCGATGGATCAGGACACGCACGACGTCTCCGTCGGCAAGGAGCCCATCGAGCTGAGCCCGACCGAGTTCAAGCTGCTGCGCTACCTCATGCTCAACCCCAACCGTGTACTCTCCAAGGCCCAGATCCTCGACCACGTATGGGAGTACGACTTCAACGGGGACGCCGGCATCGTCGAGAGCTACATCTCCTACCTGCGCCGCAAGATCGACCCGTTCACCGACGAGTCCGTCATCCAGACCAAGCGCGGCTTCGGCTACATGCTCAAGGTCGGCAAGTAACCCGGGGAAAGGGCGCTCATGGCCCACAAGCCTGACGCCGTCACCTCCTGGTGGCGACGGATCAGTCTGCGCGCGAAGGTCACCGGCGTCACGGTCGCCGTCCTCGCGCTCGGGCTGCTCGTCGCCGGCATCGGCACGGTCCCACTGCTGCGCAACTCGCTCGTCAGTAACATCGATGCCCAGCTTCCCGCGCTCCTCACGAGCGACCTCGCGAGCAGGTGGTTCGACATGGAGGTCGTCGACGGCTCGCTGACCGTGACCGGTGCAGAGACCGCTCCGCGCTCGGCGGACTACTTCTTCGCCGTCTACTCCGCCGACGGCACCTTCCTCGCACAGGCCGGCGGCGCTGCGCAGCTCGAACCGCCCATCTTCCCCGACACGATGACGATCGCCGAGGCCCACGCCCAGGAGGAGCAGACGCTCACGCTCTCGGGCGCAGACGGATCGAGCTTCCTCGGATCCGTGGTCGTCAGCGACGGCCCCGGCGGAACGCTCTACGTGCAGTACGTCGCGCTCCCTCTCGAAGAGGCCGACCGCATCATCGGCCAGTACTTCGCCGTGTACATCCCCGTCGCCCTCGGCACGGTCCTCGTCGCGGCTCTGCTGATCCGAGGACTCGTCACCCTGACCTTCCGACGCCTCGGCCAGGTGGAGTCCACCTCGATGCTCATCGCCTCCGGCGACTTCAGCCAGCGTCTCACCGACCTCGAGCCGACCACCGAGGTCGGCCGGCTCAACTTCGCGATCAACACCATGCTCGACCGCATCGACCAGTCGATCGCCCAGCGCGACCGCACCGTGCAGCACATGCGACGCTTCATCGGCGATGCCAGCCACGAGCTGCGCACACCGCTGGTGAGCGTGCGCGGATACGCCGAGCTGTACCGCATGGGGGCGATCCGCGGCGAGGAGGACACCGCGCGGGCCATGGAGCGCATCGAGAAGGAGGCGATCCGCATGGGCGTGCTCGTGGAGGACCTGCTCGATCTCGCGCGCCTCGATGAGGAGCGCGAGCTGCACATCCAGCCGCTCGACCTGCGTCCGATCGCCCGTGACGCCGCGCTCGACCTGCGTGCGGCCGCCCCGCGCCGCACCATCACCGTGATCGACCGCACGCTGGATGCGACGCCGACCGGCTCGATGCCGCGCTTGAAGCCTCCGGCACCCGAGACCGTGTCGACGCCGCTGGCCAAGGCCCGTACCGGCGCGCTCAGCCGACTGCGGCGCAAGCCCCGCAACGCCGATCAGCTCATGCCGCAGATCGACTTCTCCGAGGCCGAGGACACCCCGGTGCGCACACCGCCGATCATCCTCGGCGAGGAGAACAAGGTTCGTCAGGTGATCACGAACCTGCTGGGCAACGCACGGCGATTCTCGGCCGAGGACAGCCCCCTGGAGCTCGTGATCGACTCGGACCGCATGGCCGGCACCGGCAGCATCGCCATCGTCGACCACGGCGAGGGGATCCCGCCGCAGATCCGCGAGCAGATCTTCGAGCGCTTCTGGCGCGCCGACACCTCGCGGGCCCGCGAGACGGGCGGTTCCGGACTCGGCCTCGCGATCGTGGCATCCATCGTCTCGGCGCTGCGCGGCAGCGTGAACGTCGATGAGACGCCCGGAGGCGGTGCGACATTCACCGTGACCTTCCCCCTCGCCCCCGCGCAGTCCACGCCCGAGCACCTGCTCGAGGACACGCAGCCTCTCGACCGTCTGGACCTCGACGGCCTGTGACCGTGAGGGCCACTCGTCCTCCACGGGCGCCCGCTCCGGCCGTGTTCTCCCCCGAGCCCGGCATCCGGGCAGCACCCGGCCAGCGCACGCTCCTACCGTGGGAACTCCGAGAAGAGGAGAACCCATGTCCGTCTACACCGTCGACACCGAAGCCGTCTTCGCCGCCAACGGCGCAGCCCGCGCCACCATGGAGCGACTGCGCAGCGAATCACAGGCGCTGAAGGCCCAGCTCACCCAACTCCAGTCCTCCTGGACCGGTGCCGCATCCCTCGCCTTCCAGGGCTGCAGCGACCAGTGGAGCGCCGCACAGCTGCACGTCGAGCAGGTGCTCGATTCCATCGGCATCGCACTCGGATCCGCCGCGACGCAGTACTCCGACGCCGATCAGTACTCGGCCAGTCTGTTCCGGCAGTGAACGAAAGAATGCCCCGGCCGCAAGGCCGGGGCATTCTTTCTGTTGGATCTGAACTCAGAAGTCCATGCCACCCGTCGGGTCGCCGGCCGGAGCCGCGACCTTCTCGGGCTTGTCTGCGACGACGGCCTCAGTCGTGAGGAAGAGACCAGCGATGGACGCGGCATTCTGCAGAGCCGAACGCGTGACCTTCGCGGGGTCGATGATGCCCGCTGCGAACATCTCGACGTACTCGCCCGTTGCCGCGTTGAGGCCCTGGCCGCCAGGCAGCTCGGAGACCTTGTGCGCGACGACGCCCGGCTCGAGGCCGGCGTTCAGGGCGATCTGCTTGAGCGGAGCCGAGATCGCGACGCGGACGATGTTCGCGCCCGTGGCCTCGTCACCCTCGAGCTCGAGCCCGTCGAGAGCCTTGGTGCCGGCCTGGATCAGCGCGACGCCACCACCGGGGACGATGCCCTCCTCGACGGCAGCCTTCGCGTTGCGGACGGCGTCCTCGATGCGGTGCTTGCGCTCCTTGAGCTCGACCTCGGTCGCGGCTCCGGCCTTGATGACGGCGACACCACCGGCGAGCTTCGCCAGGCGCTCCTGCAGCTTCTCGCGGTCGTAGTCGCTGTCGGTGTTCTCGATCTCGCGACGGATCTGCGTGACGCGACCCTCGATCAGGTCGCCGTCGCCGGCGCCTTCGACGATCGTCGTCTCGTCCTTGGTGATGATGACCTTGCGAGCACGGCCGAGCAGGTCGAGCGTGGTGTTCTCGAGCTTGAGACCGACCTCTTCGGTGATGACCTGACCACCCGTGAGGATCGCGATGTCCTGCAGCTGGGCCTTGCGGCGGTCGCCGAAGCCGGGAGCCTTGACGGCGGCCGACTTGAAGATGCCGCGGATCTTGTTGAGCACGAGAGTCGCGAGAGCCTCGCCCTCGACGTCCTCGGCGATGATGACGAGCTCCTTGCCGTCCTGGATCACCTTGTCGACGACGGGGAGAAGATCCTTGATGTTGGAGATCTTCGAGTTGGCGATGAGGATGTAGGGCTCCTCGAAGACCGCCTCCTGGCGGTCGGGGTCCGTCACGAAGTACGGGTTCAGGTAGCCCTTGTCGAAGCGCATGCCCTCGGTGAGCTCGAGCTCGGTGCCGAAGGTCTGCGACTCCTCGACGGTGACGACACCTTCCTTGCCGACCTTGTCGATCGCCTCGGCGATGAGCTCGCCGATCGAGGAGTCAGCGGCCGAGATCGATGCCGTGGCGGCGATCTCTTCCTTGGACTCGATCTCCTTGGCGCTGGCGAGCAGCTCGGCGGTGATGGCCGCGACCGCCTTCTCGATGCCCTTCTTCAGGGAGATCGGGTCAGCACCGGCCGCGACGTTGCGCAGGCCTTCGCGCACGAGCGCCTGGGCGAGGACGGTCGCGGTGGTGGTTCCGTCACCGGCGACGTCATCGGTCTTCTTGGCGACCTCCTTGACGAGCTCCGCGCCGATCTTCTCGTACGGGTCGTCCAGCTCGATCTCCTTGGCGATCGAAACGCCGTCGTTCGTGATCGTGGGAGCGCCCCACTTCTTCTCGAGCACGACGTTGCGACCGCGCGGGCCGAGGGTCACCTTGACAGCGTCGGCGAGGATGTTCA
>NZ_CANROA010000043.1 GCF_947632095.1 uncultured Microbacterium sp. | reverse complement strand
GCCCGAAGGCTAGATTCGCCCTCACGGTCGTGTTCCCTGCGCGACCATGTCCCGCCGCAAAGGAGCGCGTGCCAATGAGCAGCCAGATCGACCACCTCCTCGACGAGACCCGGCAGTTCCCCCCTTCGGATGAATTCGCCGCGGCCGCCGTCGCCCAGCCCGAGCTCTACGAGCGCGCCGCCTCCGACCGTGAGGGCTTCTGGGCCGAGCAGGCCCGGGAGTTGCACTGGCACAAGCCCTTCACCGAGGTCCTCGGCTGGTCGACGCCGCCGTTCGCCACATGGTTCGACGACGGCGAACTGAACGTCGCCTACAACTGCCTCGACCGTCACGTCGAAGCAGGCAACGGGGACCGCGTCGCGCTCCTCTGGGAAGGCGAGCCCGGCGACTCCCGCCGCATCACCTACGCGGAGCTGACCGAAGAGGTCAAGCGCACCGCCAACGTCCTCACCGACCTCGGCGTCGGAGCCGGCGACCGCGTCGCGATCTACCTGCCGATGATCCCCGAGGCGGTCGTCTCCATGCTCGCCGTCGCGCGCCTCGGCGCGATCCACTCCGTCGTCTTCGGCGGCTTCAGCGCCGACAGCCTCCGCTCCCGCATCGACGATGCCGGCGCGAAGCTCGTCATCACCGCCGACGGCGGCTACCGCAAGGGCCGCGTCTCGCCCCTGAAGCCCGCCGTCGACCAGGCCCTCGCCGATCGTGGCGACGGAGAACAGCAGACCGTCGAGAACGTGCTCGTCGTGCGCCGCGGCGAGAACGAGGTCGAGTGGGTCGACGGGCGCGACATCTGGTGGCACGACGTCGTGCCCACGGCATCCTCCGAGCACGAGGCCGAGGCCTTCCCCTCCGAGAACCCGCTCTTCATCCTCTACACCTCCGGCACGACGGGAAACCCCAAGGGCATCCTGCACACGTCCGGCGGTTATCTGACGCAGGCGTCGTACACGCACCGCAACGTCTTCGACCTCAACCCCGAGACCGACGTCTTCTGGTGCACCGCCGACATCGGCTGGATCACCGGCCACAGCTACGTCACCTACGGGCCCCTGGCCAACGGCGCCACCCAGGTGCTCTACGAGGGCACGCCGGAAGCGCCGCACCCCGGCCGCTGGTGGGAGATCATCGAGAAGTACGGCGTGACGATCTTCTACACCGCGCCGACCGCGATCCGCTCGTTCATGAAGACGGGCCGTGCCGTGCCGCAGAAGTTCGACCTGTCATCGATCCGTCTGCTCGGCTCGGTGGGCGAGCCCATCAACCCCGAGGCGTGGATGTGGTACCGCGAGGTCATCGGCGGCGGCGATACGCCGATCGTCGACACCTGGTGGCAGACCGAGACCGGCGCGATCATGGTCTCCCCGCTGCCCGGCGTCACGGCGACGAAGCCCGGTTCGGCGCAGGTTCCGCTGCCCGGCATCTCGATCGACGTGGTCGACGAGTCCGGCGCCGAGGTCGGCAACGGCAACGGCGGGCTCCTCGTCATCACCGAGCCCTGGCCGAGCATGCTGCGCGGCATCTGGGGCGACCCGGAGCGCTACAAGGAGACCTACTGGGACAAGTTCGCCGACGAGGGCTACTACTTCGCTGGCGATGGCGCCCGTCTCGACGAGGACGGCGACCTCTGGCTGCTCGGCCGGGTCGATGACGTCATGAACGTCTCGGGCCATCGCCTGTCGACCGCCGAGATCGAGTCGTCCCTGGTCGCGCACGAGTCCACCGCCGAGGCGGCCGTCGTCGGAGCATCCGATGAGACGACCGGCCAGGCCGTGGTCGCGTTCGTCATCATCAAGGAGAGCTACCTGGCCGCTCATGACGCCGACGGCCTGGCGACCCAGCTGCGCCAGCACGTCGGCGCGCAGATCGGCGCGATCGCCCGCCCCCGCGACGTCTACATCGTGGGCGAGCTTCCGAAGACGCGTTCGGGCAAGATCATGCGCCGCCTGCTGCGCGATGTCGCCGAGGGCCGTGAGGTGGGCGACACGACGACGCTCGCCGACACAGCGGTGATGAGCATCATCTCCTCGCAGGTGAGGTGATCCGCGGGGCGGCACCCGCCCCAGCACGACTGAGCCCCGTCGCATCTGTGCAGATGCGACGGGGCTCAGTCGTGAGACGGGAGGTGAAGGTCTCTCAGGCGAGAGTGAAGGTCACCTCGACCTCGACCGGGCTGTCCAGCGGGAGCACCGAGACGCCGACGGCGGCGCGGGCGTGGGCACCCGCGTCGCCGAAGATCTCGCCGAGCACGTGGCTGGCGCCGTTGATGACCGCGGGCTGGCCCGTGAAGGAGGGGTCGGATGCCACGAAGCCGCCGACGCGGAGAACGCCGCCGATCCTCTCGATGCCGCCGGCAGCCACCGCGGCTGCCGCGAGCGCGTTGAGCGCGCACGTGCGGGCATAGGACTGCGCGTCCTCTGCCGAGACCGCGGCGCCGACCTTGCCGATCGCCGGCAGAGCGCCCCCCGAGAAGGGCAGCTGGCCGGAGGTGTAGACGAGGTCTCCGTGCACGACCGCCGGCACATAGGCGGCGACCGGAGCGGCGACCGCGGGCAGCTCGATGCCCAGCTCGCTCAAGCGCTCAGCGACGCTCATGCTGCTCCTCCGCCGAACTGGCGCGCGGCCTGCTCGGCCGCCGCGAGGCCTGCGCTGTTGGAGCCGTCGCCGACGGCTGGGCGCTTGAAGTAGGCGACCAATCCGCCCTCGGGTCCGGTGACGACCTGCACGAGCTCCCACCCCTGCTTGCCCCAGTTGTTGAGGATTGCAGCCGTGTTGTGGATCAGCAGCGGGGTGGTCAGATATTCCCAGGTGGTCATGCGGCGCACTCCTACAGTCGGCGACGCCGGACGGAGCCGCGCGTCAAAGGTGGTATTCAGGGAATTCCCCTACGATCTAGCGTATGCCTCAGAAGAATCGCACGGTGAAAGGCGTGCTCGGCGGCCTTCTCGGTCTCGTCGGGCTCAGCGTTGTCGCCGGGGTCCTGGTGACAGCGACCGTCACCCCCGCCCTGGCCGTCGCGGGCGCCGCAGGTTCGCAGGCACTGGATCTCTTCGAGAACCTGCCGTCCTACCTCAAGCCCGATGCTCCGATGGAGCCGAGTTCCTTCTACGGGAAGGACAAGAACGGCGAGTGGTTCACCATGGCCACGTTCTACGATCAGAACCGCACCCAGGTCGACTTCGACGAGATCAACCCGGTCGTCTACGACGCGATCCTCTCCAGTGAGGACAAGAACTTCTACGAGCACGGCGGCATCAACATCGGTGCCACCGTCAAGGCCGTGGTCGACAACCTCAAGAAGACGTCCTCGCGCGGCGCCTCGACCATCAGCCAGCAGTACGTCAAGAACGTCCTCGTGCAGCAGTGCGAGCAGGAGGTCCTGCCCGGCGAGGAGAACTACGACGACAAGATCGCCCAGTGCTGGGAGGACGCCACCAACGCCGTCGGCACCGATGGCATCGAGCGCAAGCTGCAGGAGATGCGCTACGCGATCCAGATCGAGAAGGACTACTCGAAGAACGAGATCCTGCTCGGCTATCTGAACATCGCCAGCTTCGGCGGCACGATCTACGGCATCGAGGCCGCGGCGAACTATTACTTCAACACGACCGCCGCGAAGCTCACGGTCGAGCAGGCCGCAACGATCGCCGGAATCGTCCAGAATCCGAACACCTACCGCATCGACCTCTACGGCGGCTCGGCCGGTGAGGGCGTCAACGGCGAGGCGGACGGTTGGGCCCTGACGAAGGACCGCCGCGACTACGTGCTCGACCGCATGTACACGGACGGCAAGATCACCGAGGCCCAGCACACCGCCGCCATCGAGTCTCCGATCACGCCCGACATCAAGCAGCCCACCCAGGGGTGCGCGGCGGCCGGCAACAACGCCTACTTCTGCCAGTACGTCAAGACCGTCGTGCTCGGTGACGCCGCCTATGACGACACCTTCGGCGACACGGCGAACGAGCGCCGGGAGTCGCTGCAGCGCAAGGGCCTGCAGATCTACACGACCCTCGACATGCGCATCCAGGAGCCGGCGATCATCGGCCTGCGCGATCGTGTTCCCGCCAACCTCGACAACCAGCACCTCGGCGCCGCGGGCGTCACGGTGGAGCCCGCCACCGGACGCATCCTCGCGATGGCCCAGAACACGAACTTCCGGGAGACGCACTCCGACGATCAGGCCTATACGTCTCTCGTGTTCGCCTCCGACTATGATCACGGCGGATCGACCGGCTTCCAGGTCGGATCGACGTACAAGCTGTTCACGCTGATCGACTGGCTCGAGAAGGGCAACTCGGTCAACGAGACGATCAACGGCACGAACCGCATCTTCACGAAGATGAAGTGCGGCGACAGCCCGGTGCCGATGAGCTCGAAGATCGGGAACTTCGCCAACAGCGGCGGCTACGTGGGCAGCCCGATGCGCTTCACCCGCGACTCGCTGAACTCGGGCTACCTGGCCATGGCCGAGAAGCTCGACCTCTGCGACATCAACGCCGTCGCCGACCGCATGGGCGTGAACCTCGGAAACATGGGCAAGGTCACCGACGAGAACCATCCGTACGACGTGCTCGGCTCGAAGAACATCTCGCCGCTCGACATGGCCAGCGCCTACGCGACGGTGGCCAACAAGGGGATCTACTGCGAGCCGCGTGCGATCGACAAGGTCGTCGACCAGGCCGGTGCGGAGCGCCCGCTGCCGCAGGCGTCCTGCAGCCAGGTCATCTCCCCCGAGGTCGCCGCAACCGCGGCGTACGCCCTGCAGGGAGTGATGAACGGCGGCACCGGCGCCCAGGCGAACACCGGCGATGGCGTGCCCCTCATCGGCAAGACCGGAACCCACGAGAGCTGGTCGACCATGATGATCGAATCCAGCACAAAGGCGACGACCGCCGTCTGGGTCGGCCGCTGGGAGGGCCAGGCGAACATCACCAACGTCTGGGCCAACAACGGCCTCCTCCAGAACGCCCGCTACGGCATCGCCCGTGACATGCAGCGCGCCGCGAACGAGGCGCTCGGCGGTGGCGACCCGTTCCCCGAGCCCGACAAGAACCTCACCCGCCGTGTTCTCGTGAACCTGCCGAGCGTGATCGGTCAGTCGATCGAGGATGCGACGAAGACGCTCGAGGAAGCCGGATTCTCGGTGACCGTCGGTGACCCTGTCGACAGCGATGCGCCCGAGGGCCAGATCGCCGAGCAGGACCCCGGTGCCGGCCAGGTCTCCAGCGGCACGACCGTGACGATCTCCCCGAGCAACGGCAAGGGTGCGACCGTGCCGGATGTGACGGGCAGCGCCCCGGATGAGGCCGTCGCCGCGCTGCACGCGGCCGGCTTCCTGAACGTCTCACTCCACGGCTCGTGCCGCGGCCCGGGCTCCGAGGTCGAGAACACCTCTCCGTCTGCCGGTTCGGCGGCGAGCAAATCCACGACCGTGACCGTGAAGTGCTGACGACAGCACGGCGACCGATGCATCCGGCCCTCACCGCGCTCAGCGCGGTGGGGGCCGTCGGCGCCGCATGCGCCGTGTGGGGCATCGGCATCGAACGCCATCTCTACACCGTGCGCACCGCGACCTCCGCGGCGCTACCGACCGGTTCCGCTCCCCTGCGCGTGCTGCACGTCTCGGATGCCCATATGGCTCCGTGGCAGCAACGCAAGCAGGACTGGCTCGCCTCGCTGGCGGATCTCGAACCCGATCTCGTCGTGAATACCGGCGACAACCTCGGCCACCGTGACGGCCTCGCCGGCATCCGCCGTGCCTTCGAGCCCTTCGCCGGGGTGCCCGGGGTGTTCGTGCACGGTTCGAACGACCTGTTCGCTCCGGCGCCGCGCAACCCGGTCCGCTATTTCTCCGGCCCCTCGAAGGCCCACCGCACGCCGGAGCGGCTCGACACCGCGGCATTGGACGCCTTCTTCACGCACGAGCTCGGATGGGCATCGCTCAACAACACCGCGGCACGGCTGTCCGTCGGTGGCCGCGACGTCGACCTGTTCGGCGTGAATGACGCGCACCGCGACTGGGATGACCTGTCGGCACTGCCCGAGGCGATCGGTGATCTGGGGCGTCGCGGCTCCACCACTCCCCTGATCGGTGTTACCCACGCGCCCTATCAGCGCGTGCTCAATGCCTTCACGGACCTCGGTGCGGATGCGATCTTCGGCGGCCATACGCACGGCGGCCAGGTCTGCCTGCCGTTCTTCGGCACGCTCGTCGCCAACTGCGACATCCCGCTCAAGCAGGCTAAGGGCCTGAGCGCCTGGACGAGCGGCGGTCGGAGCATCCCGCTGAATGTCAGCGCCGGGTGCGGGCATTCGATCTACGCGCCGGTGCGTTTCGCGTGCCGGCCGGAGGCGACTCTGCTCACCCTGACGGCCCGAGACACGCCGAAGGGAGCAGATCTCGGCTCTCGATTCGGCACTGGAGGAGTTTCGCGATAGACTCAAACGGTTGCAAAACGGGGTGTGGCGCAGCTTGGTAGCGCGCTTCGTTCGGGACGAAGAGGCCGCAGGTTCAAATCCTGTCACCCCGACCAGATGAGAAGAGGACCCGCCGGAAGGCGGGTCCTCTTCTCATTCACCCGGACATCATTGCGAGGAGGGCAGCACCGCATGTCTTTCTCGCTTCCCCCGCAAAGACCGATCACGCGACGCGTCGCCCTGGCGATCAGCATCCCGTTCCTCGTCTTCCTCGCTGTGCTGACCCTCTCACCCCGCCCCGTCGAGGAGAGCGCCCCCGGGTTATTGGATGCCGTTCTGCGCACTCTTCAGGACGGTTGGGGCTGGTCCTGGCTGACCTTCGACTCGCTCGAGGTCATCGCGAACATCGCCGTGTTCATCCCGGTCGGATGCCTCGCCTTCGTTCTCCTGCCGCGCCGCGTCTGGCCGCTCGCCTTCGCCGTCGGCCCCCTGCTGTCGAGCGCCATCGAGCTGGCACAGTCCGCCCGGCTTCCCGAGCGGACCGCGAGCCTGGCGGATGTGCTCGCCAACTCCACCGGTGCGACGCTCGGCGCAGCGCTCGCACTGATCGTCACCGCTCTGGCCGTGCCGGAGCATCCGATGCCCTCCCCTACCCTGGATGCACCATGACCATTCCCCGTCTCGTCGCCTTCGATCTCGATGACACTCTCGCGCCGTCCAAGAGTGCGATCGACCCGCGCATCGCCGCCCAGCTGCGGGCTCTCCTGCGCGTCGCCGATGTCGCGATCATCTCCGGCGGCAATGAGGCGCAGTTCCGCTCTCAGGTCATCGCGCACCTCGGCGACGTCGAGCCGGCGCTGCTCGAGCGCATGCACCTTCTGCCCACGTGCGGCACCCGTTACCTCCGCCACGACGGAACCGACTTCACCCCCGTCTACGCGCACGACCTCTCCGAGAAGGAGAAGACGGCGGCTCTGACCGCCCTGCGCGAAGAGGCCGAGCGCCTGGGACTGTGGGAGCCCGCGCCCTGGGGCGAGATCCTCGAGGATCGCGGCTCGCAGATCACGTTCTCCGCGCTCGGGCAGAAGGCACCGGGCGAGGCGAAGCTCGCCTGGGATCCGTCCGGGAGCAAGCGCATCGCCCTGCGCGATGCGGTGGCCGCCCGCGTCCCCGATCTCGAGGTGCGCGCCGGCGGATCGACCTCCATCGACATCACGCGCGCAGGCATCGACAAGGCCTTCGGGATGACCGCTCTCGTCGAGCACACCGGGGTCCCGCTGAGCGACATGCTGTTCTACGGCGATCGTCTCGACGACGGCGGCAACGACTATCCCGTGCTCGCCCTGGGCGTGCGCTGCATAGCCGTCGAGGGCTGGGAGGACACCGCCGCCCGCCTCGACGAGCTGCTCGCGTCCTTCTGACACGCGTTCCGAGAACGACAGAGCCCGGGTCGCCCCGCTGAGGATCTCAGCAGGGCGACCCGGGCTCGTGGTCTCAGCGGGCGACGGGCACCAGTCGCTGCAGCTGCGTGACGTGACCGGGCTCGAGCTCGGCGAGCGAGGCGACACCCAGCAGACGCATCGTGCGCTCGATCTCGGTGCGCAGGATCGCGATCGTGCGGTCGACGCCCTCACGGCCACCGGCCATGAGTCCGTAGAGGTAGGCGCGGCCGATCATCGTGAAGTCGGCGCCGAGGGCCACGGCGGCGACGATGTCGGCGCCGTTCATGATGCCGGTGTCGATCATGACGGTGAAGTCGTCGCCGACGGCCTTGCGAACGCTCGGCAGCAGGTGGAACGGGATCGGCGCGCGGTCGAGCTGGCGCCCGCCGTGGTTCGACAGGACGATGCCGTCGACACCCGCATCGCGCAGACGGACCGAGTCCTCGACGTTCTGAACGCCCTTGATCACGATCTTGCCGGGCCACAGGTCGCGGATGACCGCGAGGTCCTCATAGCTGATCGTCGGGTCCATGGCCGCGTCGAGCAGCTCGCCGACCGTGCCTCCGGTGGTGCTCAACGAAGCGAACTCGAGCTTGGGCGTGGTGAGGAAGTCGTACCACCACCACGGCCGCGGAATCGCGTTGACGATCGTGCCGAGGGTCAGCTGCGGCGGGATGCTAAAGCCGTTGCGCTTGTCACGCAGACGGGCACCGGCCACCGGAGTGTCGACCGTGAAGTGCAGGGTGTCGAATCCGGCGGCGGCCGCACGACGGGTCAGCTCGTAGGAGATCTCGCGATCGCGCATGACGTAGAGCTGGAACCAGTTGCGCCCTTCGGGGTTGACCTCCTTGACGCCCTCGATCGAGGTGGTGCCGAGGGTGGAGAGGGTGAACGGGATGCCCGCGGCGGCGGCGGCACCGGCGCCGGCGACCTCGCCCTCCGTCTGCATCAGACGCGTGAATCCGGTCGGCGCGATCGCGAACGGCAGAGCGCTGGGGCCGCCGAGGATTTCAACGCTCGTGTCGACATCGGGGGCGGGCTTGAGGATGCCCGGGTGGAACTCGACGTCCTCGAACGCCTGGCGGGCGCGGGTCAGCGAGACCTCGCCCTCTGCGGAGCCGTCGGTGTAGTCGAACGCGGCCTTGGGCGTGCGGCGCTTCGCGATGATGCGGAGGTCATCGATCGTGAGCGCGGCATCGAGACGGCGCTTGCGGCCGTTGAGCTCGGGCTTCTTGAACTTCATCAGGTCGAGGATCTCGACCGGGTTGGGGAACTGACGCTTGACCATGGGATCTCTCATTGCTCGTGTGCGGTGTGCGGAGTCAGACCGGCCGCCGTGTAGTAACCGGTGATGTGTTCGTGGACGAGGCGGCGCGCGGCGCCGGTGCGACCCGCGTCGATCGCATCGATGATCGCGTGATGCTCGGCGCGCAGGCGGTCGGCCATGTGATCCCAGTCGGCGATGCCCGCCGACCCGTCGAGCACGTACGACTCGATCGAGGTGCGCAGCCCCGCCATCATCGATGCGATGACCGAGTTGCCGCCGGCCTCGGCGAGAGCGAGATGCAACTGTGCGTCGAGGGCGAGGAATTCCGACGCGGTGAGGTTCTCGGCATCCATCGCGGTCAGGATGCGACGGGCGTCGCTCGTGTCGGATGCCGGGGATGCGGCCAGGGATGCCGCCACCGCGTCTTCGAGGACGAGACGGGTCTGCACGACATCGGCGAGCGGGAAGCCGCGTGCCGCCACCTGCAGACGCAGGAGCGCGGACATGCCGCCGGAGGGCGTGGCGATCACGATCGCCCCGGCGGAGGGGCCCGAACCGGTACCGGTGCGGATGAGGCCCATGACCTCGAGGACGCGCAGCGCTTCACGCACGCTCGAACGGCCGACGCCGAGGTCGGCCGACAGATCGCGCTCGGAGGGCAGGCGGTCGCCGGGGCCCAGCCGCCCTTCGAGCAGATCGCGCTCGATGTGTTCGAGCACGAGTTGCCATGCGCGTTCCGCCATCGCACCTCCTGTGGTCTGACCACAGCCTAGGGCGTGTGGTCAGACCACGCAAAATCGGCGTGCACGAATACCGCATCCCACTGTCGAACGAGCGTCAACGGGACGGAAGCACCACGCGCGGCGTCAGCCCAGTCGGCCGCCGGATTCCGCGAGGTAGCAGTCGCCGCAGAGCGACTCGTAGGTCACGACATCCGCGGGGGCACCACCCGATGAGCCCTCATCGATCGCGACCTGGTCGCCGTCGAACACAAAGCGACCGCCGACCACACGACCGTTGAACACGGCCTTGCGACCGCACCGGCAGATCGTCTTCAACTCTTCGAGCGAATGCGCGATCGCGAGCAGTCGGGCCGATCCCGGAAAGGCGTGCGTCAAGAAATCATTGCGGATGCCGTAGGCCATGACCGGGATCCGATCGACGACCGCGATCCGGAACAGATCGTCGATCTGCGCCGCGGAGAGGAACTGCGCCTCGTCGACGAGCAGACAGGCGACATCGATCGGTTCGGCCGGCAGGAGCCCCTCGGCATTGCGCCGTTGCATCCGCTCGCGTTCGTCATGGAAGAGCGCACGCGCATCCCCGGATGCCGGGATCAGGAAGTCGACCTCGCGCGTGACACCGAGACGGCTCTCGATCTGCGCGGCGCCCTTGGTGTCGATCTCGGGTTTGGCCAGCAGCACGCGCTGTCCGCGCTCCTCGTAGTTGTACGCCGCCTGGAGCAGCGCCGTCGACTTGCCGGAGTTCATCGCCCCGTAGCGGAAGTAGAGCTTCGCCACGGTGGATGGTCAGCGTGCGATGTTGAGCGCTGCAGCGGTCGCCGTCATCGATGCATCCGCCGCGGCGGCGTCATCGTTGAGCTTCTGCCCGTACGTGGGGATGAGCTCGCGCAGCGTCGGCTCCCAGCCCGCGTACTGCTCGGGGAAGCACTTCTCGAGCAGCCCGAGCATGATCGGCACGGCGGTCGAGGCGCCCGGCGAAGCGCCGAGGAGGCCGGCGATCGACCCATCGGATGCCGAGACGACCTCGGTGCCGAACTGGAGCACGCCGCCCTTCTTCGCGTCCTTCTTCATGACCTGCGCGCGCTGACCCGCCTGGATCAGCTCCCAGTCCTCGTCCTTCGCGGTCGGCATGAACACGCGCAGGCTGTCGACCTTCTTGCGGTGCGTCTTGGTGAGCTCGCCCAGCAGGTAGGTGATGAGGTCGGGGTTCGCGAAGGCGACGCGCAGCATCGGCCAGAGGTTGTGCGTGCGCACCTGCGAGACGATGTCGAGCATGGAGCCGTGCTTGAGGAACTTCGGGCTGAAGGTCGCGAACGGACCGAACAGCAGCGACGCCTCCCCATCGACGACACGGGTATCGAGGTGCGGGACCGACATCGGCGGAGCGCCGACGGAAGCCTGCGAGTACACCTTCGCCTTGTGCTGCGAGACGACCGCGGGATTCGAGGTCTTGAGGAACTGTCCGCCGATCGGGAAGACGCCATAGCCCTTGATCTCGTCGATGCCCGACTTCTGCAGCAGCTTGAGCGCCCAGCCGCCGGCGCCCACGAAGACGAACTTCGCGTTCATCTGGCCGGGAGTGTGGCCGAGGACGTTGCGGAACTTCACGTTCCAGCTGCCGTCCTTCTGCTTCTTGAGCCCGCGCACCTCGTGGTTGGTGCGCAGCTGCACTCCCCCGTGCTTCAGGTGGTCGAAGAGCTGGTGCGTGAGGGCGCCGAAGTCGACGTCGGTTCCCGCCGGCACGCGGGTCGCCGCGAACGGCTCGCCCTTGCGGCGCTTCTGCATGAGCAGCGGCGCCCATTGGTTGATGACGCGGGAATCCTCGCTGTATTCGATGCCCTCGAACAGCGGCTGCGTCTTCAGGACCTCGTAGCGATCCTTGAGGTAGGCGACGTCCTTCTCTCCGCGCACGAACGTCATGTGCGGGGTCGCGTTGATGAACGTGGAGGGCGCGTCGAGCACGCCCTTGTCGACGAGCGACGACCAGAACTGCCGGCTCTGCTGGAACTGCTCGTTGATCGAGACCGCCTTGGCGGGGTCGAGCGGTCCGTTGGGATTCTGCGGCATGTAGTTCAGCTCGCAGAGGGCCGCGTGGCCGGTACCCGCGTTGTTCCATGGGTTCGAGCTCTCCTGCGCCACATCGGAGAGCCGCTCGAAGGCGACGATCTTCCAATCGGGCTGGAGTTCGTGCAGCAGAGTTCCGAGGGTGGCGCTCATGATGCCACCACCGATGAGGACGACGTCGACGGATTCAGTCACCCGACCAGTCTAGTTCCCCCGCACGAGTACCTCGGACCCCTGTGCAACCCGGTTCGCCCGGCGGCGTCGGCGGATGCAGCATCCACGCGCCTCGCTCTGGGAACAGGACACCTGTCGGCGAGAATGACGGATGCCGGTCGAAACCCGCGGGTTTCGACCGGCATCCGCCAATCGGACCGACGACTGTCGGCCGCTGTGTGCGAAGTATCAGGCCGAGAGGCGCTCACCCACGAGCTCAGCGATCTGAACGGCGTTGAGCGCGGCACCCTTGCGGAGGTTGTCATTGCTGACGAAGAGCACCAGCCCCTTGTTCTCGGGCGCCGACCGGTCGGCGCGGATGCGGCCGACGAAACTCGGGTCCTTGCCGGCCGCCTGCAGCGGCGTGGGCACCTCGTCGAGGACGACGCCGGGAGCGGATGCCAGGATCTCGCGCGCACGGTCGGGCGTGATGTCTTCGGCGAACTCGGCGTGGATCGACAGCGAGTGACCGGTGAAGACCGGCACCCGAACGCAGGTTCCCGCTACCCGCAGAGCGGGAAGCTCGAGGATCTTGCGGCTCTCGTTGCGGAGCTTCTGCTCCTCGTCGGTCTCGTTCGAGCCGTCGTCGACGACGGACCCCGCGAGCGGGACGACGTCGAACGCGATCGGAGCGATGTACTTCTCGGGCTCGGGGAAGTCCACAGCCGAGCCGTCGTGCACGAGACGCAGGGTGTCGCCCTGCGCGAGGACGCCCTCGACCTGACCGAGCAGCTCCTCCGCACCGGCGAGACCGGAGCCGGAGACGGCCTGGTAGGTCGAGACGATGAGGCGCTCGAGACCGGCGGCCTCGGCGAGCGGCTTCAGCACCGGCATGATCGCCATCGTCGTGCAGTTCGGGTTCGCGATGATGCCCCGAGGCCGCTCATCGATCGCGTGCGGGTTCACCTCGCTCACCACAAGCGGAACCTGGTCATCGCCGCGCCAGGCACTGGAGTTGTCGATCACGACGGCACCGGCGGCCGCGAACCGGTCGGCGTAGGCGCGGCTCGCCGTCGCGCCGGCCGAGAACATCGCGATCTCGATGCCCGAAGGATCAGCGGTCTCCACGTCTTCGACGATCACGTCGACACCGTTGTAAACGATGGTCTTGCCGGCGGAACGCGCCGAAGAGAACAGACGCAGCTCCCGAATCGGGAAGGAGCGTTCCGCGAGAATCTCGCGCATCACGGTGCCCACCTGGCCGGTGGCGCCCACGATGGCGACGGAGTGTCCTTGGTCGGAGATGCGAGTCATGAAATTTCCTTGGCTTCGAACGGTACTGCGAACGAGAGCGCTCGGCGCGGCGTCGGGATGCGGATACCGCGCCTGGCGCCGATGTCAGGGTTGTCGCGAGTCTACCGCGCGCTCAGCGGCCGGTGCCCGCGTGGACGACGGCCTCTTCGACGGAATCCAGCCCATAGGCGGTGTGCACGATGCGCGCGGCGTCATCGAGGTCGGTGTCGCGCAGCACCACCGAGATGCGGATCTCGGAGGTCGAGATCATCTCGATGTTGATGCCCGCGGTCGACAGCGCCTCGAACAGCGTCGCCGAAACGCCCGAATGCACACGCATGCCCGCACCCACGACGGAGAGCTTGCCGATCTGGTCGTCGTGGATCAGGCTGTCGAACCCGACCTCGCTCTGCTCGGCCGCCAGTGCCTTGAGCGCCGTCGCCGCATCGCCCTTGGGCAGCGTGAACGAGATGTCGGCCTTGCCGGAGGACGCCACCGACACGTTCTGCACGATCATGTCGACGTTCGCACCGGACTTCGCGACGATCTTGAAGATCTCCGCCGCCTTGCCGGGAACATCGGGAACGCCCACGACCGTGATCTTGGCCTGACCCTTGTCGGTTGCGACACCGGCGACGATCGGTTCTTCCATGACTTCTCCCTCAACTTCGCGCGGGTTCTTCATACCCTCGCCCAGAACATACGTGCCCTCGGCCGACGAGAACGTCGAACGGGCGTGGATGAGCACACCATGACGGCGTGCGAACTCGACGGCGCGGATGTACAGAACCTTCGCACCATTCGCGGCGAGTTCGAGCATCTCCTCGCTGGAGACGTGATCCAGCTTGCCTGCGCGCGGGATCACCCGCGGGTCGGCGGTGTAGATGCCGTCGACATCGCTGTAGATCTCGCAGACATCGGCGTTGAGCGCGGCGGCCAGCGCAACGGCCGTCGTATCGGAGCCACCACGGCCGAGTGTCGTGATGTCGCGCGTATCGCGGTTGAAGCCCTGGAAGCCGGCGACGATCACGATCGCGCCTTCATCCAGCGCCTCGCGCAGACGCACCGGGGTGACGTCGACGATGCGCGCCGACCCGTGGTGGTCGTCGGTGATCATGCCGGCCTGGCTGCCCGTGAACGAGCGGGCGTCGAAGCCCATCGAGTGGATCGCCATCGCCAGCAGCGCCATCGAGATGCGCTC
>NZ_CANROA010000042.1 GCF_947632095.1 uncultured Microbacterium sp. | reverse complement strand
CGGTTGAGGAACTCGGGCTTGAAGTGGCGCTTGAGCTCTTCGTCGACCTTGCCCTTCATCCGCTCGTAGCTGGTCTGCGCGTTGCCCTCGATCTGGAAGCCCACGGGGCCACCGGCGATCGCCGAGGATCCGAGGTTGGTCGTCATGATGATGACCGTGTTCTTGAAGTCGACGATGCGTCCCTGACCGTCGGTCAGGCGTCCTTCTTCGAGGATCTGCAGCAGCGAGTTGAAGATGTCGGGGTGGGCCTTCTCGATCTCGTCGAACAGCACGACGGAGAACGGCTTGCGGCGCACCTTCTCTGTGAGCTGGCCGCCCTCTTCGAATCCGACGAATCCGGGAGGGGCTCCGAACAGGCGCGAGACGGTGTGCTTCTCACCGAACTCGCTCATGTCGAGCGAGATGAGCGCGTCTTCATCGTCGAACAGGAACTCGGCGAGGGCCTTGGCGAGCTCGGTCTTTCCGACGCCGGTGGGGCCGGCGAAGATGAACGAGCCCGAGGGGCGCTTCGGATCCTTGAGGCCGGCGCGCTGGCGGCGGATCGTGCGGGAGAGCGCCGCGACGGCCTCTTCCTGCCCGATCACGCGCTGGTGCAGCGCCTTCTCCATGAAGACGAGGCGCGAGGACTCCTCTTCGGTGAGCTTGAAGACGGGGATGCCGGTGGACTGCGCGAGCACCTCGGCGATCAGGCCCTCGTCGACGACGGCGGCCGTGGCCACGTCACCGGCGCGCCACTGCTTCTCGAGGCGCAGGCGCTCGGCGAGGAGGCTCTTCTCCTCGTCGCGCAGCGATGCGGCCTTCTCGAAGTCCTGCTCCTCGGATGCCTGTTCCTTCTGCTCGCGGACGGCGGCGATCTTCTCGTCGAATTCGCGCAGCTCGGGCGGGCTGGAGAGGATGCTCAGGCGCAGGCGCGCACCGGCCTCGTCGATCAGGTCGATGGCCTTGTCGGGCAGGAACCGGTCGGAGACGTAGCGGTCGGCGAGGTTCGCCGCGGCGACGATGGCGCCGTCGGTGATCTGCACCTTGTGGTGCGCCTCGTAGCGGTCGCGCAGGCCCTTCAGGATGTTGATGGCGTGCGGGAGCGTGGGCTCGTTGACCTGCACCGGCTGGAAGCGGCGCTCGAGCGCAGCATCCTTCTCGAAGTGCTTGCGGTACTCGTCGAGCGTCGTGGCACCGATCGTCTGCAGCTCACCGCGGGCGAGCAAGGGCTTGAGGATGCTGGCCGCGTCGATCGCGCCTTCGGCGGCGCCCGCACCCACGAGGGTGTGGATCTCGTCGATGAAGACGATGATGTCGCCGCGGGTGCGGATCTCCTTGGTGACCTTCTTCAGGCGCTCTTCGAAGTCTCCGCGGTAGCGGGAGCCCGCGATGAGCGATCCGAGGTCGAGCGAGTAGAGCTGCTTGTCCTTGAGGGTCTCGGGCACGTCGCCCTTGACGATCGCCTGGGCGAGGCCCTCGACGACGGCGGTCTTGCCGACGCCGGGCTCGCCGATGAGGACGGGGTTGTTCTTGGAGCGGCGCGAGAGGATCTGCATGACCCGCTCGGCCTCCTTCTCACGGCCGATGACCGGGTCGAGCTTGTTGTCGCGCGCGGCCTGGGTGAGGTTGCGGCCGAACTGGTCGAGCACGGCGGAGCCGCCCTGCGTGCCGGCCGGGGAGTCGTTGGTCTGCGCGCCGACGGCGGCGGGCTCGCGGCCTGGAGCGCCCGAGAGCAGCTGGATGACCTGCTGGCGCACCTTGTTCAGGTCGGCGCCGAGCTTGACGAGGACCTGGGCGGCGACGCCCTCGCCCTCGCGGATGAGACCGAGCAGGATGTGCTCGGTTCCGATGTAGTTGTGGCCCAGCTGCAGCGCCTCGCGCAGGCTCAGCTCGAGCACCTTCTTGGCCCGCGGCGTGAAGGGGATGTGGCCGGTCGGCTGCTGCTGCCCCTGGCCGATGATGTCCTGCACCTGCTCGCGCACGGCGTCGAGCGAGATGCCGAGGCTCTCGAGGGCCTTGGCGGCGACGCCCTCGCCCTCGTGGATGAGGCCGAGCAGGATGTGCTCGGTTCCGATGTAGTTGTGGTTGAGCATCTTCGCCTCTTCTTGGGCGAGGACGACCACTCGACGGGCTCGGTCCGTGAATCTCTCGAACATGCTGTGACTCCTTATTCGCAGGTCCCCGCGTACACGAGGGTCCAAGCGGCGATACATCGAGAGTAACGACCGTGCGGGACGGGTATGCCCGTGTTCGCCGTGGGCATACCCGCCGGCATTCGGGCTGCACGGCGGCGCAGCGGTTGACGTTGTTATCGAGAGTCGTTATGTTAACGAACATCGATAACAACGATTATCGATAAAGATGGAGGAACGGATGCTGGAAATCGTCTCATTCGTGGCGGCGCTCGCCGTCGGGCTGCTCGCCGCAGTCACGACGACGGCGGTGCTGCTGCGCCGCGCACCGAAGGAGGTGCCGGGCGTTCATCGTTCCGATCGCTTCGGTACGGCCTTCGTCGCCGGCGGCGCTGTTCTCGTCGGCATCCTCTCCCTCGGTTCCGGTATCGGAACGGTGATCTCGGCGCTCACTCCGGGCCCCACCACCATCGCCGGCATGGAGCGCAATGAGCCCGCTCCCGACGAAGCGCTCGAGGCGTTCCCCCGCATCGACGAGGCCGTCTCGAGTTACGTCGACGTGACGATGACGCATGCCCCGGCATCCGTCATCGGCTGGCAGCTCACCGCCGAGCTGCTTCCGATCCTGCTCACCGTCATCGTCTCGGCCTCGGCTCTGTGGCTTGCCATCGGGATGCTGCAGGGACGCCCCTTCGCGAAGCGATTCCCGGTCGCGCTCGTGATCGTGGCCGGCGCCGTCATGGTCTGCGGCGTCTTCTCTCAGCTGGCCGCCGCGATCGCCCGCGCCGAGGCCAACATGTTCATCGACCAAGCGGCGGACATGCCCTTCGCCCTGTTCTCCATGCAGGTCGACCTCGCCCCGTTCGGCTGGGCGCTCGTCATCGGCCTCGTCGCCGGAGCATTCCAGATCGGCACCCGCATGCAGCACGACACGAAGGGACTCGTCTGATGGGAATGAAAGACGCACGCGCACAGGCTCGCCGCGACCGCGAAGATCTGCTGACCGGCATCGGAGTCGGCGCTCTGGCCGTCGGGTACGTCCTCTACCGCGGCATCGGCAACATCGCCGAGATGTTCTCCAACCCGGGAGCCGTGACGGTGCGGGCTCCGCTTCCCGACCAGCAGATCACCGCGAGCATCGGAGACGGGGCGCCGGCCATCGTCTCTTCGGGAACCGTGATCGCCCCGGGCGTCAGCGTCGTGGCGATCGTGTTCCTCGTGATGGCGACGGTGGCCGGAATGCTGGGTCTCATCCTCGCGGCCGTCACCGGGGTGATCGTCTGCCGCCGACTGCTTCAGGGCATCGTGTTCGACGTCGTCAACACGCGCCTGCTTTTCACCCTGTCGATCGCCTTGCTCGTCGCCGGTCTCGGCGAGGCGTTCTTCCGAAATATGGGTCTCAACGGCGTCTTCGCCGCCCTCGGCGGAGACTTCGACGGGTCTCCGGGGCTGATCCTCGAGGCGGTGCCGCTGTTCATCGCCGCGATCGCTGTCGGCGTGGTCGTCATCCCGTTCCGCCGCGGAACGGCCCTGCAGCGCGACACGGAAGGACTCGTCTGATGACCATCACCCGTCCCGCTCTCGGACGCGGCGCGCTGCGTGCGCTGATCATCGCAGCATCCCTCACGATCGCCGTTGCCACAGGGCTCGCGATCTGGTTCGTGGAGTGGACGTTCACGCGACCGTTCGCGTTCGGCGTCGCCTACGCGGGCCCCGACTTCCCGGCGGTCGCGTCGACGACCGAGACTCAGCAGTTCTGGGGAGACGTCGTCATCGAGTCGGATGCTCCGCTGACCGCGGCCCGCATTCTCAGCGCCATCGCGACCGCCCTTCCCCTCCTCGTCTACATCGCCGCGGCGATCGGCGTGATCGTGCTCGCCCTGCGGATGAGCACGGCACGTTCCTTCAGACCCGCCGGACGCGTCGCGCTGGTGTCCGTGGCGGTGGCGAGTCTGGTGACCGCCGTCGTCCGGCCGCTGTTCGAGGCCCTGGCGGTCGCCGAGGCGACGGCAGCGCTCCGACTCCCGACCAGCGGCGACGATGTCGCGGATCCGACGCGCGACCCCTGGGTCGTGCCCGCCGGCTTCGACCTGCTGCAGGACATGGACTGGCCGTACCTGGGGATCGCCGTCGTGCTCGCGCTCGTCGCCCTGCTCTGGTCACGCGCCGAACGGATGCAGAAGGACACGGAGGGACTCGTATGACGCCCCCGAACGACGATGAGCCCACCGGCATCCACTGCCGTCTCGATGAGCTGCTCGCGGAGCGCGGGATGACGCTGACCGAGCTGAGCGCCCGCGTCGGGGTGAGCATCGTCAACCTGTCGGTGCTGAAGAACGGCCGGGCTCGGGCCATCCGCTACACGACCCTGCGCGCGATCTGCGATGCCCTCGAATGCGAGGTCGGCGAGCTGCTCGTGCTGGAGTGAGGAACGTCCTGCCCAGCCGGGTAAAATCAACCCTTATGCCCCGAAAAATCTTTACCCGAATTCTGCTCGGCGTCCCCGCGGCCGCAGCAGCCCTTACCCTTGTCGCCTGCACCGGCGGCGGCATCCAGCGTCCGAGTGCTGAAGAGCTCAGCGCCGGCATCTCCCAGATTCTGACGAACGTCGGCCAGGAGGGTGTCTACACCGAGGAGCAGATCGGCTGCTTCGCCGAGAAGTTCCTCGTCGCGCAGCTACCCGATCAGGACCTCGCGAGCCTCGCCGCCGGCCGCGATCAGCAGTCGTCGGAGTCGGTGAAGGCCCTGGTCACGACGACCATGCAGGAAGCGACGGTCACCTGCACGGCTCAGTGAGCCGTCGCCGTGCCGATCGGCGCGGCGAATGACGAAGGAGCGGATGCTGAGGCATCCGCTCCTTCGTCATTTCAGGCCCGCGACTGGGGCCGGGTGGCTCCGCGCGTATCGAGGGCGAGTTCTTCGGCGTCGATCGCGGTGAGCAGCTCGCGCATGACCTCTTCGTCGAGGTTGTCCGCATCGCGTTCGGCGAGCAGCACCTCGCGCCGCACGTGCAGCCAGCCCTTGGAGAGAGCGACGAGGTCCTCGTACGAGGGCCGCGGGACGGAGTCCTCGACGACCTGAATCTGCTGGGTGTCGGTCTCGATCTTCGTGAGCCGCTTGGCGAACATGTCGAAGGCCTTCATGTCGCCCGTGCCGTACTTCTCGGCCCATTCGGTGCGCTTCGTCTCGAGGTAGGCGAGGCCGGCCTGGTTGCTGCGCCGACGGACGGCGGCGATCTCCCGGGCATCCTGCGCGTGGTCGACGTCACTCGCGACGCCCAGCCCGCGGATGAGGAACGGCAGCGTCAGCCCCTGCAGAAGCAGGGTCGCGACGGTCACGATGAAGGCCACGACGACGATCGCGTGCGCGGCGCTGAGTTCAAGGGCGGCGATGTCGGATGCTGCGAGCGCGGTCGCCAGCGTCACCACACCGCGCATTCCCGCCCACGAGATGATCGCGTTGTCCTTGGCGCTGAGGGCGGGCTCGGTCATCTTCCGGCGCATCTGCTCGGGTGTCAGCGGGTCTCGGCCGGGCCGGTTCTGGGCCTTCTGGTCGAAACGTCCGGCGGCCATCGCCTTCTCCCAGCGGCGCAATCGCCCGCGCTGCTGCCAACGTGCGAGCGCGTGGGCCGGGTAGATGAAGGCGGGACGCACGAGGAGAACGGTGAGCAGCACGGCCCCGGACAGGATGAGGATGTGCTGCACGGACTCGGCACCGAGGTCGGCGAGCACGCGACGGAACTGCAGACCGATGTACGCGAACACGAAGCTCTCGAGCAGGAAGTCCATCGACAGCCACAGCGGGGCCTCCTGCTGGCGGGTCGTGTAATCGGTGCGCGGCGCGTTGAACCCGACGTACAGTCCCATGGCGACGACGGCGAGCACGCCGGAGCCGCCCAGGTGCTCGGCGATCGCATACGCTCCGAACGGCACGAGAAGACCGAAGGTTCCGATCACGACGGGATCGGCGACCCGAATGCGCAGCTGATGCAGCGCGATGCCGAAGATCAGGCCGATCACGATGCCGACGACCACGGCGACAACGAACTGCCAGATGCCGTCCCAGACGCTGATCGTCGCTCCCGCCACCATCGCCGCGAACACCCGGTACAGCGTCAGCGAGGTGGCGTCGTTGATGAGGCTCTCGCCGGACAGCACAGTCATGATGCGGCGGGGAAGGCCGAGCTTGCGTCCGATGGCCGCGGCGGAGACGGCATCCGGCGGGGCGACGATCGCACCGAGCAGCAGCGCGCCCGGCAGGGTCAGCGACGGCATGATCCACCAGGCGACGAGTCCGACGACCACCGTCGTCAGCAGCACGAGCCAGATGCCCAGGCGCCGGATCTGCGGCAGGCTGCGCTTGAAGCCGACGAACGAGACATCCAGCGCCGCCGAATACAGCAGCGGCGGCAGCACCAGGTTCAGCAGCACGTGCCCGTCGACGTCCAACTCGGGGATGAAGGGCAGAAAGGATGCCGCGAGCGCGACGACCGTGACCAGAAGCGGTGCCGGCCACCCCCGCCAGCGTGCGATCGCCGCCACGATGACGGAGCCGACCAGCACGAAGAACAGCAGGGATTCCATGCGAGAAGAATATCCCCCGCGCCAATCCGCCTCTCCGGGGAATGAGGCCGCGGTCACGTTGGTTGCACCGTTTGATGACTGCTGCCGACCCCGCCCTCTCCGTACTCGATCTCGTCCCCGTGTCGACGGGCCAGACCAGTGCCGAGGCGATCTCCGCGTCCCTCTCCCTCGCCGCGGCCGCAGACCGGCTGGGCTACCGCCGCTACTGGTTCGCCGAGCACCACAACATGCCGGCCGTGGCATCCACGACCCCTCCCGTGCTGATCGCGGCCGCCGCCGGGCGCACCACGCGCATCCGGCTGGGCTCCGGCGGCGTCATGCTCCCCAACCACTCCCCGCTCATCGTCGCCGAGCAGTTCGCGGCCCTCGAGGCCATCGCCCCCGGGCGCATCGACCTGGGCCTGGGCCGCGCCCCCGGAAGCGACCCCGTGATCACGCAGCTGCTGCGCGGATCCGGTCCGACGAGCGATGTCGAGCAGTTCCCCCGCCATGTGCAGGACATCGGGGCGTTGCTGGGCGCCGACGGCGCGACCGTGCGCTTCACCTCCGGCGGCGAGTACACCGTGCACTCGACCCCCGCGGCATCCGGCGTTCCCGAGGTGTGGTTGCTCGGCTCGAGCGACTACTCGGCTCAGCTCGCCGCATCCCACGGCCTGCCCTACGTCTTCGCGAATCACTTCTCGGGCCACGGCCTCGAGCGCGCCCTCGACCTGTACCGCACCGGCTACCGGCCCAGCGAGGAGCACCCCGAGCCGCGCACGTTCCTGACGATCAACACGGTCGCCGCTCCCACCGCCGCCGAGGCGGAGGAGCGCGCTCTCCCCCAGCTGCGCATGATGGCCCGGCTCCGCCTGAACAAGCCCCTCATCGCCCTCGAGACGGTCGAGGAGGCGCTCGCCGCCTCACCCGACGACGCCACGACACAGACCGTCGAGGCAGCACGCTCCCGCTGGTTCGTGGGAACAGGAGAATCGGTCGCCGCCGAGCTGCAGGCATTCGCGACGAAGTACGGCGTCGACGAGGTCATGATCTCACCGGTCGCCGGCGTCTACGAGAGCGAGCCGCGCGACACCGCCCCGGGGCGCACGCAGACGCTCGAGCTCATCGCCGCCGCGCAGGCCGCCGCGGCGAACTGAATCGGGTCAGTCCTCGGGCTCGCCCGAGAGCAGGCCGCGCAACCAGTCGCGCGCCTCGACGAAGACATCGTCGGCGTATCGCTCGGGGTACTGCACGATCTGACGGTCGGCCCGCGGGTACGACCCGAGGAACACCACGCGCGGGCTGAAGCGCCGGATTCCCAGCAGCGCATCGGCCATGCGCTCATCGCTCAGATGCCCGTCGGCGTCGATCACGAACCGGTAGCGTCCGAGCTCGTCGCCGATCGGACGCGACTCGATGAGCGAGAGGTTGATGCCGCGGGTCGAGAACTGCTCGAGCATGTCGAGCAGCGCACCGGGACGGTCATGGGGAAGCTCGACGATGAGCGAGGTCTTGTCAGCGCCCGTCGGATCCGGAGGGGTCGTCGTGCGGGTCACGAGAACGAAACGGGTGACCGCCGAAGTGTTGTCGCCGATCTCACTGGCCAGCACATCGACATCATGGTGAGCGACGATGTTCGGCGGAGCGATCGCGGCCTGCGCGGGCAGCGTCCCATCGAGAACGCCGATCGCGGACGCCACATTGCTGGCTGCGGGCACATGCGAGTGATCCGGAAGGTTCTTGCCCAACCACCCGTGGCACTGGGCGTAGGCGACCGGGTGCGCGGCGATCGTGGTGACCTGCTCGAGCGTCGTGCCGCGGGCGGCGACGAGCACGAAGTTCACCCGGACGAGATACTCGCCGATGATGCGCAGGCCCGGAAGGGTCGCCAGAGCATCCTGCGTGGTCGAGACCCCGCCTTCGATCGAGTTCTCGATCGCGATCATCGCGGCATGGCTGCGCCCCTCGAGCACGTCGGCGAGCGCCTCACCGACGTTGTGCACGGCACGCCGTTCATGGCCCCGGGCTTCAGCGACCTGATCGAGGGCTGCTTCGGTGAAGGTGCCCGCAGGGCCCAGGTAGCTGTAAGTGCGCCGTTCTGTCACGCGTTTCAGACTAGTCGCCGGTGCCACGTCCGCGAGCCAAAAGAGGCACACTTAAGACATGACCAGCCGTGCAGGCCTCCCCGCGGAGGAAAATGACCTCATCGATGTCGACGAACTGATCGCGGCGTACTACGACCGCCATCCCGATCCGGCAGTCGCCGCCGAGCGCGTCGCGTTCGGCACGAGCGGCCACCGGGGGTCGTCGCTTACCGGCAGCTTCAACGAGAACCACATCCTGGCCACCACCCAGGCGATCGTCGACTACCGACGCGAGCAGGGCCTCACCGGACCCCTGTTCCTCGGCCGCGATACGCACGCCCTGTCGCTGCCCGCCGAGCGCACGGCGATCGAAGTCCTCGTCGCCAATGGCGTCGACATCCGCGTCGACTCGCGCGATTCCTACGTGCCGACGCCGGCGCTCAGCCACGCGATCCTCGCCCATAACCGCGAGCTCGCCCCCGGAGCATCAGGACGCGCCGACGGCATCGTCGTCACCCCCTCGCACAACCCGCCCCGCGATGGCGGGTTCAAGTACAATCCGCCGCACGGCGGCCCCGCCGACACCGATGCGACCGGCTGGATCGCCGACCGCGCCAACACCCTCATCGAGGGCGGGCTCGTCGACGTGAAGCGCGAGAGCTTCGCCGACATCGACTGGGACGCGCTGCCCGGCTACGACTTCCGCGACGCCTACGTGCGCGACCTGCCCTCGATCATCGACATCGACGCGATCAAGCGCGCGGGCGTGCGCATCGGCGCCGACCCGCTCGGCGGCGCATCCGTCGACTACTGGGCGCTCATCAAGGAGATGCACGGCATCGAGCTGACCGTCGTGAATCCCGAGGTCGACCCGACCTGGCGGTTCATGACGCTCGACTGGGACGAGAAGATCCGCATGGACCCGTCCTCCCCCTCCGCCATGGCCTCGCTCGTCGCTCAGAAGGGCGAATTCGACGTCCTCACAGGCAACGACGCCGACGCCGACCGTCACGGCATCGTCACCCCCGACGCGGGGCTCATGAACCCCAACCACTACCTCGCCGTCGCGATCGACTACCTGTTCTCGCACCGCACCGAGTGGCCCCGGGATGCCGCGATCGGCAAGACCCTCGTGTCGTCGATGATCATCGACCGGGTCGCCGAATCCCTCGGGCGCCGCCTGCTCGAAGTCCCCGTCGGCTTCAAGTGGTTCGTGCCGGGTCTACTCGACGGCACCGTCGCCTTCGGCGGTGAGGAGTCCGCCGGAGCATCCTTCCTGCGCAAGGACGGCTCCGTCTGGTCGACCGACAAGGACGGCATCCTGCTGTGCCTGCTCGCCGCCGAGATCATCGCGGTCACGGGCAAGAGCCCCTCCGAACGCTACGCCGAGCTCGAAGAGGCCTTCGGAGCATCCGTCTACCAGCGCGTGGATGCCCCGGCCACCCCCGCCCAGAAGGCGACGCTCGCCAAGCTCGCCCCCGAGGCCGTCACGGCGACGGCTCTCGCTGGCGAGAAGATCGCGGCCAAGCTCTCGCACGCCCCCGGCAACGGTGCGGCGATCGGCGGACTCAAGGTTCAGACGGAGAACGCCTGGTTCGCCGCCCGCCCGTCCGGAACCGAGGACGTGTACAAGCTCTACGCCGAGAGCCTCCTCGGCGCCGAACACCTCGCCGAGGTGCAGGCCGAGGCCCGCGCGGTCGTCTCCGCAGCCCTCGACGGCTGATCCGCTGCGTGCGCTCGTCGGCTCCTCAGCCGGCGAGCGCGCGCGCCAGGCGGGCTCCCGCCTCGCGCAACCAGCGGGCGGGTGCCGCCTGCGAGGCTTCCGAGGAACCGGCGATGTCCGTCAGTGAGATGGATGCCGCGAACAGGTCGGTATCGGCATCATCCGTGATGCGCCCCGCGACCACCGCAGCCGTCGCCCCCGCGTCGGCTACGACCCCTGCGACGAACGAGGGCACCTTGCCGTCGCCGGACTGCCCGTCATACGAGCCCTCGCCCGTGATCACGACGTCAGCGGATGCCACAGCATCCGCCAACCCGATCAGATGTGCGACCTCCACCGCCCCCGGCACGAGCCGAGCACCCCAACGCGCGAGAGCAGCACCCGTGCCGCCCGCCGCTCCCCCGCCGGGAAGCCCGAGATCGAATCCGGCGAGCGCCGCAAGACGCTCGAGACTCTCATCGACCAGAGCGATACCCTGCCCGGCCAGCCCCTTCTGCGGACCGAACACCGCGGCAGCCCCACGCGGGCCGCTCAACGGATTCGTGACATCCGAGAGCACGAGGACGTCGGGCGCGGGGCGGAGCCCGGACAGATCGACCTCATCGATGTCCGCGAGCCCCCGCGCGCCGGAAGCGACCGGCCGATCATCCGCGCCGAGGAACCGCGCGCCGAGCGCCGTGAGCAGGCCCGTGCCGCCGTCCGTCGACGCGCTCGACCCGATGCCGAGCACCAGCCGAGAAACCCCGTGGTCGAGAGCCGCGACGACCGCCTGACCGAAACCCGTCGTATCGGCATCCCACGGACGCAGCTCATCGACCAGCTCGATCCCCGACGTCGAGGCGAGATCGATCACCGCGGTCCCCCGCGGGGCATCCGGCGACGGCGGCAGCAGCACCCAGTGCGTCTGGACCGGACGCGCGGCCGGACCATCGACGGTGATGGGCATGCGCTGTGCGCCCGCGACGGCGGTGGCGAAAGCATCCACCGTCCCCTCGCCGCCATCGGCCATCGGCCGCATCACGAACTCCGCCCCCGGTTCGACGCTCGCCCACCCTTCGGCGAGCGCACGCGCGGCATCCGCCGCGGCGATCGAACCCTTGAAGCTATCCGGTGCGAGCACGACTCTGGTCATGCTCCCGAGCCTACGTCCGTGCGACTAGCGACCCGCGACGCTCACACGCTCGACCAGCACTGCCGGCACCACCGACGACTCGTCCGCAGCGGACTCCCCGCCCTCGATCTCGGCGACGAGCAGCGCAACCGCCCGGTGCGCGAGAGCCGTGAAATCCTGCCGGATCGTCGTCAGCGGCGGACGGTAGTTCGCAGCCTCCGGAACATCGTCGAAACCGATCACGCTGACGTCCTCGGGAACCCGACGCCCCGACTCAGCGAAGGCGCGGATGAGCCCGAGCGCCATTTGATCATTCGCGCAGAAGACGGCGGTGGCATCCACCAGCGCCGCGCCCGCGGCGAACCCCGCCTCGGCGCTCCAGTCGCCCCGCACGACCGGGGGCGCGACGACCCCTGCCGCGGCGAGAGCCGAGCGCCACCCGCGTTCACGTTCGGCCGCGGCGAAGGAATCCGCCGGGCCCGCCAGATGATGGACCGTCGGGTGGCCGTGCACGAGCAGGTGCTCGGTCGCCGCCGCGGCGCCCCCCACGTGATCGCTGTGCACGGCGACGAGATCCGACGAAGCCGCAGCATCGACGACGACCAGCCGCAGACCGGCCGGGCGCTGCGCCTCCGGCACGAGTGCCGAAGCCTCGTTCAGCACGATCGCACCATCGACCTCCTGCTCGGCGAGGCGGTCGAACGCATCCGCGACACTGTCGCCGGCCGTCGCCAGGGTCAGCGCATAACCACGCTCGGCAGCCGCCTCAGCAGTCGCCTGAAGCATGCGGGAGTTGCCGACCGTCGCGAGGGTCGTCACGACCAGGCCGATGGTCTGCGACCGCCCGGTGCGCAGGGCACGGGCCGCTCGGTGCGGACGGTAGCCGAGCTCTTCCATCGCCTGCTCGACGCGGAGGCGCGTCGACGGATCGACCCGCGGGCTGTCGTTGACGACACGGGAGACCGTCTGACCCGAGACACCGGCACGGGCCGCGACCTGCGCCATCGAAACGCGTCCGGTCGTCGAGCGTCGGCGGGGCGACCCACCGTCGCCCCCGAGCACGGACTCGACCTCTCGCGCGGCCGACTGCGCGGTTGCCCGCGCGGCGCTGCGCCTGCGATCATCGCCGGTCATCGCTCTCCCCTGTTCACAACTCCGGAATGTTGACGTTACCACGGCCAATATGCCACGATGTTTACGTGAACACGCACGAATCTCCGGAGTTGTCCGTCACCGAGCTCAGCGCCGGCGTCATCAAGCGCACCACCCGCCTCGCCGATGGCCGCGAACTCTTCTACTACGACGACCCCGGCACGTCCCTGGGCGCGGAGCGCGCCGTCGACGCCCGCGACCTCGACCCGCGCCCCGCCACAGCGAACATGCGCCTCGACGTGCTCACGGGCGACTGGATCACGGTCGCCGCCAACCGTCAGAACCGCGTGATGATGCCCTCGGCCGACGCCGACCCGCTCGCCCCGCAGTCGCCGACGAACCCGTCCGAGGTCCCCTCCCTGTACGACGTCGCGGTGTTCGAGAACCGCTCCCCCGCCTTCGGCCCGGCACTCGCCGAGGCGCTCGGCACGGCCCCCGCCGCCGACGACGCCCCGCAGGGCCTCGACGACCTCGCCGCCCTCGGCCTCGGCCGTACCCGCACCTCTGTCGGCCGCTGCGAGGTCGTCTGCTTCAGCCCCGACCACTCCGGCTCCTTCGGCACGCAGTCGGTCACCCGCGCGCGGACCGTCATCGAGGCATGGGCCGACCGCACCGCGGCGCTGTCTCAGCTGCCCGGAATCCAGCAGGTCTTCCCGTTCGAGAACCGCGGTGAGGCGATCGGCGTCACCCTGCCGCACCCGCACGGCCAGATCTACTCCTACCCCTACGTCACCCCGCGCACGTCCCGCGTGCTCGAGAGCGTCGAGCGCATGGGAACCGATCTGTTCCAGCAGATCCTCGAATCCGAGCAGGCCTCCGAGCGCGTCGTCTTCCGCGGCGAGCACTGGACCGCCTTCGTGCCCTTCGCCGCGCGCTGGCCCCTCGAGGTTCACCTCATGCCCCACCGTCACGTCGCGGACTTCGCCGAGACGAGCGTCACCGAGCGCGATGAGCTCGCCCCGCTCTACCTGAAGCTGCTCGCCGGCGTCGACACGCTCTACGACACCCCCACCCCGTACATCGCCGCCTGGCACCAGGCCCCCGTGAACATCGGCCGCGACAGCATCCGCCTGCACCTGCAGCTGACGAGCCCGCGCCGCGCCGCCGACAAGATGAAGTTCCTCGCCGGTTCCGAGGCCGCCATGTGGGCCTGGGCCGCCGAGGTCACCCCCGAACAGGGCGCCGCCCGCATCCGTGAGGCCATCGCCCGCGCCGAGAGCACCAGCTCCGAGGAGAACAACGCATGACCACCCCCGCATCCGACGCCGTCGCCCTCTTCGAGCAGCTCACCGGCAGCACCCCGGCGGGCGTCTGGTCCGCCCCCGGACGTGTGAACCTCATCGGCGAGCACACCGACTACAACGACGGCTTCGTGCTGCCGTTCGCGATCCCGCACCGCACCTACGCCGCCGTCGGAACCCGCGACGACGGCCGTATCCGCGTCGCCTCCACGTTCACGCACGACGCGGTCGAGGTCTCCCTCAATGAGCTCCAGACGCTGTTCCCGACCCCGACCGGCAGCGAGCCGGCCGTCGAGGAGTGGGCCGCCTACCCGCTCGGCGTCGCCTGGGCGCTGCAGCTCGCCGGCGCGACGGGCACCGGTGTCGACATCGCGATCGCCTCCGATGTTCCCGTCGGGGCCGGGCTCAGCTCCTCCGCCGCGATCGAGGGCGCCACGGCATCCGCCCTGAACGATCTGTGGAACGCGGGCCTCGATCGCACCGCACTCGCCCGCATCGGACGCCGCTCCGAGAACGAGGCCGTCGGCGCCCCCACCGGCATCATGGATCAGATGGCGTCGATGCTCGGCGAGGCCGACTCGGCGATCTTCCTCGACTGCCGCTCGCTCGACGCGAACCTGGTCTCGGTCGGAGTCGCCGAGGCGGGCCTGGCGATCCTCGTCATGGACACGCGTGTGAAGCACGCCCACTCCACCGGCGGGTACGGCGAGCGCCGTGCGGCCTGTGAGCGGGGCGCGGCGATCATGGGCGTTCCCTCGCTGCGCGATGTGTCGGTCGACGACCTCGCCCGCGCCGAAGGCCTCATGGACGACGTCACCTTCCGCCGTGTGCGCCACGTCGTCACCGAGAATCAGCGGGTCCTCGACACCGTGCAGACTCTGCGCGAGAACGGCGCCCGGTCGATCGGCGATCTGCTCGTCGCATCCCATGCCTCGATGCGCGACGACTTCGAGATCTCGGTCCCCGAGCTCGACACCGCGGTCGAGACCGCGCTCGCGAACGGCGCCATCGGCGCACGCATGACCGGCGGCGGATTCGGCGGCGCGGCGATCGCCCTGATCGAGCAGTCCGCGGTGCAGGATGTGACGGATGCGGTCACCGCCGCCTTCGCGGAGAAGGGCTTCGCCGCCCCGAACATCTTCACGGTCACCCCCGCCGACGGCGCACGCCGCGACAGCTGACAGAATCGATCGAAACGAACTGAGGAGACCCATGTCCTGGATCGTCACCGGCGGAGCCGGCTACATCGGAGCCCATGTCGTGCGCGCACTCGCGGACGCGGGGCTGTCCCCCGTCGTTCTCGATGACCTCTCGAGCGGCGTCGGCTCGTTCGTTCCGGAGGGCGTGCCCTTCGTCTCGGGCAGCATCCTCGATCGCGAGCTGGTCGAGAAGGCGCTGCGCGAGCACGACGTCGAGGGCGTGATCCACGTCGCGGGCTTCAAGTACGCCGGAGTCTCGGTGAACCGTCCGCTGCACACCTACGCGCAGAACGTCGAGGGCACCCGGGTGATCCTCGAGGCGATGCAGGCCGTCGGCGTCTCGAACATCGTGTTCTCCTCGTCGGCGGCGGTCTTCGGCACCCCCGATGTGCCGTTGGTCGTCGAGGACACCGCCAAGAAGCCGGCGAGCCCCTACGGCGAGTCGAAGCTCATCGGCGAGTGGATGCTGCGCGATCAGGCCATCGCCACGGCCGACTCCGACGCGCCGCTGCGCCACACGTCGCTGCGCTACTTCAACGTGGTCGGCTCCGCCGACCCGTCGGTTTACGACGTCAGCCCGCACAATCTGTTCCCGATCGTCTTCGAGAAGCTGATCGCGGGCGAGACCCCGGCGATCTTCGGCGACGACTACGACACCGAGGACGGCACCAACGTGCGCGACTACGTGCACGTCGGCGACATCGCCGCAGCGCACGTCGAGGCGGCGAAGCGCCTGGCATCGGGCCAGTCGATCGAGGCCGCCTACAACCTCGGTTCGGGCGATGGTCTGAGCGTGAAGCAGATCATGGACGCCATGGTGCGCGTCACCGGCATCGACTTCACCCCCGAGATCGGCCCGCGCCGCGCCGGCGACCCCGACCGCATCGTCGCCACCGGTGAACTCGCCGCCCGCGACCTCGACTGGAAGATGCGCTACAGCGTCGACGAGATGGTGCGCACCGGCTGGGAGGCCCGCCGC
>NZ_CANROA010000041.1 GCF_947632095.1 uncultured Microbacterium sp. | reverse complement strand
TCCATCCACAGGTATCCCCACCTGGTATTGGACAGGGGGACCGAGCCTTTCGCATCTGTCGGCAGCACTGGAGCGTTAGGTTCCGACGCTACATATGTGTCCAAGTGCTGCCGCAGCCGCACGAGCATCAATCTTGGGATGCTAAGGGATCTCTGCCCCGCCTCGGTCTTGAGCGTTGTGTACCCACCGGTGTTCGCATTGAGCTGCCGCCGTACATGCAGCGTCGCTCCACCGTCATCGCGCCACTCGATGTCGCGGCGTTGAAGGCCAAGACACTCGCCCCGTCGCAACTGACACCACGCAGCCAGCAAGATGGCAATCGCCCACTTGTCGGGCACTGCTGCGTACAGCGCCTCTACCTGCACCGGTGTTGCGACATCGTCTCCAGAATCATGATCAGCATCGTGGCGCACGGACTTTTGCTTAGGAACCGAGATGTCCGGCACCGAAGAAATGAGGCCTTCGCGCGCAGCCTGCCTCAGGATCATCATGAGGACCACGAGTACGGGCCGAGTGATGCCGTTGAACTTCGACTTGGGGTTCAACGGTGCAGGAATCCGATCGAGCCGATCGGTCATTTTCTTGATTCGCTCAACGTTGATCTCGCGGAGTGGCGTGTCGCCAAACTCAGGGATGAGGTATCCGATGACCTTGCCCTTGTAGGACCGGATCGTGCCAACTGCTCGCTGTTTACCCTGGCGGTTCGGCTCGTCTCTGATCATCTTCAGCCAACGCTGCGAATACTCTTCGAAACCCATCGACCTCGCGGTCTCTGCGGCGACCTCCGCGCGAAGTCTCGCTGCGGTGACTTCTGGCGGCTCCCAAAGACCCCGCGCCATCCGCGTCTGGAGGCTCGCGAGCCACGTCCGGGCGTCAGTCTTGGTCACGAATGTGAGCGGCTTGTCGTCGTCAGTTCTGGCGGTGTAGGTCTTTCCGTCCGGTCCTGGATAACGGACCTGCCACCGGCCGGAAGGGAGTTTCCTCAACCTTCCCCATGCTTCCCGTTTGAGCGTTGCATTCGCTTGTGCGGTGGTGCTCATTATGGCCTCCCGTGGACTGAATTGGACTCCTGCGGGCGGTCATGCCCCTTCGTGCCCCTCTTCACACCCGAGACACAAGTTCCGCGTAGTTCCGCGGCTCCCACGGGTACGCAGTCGCAATGTGGGGCACGTTGGGGCACGACCTGGAGGGCACGTGAACCCGAAAACCAGGTCCGCGAGCACCTCCTCTCCCACTTGGAAGGTAGGCGCGTGCCCCCTACGTGCCCCTCTGAATGGATATTGCTGTTCATTTCTGTCCTCCTTTGTCTTTTGACTGGAGGCACGAAAAACGCCCCGGATCTGCGAAAACTCGCAGATCCGGGGCGCGACCAGGCCTTTTGTAAGACCCTTCAGAACTGAACTTCTAGAAGTCCCAATCGTCGTCTTCCGTAGCCTCGGCCTTGCCGATGACGTAGGAGGAGCCGGAGCCGGAGAAGAAGTCGTGGTTCTCGTCGGCGTTCGGCGAGAGTGCCGACAGGATCGCCGGGTTCACGTTCGTCACGGTCGAGGGGAACATGGCCTCGTAGCCGAGGTTCATGAGCGCCTTGTTCGCGTTGTAGTGCAGGAACTTCTTGACGTCCTCGGTCAGGCCGACGCCGTCGTAGAGGTCCTGCGTGTACTGCACCTCGTTCTCGTAGAGCTCGAACATGAGGTTGAAGGTGTAGTCCTTCAGCTCCGCCTTGCGCTCCTCGGTCTCGTTCTCGAGACCCTTCTGGTACTTGTAGCCGATGTAGTACCCGTGCACGGCCTCATCGCGGATGATGAGGCGGATCAGGTCGGCCGTGTTCGTCAGTTTCGCCTTCGACGACCAGTAGATCGGCAGGTAGAAGCCCGAGTAGAACAGGAAGGACTCCAGCAGGGTGGATGCGACCTTGCGCTTGAGCGGGTCGTCTCCCTGGTAGTAATCCATGATGATCTGCGCCTTCTTCTGAAGGTTCACATTCTCGGTCGACCAGCGGAAGGCCTCGTCGATCTCCTTCGTCGACGCGAGGGTCGAGAAGATCGAGGAGTAGCTCTTGGCGTGAACCGACTCCATGAACGCGATGTTCGTGTAGACGGCTTCCTCGTGCTGCGTGATCGCGTCGGGGATCAGCGAAACGGCGCCGACCGTGCCCTGGATCGTGTCGAGCAGCGTCAGACCGGTGAACACGCGCATCGTGAGCAGCTGCTCCTCGGCGGTGAGCGTGTTCCACGACTGCACGTCGTTCGACAGCGGCACCTTCTCGGGCAGCCAGAAGTTGTTCACCAGACGGTTCCAGACCTCGAGGTCCTTGTCGTCCTCGATGCGGTTCCAGTTGATCGCCTGCACGTGGTCGACCAGCTTGAGAGATTCGGGGGTCATCATTCTTCCTGTCTAAAAATCTCTGATCAGAGGTCAATCACAGCATGCAGCTGACGCACTCGGTCATGTCGGTGCCCTCGAGTGCGAGCTGACGCAGACGGATGTAGTAGATCGTCTTGATGCCCTTGCGCCATGCGTAGATCTGCGCCTTGTTGATGTCGCGGGTCGTGGCGGTGTCCTTGAAGAACAGCGTCAGCGATAGGCCCTGGTCGACGTGCTGCGTGGCGGCGGCATACGTGTCGATGACCTTCTCGTAGCCGATCTCGTACGCGTCCTGGTAGTACTCCAGGTTGTCGTTCGTCATGAACGGCGCCGGGTAGTAGACGCGGCCGAGCTTGCCCTCCTTGCGGATCTCGACCTTCGACGCGATCGGGTGGATCGACGACGTCGAGTTGTTGATGTAGGAGATCGAGCCGGTCGGCGGCACGGCCTGCAGGTTCTGGTTGTAGATGCCGTGCTTCTGGATGCTGTCCTTCAGCTCGACCCAGTCCTGCTGCGTCGGAATGTGGTGGCCGGCGAAGAGCTCGGCGACCTTCTCTGTCGCGGGGGTCCACTCCTGCTCGATGTACTTGTCGAAGAACTCGCCCGAGGCGTAGGTCGAGTCCTCGAAGCCGTCGAACGTCGCACCGCGCTCGATCGAGAGCTTGTTCGAGGCGCGCAGCGCGTGGTAGAGCACCGTGTAGAAGTAGATGTTCGTGAAGTCGATGCCCTCTTCGGACCCGTAGTGCACGTGCTCGCGGGCGAGGTATCCGTGCAGGTTCATCTGACCGAGACCGATGGCGTGCGAGCGGTCGTTGCCGTCCTCGATGGAGCGCACCGAGGAGATGTGGCTCTGGTCGCTGACCGCGGTGAGACCGCGGATCGCCGTCTCGACCGTGGAGCCGAGGTCTGCGCCGTCCATCGCGAGGGCGATGTTCATCGAACCGAGGTTGCAGGAGATGTCCTTGCCGATCACGTCGTACGACAGATCGTCGTTGTACGTCGTGGGCGTGTTGACCTGCAGGATCTCACTGCACAGGTTCGACATGTTGATGCGGCCCTTGATCGGGTTCGCCTTGTTCACCGTGTCCTCGAACATGATGTACGGGTAGCCCGATTCGAACTGGATCTCGGCGATCGTCTGGAAGAACTCGCGCGCGTTGATCTTCGTCTTCTTGATGCGCGGGTCGTCGACCATCTCGCGGTACTTCTCGGTGACGGAGATGTCGCCGAACGGCACGCCGTAGACCTTCTCGACGTCGTACGGCGAGAAGAGGTACATGTCCTCGCCGTTCTTGGCGAGCTCGAAGGTGATGTCGGGGACGACGACGCCCAGCGACAGCGTCTTGATGCGGATCTTCTCGTCGGCGTTCTCGCGCTTGGTGTCGAGGAAGCGCATGATGTCGGGGTGGTGCGCGTTCAGGTAGACCGCTCCCGCGCCCTGGCGTGCACCCAGCTGGTTCGCGTAGCTGAAGCTGTCTTCCAGGAGCTTCATGACCGGGATGATTCCGCTGGACTGGTTCTCGATCTGTTTGATCGGCGCACCCGACTCGCGGATGTTCGACAGCAGCAGTGCCACACCGCCGCCGCGCTTGGAGAGCTGCAGCGAGGAGTTGATGCCGCGGGAGATCGACTCCATGTTGTCTTCGATGCGCAGCAGGAAGCAGCTGACGAGCTCGCCGCGCTGCGCCTTGCCGGCGTTGAGGAAGGTCGGGGTGGCCGGCTGGAAGCGGCCGGAGATGATCTCCTCGACGAGGTCCATCGCGACCTGCTCGTCGCCGTCGGCGAGGCCGAGGGCGGTCATGACGACCCGGTCCTCGAAGCGCTCGAGGTAGCGCTTGCCATCGAAGGTCTTCAGCGTGTAGCTCGTGTAGTACTTGAACGCGCCGAGGAAGGTCTCGAAGCGGAACTTCTTCGAGTAGGCGAAGTCGTTGAGCTTCTGGATGAACTCGTGCGAGTACTTCTCGATGAGCGCGCCCTCGTAGTACTCCTTCTCGACCAGGTAGTCCAGTCGCTCCTTGAGGGAGTGGAAGAAGACCGTGTTCTGGTTGACGTGCTGCAGGAAGTACTCCTGGGCCGCGCGCTTGTCGGCGTCGAACTGGATCTTGCCGTCCGCGTCGTACAGATTCAGCATCGCGTTCAGCGCGTGATAGTCGAGTCCTTCAAACGCAGGGTTGCTCTTGAAAGCCGCCTGCTCGGTCACTGCAGTGCCCACCATCGTTCCAATCCGTCGCTCACGCGATCAACATCGTCTTGTGTGCCGAATACTTCGAGCCGGTACAAGTGCGGCACCTGGCACTTGCGGCTGATGATCTCTCCGGCGAGGCAGAAGGCATCGCCGAAGTTGGTGTTTCCTGCGGAGATGACTCCGCGGATGTTGCGCCTGTTGCGCTCGTCGTTCAGGAAGCGGATCACCTGCTTGGGGACCGCTCCCTTCTCTTCGCCCCGCCCCTGGCCGCCGCCGTAGGTCGGCGTGACCAGCACGAAGGGCTCGTCGATGAGAAGAGGTTCATCGGTCCGATACAGCGGGATGCGCTGCGCCGGCAGACCGAGTTTCTGGATGAAGCGCGCGGTGTTACCGGAGGTGCTGGAGAAAAAGACCAGGAGCGGCGTGGCCGTTGCGACGGTGCTCATGGTTCACCTCAGTCCCTGACATCTCGACAGTTTCCGTGCGCGGGGGCATCACGCCAGGCGCGATGCGAGCTCGCTGATCTTGTCGGGGCGGAAGCCCGACCAGTGGTCCTCATCGGTCACCACGACCGGGGCCTGCATGTAGCCGAGGGCCTTGACCTGCTCGAGCGCTGCGGCGTCTTCGGAGAGGTCGAGGATCTCGTACTCGATGCCCTTCGCATCCAGGGCACGATAGGTCGCGTTGCACTGCACACAGGAAGGCTTGGTGTAGACGGTGATCGACATTTCTTACCCCTCAGAACTCAACTTTCCGGCAGACCCCCCACCGGGACTTCAATACTACATATAGGTACGGACATTGGGTGTGACCACAAGGACTAGTAGTTACATCCGTGTAGTTTTCCACCGCTCTCCACTGTTACAACACAGGTTCTCCACGTTTTCATCCACAGCCCGCGGATCAATTTTCCGACCCCACAAGCGCATGATCTCGCGGTTCTCCGGAGCGGTTCGAGAATCCATCCACAGGAGGCAGGCTACGTCGGGGTTCCGACATGCGTTTTCCTGTGGAGAGAGCCCCCTGGCGTGTCTCGGCGTGTCGCCCTCGTGGCGGCACAACCCTCGCGCGCGAGCGCGAGTAACGTTGTCCCGTGGCGGGTTATCGAGACATCCTTCGCACCCCCGGGGTGGGGCGCATGATCGCGGCGCAGCTGACGGCGCGGTTCCCCAGCGGCATGACCGCACTGGCGATCCTCCTGCACGTGGAGCAGCAGAGCGGCTCCTATGCCGCGGCCGGTCTCGTGCTCGCGGCGACCTCGGTCGGGCAAGCCGTCGCCGGTCCCGTCACGAGCCGATGGATGGGCGTGTGGGGAATGCGCCGTGTGCTCACGCTGACCGCGGCGATCTGCACGCTCGCCCTCCTCTCGCTGGCGATGCTGACGCTGAACCTCGGCGGGTACATGGCCTTCGGCTTCCTGGCGGGGCTCTCCACGCCGCCGATCCAATCGGCCGTGCGCACGATCTATCCGAAGCTCGTCAACTCGTCTCAGCTGACACCCCTGTTCTCCCTCGACGCTTCGTTGCAGGAGATCATCTGGGTCATCGCCCCCGTCGTGATCACCTTCACGTCGATGCAGGTGGGCACCGCCCAGGGGCTCATCCTGGTCGCCACGATCCTCGTGCTCGGCTGCAGCTGGTTCATCCTCTCCCCCGAGGTGGGGCGTGTACGAATCCCTCGCAGCCGCCGCGGCTTCGGCCGTGTTCTGATGAAACCACCCGTGATGTTGGCGACGGTACTGGGCTTCCTCCTGATCGGAGCGTGCTCAGCGGTCGAGGTCGGCGTCGTCGCGACGTTCGATCACGGCAGCATCGAATCCGGCGTGGTGCTGGGGATCATGGCAGCCGGCAGCCTGATCGGCGGGCTCTCCTTCGGTCACATCCCCATCGGACCGTGGGCCCTCGCCCGCCGCATGGTGATCGTGACGATCGGCCTCTCCCTGACGCTCGTCCTGCTGAACGCCTACTGGCTCGCCGCGATGCTCTTCATCGCGGGTCTCGGCATCGCCCCGGCCCTCGCGGTGCTGTTCGCGATCACGACGGCGAGTGTGAAGTTCAGCGAAACGGCCGAGGCATTCGGCTGGGCCGGCACAGGTCAGCTCATCGGTGCGGCGGCCGGGTCTGCGATCGCCGGTTTCCTCATCGATGGCACCGGTGGAGCTCACGGCGCCTATCTCGCCGCGGCGCTGTTCGCTATCGTCGGGGTCATCGTCGCTATGGTCTTCGTCCGGGCCCTCCCGGATCTGCGTCATCGCGACCCCAGCCCCGCCCCCGATACAGAACCGGTGAGCATCCCCTCATGAGCGCCCCCTCCGCACCCGAAGTCGTGTGCGTCGGTGAGAGCATGGCTCTCATCACCCCGATCGCCGACCCGCTGGTCCGGGCCGGGGCCGCGACGATCGGATTGGCCGGGGCGGAGTCCAATGTCGCGGCGGGGCTCGCCGCCGCGGGCCGCCGCGTCGCCTGGGCATCGCGTCTCGGTGCGGACCCCTTCGGCGAGCGCATCATCGCGGAATTGGAGGGGCGCGGCGTGGACCTGTGGGTCGAGCAGGATGCCACGGCCCCGACGGGCGTCATGTTCAAGGATCCCGGAGCCGAGGGCTCTCTGTCCTACTACTACCGTCGAGGGTCGGCGGCCTCGCAGATGACGGCGGGTGCGCTCGGCGCCGATCGTCTGCGGGGTGTGCGCATCGTGCACACGACGGGCATCACTCCGGCGCTGTCCGATTCCTGCCGGGACATGGTCGAGCACCTGTTCACGGATGCGCACGATGCGGGGGCGCTGGTCTCCTTCGACGTCAACGACCGCCGCGCCCTGTGGCCGGAGGCTGAAGCATCCGAGACTCTTGCGCACTTCGCCCGCTCCGCCGATATCGTCTTCGTCGGCCGGGATGAGGCGGAGCGCATCTGGGGGACGACGACAGCCGCCGACATCCGCGCGTTCCTCCCCGAGTGTCCGATCCTCGTCGTCAAGGACGGCGATGTCGGGGCAACCGCCTTCGTCGGCGATGCGGCCCCGGTCTTCGTCCCTGCCCCGGTCGTCGACGTCGTCGAACCGATCGGCGCGGGCGACGCCTTCGCCGCCGGGTTCCTGGCGGCGACGCTCGCGGAAGCGCCGATCGCCGAACGACTCGAAGCGGGACACCGCGCCGCCGCCCGCGTGCTCGCCGTCGCGGCAGACATGCCGCCGCTGGTCTGAGTCTGCGACCTCCTCCTTCCTAAGCTGTGCACATGCCCTCCTCGGTACAGCTGCCCCGTCTCCGCTGGGGCGATGCCCTCGCTCCCCGCACCGCGCTGCTCGTTCACGGGCTCGGTTCCTCCGGTGCCCTGATGTGGCGGCTGGGCGAGGCGATGGCGGATGCCGGGTGGCACGCCGTCGCGATCGATCTGCGCGGCCATGGCGCAGCTCCCCGCACCCAGGACTATTCGATCGCCGCCTACGCCGCCGATCTCCGCGGCACTCGCCCCGACCGCGGGGCCTCGTGGGACGCCGTCATCGGACATTCGCTCGGCGGAGCCTCGGCAACGGTCGCCGCGGCATCCGATCCCGAGTGGACGAAGAAGCTCGTCCTCATCGACCCGGCCATCTTCGTCGCAGGACGCGACAGCTCGATCATCCGACGCAGCCAGGAGCGGGCCTTCGCCGACAACCGCATCGAACTCGTGCGCGAGGAGCACCCGCACTGGCACCCGCAGGATCACGAGTTGAAGATCGACGCCGTGGCGCGCACGAGCCGCTGGGCCGTAGAGCAAACGAGCGCGCAGAACGCCCCCTGGGATGTGCGCACGGAGGCTGCGCGACTGGCGATTCCGACGCACATCATCGGCGCCGATCCCGACGTCTACAGTCTGTTCACCGGCGACACGGCGCAGCAGGTTCTCGACACGAACCCCCTCATCACCATGTCGGTTGTCGCCGATGCCGGGCACTCCCCGCACCGCGATCGGCCCGAAGAAACCATCCGTCAACTCGGAAAGGCCCTCTCGTGACCTTCGACTCCTCGGTGTTCCTGCCCGATGATCTGCTCGCACGCATCCGCGAGCGCGCACCGATCCACGACCGCGAGAACACCTTCCCCCAGCAGGACCTCGATGAATTGCGGGAGGCCGGGTATCTCAGCATCCTCGTGCCCACCGAGCGCGGCGGCGCGGGCCTCGGACTCGAGCAGGCGGCGGTGCTTCAGCAGCGTCTGGCGACGGCGTCCCCCGCCACCGCCCTCGCGATCAACATGCACCTCGTCTGGACCGGCGTCGCGAAGGTCTTCAGCGATCGCGGCGTCCCAGGACTCGAGTTCGTGCAGGACGGCGCCGTCGCCGGCGACGTCTTCGCCTTCGGGATCAGCGAGGGCGGCAACGACCTCGTGCTCTTCGGCAGTGATACGGATGCCGTGCCCGCCGCCGATGGCGGTTATGCGTTCACCGGCACGAAGATCTTCACCTCGCTCGCGCCGGTGTGGACGAAGCTGGGGCTGCACGGCCTCGACACCACCTCGCCGGATGCCCCGAAACTGGTCTTCGCCTTCGTGGAGCGGACGGATGCCGTGATCACGAGCGACGACTGGGACACCCTCGGTATGCGGGGAACGCAGAGCCGCACGACGCGTCTCGACGGTGCCGTCGCCGCAGCGGAGCACGTCGTGCGCCGGATCGATCCGGGCCCCTCCCCCGACCCGATCATCTTCGGGATCTTCAGCGTTTTCGAGCTGCTGCTGGCTTCCGTCTACACCGGCATCGCCCGCCGTGCGCTCGATCTCGCGACCTCGACCGTCACGAAGCGCACGTCGAAGAAGACGGGGCGCTCCTACGCGCAGGATCCCGACATCCGCTGGCGCATCGCCGACATGGGCCTCGCCTATGACGCCCTGCCTCCGCAGATCGCTGCCCTCGCCCGCGACGTCGACGCCCGCGCCGACCACGGCGCTCGCTGGTTCACGCTGCTGTCGGGCACGAAGCACCGCGCGGTCACGATGGCGAAGCACGTCGTCGACCAGGCCGTCCTCGCGTGCGGCGGCGGATCGTACTTCTCCTCCAACGAGCTCTCGCGCCTCTACCGCGACGTTCTGGCGGGGATGTTCCACCCGTCCGATCCCGAGTCCGCGCACGCCGCGGCGGCTGCCGCACTGCTGGGACCGGTCGAGGGCTGAGGCGCTACTTCTTCTCGACGTCGAAGGCCTTGAGCAGTTCTTCGACCGCCTGATCGCGCTGCTCTCCACCGTGCTCGATCATGTGGGTGATGTGCGTGCGCAGGTGGTTCTCGAGCAGCAGCCGGTCGAGGGAGGCGAGCGAGCGCTGGATGGCCCGGGACTGCGTGATGATGTCCATGCAGTACTCCTCGCTCTCGATCATCCGCGCGATGCCCCGCAGCTGTCCTTCGAGGATGCTGGTGCGGTGCAGAGCACGCTTCTTGATGTCTTCGAGCATGATCCGAGGCTACCGCGGGTGCCCGTGCGAGGATGGCCCCATGCCGCGCACACCGATGGCTCTGCTCTCCCCCGCCGATCAGTCGCGCCTGCGCGCGCTGCGCACGATGAAGGCGATCGCGCTGGGCGCGCTGGTCCTGATGGCGATCGTGTTCGTCATCGCGTTCGCCCTGCAGGGCAGGTATCCGGGGCTCGGGTATGTGCGGGCCGCTGCGGAGGGCGGCATGGTCGGTGCTCTCGCGGACTGGTTCGCGGTCACCGCGCTGTTCCGACGCCCGCTGGGGCTGCCGATCCCGCATACGGCGATCATCCCGAACCGCAAGGATGAGATCGGCCGCAGCCTCGGCGAGTTCGTCGAGACGAACTTCCTCGCCTCCGATGTCGTACGCACAAAGCTCTCCTCGACCGCGATCGCAGAACGCGCCGGTGAGTGGCTGCAGCAGCCAGCCCATGCCGAGCGGGTCGCCGCCGAGGGCGCGACGATCGCGACCGCGGTGCTGAACGCCCTCAGCGACGACGATGTGCGCGATCTGATCAGCGACCTCGCCCGCGAGCACCTCGTCGATCCGGAATGGGGTCCGCCCGCCGGCGCCTGGCTCGCACGGATCGTCGAGGCGGACGCCCATCACTGCGCCGTCGACCTCGCCGTCGACAACATCGCCACCTGGCTCGACGCCAACGGCGAGGCGTTCGCCGGGCTCGTCTCGCGGCGTCTGCCGTCGTGGGTGCCGCGGCTCGCGCATCGCCTCGTCGATGACACGGTCTACCACGAGGCGGTCAAATTCGCCCGCGCCGTTCAGGCCGACCCGCAGCATCCGGCCCGCATCGCGATCGACGGCTACCTCGCCCGCCTGGCCGATAACCTGCAGAACGACCCGGCCACCCGCGCGAAGCTCGAGAATGCGAAGTCGGGCCTGTTCGACAGCCCGCGCGTCGCGAGCCTCGCCGCGGATGCCTGGAACACGGCGAAGAACGGACTCATCGTCTCCCTCGCAGATCCTGCGAGCGGTCTGAGGGTGCGGGCCGTGCAGGCGCTGATCGAAGTGGGCGAGCGGCTGACGACGGATGCTTCGCTGCAGAACCGTGTCGACACGTGGGTGTCGGATGCCGCGGTGTTCGTCGTCGACCGCTACCGCCACGACATCGCCTCGATCATCACCGACACCGTCGAGCGGTGGGATCCGGCCGAGACGACCGAGAAGATCGAGCTGATGGTCGGGCGCGACCTGCAGTACATCCGCCTGAACGGCACCGTGGTCGGGGGCCTCGCCGGGCTCGCGATCTTCACCCTCGCCCACGCGCTGATCCCGGGAGTGTGACGTGGGCCTCTCGCACGATGATCTGTGGCCGCGTGCGGGGGCGTGGCCCGCGTTCGATGGCGAGGCGGATGCGGTGCTGCTCGGGGTGCCGACCTGGCGAACCTCGCTCTCCCCGACCGGTGCAGCTGAAACGCCTGCCGCCGTGCGGGCGGCGCTGAGGCGATACAGCGCCGCGATGATGGGGCCGCAGGCGATGGATCTCGACGAGATGCTGCGCATCACGGATGCCGGCGACATCGTCGACCCGGACGGCGATGCCGGCCACGCCGCGGTCATCGCACGGGTGCGGGAATGCCTGCCGGCTTTCGTGATCGCCCTCGGAGGCGACAACTCTCTGACCTATCCGGTCGCGCTCGGCGCGGCCGCGACCGGGCTCATCACCTTCGACGCGCACTTCGACCTGCGCGATGGCGTCTCCAACGGTTCACCCGTGCGCCGGTTGATCGAGGATGCCCCGGCCGGGGCATCCGGGACGACGCCCATCGATCCTTCGCGGATCGTGCAGATCGGGATCGCCGACTTCGCGAACTCCGCAGCCTACGCGCGACGGGCGGCCGCGCTGGGCATCCGGGTGATCACGCTCGATGAGGTGCGTCAGCGCGGAGTCGCGGATGCTGTTGCTGAGGCGTTGGAGATCGCGGGGTATGGGCCCGCCGCACGCATCCATCTCGACATCGATGTCGACGTCTGCGACCGGTCCGTCGCCCCGGGATGCCCGGCGAGCGTTCCCGGCGGGCTGGCCGCCCACGAGCTGCGTGCGCTGACGCGCGCCGTGGCGACGGATGCCCGGGTCATCAGCGCCGACATCGCCGAGGTCGATGCCACAGCGGATGCCGATGACGAGCGCACCGTCCGGCTCGCCGCCCTGTGCGTGCTGGAGCTGCTCGCTGGTCTCGCCACCCGCGGCTGATCACGCGCGGCTCGCGATGAGCACCCCGTCCTTCCAGACGCTGTGCACGAGCGGAACGCCGGGCCGGTAAGACAGGTGCACGTGGCTCGGTGCATCGAGCAGGACGAGATCCGCGCGCGCTCCGGCCGCGATCACGCCGATGTCGTCCCGGCGCAGCGCCCGCGCCCCACCGGCCGTCGCCGCCCGCAGCGCCTCGGCGGGCGTCATGCCCATCTCGCGCACCGCGAGAGCGATGCAGAACGGCATCGACGAGGTGAAGCTCGAACCGGGATTCGTGTCGCAGGCGATCGCCACGGTGACGCCGGCGTCGATCAGACGGCGGGCATCCGGATACGGCTGCCGCGTCGAGAACTCCACCCCCGGCAGTAGCGTCAGCACCGTGTCGGATGCCGCGAGCGCCGCCACGTCCGCATCGCTCAGATACGTCCCGTGATCGAGGGATGCCGCGCCGAGCTCGACCGCGAGCCGCACACCCTCCCCCGGGCCGAGCTGACCGGCGTGGATCCGCGGCATGAGACCCCGCGTGATCCCCGCCTCAAGCACCCGGCGCGACTGCTCCACGGTGAACGCGCCTTCCTCGCAGAACACATCGATCCACCGCGCATCCGCCGCGCACGCGTCGAGCATCGGGCCGATAACGAGATCGACGTAGGCATCCGGAGCATCCGCGAACTCCGTCGGCACCACATGCGCGCCGAGGAATGTGACCTCGCCGGTGACCTCGGCGGCCAGGCGTACCAGCCGCCTCTCGGTGTCAACGTCGAGCCCGTAGCCGCTCTTGATCTCGACCGTCGTCGTGCCCTGGGCCTGCATTTCGGCGATGAACCCCGCCAGACGCTCGCGGAGGGCGGCATCCGTCGCCGCCCGCGTCGCGGCGACCGTCGAGCGGATGCCGCCGGCGGCATACCTCTCCCCTGCCATCCGCGCTTCGAACTCGGCCGCGCGGTCGCCCGCGAAGACGAGGTGGCTGTGGCTGTCGACGAAACCGGGGATCAGGGCGCGGCCGGCGGCGTCGATGATGGTGGGGACGGGCGAGGCATCGGCGGACGGGCCGACCCACGCGATCCTGCCGCCCTCGATGAGCACGGCGGCATCGTCCAGGATGCCCGCATCGGTGCAGGTGCTCAGCTCACCGATCCCGGTGATCAGCGTGCTCATGGCATCGGCACCTTCAGACCCCGCTCGCGCGCGACCTCGCGGGCCCGCTCGTATCCCGCGTCGACGTGGCGCATGACGCCGGTGCCCGGATCGTTCACGAGCACCCGTGCGAGCTTCTCCGCGGCGAGCGCCGTGCCGTCGGCGACGGTGACCTGCCCGGCGTGGATGCTGCGCCCGATCCCGACCCCGCCGCCGTGATGCAGCGACACCCACGACGCCCCGGAGGCCGTGTTCAGCAGCGCGTTCAGCAGCGGCCAGTCGGCGATGGCATCCGATCCGTCGGCCATCGCTTCGGTCTCCCGATATGGCGACGCGACCGACCCGGCATCCAAATGGTCGCGCCCGATGACGATCGGAGCCGATACCTCCCCCGACGCGACCATCTCGTTGAACTTCAGCCCCGCGAGATGGCGCTCCTGGTAGCCGAGCCAGCAGATGCGCGCCGGCAGCCCCTCGAACTGCACCTTCTCGGCTGCCTGGTCGAGCCAGCGATGCAGCGCCCGATCCTCGGGGAACAGCTCCTTGACCGCACGATCGGTCGCGGCGATGTCCGCCGGATCCCCCGACAGCGCCACCCACCGGAACGGCCCCTTGCCCTCGGCGAACAGCGGCCGGATGTACGCCGGCACGAACCCGGGGAAATCGAACGCCCGCGCGCATCCGCCGAGCTCGGCCTCGCGCCGGAGCGAGTTGCCGTAGTCGAACACCGCGGCCCCGGCATCCTGGAACCCCACCATCGCGGCCACGTGCGCGGCCATCGACTCCCGCGCCCGGCGGGTGAACTCGTCCGGGTCGCGCTCGGCGGCGGCCTTCCAGCCGGCCACGCCGATGCCCTGCGGCAGGTATGCGAGCGGGTCGTGCGCACTGGTCTGGTCGGTGACGATGTCGATCGGGATGCCGCGGCGCAGCAGCTCGGGGAAGACATCCGCCGCGTTGCCCACGAGCCCCACGGACCGCGCCGTCCCGGCATCCTTCGCCGCGATCACCCGTGCGACGGCCTCGTCAAGATCCGCCGTCATCTCATCGAGGTAGCCGTGCGCGACCCGGCGCGCGAGACGCGTCTCGTCGACGTCGACGACGATCACCGCCCCGCCGTTCATCGTCACCGCGAGGGGCTGCGCGCCACCCATGCCGCCGCATCCGCCCGTCAGGGTGAGCGTTCCGGCCAACGTTTCCCTGCCCAGCGACCGGGCCACCGCGGCGAACGTCTCGTAGGTGCCCTGCAGGATGCCCTGCGTGCCGATGTAGATCCACGACCCGGCCGTCATCTGCCCGTACATCGTCAGCCCGAGCGCCTCGAGCCGGCGGAACTCCGGCCACGTCGCCCAGTCGCCGACGAGGTTCGAGTTCGCGATGAGCACCCGCGGCGCCCACTCGTGCGTGCGGAACACCCCGACGGGCCTGCCCGATTGCACGAGCAGCGTCTCATCGGGTTCGAGCTCGTCAAGTGCGTGCACGATCGCGTCGTACGCCGCCCAGCTGCGCGCGGCGCGACCGGTTCCGCCGTAGACGACGAGATCCTCCGGATGCTCGGCGACCTCGGGATCGAGATTGTTCATCAGCATCCGCTTGGCGGCCTCCGCACCCCAGCTGCGCGCCGTGCGCTCGGCGCCGCGGGCGGCCCGGATGCCGTGACGGATCTCGGACGGTGATTCAGACATCGGCGCTCTCCTCGGCGATGCGGGCGATCTCGCCCGAGCGGACCAGGACAGTCACGGCCTCGATCTCGGGCGACAGGAACCGGTCGGGCCCGGGCGGGCCCGCCACGGTGCGCACGAGATCGCGCACCGCACCGGTCGCCGGCCCCGGCTGCAGCGGCGCGCGCAGATCGAGGGCCCGAGCCGCGGTGATGAGCTCGATCGCGAGCACGCGCGCGAGCCCGTCGATCGCCCGGCGAAGCTTACGCGCCGCCGCCCATCCCATCGAGACGTGATCCTCCTGCATGGCCGATGACGGGATGGAGTCGACAGATGCCGGCACCGCCAGCCTCTTCAACTCCGACACGATGCCCGCGGCAGAGTACTGAGCGATCATGAGCCCCGAGTCCACACCCACCTCATCGGCCAGGAACGGCGGAAGGCCCCGGTTGCGGGCAGGGTCCAACGCCCGATCGGTGCGCCGCTCCGAGACCGAAGCGACGTCGGCGGTCGAGATCGCGAGGAAGTCGAGCACTGCCGCCACCGGCGCCCCGTGGAAATTGCCGTTCGACTCGATGCGTCCGTCGACTGTCACGACGGGGTTATCGATCACGCTGGCCAGCTCGCGCGCCGCCACTGCGGAGGCGTGCGCGATCGTGTCGCGCGCGGCGCCGTGCACCTGCGGCGCGCACCGCAGAGAATAGGCGTCCTGCACCCGACCGTCCTCCGGACCCCGGTGACTGGCGATCATCGGGGACCCGGCGAGGAACGCGCGCATGTGCGCGGCGGATGCGGTCTGCCCGAGCTGCGGGCGCAGCGCCATGAGGTCGGCGGCGAACACGGCATCCGTGCCGAGCTGGCTCTCCACCGACATCGCCGCGCCAATATCTGCGGCGGTCAGCAGGTTCTCGAGGTCGTGCAGGGCGAGCACGAGCATCCCGAGCATGCCGTCGGTGCCGTTGATGAGGGCGAGGCCCTCCTTCTCCTCGAGCAAGAGCGGGGCGATGCCGGCCTCGGCGAAGGCGACGGATGCCGGCACCACGGCATCGGATGCGACACGAACATCCCCCTCCCCCAGCGCGGCGAGCGCGACGTGGGCGAGGGGCGCGAGGTCTCCGGAGCATCCGAGCGAACCGTACTCGCGCACGATCGGCGTGATGCGCGCATTCAGCATGGCCGCGTACGTCTGCGCGACGACCGGGCGCACCCCGGTGCGACCGGT
>NZ_CANROA010000040.1 GCF_947632095.1 uncultured Microbacterium sp. | reverse complement strand
TTCCATCCTGGGAGACCCCGACGCCTATCCGCGAACCAGCCGCCGGCTCTCGACTACACCCTCATCTGCGAAGAGCCGTTAATGCCTGCTCTACCGCCGTGTGGATCGTGGGACGTTTCAGCTCGCTGAACTGGGCCGCGCTGGTCGCTCTTGCGGCTGTAAACCCTGCGGTCGCTGTCACTATCGCTATGGGGCAGTCGGTGTTCTTCTTCTGGGTGGAAATAAACTGCTAAGGCATCCTCAATCAGGGTAATCGAATTGGCCGCAACGTCGAGTATCACAGTTAAGCTAGCTAGGTATGTAGTCGCGCCTTCAATGGCAGCTACGTCGCTATTGTTAACGTTCCTTGGAGACATTATTCCAGCCATCGCGGTTCTTTTTTCAGCTGGGATTCTCTTCTGCTTGGCACCTTCTGTCGCGAGTACGCCTGAGGAAGTTAATCCTGAGCGACTTGAGGTTCGGCGGAATCGAAATTTACGGGCTGGATTTTCGATGGGGGTCCTGCTTACGATTGCGGGGGCCATTCTTAACTTGACCTCTGCCAACTTTTTCGCATATGTGTTGACAATGTCAGGAGTATCTCTTGTAATTGGCTACGCTCTTGCGCATGTGGAGATAAACCGTAAGCCTCGAAAGAGGAACTCAGGTAATTAACGCCGTATATTGAGAAGTAGGCCTTAGAACACGGGGATGGCTCGCAGAGGACTTCTCTGTAAAGTGGCGCCGCGATCTCGAATCGTGTCTTTGTTCATGGATCCGGACGTCGCGGACCGGATGCCTGGCCCATAGCCTCGCGAGACGAGGCGACGTTCCTCAGCTTCGCCAACGCAGTACCGATGGATCAGCGAGTGGATGAAATCGTCCTCGCTTGCCAAGCGCCGAGGGCTGTGCTCTTCGCCCACTCGCTCGGCGCGGTTCCCGCGGTACTGGCAGCCGCATCAGGACGCATCGATCTCGCCGGACTCGTGCTGGTCGAGCCCGCCCTCTATGACGCTGTCCGCGGTGATGAAGCGATCGAGCGGCATATCGCCATAGTTTCCGAGGCGCGGGATCAGGCTGTGGCCGACTTGCGCGGGTTTTGGATGATCTTCCGGCCGCTGATGTTCGGGGGACCCTTCGATCCGGAGACCTGGGCCACGGAGCAGGCCGTCGCCGAGCACTGGGCCTTCACCACGCTCCCGTGGGGTCACGGCGTGCGTGCCAACGCAACGCGTGACGTCTCCACACTCGTGATCACGGGCTGCTGGAATCCGGAGTACGAGGTGATCGCACAGATGCTCGAGGAATCCGGCGCCCGTCACCGGGTGATTTCCGGGACCGGGCATCGTCCACAGGATCACCCCAATTTCGCTGTCATCGTCGAAGAGTTCCTCACAGAAGCCGCCTTCTGAAGGCGCCACAGCGCCGCTAATCGGTTGCCGCGGCCGCGTCGCGACGTGTTTCAGCCGGCCGAGGCGCGGTCGCCGACCCGCTGGCCGACGACGGCGGAGACGCCGTCCTGGCGCATCGAGACGCCGTAGAGGGCGTCGGCGATCTCCATCGTGCGCTTCTGGTGCGTGATGATCAGCAGCTGCGAGCTCTCCCGCAACTGCTCGAAGACGGTCAAAAGGCGCCCGAGGTTCGCGTCGTCGAGCGCGGCCTCGACCTCGTCGAGGATGTAGAACGGGCTCGGGCGCGCCTTGAAGATCGCAACGAGCAGGGCGACGGCGGCCAGCGATCTCTCACCGCCGGAGAGCAGCGACAGGCGCTCGATCTTCTTCCCCACTGGCCGCACCGCGACCTCGATGCCGGTTGTGAGCATGTCGTCGGGGTTGGTCAGCGAGATGCTGCCGGAGCCGCCGGGGAACAGCAGCGGGAAGACCTCGCCGAATGCCCGCTGGGTGTCTTCGAACGCGCTCGCGAAGATCGTCTGCATGCGCTCGTCGAGGTCGGCGATGATCGTGAGCAGGTCCTGACGCGTCTGAGTGAGGTCGGCGAGCTGCTCGGTGAGGAACGCGTGCCGCTGCTCGAGGGCTGCGAACTCTTCGAGGGCGAGCGGGTTGACGCGCCCCAGCTGGTTCAGCTTTCGCTGCGCCTCGGCGAGGCGGCGCTCCTGGGCTTTGCGGTCGTACTCGACGGCGGCGCCGTCGCCATCGGCCACCGGGACGGGCTGATCCGGGCCGTATTCGGCGACGAGGATGTCCTCGTCGAGGGCGAGTTCCGACGAGACGCGCTCGAGCAGGCTCGTCAGGTGCAGCTTCTTCTCGTGGATCTGGAGTTCGATGCCGTGCACGCTCTCGGTGAGGCGGGCCAAGCGCTCGCGCAGAGCGGTCTCCTGGGCGCGCAAAGCGGTGAGCTCCTCGTTCTGGGCGGAGCGCGCACTCTCGGCCTCGACGAGCTTGAGCCGGGCTTCCGCCACCGAGCGATCGATCGAATCGAGGATGCGCGGAAGCTCGGCGGCGACGGCGGATGCCGCCTCGCGCTGTCCGCGCCGGATGACGGCGCGCCGGGCTGCTTCTGCCGCGGCTTCGCGTTGGTTCTCTCGTTGACGTTCCAGCGCGACCACGCGGGCCTGCGCCGCACGGATCCTCTCGCGCAGCGTCTCGATCTCGAGGCGGGCCCGTACTTCCCCCTCGCGCGCGGTTTCGAGCGCTTCGAGCAGACCGTCCCGGGCAGAGGCGTCGAGCACGGGGCGGGGTTCTGCCTCGGCCTCCGCGAGCTCCTGCTGCGCGGCCTGCGCGGAGTTCTCCGCTTCGGCGAGTGTCGCCTGCGCCTGGGCGAGGCCGGCTTCGAGGCGTTCGCACTCGGCGACGGCTGATTCGTGACGAACCGTGACCTTGTTGACGTGCTCTGCATGGGTCGCGAGCGCTGCATCGTGCTCGCGCAGTGCGCGCAGCGTCTCCTGCGCGCGGCGACGGGTCTCATCGACGCGTTCGGATGCGGCGGCGCGCGCCTCGCGGAGCTCGGCGACGCTGATGCGTACCTGGGCGAGGCGCTCCTCGGCGGCGTCTCTCTCGGCAGTGAGCTCGAGCCGGGAGCGGTCGGAACCGGATGCTGTGCGCAGCGTCTGCGCGGTGATGACCTCTCCGCCCGTGGTGACGACGGTCACCGAGTCGTCGTGCAGCGCATCCAGTGCCGCGCGAACGCGTTGCGCGGCACCCAGGTCGTCCGCGATGAGCACGTGCGAGAGGATGCCGAGGATCCCGTCCGGCGCGGTGACCACGTCGATCGCCGCCGTCGCCCCGTCGATCTTCGGCAGCTCCGATGGCCCGCGGACAGCGTCGGCGATCACGAGATCGACGATGCCGCGCTCGTGCGCCGTGGATTCGCGAGCCACGGCGAACGCGGCCTCCGCGTCATCGACGAGCACCCCCTCGGCGAGGGGACCGAGAACCGCCGCGATGGCGGCTTCGAAACCGGCGGTGACCTGCACCGCATCGCCGACGAGCCCGCGGACGCCGGCCGCACCCGATTCAACGATTTCTGCAGCGCCGCCGGACAGCGATAGGGCACTGCTCAGCGCTCCGGCCTTGGCCATGAGCGCTTCGGCTTCGCGCTCGGCGGCATGCAGCTTCTCGCGCAGCGCCTCGCGTTCCGCTTCGGCAGCGGTCACCGCCCTCTGGGCGCTCTCATAGGCCTCGGTGTGCTCCGCCGCACTCGCCTCCGGCGCCTGGGTGCCCTCGATCTGCTCAAACGCCTCAGCCGCTTCTCGACGACGCTCATGCGCCGCATCGAGCGCGTTCTGCTGACGCTGCACAGCACCGCGCACCGCGGCGAGCGCAGAAGCCGCAGCCTCTGCGGTGCCGCGCAGAGCAGTGAGGGCCATCTCGTGCTGGGAGACCAGCGCGCTCTGCTCGGCGATGTCGACGTCGAGGGCGTCGAGTTCGACTCGCGCGGCCATGACCGTGCGACTGGCCTCGGCAGCAGCATCCTGGGCATCTCCGATACCCGATGAGATCACCGTGATCTCATCGGCGGCCTCGTCGATCGTGGACTGCGTCACGGTGACGGCGGTGACTGCGGCGTCTTCCTCTTCGGAGCCGAGCAGGGCGAGCCGCTGGTTGGCGAGCGTGTAGAGCGAGCGCATGCGCTCCTGCACCTGCTCGAGCCCGTGGGCGATGCTTCGGGCCTGGTCGACGGCTGCGGAGTTCTGGTCGGCTTCGAGTTTCGCGATGCCGACACGGATCGTCTCGGACTGCTCGGCGAGCACAAGGCGCTCGGTGTGGCGCTCCTGTTCGGTGCGCGTGTGGTCGGCGAGAGCTGTGCGCAGGGCGACGACGTCGTCGGCGAAGATCCGTGCCTTGGCGTCTCTCACGACCGCGGCGATGGTCTGCGCCTCCCGGGCGATCTCGGCCTGCTTGCCGAGGGGTTTGAGTTGACGGCGGATCTCGCCGGCGAGGTCGCTCAAGCGGGTGAGGTTGGTCTCCATCGCGTTGAGCTTGCGGAGAGTCTTCTCCTTGCGGCGGCGGTGCTTGAGGATTCCTGCTGCTTCTTCGATGAATCCGCGCCGGTCTTCCGGCGTTGCCTGCAGCACGGTATCGAGACGGCCTTGGCCGACGATCACGTGCATCTCACGGCCGAGGCCCGAGTCGCTCAGCAGCTCCTGCACGTCGAGCAGACGGCATCCGGAGCCGTTGATGGCGTATTCGCTGGAGCCGTTGCGGAACAGCGTGCGGCTGATCGTGACCTCGGCGAACTCGATCGGCAGGGCACCGTCGCTGTTGTCGATCGTGAGCTGCACCTCGGCGCGACCGAGGGGTCCACGCGTGGAGGTACCGGCGAAGATGACGTCTTCCATTTTGCCGCCGCGCAGGGTCTTCGCCCCCTGCTCTCCCATGACCCAGGCGAGGGCATCCACGACATTTGATTTACCCGAGCCGTTCGGGCCGACGATGCAGGTCACACCGGGCTCGAAGACGAAGCTCGTGGGCTGCGCGAACGACTTGAACCCCTTGAGGTTCAAACTCTTCAGGTGCATGCCGGCACCGTTCGTCGACGGGAGATCACGTCGCAACGCTACCGGAATTCCGCGCCGTTCCGCGGCTCACGCGCGGTGCTGAGCCGCATCCGGTTCACCACGACACGCCGATGACACGCCCGGCGGCTTGACGTCAGCGGATTCACAGGACTAACTTGTCAACCCTGATCCCGTACGGAAGGAGGACACCATGATCACGATCACTCGCATTGCGCATCTCGCCGGCACAGCCGCGACCCGCATGCTCGATCAGGTGTCCCGCCGTTCCGGGATCCGATTCAGCGCGCTGTCGTAGAACCGTTCTCTGAGCGCCCGTCCTCTGACGGCCTCTCGATCCGGCTCTCCCCGCTGTCCCACCGGTCGCATCTGTCGTCGACCAGCCCCTCGGGCGTCGTCTCCGCTCTCGTAGCCGCCCGCTCGCACCCCGGCATCCGCCCCGGTGCACCTGATTCCCCTGAAGAAATCGATTCAAGAAACGAGCATTCTCGTGAACGCTGAAGCCCTGCTTCGTAAAACCGTCCACCCACCGTGTACCGAGGAGGTGACCGTCGTCGTCCCGACCGACCGCCGTAAGCTGTCGATCGGCGACCGGTTCTCCCTCCGCATCGGGCTCTGGTTGCTTCTTCGCGCAGCGCGCACGGATGAGCGCACCGGCGACCTCACCCGTGAACAGGTCGCCCTGCAGCTGGCACGGGAGCGAGCCGCATCGGCCACGTCGCGCCACCTGTTGACCTACGACCTGCAGCGTCAGCTGCGCTGATCGGAGAGACCATGACGATTCACCTCACCCCTTCCGCCGTCCTGCGTCCGCTCGAGCTTCCCGCCCGGGCGGACGCGGGGCCCACCCCACTACTGCGCGCCTATGCCGAGGTGCGCAACCGCACGATCAAAGAGACGTCCGGTCGCGAAGACGACGCTCTCTCGCCCGAGGAACTGCTTCCCGTGCTCTACGACTCCATCGCGTCGAAGAAGCGCCAGTGGTGCATCGAGGAAGACGGCGAGACCATCGGATGCGTTGCCACGGCCATGCTGCAGGACGGGGATGCCGATACTGCTCTCGGCGTCATCTCGATCTTGAAGGCCCGCACCGGCCGCGGCATCGGAACCGCGGCACTCACCGCGCTTGAGGGCGCGCTGCGCGTCGAGGGTATCCGTCATCTCATGGGCTGGGTCGAGCACCACGGTGATGGAAGCGACATGCTCCATTCCCCGACGGGTTTCGGCGCGGTACCGCGCGACGGTGCCGCCCGGTTCCTCGACCGCCGCGGATTCCGCCTCGAGCAGGTCGTGCGGACCAGCGCGTGGTCCCCGGATGCTGCATCGCTCGCCCATCTGCGGCGAGCGCGTGAGACGGCCCAGGCGCATGCCTCGGATTATCGGGTCGTGCAGTGGATGCTGCCGACGCCGGATGAGTTCGTCGAGGGCTATGCATGGATGAAGTCACGAATGTCGACAGATGTTCCGGACGCCGAGCTCGGCACTCCCGTAGAGGTCTGGGACACGACACGTGTGCGAGAGCTGGAGGCGCACCACGCGGCGAAGGGCTTCGCTGTGCAGGTCACGGCGGCGCAGCACGTCGCCACTGGCGAGCTGTGCGCTTTCAACGAGCTGGCGATTCGCGCATCCGACCCCGCTGACACCTCGCATCAGCACGACACCCTTGTGCTCGCAGGCCACCGTGGGCATCGGCTCGGGATGCTCGTCAAGACCGCGGGTCTCCTCGGCTGGCACGCACGGTACCCGCGTTCCCCGAAGGTCCTCACCTACAACGCCGAGGAGAACCGTCCGATGCTCGACATCAACGAGACACTCGGATTCGCCCCCATCGCCTACGAGGGCGCATGGAAGAAGGAACTGAAGTGACCGACATCATCATCACCGGCCTCGTCGTGCCGAAGACGGCGAACGCTCCGGATGCCGCGGAGTTCCGCGCGATGGTCGACATCGGCAACGCCATGGCCAGGGCGGATGTCGGCACGGCCGACCTCGACGACACGGTCGAGAGCCTGCTGCCGGCCTGGCACGATCAGAGCGACCGGCTCTCGCGGGGCTTCGTCGCCCGGCGCGACGGTGAGATCGTCGGCGCCGCCGTGCTCCAGACGAACACCGCGGCGGGCACGACCCGCGCCGAGGTGGAGTTCTCGGTGATGCCGGAGGAGATGGCGACGACGGGGCAGACGCTGCTCTCCCGCGCCGAAGCCGAAGCACGGGAACTCGGCCGATCGGTTCTGCAGTCCTGGACGCTGCATCCGGCCTCCCCCGGTGACGCGCCGATCACCCCGGCGACGGGGTGGGGTCTGGTCGCATCGACGCCGATGAGCGAACTGCTCGTGGCGAACGGTTTCACGTTCGAGCAGGTCGAGCGCACGAGCATCCTGCCGCTCGATCAGCCGATGGATGCCGTGCACCGCCGCCTCGACGAGGCGATCGCCTACGCCGGCGACGAGTACCGTCTCGTCGAGTGGAGCCTGCCGACTCCGCCCGAGCTGCGCCGCGGATACGGCGGCGTGATCGCGCGCATGGCGACCGACGTCCCCGTCGGCGATCTCGTCTCCGAAGCGGAGGTATGGGACGACGAGAAGGTCGCCCGGCGCGACGCCCGCATCCTCTCCGGCGGCGCGACGTTCTCCGTCGCCGCGGTGGAGCATGTCCCGACCGGAGAGATCGTCGCCTTCAACGAGCTCAAGGCGGACGGCGATCTCACGGGCGTCACTCACCAGTGGGGCACGCTCGTCGTGCCAGAGCATCGCGGACGACGTCTCGGCACGGTCGTGAAGTGCGCGAACCTGTTGCGTTGGCAGGGCATCGCACCGCGCTCGCCGAAGGTCGTGACCTTCAACGCCGAGGAGAACCGGGCGATGCTCGACATCAACGAGGCGATGGGCTTCGTCCCGGCCTCCTATGCGGGCGGGTGGCAGAAGCGTCTGACGTGACATGCAGCCGGGGATCATCCTTCCGATGTATCCCCGGCCGCATTGACACGACTTGCGACGGACGACGCCGCAGAGCGGGACGACAAGGCTGGAATCATGACTGATCTCGTCCTCGAATCCCACGCACTGACCAAGATCTACGGCCAGACACGCGCGCTCGGCGGAGTAGACATGCACGTGCGCCGCGGTGAATCGCTCGCGATCATGGGCGCCTCCGGCTCGGGTAAAACGACTCTGCTGCATGTGCTGGCAGGAATCGTCACCCCGGCTGCCGGTTCCGTGGTCTTCTCCCCGACCGACGGCGCACCGATCGACGTGACCGGCGGATCAGAATCGCTGCGGTCTCGACTGCGACGGGAACGATTCGGGTTCGTGTTCCAACAGGGTCTGCTGATCCCCGAGCTGACCGCCGTCGAGAACATCGCCCTCGCTCTCATGATCAACGGCACCCGCCGCCGCACAGCGCTCGAGCACGCGGCCGGATGGATGGCATCCCTCGGACTCGCCGGCAAGGAGGACAACCGCATCGGCGAACTGTCCGGTGGTCAGGCGCAGCGCGTCGCGATCGCCCGCGCCCAGGTCACGGGCGCCGAGCTCGTCTTCGCCGACGAGCCGACGGGAGCGCTCGACTCGAAGACCTCGCACGAGGTCATGGATGCCCTGCTCTGGTCCACGACCGGACAGGGGCGCTCGCTCGTGGTCGTCACGCACGATGCCGACGTGGCCGCCCGGTGCTCGCGAACCGTTCTGATGCGCGACGGCAGCATCGTCACCGCCGAGGTGTCGGCATGAACCCCGCTGTCCTGGCTCTCCTGCTCAAACCCGAACGCGGCCAGGGCGGAGTCCTGGCACTGCCTCTCACGTCGTTCGCCGTCGTCACGGCACTGCTGCTCTCGGTGATCGGGGGCGCACAGAAGTTCTGGACATGGAGCGATCTCGATGCCGGGCTCTATCAGGCGCTGGCCTCGGTCGCTCTCATGCTCCTCCTCATCCCCCTCGCCACCCTCGGCGCGGCAGCAGCCCGGCTCTCCGCCCGACGCCGCGACGAACGGCTCTCGACCCTTCGTCTTCTGGGCGTCTCCCCTGCCGGCGTCGTGACCGCGACCGTCGTCGAATCCACGGTGGTCGCGACGGCAGGAGCCGTCGTGGGCGTACTCGGCTACCTCGCGCTCACCCCGCTGATCGGCCTCATCGCCTTCCGAGGCGAACCGCTCGGGTTCGAGGCTGTGCTGCTCAGCACGCCCGTCATTCTTCTGATCGTCATGGCGGTCGTCGCGCTCGCCGCGGTGAGCGCGATCCTCGGGCTTCGACGCATCATCATCTCGCCTCTCGGCGTTCGCTCACGCACGACGACGCCTCGAGTGCATTGGATTCGGGCCGTCATCGCCGTCGTCGTGATCGGTGTCGCATTCACCGTGCTCGGGGCGCTCCCCGGCGGCATCGGGTTCGCGCTCACGGTGATCGTCATCGTCGGACTGTTCGGGGCCTCCCTCGGTGTGCTGAACCTCATCGGCCCGTGGGTTCTCACAGTGCACGCGCGTCTCGGTCTCCGACGTGCCGACAAGCCCGAGCGACTGCTCTCCGCCCGTCTCGTGCTCGAGTCGCCGCCAGCTGCCTGGCGGCAGGTGAGCGGGGTCGCGATGGCGAGCTTCATGGCGGTCTTCGCCGGCACCGGAGTCGCGCTCATCGACGTGAGCACAGATGGGCCCGATGGGAACGCAAATCTTCTGCTCGCGACCGATATCCGCACCGGCCTGATCATCACCCTGATCGCCTCGTTCCTGATGGTGGCGGTCTCGCTCGGGGTCAACCAGTCGTCCGCTCTGATCGATCAGCACGAGATGCACCGCAGCCTGCACCGGCTCGGTGTACCGCTCGCGACGGTGGATTCGGCACGCGTGCGCGCCGTCATGGCGCCGATTCTGCTGGTGACGATCGGATCCGCGCTGTGCGCCGCGGCGATGCTCTTCCCCCTGCTGGGCGTTGCCCTGATCATCGCGCCGCTTTCACTGCTGACCATCGCCGCCGTTCTGATCTGCGGTGTCGCCCTGGTCTGGTTGAGCACGCGGGTCACGCGTCCCCTGCTGGCCCGGGCCTTCGCTCCGGCGTGAGGAAACGGACAATACGGTGCGGTGGGGCCCGGTCCCCGATTCCACAACGACAGCCACGGACATGCTCGTCCGCGATAATCTGCGGAGCATGACCTCCTACATCCGCCCGCACATCGAGCCCGACGATTTCTTCGACGCGCAGGGCGAGCGGATCGACTACGGCAATCGGTGGGCGCACCTCGACGGACCGCCGGAGGACAGCTACTCCGTGGGCGAGCATCCGGAGCGCTTCGCCCCGCTGCACCCGGTGGCGGACGCGCTGATCGCACACCTCGTCACGACGTATGCCGTCGATGTCGAGGAGGGCGCGCATGTCGCCGCGGACTTCCGGCATCCAACCCCGGCGGATGCCGTCGTGCGCGCCGTGCGGTTCACGCCGCGGCATGAGGCGTCCGCGTCGATGACGGTGCTGTTCACGGCGTATCCCGGTGTGCGGGTGCGGGCGGGCATGTTCTTCGAAGAGGCGTTCCCGAGCTGCGGATGCGACGCGTGCGATGAGACGTGGGACGCTGCGGCCGAGGAGCTCGAGCAGCAGGTGCTGTCGATCGCAGGCGGCGGTCTCACCGAGAAGGTCGGCAAGCCGCGGCGGCCGTGCGTGACCTACAACCGTGCGGGCAGATGGTTCGAGACCGACCGCGGGCAGGCCGTTTCATATTCGCTCGTGATGCTCGACGACAGCGGTTCGAGCGGCGGCGAGAGCGCAGCATCCGATCTCACGGCTTCGGAACTGGCCGCAGCCTCAGCGGCGTTGCGTGCGGTCGCAGAGGCGAGCCCGGCCGGGAACTGGCTGCCGTGGCCGGCACGGCCTCAAACGGATGCCGCGTCGATCCAGTAACGGCGCTTGAGAATCCCGCCGCGGGCGACGCGCCTGTCCTCGAACACGCCGCCGCACGTCTCGATGACGCCGGCGGATGCTTGGTTCGAGTCGTCACATGTCACGAGGACACGCCCTACTCCCCTTGCTGCGAGGTCGGAAACCGCGAGGCGCAGGATCTCGGTCGCGTACCCGCGACGGCGATGCGCGGGGCCGACCGCATAGCCGATGTGCCCGCCCTCGTGGAGCAGGAAATCGTTCAGCTCATGACGGATCGACACGCGCCCGACGATCTCGCCGTCCGCGATGGCGAGCAACCAACTGCTGGGCACGCGACCCGGCGCGATGTCGACGCCGTCATGCTCACGGCGGACGCCGGCGCAGATCTCTTCCCAGGATCCCGCGAACTGCAGGAATTCGAATTCGTCGGCAGCGAGCTGCTCGTGCAGCAGACGGCATGCGCTCTCATCGGCCGGACCGGGCAGACGCAGTTCCACTCGCATCCGATCAGCGTAACGCTGCGAAGCATCGCGGAGGCCGTCCCCGGATCGCCCCGGATGTGCCGGGCCGAGTACGCTCGGTCACGTCCCGGATCAGCGCACCCTTCTTTCCTGATCTTCATCCGTCGCTCCGAAAGCAGCTCTCATGTCCGAAGATTCCCAGCCATCCGTGCTCTTCGTCTGCGTTCACAATGCGGGACGATCCCAGATGGCCGCGGGATGGCTTCGTGCGCTCGCCGGCGACCGAGTCGAGGTGCGTTCCGCCGGGTCGATGCCCGCTGAGCGGATCAATCCGGTGGCTGTAGCGGCAATGCAAGAGGTCGAGATCGACATCACCGCCGAGCAGCCGAAGGTGCTCACGATCGATGCCGTACGGGAATCGGATGCTGTGATCACGATGGGATGCGGAGACGCCTGCCCGATCTTCCCCGGAAAGCGCTACGAGGACTGGGAACTCGAGGATCCGGCCGGACGGGGCATCGCGTCGGTACGGCCGATCCGCGATGAGATCAAGCAGCGCGTCGAAGCCCTGCTCGCTGATCTGCTCGCGTGATCGCCATAGTGTGTGAGGCACGACGCGACAGGGTCTGAAGAAGGAGCGCTGAGCCAGCCACGGTCGTCAGCCCGTCCGGCCGGCTTCGAGGCTGGCGATCATATGCCGGAGCCCGTACTCGAAGGCATCCTCGACGTCGCCACCGAGACGGAAGGCGCCGGCGAGCTCCATCTGGACGAAGCCCGTCGCCCAGGCGGTGAACAGGCGCGCGGCTGACAACGCGTGATCTTCCCCGACGAATGCCGTCACCGCCAGGAGTACGGGGGCCGCCGAGCGTTGCAGAGACTCCTGCGAAGCCGTCGGCGTGAATATGAGGCGGAACGCCTCGGGATGCTGATGGGCGAAGGCACGGTACGCGCGGGCAAGGTGGTCGAGGTCCGGAACGGCCATTGGAACGACCTGCTGCACGAGCTCGATCTGATCGGCCGACCGCTCTCCGACATCCGCGGCCTCGTGCTCACCCACGGCGACAGCGACCACATCGGGTTCGCCGAGCGGCTGCGCGAGGAACAGGGTGTTCCCGTGTTCATCCACGGCGCGGACGCTCATCGTGTGCGCACCGGAGAGAAGCCGAAGATCGCGATGGGGCCGATGCGCTTCTTCCCCACCGCCGGCTTCCTCGCCTACGCGCTGCGCAAGAACGGGCTGCGCACCCGGTACGTCCAGGATGTCATCGAGGTCGTCGACGGCGAGAGACTCGACCTTCCCGGTGGTCCCGTCATCGTCGCAATGCCCGGCCACTCCCCCGGCAGCATCGCGATATCCGTCCCCGCCGTCGATGCCGTTTTCGTCGGCGACGCGCTCACCACACGACACGTGCTGACCGGTAGCGAGATTCCGCAGCCCGCTCCCTTCACGGATGATCCGGAAGAAGCATCCGCGTCGTTGGACAAACTCATGGAAGTCAACGCCGGCTGGATTCTGCCCGGCCACGGCAAGCCATGGCGAGGCTCGCCCGCCGACATCGTGGCCGCGATCCATGAATACTGAACGGCCAGGCGGGCGCTCACAAGTCAGACGAGTCCAGCGGATGCTGTCGGAGCCAGGTCAGCACCTGCTGAGCGTGAGTGTTCGGCGGGAAGATCGGGTAGAAGACGTATTCGATCCGACCCGCGCGCACGATGAGGGTGAGGCGTGAGTAGAGCCGGCCCGCACCGGGGGCGACGAATGTCGGGAGGTCGAGAGCATCCGCGAGCTGGAAGCCCTCGTCGGAGAGCATCGCGAACGGCAGTCCGAGCCGCTCCACGACCTCGGTCTGATACGCAACATCCTGACTCGAGAGTCCGTACACCGCATCCGCTCCGGCCGCCTGCAGATCAACGAAGTGGTCACGGAAGTCGCAGGCCTCGCTGGTGCAGCCTCGCGCACCGGGGATCACCTCCCAGCCGTCCGGCAGATCCGTCCCGGGCCGCCCCGTGAGCGGATAGACGTAGAAGACCGTTCTTCCCGCGCCGAGCCCACCGAGATCCACGCGATGACCGTCGGTCCCCTCGAGACTCAGCGCCGGCAGCGAGGGGCCCGGAAGATGCGCGGCGGCGCCGTCATCCGTCGGGACGGGCAACCCCTCAGGCAGGCGGTTCAGGTCAGTCATCGCCGTCTCCTTCGTGAAGTTTCGAGACGCGCCCGTGTCGAGCCGGTGCACGAGCTCAGTTCTCTTGGCCTGGAGGGATGCGATGGCACCGGTCGATCTCGTCGATGGCGTCTCGGTAGACCACAAGAGAGGACGGGCAGTCATCGCCATGCTCGTGGCCGAGCGAAAGGCACTCCACGAACGGAATCGTCTGACGCGCGGTGAGCCCCGCGGCAGACAGCTCGCGGATCTCGATGACCGCCTGCAGGTCGCTCTCCCGGTAGGCGCGATACCCGTTCGGCAGGCGTTCCGGATGCACGAGCCCGAGGCTCTCGTAATAGCGCACGGCTTTCACGGTCACACCGGAACGCCGAGCGAGTTCACCGATCTGCATCAGACCACCTCCGCACTCGACGCTAAACCTTGACCTGTGGGGCAGGGTCAAGCGTCCGCTGTCGGGGCACGGGGTCCTAAATCCATCACAGCCTTAGGTCTTCACTTTTCGCCGTTTAGGCGCTTTGTTCCACGCTTGTTCCCAGCTCAGCAGCTCGGCGGAGCGCCTGCAGCACCCGACCGTCCTTGACGAAGTCATCGATCGCCCCGTCGCAGAATCTCTCGCTGCGCTGGATCCAGGTCAGAAACGTGGACAACTGCGAGCGCGTCATTCCCGGGACGCTCAGGTCACGCACCTCGTCGACTCGGGCTGCGTATCCGTAGTCGGTTCCGACCAGTTCCGAGGCTCCCCACAGCGCTTCCATGAGCCGGCGGTCATAATCGGGGTAGGACATGATGTGCACTCCTGGAGCGCTCTCCCCCGACGGAGTCCACCCGACGACATATCCGCCCTCAAGCAGCTCGATACCGATGCTGATTCTCTGCACTGCGTGCATCTATCCCCTGCTCTCGCTGATGCTCCCGAGGAGCGCGCCGAAACCGGCGCACAGGACGTGGGCATCTTTCATCGGCATCCACCAGCAGGTCCAGCGCACGTCCGAGCCGCCGTCCGACGGGTCGGACTCGCCCCACGTCCACCGTGACAGCACGTCGGAGTCGAGAACCTCGAGCTGGAAGAAGTGCCGTTCATGAATCTCAGGCTTTGCTGGCCGCATGTCATAGTGCCCCACGCCGAGAGGGCGAACGATTCGAGCGAGGAGGCCGGTCTCCTCTGCGACCTCCCGGACGACAGCATCCGCCGGGGACTCGTCATCTTCGATGGAGCCCGCCGGCACCTGCACACCGGTGATCTCCATCGGGAAGTCGTCATGCGTGAAGACGAGCAGCTGCTCGTTGCGAACGACGTATGCGACAGCTTTGCGGACGGTGCGTGACTCCAACTGATCAAGAGTAGTCCTTGACTGGGCGAGAGCTTTCGACTCGCTCCGCTCGTTCAACGGCAGGAGGGACAGCCAGTGCTCACCGTCGCCGCTGGCACCGCGGGCAGAAGTGCGAGCCGCGGTTCATGAACGCCTCGCGCCTGATCGCGCCGCCGCAGCGGGCGCACGGCTTGCCCGTCTGACCGTATGCGTTCAGCGAGTGCGCGAAGTAACCCGCCTGCCCATTGACGTTCACGTACTGCGCGTCGAAGCTCGTCCCGCCCTCGGCGAGGGCCTTCTCGAGCACGAGCCGAACCTCGCCGATAATACGGCGAACCGCCTGCGTCGACAGCGCACGCCCCTGCGTTTCCGGATGGATGCGGGCGGCCCACAGCGACTCGTCGGCATAGATGTTGCCGATGCCGCTGACGACCGTCTGGTCGAGCATGATCCGCTTGATCGCGCTCGACCGGCGACGCACCGCGGCTACGAAGGCCGCATCGTCAAACGCGGCATCCAGCGGATCACGGGCGATGTGCTGCACCTGCGTGGGGATCAGGTCGTCGCCGTCGGGCACGAGAGCATCGACCGCGAGCGAGCCGAAAGTCCGCTGGTCGGCGAAGACGACGGCAAGCCCGCCGTGTGAAGGATGCTCGACGAAGAGCCGGATGCGCTCATGCCGTTCCGGCGGGGCATCCGGAACACGAAGCAGCATCTGTCCACTCATACCGAGGTGAGCAGTCATGGCATCCGAGCCTCCGGCCAGAGGCAGCCAGAGAAACTTCCCACGACGACGAGCGTCGTCGATGCGCACGCCCTCGAGGCGCGCGACGAAGTCGACGGCACCGGCCGCATGCCTCGTGAGCGCACGCTCATCGAGGACGGACACGGCCGTCACCGTCGACCCGATCACCGCGGGGGCAAGGCCCGCGCGAACGACCTCGACTTCGGGAAGCTCAGGCACGGCTGCTGAGGGTGCGCCACGCGGTGAGCGCGGCAGCCATCTCGGCGGTCTTCTTGCTCGTGCCATCACCCGAGCTCGTGGAATCTCCGACCGTCACCGTCGCCGTGAAACGCCGATTATGGTCGGGCCCGGTAGCGGTCACCGAATACTCCGGTGCCGACTCGCCCAGCCGCGCAGCGAGTTCCTGAAGACTCGTCTTCGGATCCATCGCCGCGCCGTAGCGCTCGGGGTCGTCAAGCAGCGGCTCGGTGAGGCGCAGCACGAGCTCGGTGGCGGCGTCCTGTCCGGCAGACAGAAACGTCGCGCCGAATACCGCCTCCATGGTGTCCGCAAGGATCGAGTCCTTGTCACGACCACCGGTCTGCTCCTCACCGCGACCGAGCAACAGGTGCTCGCCCAGCCCGATTCCTCGAGCCACCTCAGCGAGGGCGAGCGTGGAGACCACGCTCGCACGCCGCTTGGCGAGCTGCCCCTCCGTAAGTTCGGGGTGCGTCGTGTAGAGCATCACGGTCACGGCCTGCCCCAGCACCGAGTCGCCCAGGAACTCCAGGCGCTCGTTGTGCGGGGCTCCGCCGTGCTCGTAAGCGTAAGAACGATGGGTCAGCGCCAACGAAAGCAGCTCAGGGTCGATATCGACCCTGAGCTTCTTTGCGAGAGATGCCGTCCCGACGGGGACGTCAGTCACGATCGTGAGACCGCGACTCAGACGTCAGCGACCTTGCGGCCCTTGTACTCGAGGAACAGCTCGGTGCCCTGCGAGTCGGTGACGACCTTCGCCTGGTGCGGACGGCTGTAAACGGTCTTGCCGTTCTC
>NZ_CANROA010000039.1 GCF_947632095.1 uncultured Microbacterium sp. | reverse complement strand
GTGGCCAAAAGCGGCGTCGGGCAGGCGGCGGCGCACCAGCGGGCCATGCTCGCCGCGGCCGGGGTCGCCTTCTCGCGCCCGGACGTCGTCGTGCTCGGTCTCCCGTTCGCCCTGTGGTGCGTGCTCGTGCTGCGCCGGCCCCGACCTGCGCGGATCGCCGTGACGCTGGATGCCGGATCCGGCGCGGAGCCCGGAACGGTGCACGGCACGGTCGGCGTCCGCGCCGGCGCGGACTGGGTGCAGCTCGCGATCGACCAGGGCGGAGTGCGACGAGGCGTGGCGGATGCCGCGGACGGCGACGCCGTCGTGCGCACCACCGCGCGCCTGCGCCACTCCGGCCCGGTCGAGCTCATCGCTGCCACGGCCCGGGCGGTGGCATTCGACGGCGCCTGGGTCAGCACGACGGTGCCGCGCCGCACGCTGGACTGGAACGCGGCACCGACGCCGATCCGGCTGGGCGCGCTGCCCGTCGCGTCCCGGCTCCGGGGCCTGCACGGCATCCACCGGGGCTCGCGTCCAGGCCAGGGCGGCGACTTCCGGGACATCCACCCGTTCGCGCCGGGCGACGAGCTGCGGCGCGTCGACTGGCGGGCCACAGCGCGCCTGGCCCGGCGCCCCGGTGATCTGCTGGTGCGGCGCACGGACACCCTCAGCGATGCATCCGTCGTCATCATGATCGACACCGCCGACGACCTCGGCGCGGTCGTCGCGACCTGGGGCTTCCCCGACCCCGATCGCAGCGGCGTCACGTCGCTGGACCTCGCCCGCCAGGCCGCCCTGTCGATCGCGACCGCGGCCATCGCCGCCGGCGACCGGGTCGCGCTCCATGAGCTCTCCGCCGGTGGGCGCACGATCGCCCCCGGAGCCGGCGTCCGCCATCTGGCGCGGCTGCGCCGGGCGATCGCCGCCACCGGCGTGAGCGGCACCACCACCCGCTACCGGCGCACGCCGCCGGTGCCGCACGGCGCGACCGTGCACGTGCTCTCGCCCTTCATCGACCGGGGTGCCACGACGCTCGCGCTCGCGCTGCGGGCGAGCGGCCATCGGGTCGTCGCCGTGGACGTGTTGCCCGTGCTCGACGACGCACGACTGAACCGCGAGCAGCGCCTCGCGCTGCGCACGGTGAGCGCCGAACACGACGACGCCCTCATCGAATTGCGTCACGCCGGAGCCGACGCGATCGCGTGGCGCCTCGACGGGGATGGGGCGGATGCCGCGCTGCGCTCGGCAGGACGGATGCGCCGATGAGAGCCCGAACCCACGAGATGCGCGTGACGGCGGCGATCCCCGCCGTCGTGCTCCGCGCCCTCACCGCGCTGATCGGGATCGCCGGCGTCATCTCACTGAACGGGTACGCCCCCTGGCAGATGATCGGAGCCGTCGCGTTCGTCGTCGGCGCCGTGCTGCCACGGAGCCTCGCGACCTGGGCGGGCGCTGCGGTGATCGTGCTGGGCATCGCGCTCGACGAGCCGTCGCCGTGGCGCACCGCACTGGCACTGCTGATCCTGCACCTCGTGCACGTGCTCGGCAGCGTCTGCATGGCCGTGCCGTTCGCCTCCCGGATGCATCCGCGGATGCTGCTGCCGACGCTCCGGCGGTTCGTCGGCGTGCAGTTGATCGCGCAGCCGGTGGCATTGCTCGTCGTCGTGATGCCCACGGTGGGCGACGACGGGGTCGCGTGGCTCGCGCCCGTCGGAGGCGTGATCGTGGCGGGCCTGGCCGTGCTGCTGTTCCGGGCCCGCACGAGTCAGTGATCGTGCGCGCGCCATCCTGAACGTCCTCACGGCCCCGATGTCCGTGGCCCCTCATAGAATTGACGGGTGCCAATCGTCCCCGTAGAAACCACCGGAAAACTCAGTGTTCGCGGTGCCCGCGTGCACAACCTGAAGAACGTCGACATCGACATCCCGCGCGACTCGCTGGTCGTGTTCACGGGCCTGTCGGGGTCCGGCAAATCGAGCCTCGCGTTCGACACGATCTTCGCCGAGGGGCAGCGCCGCTACGTCGAGTCGCTGAGCGCGTATGCGCGTCAGTTCCTCGGCCAGGTCGATCGGCCCGACGTCGATTTCATCGAGGGCCTGAGCCCGGCGGTCTCGATCGACCAGAAGTCAACCAACCGCAACCCGCGCTCGACCGTGGGCACGATCACCGAGATCTACGACTACATGCGCCTGCTGTGGGCACGCATCGGAGTACCGCACTGCCCCGAGTGCGGGGAGAAGATCCAGCGCCAGACGGTGCAGCAGATCGCGGATCAGCTCATGGAGCTGCCCGACCGCACCAGATATCAGATCGTCGCTCCGATCGTCTCTCAGAAGAAGGGCGAGTTCGTCGACCTCTTCCGCGAGCTCGGGGCCAAGGGATACTCGCGCGCCATCGTCGACGGCGACCTCGTCCAGCTGGCCGACCCGCCGAAGTTGAAGAAGAGCTACAAGCACGACATCTCGGTGGTCGTCGACCGTCTCGTCGCCTCGGGCGACATCCTGGGGCGTGTGACCGACTCGGTCGAGACGGCGCTGGGGCTCGCCGATGGCATCATGCAGATCAACTTCGTCGATGAAGAGGGCGATGCCGCCTGGCAGTCCTTCTCCGAGAAGCTCGCCTGTCCCAACGGCCACGCGATCACGCTCACGGAGGTGGAGCCTCGCACGTTTTCCTTCAACGCCCCGTTCGGCGCCTGCCCGACCTGCTCGGGCCTCGGCACGCGCATGTCGGTCGACGTCGATCTCATGCTCGGCGATGAGGACCTCTCGATCCGCGAGGGGGCGATCATCCCCTGGACCACGCAGGGCAAGGGGCTCTTCCAGTACTACGAGCGTCTTCTCGAGGGTCTTGCGAGCGATCTGAACTTCGACCTCGACACCCCGTGGAAGGACCTGCGCGTTGATGTGCAGGATGCTGTGCTGCGCGGCGACAACTACAAGGTCACGGTCAAGTGGAAGAACCGCTACGGCCGCGAGATGCGGTATGCATCCGGCTTCGAGGGCGTCGTGCCCTACATCGAGCGTCAGTACGCGCAGGCCGAGAGCGACAACCAGCGCGCCCGCTGGGGGGAGTACCTGCGTGAGGTGCCCTGCTCGACATGCAACGGTGCGCGGCTCAAGCCTGAGGTGCTCGCGGTGACGGTCGACCGGCGCTCGATCGCCGAGGTCGCCGACCTCAGTCTCGCCGATGCCGCCGACTTCATGGAGACCCTCACGCTGACCGAGCGCGAGGCGAAGATCGCCGCCCAGGTGCTGCGGGAGATCCGCCTGCGGCTGAACTTCCTCCTGCAGGTCGGCCTGAACTATCTCAACCTCAGCCGGTCGGCCGGCTCGCTCTCCGGAGGCGAGGCCCAGCGCATCCGCCTGGCCACGCAGATCGGGTCGGGGCTCACCGGCGTGCTTTACGTGCTCGACGAGCCCTCGATCGGGCTGCACCAGCGCGACAACCGCCGTCTGATCCAGACGCTCGAGACGCTGCGCGACCTCGGCAACACGCTGATCGTCGTCGAGCATGACGAAGAGACGATCGAAGCGGCCGACTGGGTCGTCGACATCGGACCGGGGGCGGGCGTCAACGGCGGTTCGGTCGTGCACTCCGGGTCCTATGCCGAGCTCCTCGAGGAGACCGGATCGATGACGGGCGACTACCTCTCGGGTCGTCGCGAGATCCCCACGCCGACGAAGCGACGCAAGATCGACAAGAAGCGCATGCTGACCGTCGTCGGCGCACGTGAGAACAACCTGAAGGACGTCACCGCAACCTTCCCGCTCGGCGTCATGACGGCGGTCACGGGGGTGAGCGGTTCGGGCAAGAGCTCGCTGGTCAATGACATCCTGTACCGCGTTCTGGCCTCCAAGCTCAACGGCGCCCGTTCCCTGGCCGGCAAGCACACGCGCGTCACGGGTCTCGACAACCTCGACAAGGTCGTCCACGTCGATCAGGCGCCGATCGGTCGCACCCCGCGCTCGAACCCGGCGACATACACGGGCGTTTTCGACCGCATCCGCTCGCTGTTCGCCGAGACGCCCGAGGCGAAGGTCCGCGGGTACCTGCCGGGACGCTTCAGCTTCAACGTCAAGGGCGGCCGCTGCGAAGCGTGCTCGGGCGACGGCACGATTAAGATCGAGATGAACTTCCTGCCCGATGTGTACGTCGACTGCGAGGTGTGCGACGGCAAGCGGTACAACCGCGACACCCTGTCGGTGCACTACAAGGGCAAGAACATCGCCGAGGTCCTCGACATGCCCATCGAAGAGGCGGCGGAGTTCTTCGAGCCGATCCAGGCGATCCACCGATACATGAAGACGCTTGTCGATGTCGGCCTCGGCTATGTACGTCTCGGACAGTCTGCGACGACCCTGTCGGGAGGTGAGGCGCAGCGCGTGAAACTGGCGACCGAGCTGCAGCGACGCAGCAACGGACGCAGCATCTACGTGCTCGACGAGCCGACGACGGGTCTGCACTTCGAAGATGTGCGCAAGCTCCTCGAGGTCTTGAACGGTCTCGTCGACAAGGGCAACACGGTCGTCGTGATCGAGCACAACCTCGACGTGATCAAGTCCGCGGACTGGGTCATCGACATGGGCCCCGAGGGCGGCTCCGGCGGCGGCACGGTGATCGCCACCGGCACGCCCGAGCAGATCGCGAAGGTCGAGGAGAGTCACACGGGGCTCTTCCTCGGAGAGATTCTGGGCGCCGGACGCGGGGAGCGGAAGGCCGGCTGATGGCCGAGGTCCTCCCGTACAAGCCGAAACCGGGTGAGATCCCGACGAACCCGGGCGTCTATCGTTTCCGCGACGCCGAGGGGCGGGTCCTCTACGTCGGCAAGGCGAAGAACCTGCGTCAGCGCCTGTCGAACTACTTCGCCCCGCTGCGCACACTCCACGAGCGCACCCGTCGGATGGTGACGACGGCGGCATCGGTCGAATGGACGGTCGTCGCGACCGACGTCGATTCACTGCAGCTGGAGTACATGTGGATCAAGGAGTTCGATCCGCCGTTCAACGTTCGTTACAAGGATGACAAGTCGTACCCGTTTCTCGCGGTGACGCTGGGTGATGAGGCGCCGCGCGTGCTCGTCACCCGTAACCGCAGGATTCCGCGGGCGCGGTACTTCGGGCCGTACCCGAAGGTGTGGGCGGTGCACGAGACGATCGATCTGATGATCAAGGCGTTCCCGATCCGCACGTGCAGCGATTCCAGCTATAAGCGCGCGATGGCGACCGGACGACCGTGCTTCCCCGGGCAGATCGGCAAGTGCGGCGGCCCGTGCTCGATGACGGTGTCGATCGCGGAGCACAGGGCCATGGTCGATGATTTCGTCGCCTTCATGGCCGGCGGGGACGAGCGCTTCACGAAAGAGCTGACGAAGAGGATGCTCGCGGCCTCGGCCGCCATGGACTACGAATCGGCGGCGAAGTACCGCGATCAGCTCGCATCGATCGAGGCTGTTCTCGGCAAGAGTGCGCTGGTGCTGCCGGCGGATGAGGATGCTGATCTGTTCGGCATCGCGGAGGATGAGCTCGCGGCGGCTGTGCAGCACTTCGTGATCCGCGGCGGTCGGGTGCGCGGCGTGCGGGCGACGACGATCGAGAAGGAGCTCGACATCTCGGGCGCCGACCTGGTCGATCAGATCCTGCAGCGGGCGTACGGTGAGGGCGTGGATGTGCCGCGTCGCATCCTGGTCCCCGCGTTACCTGATGATGCCGCAGAACTCGAGCAGTGGTTGCGGGAGCGCCGGGGCCGCAAGGTCGAGGTGGCGGTGGCTCAGCGAGGTCAGCGCGCGGAGCTCATGCGCACGGCGACGCTGAACGCCCAGCAGGCGCTCATCCGCCACAAGACGCGGCGCACGAGCGACTATGTCGCGCGTACGCAGGCGTTGACCGATCTGCAGGAGGCGCTGGGGCTGGATGCTGCGCCGCTGCGCATCGAGTGCTTCGACATCTCGCATCTGGGCGGCACGAATGTGGTCGCCTCGATGGTGGTCTTCGAAGACGGGCTGCCTCGCACCGACCAGTACCGGTCGTTCAACATCGCCGAGACGACGGATGACACCGACTCGATGTATCAGGTGCTCATGCGGCGCCTGGCGCACCTCGACCGTCCGGAGGACGATGAGCCCGCGGCGGTCATCGATGCGGCGACGGGGCAGGCGAGTGCGGTAACGGCCGAGGGAGAGGTGATCACGGCGAAGAAGAAGCCGCGCTTCTCCTATCGGCCCCAGCTGCTGCTGGTCGACGGGGGGAAGCCCCAGGTCGAGGCGGCTGCTCGTGCGCTGCGCGACGCCGGACATGCCGAGATCGCTCTGTGCGGCATCGCGAAGAGACTCGAGGAGGTGTGGTTGCCGGGGGAGGACTTCCCGGTGATCCTCCCGCGGACCAGTGAAGCCCTGTATCTTCTGCAGCGTCTGCGCGATGAGGCGCACCGATTCGCGATCGTGCATCAGCGCAAGCGCCGCAAGCGCGATATCACCACTGTGCTCGCCGAGGTCCCCGGGCTCGGGGCATCCCGCATCAAGGCGCTCCTGAAGCACTTCGGTTCCGTGACGGCGCTGCGCGGTGCAACGTCGGATGCGATCCAGGAGGTGCCCGGGATCGGGCCAGCGCTCGCCGCGAGCATCCACTCCCACCTGTCTAGTCGATAGGCTGTACGGACAAGGAGAGGGAGTACCGATGGTCGACGGCGAGAAGAACGAGTTCCTCATCGTCACCGGCATGTCCGGTGCGGGGCGGTCAACAGTGGCGAATGCGCTCGAAGATCTGGGGTGGTATGTCGTCGACAACCTTCCTCCGCAAATGCTTCCTCCGCTTCTCGACCTGACGGATCTCGGCGCCGGTGCGCTGCCGAAGGTCGCGGCGGTCGTGGATGTGCGAGGGCGCAACCTCTTTAACGATTTCCCCGAGGTGGCGCGGGCGCTGCGGTCGCGCGGCAGCGTGCGGGTGGTGTTCCTCGACGCATCCGATGACGTCCTCGTCCGTCGCTTCGAGGCGGTCCGTCGCCCGCACCCGCTGCAGGAGGATGGAACTCTGCTCGACGGCATCCGTCTCGAGCGCTCCCGACTCACGCTGGTGCGCGAGGCCGCCGACATCGTCATCGACACATCATCGTTGAACATCCACCAGCTGGCCACGCAGGTCTCGGAGACCTTCGCGGAAGACGGCGCCGCACGGCACCGACTGACGGTGCTGAGCTTCGGGTTCAAGTACGGTCTGCCGACGGATGTCGACCTCGTCGCCGATATGCGTTTCCTCCCGAATCCGTACTGGAACGAGGAACTGCGCGGCCTCACGGGGCAGGATGCTCCGGTCCGCGACTATGTGCTCGAGCAGGAGGGCGCGGCGGATTTCCTCGACGCCTATGCGAAGGCTCTCGTACCCGTGCTCGAGGGGTACCAGCGCGAGAACAAGGGCCACTCGACGGTGGCGATCGGATGCACCGGCGGCAAGCACCGCTCCGTGGCCATGTCCGAACAGCTCGCGCAACGTCTGGCGGAGATGCCCGGCATCGCGGTGAGTGTGCGCCACCGTGATCTCGGGCGCGAATAAGACTGCGCCGCGCCCGGGGTAAACTGGTTCGTTGCGTCGCGATCCGATGCATGAAAGTTTTACAAGGAGTCCCGTGGCACTAACCACCGACGTAAAAGCTGAACTCGTCAGCATTCGTAATGCACCCCCGACGGTGCGAGTCGCGGAAGTGACGGCTATCCTCCGGTTCGCCGGCGGCCTCCACTCGATCGCCGGCCGGGTAGCCGTCGAAGCCGAGGTCGACGCAGATCTTCTCGCGCGTCGCGTCGCCCGTGATCTGGCCGAGATCTATGGTGTGCGTCCCGAGATCGCCCAGGTGCAGTCGGCCACTGCGACCGAGGGCGCCCGTTACGCCGTGCGCGTGATCGGTGCGGGGGAGACGCTCGCGCGTCAGACCGGCCTGCTCGACCAGCGTCGTCGCCCCGTGCGCGGCCTGCCGAACCGTCTCACGACCGGTTCCCGTGAAGAGATCGCAGGCCTCTGGCGCGGTGCGTTCCTCGCGAACGGAACGCTGACCGACCCGGGTCGTTCGGCGATGCTCGAGATCTCGTGCCCGACGTCCGAGGCGGCCATGGCGCTGGTCGGGGCCGCTCACCGTCTCGGTGTCGCCGCGAAGGCCCGCGAAGTGCGCGGCATGCCGCGGGTCGTCGTGCGCGAGGGCGAGGCGATCCGTTCGATCCTGGCGCAGATGGGCGCCGTGAAGACGGCCGCCGCGTGGGAGGAGATGCGTCAGCGCCGCGAGGTCCGCGCGGGCGTCAACCGCCTGGTGAACTTCGACGACGCGAACCTGCGCCGTTCGGCACAGGCCGCGGTCGCGGCGTGCGCTCGTGTCGAACGCGCGCTGGAGATCCTCGGCGACACGGTTCCCGATCATCTGCGCACGGCCGGTCAGCTGCGCCTCGCGCACCGTGATGCGAGCCTGGACGAGCTCGGCCACCACGCCGAGCCGCCGCTGACGAAGGACGCCGTCGCCGGACGCATCCGCCGTCTGCTCGCCATGGCCGACAAGCGCGCGCAGCAGGAGGGCATCCCCGGTACGGAGGCCGCTGTGCCCGCGGGGCTCGACGCCTGACCGAATGCATTTCACGAGAAAGTCCCGGGGAGCGATCCCTGGGACTTTTTCGTCATCGGTGGAAGCATCCCCACCACGTGCGCGTTGACGTCAGTAGGATGAAAACGTCCGCTCTTCACAGCACTTGGGCTGCGAAGAGGATCGGCAAGCGCCGCGGCGCGGCGCGGATTGGATGAAAGCGACATGACGTACACGCTCCCCGACCTCCCCTATGATTTCTCGGCACTCGAGCCGCACATCAGCGGCAAGATCATGGAACTGCACCATGACAAGCACCACCAGGCCTACGTGACCGGCGCCAACGCGGCGCTCGAAGGTCTCGCCGAGGCGCGCGAGAGCGGCAACCTCGCCAACGTGAACAAGCTCGAGAAGGACCTCGCGTTCAACCTCGGCGGTCACGTCAACCACTCGATCTTCTGGACCAACCTGTCGCCGAACGGCGGCGGTCAGCCCGAGGGAGAGCTCAAGGCCGCCATCGACGAGTTCTTCGGCTCGTTCGAGAAGTTCCAGGCTCACTTCGCTGCTGCGGCTGCGGGAATCCAGGGCTCCGGCTGGGCCGTTCTCAGCTGGGAGCCGATCGGACAGCGTCTGATCATCCAGCAGCTGTTCGACCAGCAGGCCAACACGGCCCAGGGCACGATTCCGCTGTTCCAGCTCGACATGTGGGAGCACGCCTTCTACCTGGATTACCTCAACGTGAAGGCCGATTACATCAAGGCGGCCTGGAACATCGCGAACTGGGAGAACGTCGCTCAGCGTCTCGATGTCGCCCGCAAGCAGACGAACGGCCTGCTGGTACTGTCGTAATCAAGACGGGCGTCCCGATGGGCTCTTCGCCCGTCGGGACGCCGATGTCCACATCCCCCGAAAACGCGCACTCCGCGCATGACAATCAGGAGACATCTTTGTCTGTCAAGATCGGTATCAACGGCTTCGGCCGCATCGGACGCAACTACTTCCGCGCGGCTCTCGCGCAGGGTGCGGACATCGAGATCGTCGCGGTGAATGACCTCACCGACAACAAGACGCTCGCGCACCTTCTCAAGTACGACTCCATCACCGGCCGTCTCGACGCCGAGGTCACCTACGACGACGACAGCATCACGGTCGACGGCAAGGAGATCAAGGCTTTCGCGGAGCGCGACCCCGCCAACCTCCCGTGGGGCGAGCTGGGCGTCGACATCGTCATCGAGTCGACCGGCTTCTTCACCAAGGCCGAGCTCGCCAAGAAGCACATCGAGGCCGGCGCCAAGAAGGTTCTCATCTCGGCTCCCGCCTCGGGCGACGACGCCACCATCGTCATGGGTGTCAACGAGGGCATCTACGATCCCGAGAACCACCACATCCTCTCGAACGCCTCCTGCACCACGAACTGCCTCGCGCCGCTGGCCAAGGTCTTCAACGACGCATTCGGCATCGAGAACGGTCTCATGACCACGGTCCACGCCTACACCGCCGACCAGAATCTGCAGGACGGCCCGCACAGCGACCTGCGTCGCGCCCGCGCCGCCGCCGTCAACATCGTCCCCACCTCGACGGGTGCAGCCAAGGCCATCGGCCTGGTCCTGCCCGAGCTGAAGGGCAAGCTCGACGGCTTCGCGCTGCGCGTTCCGGTTCCCACCGGCTCGATCACCGACCTCACGGTCACCGCTTCGCGCCCCGTCACGATCGACGAGGTCAAGGCCGCATACAAGGCTGCTGCTGAAGAGGGTCCGCTCAAGGGCATCTTGAAGTACACCGAGGACGAGATCGTCTCGAGCGACATCGTCACCGACCCGCACTCGTCGATCTTCGATGCAGGCCTCCTGCGCGTCATCGGCAACCAGGTCAAGCTCTCCAGCTGGTACGACAACGAGTGGGGCTACTCCAACCGTCTCGTCGACCTGACCGAGTACGTCGCAGAGCGTCTCTGAGTATCCGATGACCCTGCGCACCCTGGAATCTCTGGGTTCGCTCGAGGGCAAGCGCGTCATCGTTCGTTGTGATCTCAACGTCCCTCTGCGGGATGGGGTCATAACGGACGATGGCCGTGTTCGTGCCTCGCTGCCGACCTTGAACGCCCTCATCAATGCGGGCGCACGTGTTGTCGTGTGCTCGCACCTCGGACGCCCCGCGGGGGAGCCCGACGCCCAGTACAGCCTGGAGCCGGTTGCGCAGCGCCTGTCCGAGCTGCTCGGCAAGCCCGTCGCGTTCGCCCGCGACACGGTCGGCGAGTCCGCCCAGTCCGCTGTCTCGGAGCTCGACAACGGCGGAGTCGTCGTCATCGAGAACCTGCGCTTCAACCCGGGCGAGACCGCGAAGGACGACGCCACGCGTCAGGCCTTCGCCTCCGAGCTCGCCCAGCTGGGCGACGCGCTCGTCTCGGACGGCTTCGGCGTCGTGCACCGCAAGCAGGCGAGCGTCTACGACCTCGCCGAGCTGCTGCCCTCTGCCGCAGGCCTGCTGATCGCCGCCGAGCTCGATGTGCTCGACCGGCTCACCGAGAACCCGGAACGTCCCTACACGGTCGTCCTGGGCGGCTCGAAGGTCAGCGACAAGCTCGGCGTCATCTCGCACCTGCTGCCGCGCGTCGACCGCATTCTCGTCGGCGGAGGGATGCTGTTCACCTTCCTCGCCGCGCAGGGCCACGCCGTGGCATCCAGCCTTCTCGAGAAGGACCAGCTCGACACGGTCCGCGGATACCTCGCTGAGGCCGCTGAGCGCGGTGTCGAGATCGTGGTCCCGACCGATGTCGTCGTCGCGGCGTCGTTCGCGGCGGATGCTGCGCACGAGGTCGTCGCCGCTGACGCGATCGAGCAGTCCTCGTTCGGCGCCTCGGGCATCGGCCTCGACATCGGCCCCGACACGGCCGCGACCTTCGCCGAGGCGATCCGCGGGTCGAAGACGGTCTTCTGGAACGGCCCGATGGGCGTCTTCGAGTTCCCGGCGTTCGCCGCCGGAACTCGTGCTGTCGCGCAGGCGCTGACCGAGGTCGACGGCCTCGGTGTCGTCGGTGGCGGCGACTCCGCAGCCGCCGTGCGTCAGCTCGGCTTCGCGGACGACCGCTTCGGTCACATCTCGACGGGCGGAGGCGCGAGCCTCGAGTTCCTCGAGGGAAAGAAACTACCCGGCCTGGAGGTGCTCGGATGGGCGTGAACGCTCGTACCCCGCTGATCGCGGGAAACTGGAAGATGAACCTCGACCACCTGCAGGCGGTCGCCTTCGTGCAGAAGCTGCACTGGGCTCTGAAGGACGCGAAGCACGACGACGACTCGGTCGACGTCGCGGTCTTCCCGCCCTTCACCGACATCCGCAGCGTGCAGACCCTGCTCGATGCCGACAAGATCCCGTTCGCGCTCGGCGCGCAGGACCTGTCGGCGCACGACTCGGGCGCGTACACCGGTGAGATCTCCGGTGCGTTCCTGTCGAAGCTCGACGCGAAGTACGTCATCATCGGCCACTCCGAGCGTCGCGAGTACCACGCCGAGGGCGACGATGTCGTCGCGGCGAAGGTTCAGGCGGCGCTCAAGCACGGGCTCGTACCGGTGATCTGCGTCGGCGAGACCGCTGAGGACCTGGAGAAGTTCGGCGCCAGCGCCGTTCCTGCCGGGCAGCTCGAAGCAGCGCTCAAGGACGTTCCGGCATCCGCCGAGATCGTCGTCGCCTACGAGCCGGTCTGGGCGATCGGTTCCGGCCAGGCGGCGACCCCGCAGCAGGCGCAGGATGTTTGCGCCGCGCTGCGCGGTGTTCTGGCGAAGACCCTTGATGATGACGCGGCCGCGCGCACGCGCATCCTCTACGGCGGCTCGGTGAAGTCGGCGAACATCGCCACCTTCATGCGCGAGCCCGACGTCGACGGTGCCCTTGTGGGCGGCGCGAGCCTCGTCGTCGACGAGTTCGCAGCGATCATCCGTTTCGAAAAGCACGTCGGCGTATGAGCGGGTGGCGGGGCCGCGGCCCCGCCACCTTCTCGTATACTTGACGATTACGGGCACCTGGCCCAGCGAAAGGCTCTCCCTCGTGGCAATTCTTGAGTTCGTCCTGCAGGTCGTGCTGGGCGTCACCAGCGTCCTGCTGACTCTCCTCATCCTTCTCCACAAGGGCCGCGGTGGCGGTCTTTCCGACATGTTCGGTGGGGGGATGACCTCTGCGGTCGGTTCCTCCGGCCTTGCGGAGCGAAACCTCAACCGCTTCACGATCATTCTGGCGCTCGTATGGTTCATCTCCATCGTCGCGCTCGGTCTGCTCACGAAGCTCGGCGTGGTGAGCTGACGTGGCCACCGGAGGCAACGCGATTCGCGGCACCCGTGTGGGCTCTGGCCCCATGGGGGAGCAGGACCACGGCTACCACGCCGACCGCACGGCGGTCTCGTACTGGGACGGGCTCGGCAACGAGACCGTGCGCTACTTCGCGGCGGGTCTCCCCGAAGAGGAGATCCCCGAGACGATCGACCACCCGCAGACGGGCCTGCCGGCCGGTCGCGACAAGAACAACCCGCCGGAGCTCGCCAAGAACGAGCCCTACAAGACCCACCTCGCATATGTGAAGGAGCGTCGCACCGACGAGGAGTCGGTGCAGCTGCTCGAAGACGCGCTCACGCAGCTGCGCGAGCGCCGCGGTCAGGCCTGATCAGACTTTTTCTGAAACCGCCGTCGCTCTTCGGGGCGGCGGCGGTTTTATGACGCAGTTGTAGTCATCGAACACTGCGGGTTGATGCCGGCCAAGCCCATGCTGGCGTTGGCCACAAGCCAATCCGAGTCCCAACCGCCTGGACCGTTGAGCCGGATCCCGATGGATTTGGATGCTCCGAGCAGGCCGGTGAGCAGACCACTGTTGACCGTCGTCGTAAACGCATTAGGCGACGTCTCGACCGTGTTGATGCTGCCGAGCAGACCGCCGAGAATCGGCTCGAGCAGTCCTCCGACAATCTGGCCGTATTCAGCGTCGGACTCTCCATACTGCGATATCGGGGCGGGAATCTGCCACGTGATGGTGATCGAAGGCGTGAGCCCAAGTAATCCGGGAGTGAGGACGCATCCGGGCGTACCGACTCGTATCGGAGTTGGTATTTTGATCGTCGTGATCGGGGGAGCCGCGCCATACTCGGCCTCGGTCCACGCCGCTTCTGTCGGCTGAACCGAGCCTGTCGAGACGACCAACGCAGCGGCGATACTCATTGCACCGACACTGAGGCGCAGCGCGTTGCGCTTCTTCACTTCGACCTCCTCCGCGCCCCGACGATAAGAGCGATCCCGAGTCCGATGATGATCGCCGCGGGCGCTGCGAGGAACACCCATGACTGCCCTCCGGTGCGGGGCAGCTCCCCGCCGTTGATGGATTCGTCGATAATCGTCTGACCGGCAATTGCCCTGATCGTGAGGGACGCCTCTGCGCTTGCGACATCGGGAGCCGCCTGAGCGGTCAGTGCGACTCGCAGGTGCGTGACTGTCGGCGTCGGATCGGCGAGCAGCGGGTTCGTGGCGCCATCAAGCGCGAGCGGGGCATCGGCGCGCAGCATCCGCTCGCCGGTCGGGCAGCCCTCGGCCTCCCAGACGACGTCGCAGGCGCGCACCTCGACCTGCATGGCGAGCGCGTCGGATCCGCTGGCGCGCATCGAGACGGCGAGTTCGCCGGCCGCGGGTGCGCCCGTTGCGTCGATGTCGAGGTGCCAGTACAGCGGATCATCCGAGTCGAGTGCGTACGACCCCGATGCGTCGAGATCCGAAGTCATCGTGAGGATCGACTCCCCGGCAGCCGCCTGCTCAGGGGCATGCAGCGCTCCGCCTGCGCCGAGAGCGAGCGCGATTGCGAGCATGCCGGCGGCCCGTCGTTCGCGTCGGGTGCGCGGTTCATCCGCGCCGGGAGCAGCGGGCGCGCCTGCAGTGACGAGCTCACCGGCGGTTTCCGGTTCGATCGGTGAGTCCTCGCCGGCATCCGTCTCATCGTCGCGTTCATCGCGCCGCGGCGTCTTCGGCCAGAACGCCCAGGTGACCAGTGCCGACGCTCCGATCGTGATCGCTCCGAGCACCCAGGGGCTGCCGAACCAAATGATGACCTGCGCGAGGTGGGGCACGGAGCCGCGCACGATGCGCACCTCGGTCGCCGTGTACGGCAGAGGGTCTTCGATCTCGTTCGCGTCGCCGCGCATCGTGAAGGTGCGCGCAGCGCCATCGGTGTCATCCGCGATGCTCGTCACCCGATGCGTCACCGGGAGCGCGCCGTCGCGATCGACGGTGACGACGTCGCCGACGGCGATGTCGGATGCCGGGATCTCCTGCACGAGCGCGACGGAGCCTGCGGGGATCGTCGGTGACATCGATCCGGTCTTGAACATGATCAGCGAGTATCCGCCGGTGAACGCGAGGATCACGAGCACGATGCAGCAGACCCCGCCGAGCGCAAGCAGCGTGAGGAGCGCCTCGCGCGCAATCCGCCCGATGCGCTGCAGCGTCGTCATCGTCGTCATCCCGTCGTGCCGCTGAACTCCCACACGGGAGTCACGGACCCTCCTTGTGCAGCGTTCGGGGTGTCGGCAGGAAGCGTCACGATGAAGCAGTAGTTCACGACGTCGGCGCCGTTCGCCGCCAATGCCGACGGGCTCAACGCCGGGACGTTGTCGATACCGGTCACGGCGGTCCCGCCACCCATCGACGTCGTGCAGTCCGGAGCTGCTGTCGTTGTCGCGCTCGTCGCGACGACGCGAACCGTGAGCGCATCACGCAGTGCGATGGAGTTCGCGGCGCTGGCGGGCGCGACGGCATCGATGAGATTCACGGTTCCCTTGACGGATCCCGGAGCTGTGCGGATCTGGATCCAGGCGGCCGCGCTGCTTCCCGGGTAGATGCCCGTGAGATTCAGCGGCAGTGTGGCGGCTGTGCCGCTCGAATTGTGCTCGGCGAACCCGTCCCCGGTCGATGTCCGAGACTCGATCGAGAACGTCCCGGCCGTGATCTGGGTCGACGCGTACTCCGGATCGGTCCACGAGGCGAGCGTCGCGGTCGCACCGACCCCGAGGACAAGACCGCCGACGAGCAGCGCCCGCACACGACGAATCGTGAGCCGACGCTGCTCGAGACGATCAGTGCGTCGCGAGCGACGCGTGGTCATCACTGGGACTCGGCGGTCCACTGCCAGACAGCCGTGCCGGTGTCGCCCTGGACGAGCGTCGACGAGGCCGTCACTGCGAGGCAGAGGTTGATGACCTCGCCATCGGCGATGGTCGTGGGAACCGCGCTTCCGCCGGCGAAGTCCGTCGCGTCGTCGCAGCCGAACGCCGTGGTCGCCACGGCGTCGAAGGTGAGCTGTCCGTCGAGATCGCCGGTGACGACGGGCGCGACAGACGTCAGGTCGGCGTCGGTTGTCGACGTCAGGCGCAGCGCATAGGGGGCGTACACGACGTCATCGGGGCTGAGGTTGTCGAAATTCGCGGTGAACGTCAGCGCGGCCGCAGCGCCCTCGGCGTCGTGCTCGCCCCAGGCTGTGCCGTTCTCGGAGCCCTCGAAGATGAAGGAACCGGCGGTGAAGTTGCCCGTCGCGAATTCCGAGTCGTTCCACGCCGCGAGAGTCACTGCGGCGCCGACTCCGAGCACGAGTCCTCCGGCCAGGACGGCGTAGATCTTGTTCCTGCGTGAAGCTTTCATGTGAGTATTCCCCCTCGTGATGCACGCTTGGGTATGGCGTGTCGCTCATAGCGTAACGCGGAAACACGCCCGGGTGGACGGCCGGGAGAAACGATCTGGTCACGGCGTGTCGGAGCATCCGCCTACTTTCTCAGAACGGATCAGCGGCAACCGGATGCAGCGTCGATGAGCTCCTGCGGGGGAGGGCCGTAGGCCGATGTGCCGTTCGCGGCGCTGTGGAAACCCATGCTGATGGCCCAGGCTGTCGCCCAGTGCTCGATCGTGTCCTGGTTCGAGTCGTCGTACATGCCCTGGCACTTCACGCTGATCGCGTGCCCGACCTCGTGCGCGACGAGGGACTTGCTGCGTTCGCCGGGCCAGTATGCGGCCACCGAGTCGGTGAGCTCGATGTTGGCGTGGCCGGGCTCTCCGTACCACCAGGTGGCGTAGCCGGCCATGCTGTCGGAGTGTCCGTAGCCGTTCACGATCGGAGACCAGTCGAAGTCGAGCAGCACGCCCGGAGCCAACGATCGCGCGAAAGCCTCGACCTCGAGCCGAGCGTCGTACAACGGGCCCTGCTTCTCGGCGACTTCGGCTGCTTCAGAGGCGATCATCGCGGCCGCTGCAGTCTCGAGTGCGACATATCCCTCGACCGCCTCGGCATCGAAATCGGTGCGTTCGGCGAGCTCCTGCGCGGCGCGCCGGAGGGCGATGATGTCGGTATTGCGCGCGCCGATGTGAGCCGACTCGAAGGCGGCACTCGCCTCCGCCGCTTCGGTGATGACGACGAATGCGCTTGTCGAGACGTCGAGCGCGGCCTCGTCCGCTTGTGCAGCGGCCGTGGTGAACTCATCCTCCGCAGTCGTGGCATCGTCGCGGAGGGCATCGAACCGTCGGCTTTCGTCGAACAGTTCCCAGGCCCACACCGGTTTCGCCTCCGCAGCGACGAACGCATGATCGGCGAGTTCGGTGTGCTCGGTGAGCAACCCGAGTGCGGCGTCGGTCTTGGCCTCGAGATCCGCGCGGTTATCGGCGCCGATGAGCAGACTGCTGTCGGCTGCGAGAGCGGTCTGGGCTGCGGTGACAGTGCCGTCGAGCACTGCGATCCCGGCAGTCAGCGCGCGCTGCGTGCGTTCGGCATCGGAAACCGCCAGCTCATAGGCCGTGCGCGAATCGTCGTAGCCGAGGTTGGCCCCGACATGCGTCGCGGCGCTAGCCGCGATAGTAAGAAGGGCCCCGCACGTCACGAGGAGAGCCCGCCGTCGACGGCGGGGAACGCGCACCGGCGGGCCGGACGAACTGCCGAAGGACGGAGGAAACTCATGGAAACCCGGAACCGGGCGGGAGGACGGTGTCACCACGGCATCCTCCTGGCGAGAGAAATGGAGGGGCTGACGAGAATCGAACTCGCATCATCTGTTTGGAAGACAGAGGCTTTACCACTAAGCTACAGCCCCGAA
>NZ_CANROA010000038.1 GCF_947632095.1 uncultured Microbacterium sp. | reverse complement strand
AGCATTCCGAGACGGATGTTGTTGATGACCATCTCCTTGGGAGCGGACATCTCGATCTCGTCGACGGTGCCGCTGGTGCCGGCGCCATCGGTGATCTTCAGGGTCATGCCGGGCATGATCCACTCGCCGGGGATCTCAGCGGACCAGGCGCGCAGCGAGTAGGAGACCGAACCGCGGTTGTCGTAGTTCTGGTCGGATGCCGGGAGGAGGTTGGGGTGCGCCAGCTGCAGCGTGCCCTGCTTCTCGCCCTTGACGAAGACGTCGACGCTGAGCGACGAGACCTCGGTGGTCGGGGTGACCATGAGCAGCGCGACGCGGTCGGCGACGAGCATCGGCATGTCGTTGTCGTCGTTGCCGGTGGCGTCGACCGTCGACATCTGCGCGAACTCGACCATGGCGCCGAGGTCGCCGGTGAGATCGTCGCGGATGGCGCGGGCCGAGCCGTCGCGGGTCCAGTCGTGGAAGCCGATGGATGCCGCGGGGCGGTACTCATCGGAGACCGGGAGGGCGGTCGCGGCCGCGGCCGTTCCCTGGGACGCGACCATCGGCACGGCGAGGGCGGCGAGGCACAGGGAGGCGGTCACCGCGGTGCGAGCGCGATGGAGGGGGGACAGCATGAAGGAGCTGCGGGGCATGGGTATTGATCCTCGGTCGGGGAAACGAGATGCGGATGCCGATTCGGGTCGGCGTCCTTGAGCGGGTGGACGTCTGCGGAATGGTCGTCGCTGCTCGGCCTTGCCGCACGGCCCCCTGGGTCCCACACCCGACTATCCGTAGCGGCTCGGACCGTGCTTTGCGCACAGGCCCTTCACAAACTTCACTTCCAGCCTATCCGAGTTGTAGCGTGCTCGCGACCATGAGCGCGGACCTGTGGACAAACCGTCAGGCCGCGCCGCGGGCGCCGTGTCAAGGGGCAGTCGCGCACGACGCCTGGAACCTAGTCTCGGGGCATGAAGACGTTCACTCGACCGCAAGCTCACCCAGACGGATGAGCTGAGGAGGAAGCATGGACACGATACTGTTCCTGAGTTTCGCGGCGGTCTATCTGGGGCTGTTCGTGTGGTGCGTGGTACTCATCGCCCGGCGCGGATATCTGATCGTCTCGGATGCGGTAGCTCTCGTGCTGGTGGCGCTCATCTACGACAACCTCGTGATCGGGCTCGGCTCGTTCATCGGCGAAGGCGCCGGGCTCGAGTCGGCGAATGCGCTGCGATTCTGGTTGCACGCCTTCGTGACTCCGCTGCTGGTGCTGGTCGCCTGGCATGTGCTGGCGCGGGCCGGCGTGGCTTTCGCCCGCACCGTCGCCGCGTTCGTCATCGCGGTCGCGCTCACGGTCGCGCTCATCGTCTACGAGGTCGTCATGGGAGCAGCATCCCTCGACCTTTCTCCGTCTGGGGAATTCGGGGTTCTCAGCTACAGCGATGCGAGCGCCCCGGCGGGGCCGCCGGCCATGGTTCTCGTCGTCGCCGCCGCGCTGCTGGCCGCGGGGATCGGCGTGTGGGTGCGGATGCGCTGGCCGTGGCTGACGGTCGTGACGGTCGTGATGGTGGCGGGCAGCGCGGTGCCGATCCCCGTGCCCAGCGGCGCGGTCACGAATCTGTTCGAGCTGATCCTGCTCGCCGGGATCGTGGCGACGATCGTTTTTCAGGATGCGCGGGTCGTGCCGCGACCGGAAGTTCTCACTGCCGAGTGATGTGCGCGTTCAACGCTGGCGCATCCCGGAGAACAGGGCGTAGAGGAGCGGCAGCGCCGAGCCGGAGATGAGCACGGTGCCCAGTGTCAGGTTCGGGTCGATGAGCACCGCGCCGCCGATGAGAAGCCCGGCGAACAGGACGGCGGCGACGGCTCGGCGGCCAAGGCGCATGAGCGCGTCGAGGCGACGTTCGAGGCGGGAGGTGTCGAAGGAGACGGTGCCGTCGTGGACTCGGGATATGACGTCGTCGATGCGCTGCGGCAGACGCCAGGTGACGCCGAGGGTCGCGGCGCCCTGGCGTGCGAACTCCTGGATCATCGTGCCGCTCTCGTCGCGGATGAGACGTGCGGCATAGGGCTCGGCGGCATCCCACACGTTGAATGAGGGGTCGAGGTTGCTGCACAGCCCGCTCGTGAGGGAGACAGCGCGGAACAGCAGCAGCATGTTCTCAGGCAGCTGCACCGGCAGGGTGCGCACGAGTCCGCCGAATTCGGCGGCGAAGTCGCTGAACTCGCGGGGGTCGACCTGGGCGAGCTCGGCGAAGCCCATGCCGCCGAAGCGGGCGAAGAGCGCGGCGAGGGCACGTTCGAGTTCGACGGTGTCGGCGGAGGGCAGCAGCACGCCGATCTGCTGCGCCGCGACGACGAGGCCACGGTTGTCGCGCGAGGTGACCGCGATGAGGAACGTGCGCAGACCGTCGCGCAACGAGGCGGGGACTTCGGCCATCATCCCGAAGTCGATGAACGTGAACCGCCACCGGCCCGTGTCGCCGATCGGCGTGACGAAGACGTTGCCGGGGTGCGGATCGCCGTGCACGAAGCCGTGGCTGAATACCTGGTCGAACATGACCTCGGCGAAGCCCTGCGCGACGGCGGCCGGGTCGATGCCGGCACGGTGGAGGGCTGCGGTGTCGTTGATCTTGATCGCGGTGACGTCGGAGAGGGTGAGGACGCGGCGGGTGGTTCGCTCCCAGACGATCTCGGGGGCGTCGACGCGGTCGGAGCCGGCGAAGTTCTCGCGGAACCGTTCGGCGTTGGCCGCCTCGTGCAGGTAGTCGATCTCGTCGATGCTGGTCTGGGCGAACTCTTCGACGAGGGCCGGGGCGTCGACCCGGTCGGAGACGATGCGCACGCGCTTCAACCAGCCGGCGACGCGGCGGAGGGCTGCCAGGTCGACGGCGACGATCTCGTCGATGCCGGGGCGCTGCACCTTGATGACGACGTTCGCAAGACCGGTGTCGACGGCGTCGCGCGCCGAGAGGCGTGCCCGGTGCACCTGGCCGAGGGATGCCGCGGCGAGCGCGGTCTCGTCGACCCACGCGTATGCGCGCTCGAGGGCCACGCCGAGCTCTGCTTCCGCGAGGGCCCGGATCTTCTCGAACGGCACCGCAGGCACTTCGTCTTGGAGGTCGGCGAGTTCGGCGGTGACCTCGGGCGGGAGGACGTCGAGTCGCGAGGAGAGGAACTGCCCGACTTTGATCATGAGTCCGCCGAGGTCGACGGCGAGCACGTGGAACCGTTCGGCGAGGCGCTGCAGCCGGCGCACGCGGTTGCGGGCGGCGAGGCGGGTGAGTCCGAGTCGCGGGAGGACGAGTTCGAACCACCAGAGTTCGATCAGTTGCCGTGAGGCGAAGGCGAGGATCCGGCGGTAGCGCGCACGGTGCGGGGAGGCTGTTGCGGCGGCATCCATCGCGCTCCTCGGGTCAGTCCTGGGCCAGGATCGCGTACAGCTTACGTCGCGCGTCATCGAGCACGGCGATGGCCTCGGTGACCTGTTCGGGGGTGCCGGTGCGCCCCACTTGCGCGGTGGCGCCGGCGAGATCGAGCCCGGCCTTCGGGAGCGCGGTGAGCGGGTTGCTCTCGCGGCCGGCGAAGGCTTCCCAGGGGGCGGGCTTCTCGGCTGCCATCTCGGCTTCTTCGCGGCCGCTGCCGGTGAGCGAGTAGGTCTTGCGGCCGTTCTGCTCTTCGGCGACGATGAGGCCTTCGTCGGCGAGGAGCTGGAGGGTCGGGTAGACGGATCCGGCGCTGGGCTTCCAGGCGCCGCCGGAGCGTTCGGCGATTTCGTTGATGATCTGGTAGCCGTGCATGGGCGCTTCGGCGAGGAGGGTGATGACGGCGGTGCGGACGTCGCCGCGGGCCATGCGCGAGGGTGCGCCGGTGCGCTGCTCGAAGGATTTGCGGAGCTGGTCCATGGCGTCGAAGATCGCGGATGCGGGCCCGTTGGCGCCTCCGATGCCGGCGCCGAAGACGTTGCCGAACGGGTTGGTGGATGAGTCGTTCATGATGACCTCCGGGTCGCTTGCGGGCGGACGTTAACGATATATCGCTGACTATCGTTCAGCAAGAGGTATTCACCTGATGTGCTCTGCCCCGGGCACCGGGCGGTCGCCCGCCCGCGGCACCGAGCGCACGCTCAGGGGCACGCTCAGGCGCACGCGAACGCTCACGCCGCGACGTCGAAACGCGCCCTCCCACCGAGTCGCGGCGTGCGGGCTGCGTCGACGTAGGGCGGCGGGATGAACCAGACGCGCGCCGATGTGCCCACGCCGTCTATTCGGATGTCCCATCCGTTGTCGTGGATGCGGTGGTGGCAGGTTTCACAGAGCAGCACCCCGTTGTCGAGGTCGGATCGCCCTCTGTCGCGTTTCCACCATCGGAGATGATGGGCCTTGGTCATCTCGGGCGGCAGGCCGCACATCGCGCATCCGCCGTCTCTTTCGACGAGCGCGAGCCGTTGCGCTCGGGTGAAGAGCCGTTTCTCGCGACCCCAGTCGAGGATTTCGCTGTCGCCGCCGAGCACACAGGGGCTGACGCCTCCGCCGGCGGCCATTCTCCGCGCCGCCCCGATGCTGATGGGCTGGTCGATTCCGTCGATCGTCGCGGATCCCGTGCCGCTTTCGAGGTCTTCGAGGCTCATGCGCACGATGACCGTCGCGCCGGACAGCGGCAGCTTCTCGGACTGGCATCCGATCGCGTGCGCGCAGAGGACGCTGAGCGCATCGGCCTGCAGCATCTGGACCGTGCGGCGGTCAGCATCCGGGGCATTCTCATCGGGTGTGTCTTTGCGCGCCGCGAATGCGGCTGTGACATACCCGCGGATCGCCGTGATGATCGGCGCAGCCGTCTCGACATCGAGCCGGGCATTGATGTGGGCCATGCCGTCGCGTTCGAAGATCGTCAGCGAGCGCTGGGCCCGTTGCTGTTCGCCGCGTTCGTCGACGCCGCCCGGGTCGAGCTGGGCTTCGGCGCGCACGATGAGCTTTCTCACGTCGTCGAGCGCCATTCCGGCGGCGCTCTCCACCAGCATCCGCTCACCGTCAGCGATGCGCTCGGCTCCGGCCGCGATGCGGCACCGGTCGAGCAGCGAGATGATGAGCGATGCGGCCTGCGCGCCGATGGCGCCCGCGGCGAGCGCTCGACGCACCAGCGGATATTTCGCGGGCCGCGGGGCGCCCAGCAGGTCGGCGCGCGGTGCCGTGGCCTCGCCCACAGCGACCAATCGGGAGGCGTCGCCCGTCGACACTCCGGTCGTTGCGGCGATCAGCTTCGCCGGGCTTCGGTAGCCCTGCTGCTTCGCGAGGCTCTCGGGCCCCAGTTCGGGACGCGATTCATGCGCGATTCCCGCCGCGATATCGGCTTGCAGACCGTCGAGTCGGCGCCGCAGCATCCCGATCGCATCGTTCGCGTCGATCAGCTGCTGGCGGGAGAGTCCCGTCGCCTCGGCGGCGTCGGCCCACACCTCATCGAGGCGGGTCATCGCCTCGTGCAGCAGGGTCATCGTCGACATGCTTCGAAGGTATAGACGGCCTCGGACGTTGGGGTTCGGCGGCGCTTCAGAGACTTACGCCCGCCGCTCCCGCCCCGCCAGCACCCCCGCGCATACGATCGCGACGACGCCGGCCACGGGCACGACGAGCAGCCCGATCCGCAGTCCGGCGTTGTCGGCGATGAATCCGACGAAGGGCGGGGAGAGCAGGAAGCCGAGGCGCAGCAGCCACGACACGATCGTGAGGCCGGCGCCGTGGCGGAGGCCGGGCAGTTCGTCGGCGGCTTGGAAGGCGGCGGGGATCAGGGTTGCGGTTCCGAATCCGGCGACGGCGAAGCCGATGATCGTGCCGGCGACGCTCGGGAAGGCCAGCGCCAGTCCCATTCCGAGGGCGACGAGCACTCCCCCGGCCCGGGCGACAGCGCGCTGCCCGAACCGATCGACGAATCCGTCGCCGAGGATCCGGCCGATGAACTGCGCGCCGACGAGGGCGATGTATCCGGTGGCGGCGATGACGGTCGGCGCGTCGAGCAATGTCGACAGGTACAGCGTCGCCCATGACATCCCGGCATCTTCGACGATGCATCCGGCGATCGCGAGCAGCACGAGGGCAGCCATCACGAAGACGGTTCGCGGCGTGAGGCCGCGGCGCACGGCATCCCTGATCTCGGGTCCGTCGGCGACGGCATCCTCATCGGCCTGCTCATCGCGCCCCGGCAGGCACAGCCGGTAGGCGATGAGAGCGACGACGCAGAAGATCATCGCGGATGCCGTGAGATGGATGCCGAGGGGCAGACCCATCGCGATGGCACCGGCCGCCATCGACCCGCCGAGGACCGCGCCGACCGACCAGATCGCATGGAAGGAGTTGATGATGGAGCGGCCGTAGCCGCGTTGGACACGCAGGCTGTGCGCGTTCTGCCCGACGTCGGTGACGGAATCGGATGCTCCGCCGATGAGCAGCGCGACGGCGAACAGCAGCATCGACGGGGCGAGGCCCGCCGCGAGGATGCCGAGGCTCGTGAGGATCGTGCCGACCACCGCGACCTTCGCCGACCCGAAACGGCGGATGAACGCCGCCGCGGCGAGACCCGCGAGCATCGCGCCCGCCGGGAAGGCCGCGATCGCGATGCCGTAGGTGGTGGCATCCATCTCCAGCGAAGACTTGATCTCGGGATAGCGCGGCAGGATGTTCGCGAACAGCGCCCCGTTCGTCAGGAACAGCAGTGCGACGCCGACGCGGGCACGGCGCAGCTGGGGCGAAGGCGCGGAAGAGGTCATCACGGACGACGGTATCGGGTGGGCTCCCCTGGTCTCCACGGAACCGCCTCTGCACGAAAAAGACCTGCTGCCGCGCTATCCACCACTGCAGTGCTGCACACCCGGGGCGACAGCCCTCCGGGCGCAGACTTTCAACTGTTCAGCCGACTGAACAGTTGAATTTAGGGAGGGTAAATTGCACAATGCTCGTGGCTCAAGGGAGAAAAATGAACGCGACCATCACCGCCCACCGCTGGGAGAAGGGCTGGGAGCTCCGCCTCGATGGCGAAGCTCTCACCCAGATCGGCACTTTGGATCGAGCGGAGCAGCAGGTGCGGGACTATTTCGACACGATCGAGCCTGACGTCGACCATTCGTCATGGACCATCGAGGTGATCGCTGATCTCGGCCCGTTGAGCACCGAAATCGCGGAAGCTCGCGCGGCAACGATCGCGGCTTCCGAAGCTGCGGCATCCGCCGCTCGCCGATCACGTCAGGTCGTACGTGATCTCCGCTCCGCCGGCATCTCGGTCACCGATTCGGCAGCCATCCTCGGCGTATCCCGCGGCCGCATCTCGCAGCTCGCGAACTCCTGACGGGACAAAATGTCACCCTCTTCTGCTACCTTCTGATCAGGTTCACGAGTTGCAGCCTTTCGGTACCTGGCCGGCTGCACGGCAACCCTCCTCCATCGAGCGGGGTGCCCCAGGGGAAGAACCGGTCCGACGCAATCGTGTTCGGGCAAGTCGATGGGTCGGCGCTGCAAGCGCCGCCCCGTTCCTCGGAAGGGGTTTTTCATGAACATCAACACCGATCTGAATGCTGGCGGATGGCCGGAGGATTCGGATGCTCCACGTTTCGCCGCGTCGCGTCGCGCCGTGCAGGAGAGTGTGCAGGATGCTCTGACGTCGCCGGATGCTGAGACCACGGTCGACGACGGAGCCTGGGCGGGGTTCTCCCGCGGCGAGGCTCGCGCGTGGTGCGAGGCTTTGTTCGCCTATGAGCCGCACGGGTTCGTCAGCCCGGGGTCGATGGTTCGCGCCCAGGCGTTGCGACTGCTCGAGAACGGCGGACTGCCGGAGGTCTTCGACTATCCGGCCCGCGCAGCGGCACTCGCCTCGCGGGGACTGAATCCGGAGACGTACCGCCAGGTTCAGGAGCAGCTCGGACGCCGGACGTTCTTCCCGCAGGATGTGACGTTCCGCCGATGAGCGGCAACAGGCACTGACCGGATGCTGCGGGGCGGGCGAGCGCTCTGCAGCATCCGATCCGTCACGATATGAAGCCGCACCACCGGCGCGCATCGGCTGGCGGGGCCGAGGTGCCATGATCGGGGGCATGACTGACCCTTCACTCGCCGCGGGGATCGTGACGGTAGAGCCCGTCGACCGCGTCGTGCCCGTGTCCGAACTGGTTCGCAGACGGGTGAGCGACACCGATAGGTGGAATCTTGCGCTCGTTCAACGGGATGAGGTCTGGGATTCGGTGCGGATGATGCATCTGCTCGATTCGCTCCTGGCGGGGTATCCGATCGGCGCGATCCTGTTGAGTACGGTCGCCGAGGGGACCCGTGAACTCGCTTACGGGGAAGGGCAGAACATCCGCGTTCCCCGCGACGCTCGCGCAGGCTCCTGGCAGGTGCTCGATGGTCAGCAGCGGATCAATGCGCTCCTGTGTCTTTTCACCGATCAGGGCGGGTACGGCACTTTCTTCCTCGATGTGTTCCTCGAGCGCCCGGCACCCGCACCGGCTCTCGGACGGCGCCGGCGCACACGTGCGCTTCCGCACATCGCGCACCGGCCTCCGCTCTCCACCGATGAGACCGAGATGGCGGGAGTGCAGGACGAGGCTGAGGATGCTTTCGAGCAGCAGCGCGAGCGCCTGATCGATCTTTCGCGTTGGAACTCCTGGGTCGCTGACCACCCGGATCTCACCGTGGTCGATGTGAGCGAGAGCACCATCGATGACGTCCTCACGAGCATCGACCCGCAGGTGCGCCCCGCTGAGAGCGATCAGGAGCGCGCGATCGCGACGAAGAATTTGCGGCGGCTGCTGTGTGCATGGTCCGAGCCTTCCGTGCCGGTGCTCACCGCAGAGTTGGAGACCCCGCTGGATGTGCTCGAGGTGTTCACGCGCATCAATCTCGGCGGTGTGCAGATGGCCCGTTCGGATGTCTACTTCGCCGGAGTGAAGACGTTCTGGGATGACGCCGAGCGACACATCGACGCGATGCTGCGTGACGCGCCGATGCTGCGCGACCGGCTCGGCGCTCTGCGTTTCCTTTCTCGGTTGGCGGGCCGAGGCCTCGGGCACGGCGATGCGCTTCCTCTGAGTGTGGACCGTCTCACCGGCAAGCGGGGCGCGCTCCTGCGCGAAGCGATGCAGGCCCTGTCGGCCGATGGGTCGACCGTGCGCACCCGAGTCGCGGCGTTCTCCGGCTGGTACCTGGAGAACTCTTCCCTGGGTTATGGGATCAACCGGATCGCGTCCGAGCTGTGGGATGACGTGCTCGCATGGGTTGCAGCATCCGATGACGGTGGCGAAGCCCTCTGGCAACGCAACCTCGACGCGATCGACTCCTACGTTCTCGGCGCAACGCTGTTTCGGTATCGGACGATCATCCGTGATGCGTTCCGGACCGTCTCGTTCTTGGAGGCGCTGGACGCGGGAAGCCGCGGCGCCGATTTCCCGATCGATCAGATCGTGGAGGCCACGCGAGGGAAGACGAAGCTCGCGGGGACGCGGGGCCGTTCCGTTCGCGGCCTTCAGACTGAGGCTGATCGTTACGCCGTCGCGTCGGCGGATGCCGAGTTGCTCACGGTCCTCGCGCAGCGCATCCCCTACAGCGCATCGGGTTTCGACTGGGATCACATCTACCCCCAGGCGAAGACCTCGCGCATGTCGGCGCCGGGAGTCGGCGGCAGGCGGCGCCACCACAAGTACCGGCACAAGGTCGGCGCACCGGGAAACCTGTGGGCGCTCCCCGCATCCGCGAACCGGGCTCTGCAGGACACATCCGGGCTGGCGAAGTTCGAGCGGTTGGAACAGTGGATGAGTGAGAGTGCAGGCGAACGCGTCTGGGAGCGCGCACGCTGGTCGATCAGCGAAGAGGAAGTCGCGAAATTCATCAGCGTGGACCGGCTCTTGGACGACAAGAAGACCATCGACACTGCTATGGAGATCTTCGCGAAGCTCGTCGATTCTCGAACGCTGAGGATGCTGGACGAAGCCTTCGCCCGCTTCCCCAACGCGAAGAAATTCGCGGCTGCGGAGGATGCGCCGGCCTCCGTGCCTACGGCGTCTCGAGCTGACTATCGTGCCGCTCTCGCCCTGACCGTCGGCGACCCGCTGATGCGCGATTGGGAACCCTCCGATGCGAAGCAACGTCTGAAGGAGCGGGTTCGCGACCTCGTCGTGCCGATCACGGAAGCGCTCGGAGACCTGCCCGTCGATACCTGGACCTACGCCGGAACCGGAACGCATGCCGCCTCGCACGTCTTGGTGGCGATGCCGGGTGGTCGCGGCATCGAGCTAATGCTCACGTGGACCCGGAAGGACGGCACCATCGTGGCTGCGAAGGCCTATCCGAATGACAAGTACCGATCCGGGAAGCACCTCTATCCCGACTTCGCCGAGATCTCGATCGGATGCTCGTGGACGGACCCCGATGCGGAAATCGTCGCCCGCTTCGTCGAGACCGTCTCCGCACTGGAGGCGGCGCATCCGGCGGTGGCTGACACCGCAGAGGAGTAACCGGGTTCGGAACAAGCACTGACAGGCTCACCCCTTACCCAAGATCCGCTCAATGAAACCGATTGCAATCAAAGTTTTCCGGTACGACCGGCCATTCTCAGACATAATAGAGAAATCCCCAATTCAGGGATTTCGGCTACCGGTACAGACGGAGAACTCGCATGACACTTGAGGCCACCCCTCTCAAGCCCGCAGATTCGACCACCGCGCGCGTCTCTGAGGTCCTGCTGGCCTTCGCCGGAGCAGAAAAACCCCTGGGAATCACCGATATTGCTCGCGCCACAGGTCTAAGCAAAGCGGTTGTTCACCGCATCGTGCAGGAACTCTGCAACAGCTCCTTCGTCTGGCAGAACCCGGAGACGCGCAAGTATCAGCCAGGCATTTCGGCCTTCGCTCTCTCCGACGCCGCGAACCAGTCCTCCCAGTTCCGACGGATCGGCCTCGAGCTGCTCGCGGATCTCGCGGAGCACACCGGCGAGACGGCGACACTCTCGGGCCGGATCGGCCATCGCCGCATCTACATCGGGCAGGTGGAGAGTTCGCAGCTCGTTCGCATCTCGGTTCAGGTCGGCTCGGCGCTCCCCTTGACGATCGGCGCATCCGGGGCGGCGATCCTCGCGTTCCTCCCTCCGAACGAGATCGAGGCGACGCTGAACTCCCCGGTGCGTCCGGGTGATTGGGCGGAGGCCGCCCCGCCGGAGGTTCTGCGTGAGCGCCTGCGGATCGTGGCAGAGCAGGGGTATGCCCGGTCGGAGGGTGAACGCATCGCCGACGCGACGAGCTTCGCCGCTCCGGCGCGCAATCGCTTCGGCGAGGTGATCGGATGCGTCAGCGTCGCCGCCCTGGCATCGCGGCTCACTCCCGAGCGCGAGCGCGATCTCGCCGCCCAGGTGGTCAAGACGGCCGATGAGCTCTCCGCGCGAATGGCCGCGCAACGCTGAGCACGGCAGTCGCCATCAGAATGTCTCGCTGAACGGATCATCTCGAGAGCTCGGCGAGCGCAATAAAGCTTCCGCTCGGTCGTTTGTCGCCGCCTTTCTCAGATATAGACTCGCACCTATCGCTCCAGTGACGGAACATTTCTCGTTCCGCTGGAAGGAATAGGATGCTGTCACAGTCGACCAGAGCTCTTGCGGAATTCGCCGCGACCGCGATGACCTCCACCGCGCCGAAAACCGTGCGCGAATCACTGCACAAGACTCTGGTCGATTCGATCGGCGTCGGCATCGCGGGCCAGCGCACACCGGAGCATCAACGCCTGCGCAATGCGTGGCCGGCGAGCGCGGGCGAGGCGCGGCTGTGGGGCGACGCGGAACCGATGGATGCGTCTTCGGCGGTCATGCTCAACGGCGTCGCACTCTGCATGCTCGAGCTCGACGAGGGAAACAAGTTCGCCCGCGGGCATCCCGGGGCGCACGTGCTTCCGGCCGTGATCGCCGAGGCCGAACGCGTCGATGCGAGCGGGAAAGGTCTGCTCGACGCCTTCCTCGCCGGCTACGAGGTCGCTGCGCGCCTCGCGCGGGCCTTCACTCCCACCCCGGGGCTTCATCCCCACGGCCATTGGGGCGCGGTCGGCGCCGCGGCGGCAGTGGGCCGCCTCAACGCATTCACCACCGCGCAGCTCGCCGAGGCCATGGATGCGGCCGCCGGGCTCGCCCTGGCATCCCCCTTCTCCAGCGCAATGCGGGGAACGTTCGTCCGCAACACGTGGGTCGGCGCCGCGGGCGTGAACGGCATGACCGCCGCGCGTCTCGCCGCGGCGGGTCTCGGCTCGCTCCACGACACGGGAGCCGCGACGTTCGGAGCACTGCTGGGCTCGGTCGATGACGATGAGCTCCTGCGCGATCTGGGTGCGCGGTGGGAGATCTCCGGCGGTTACTACAAGCGTCATTCCTCGTGCAACTACACGCACCCGCCGGCCGATGCGGCGCTCACCCTGCGCGAGGACGGACGCTTCGATCCGGATGCCGTGACCGCCGTCACCGTGCAGACGCACGCTCTCGCGATCCCGCTGTCGAGCACGGCCCCGGAGACGAGACTCGCGGCCATGTTCTCGATACCGCACGTGGTCGCGACGGCGCTGGTGCACGGGCACGTCTCGCCCGAGGCGTTCACGGAAGCGTCGCTCGATGAGGCGCAGGTTGCCCGCATCCGCGATCTGACGACCGTCGAGTTCGACCGGGAGATCGATGCCGCGCGCCCCGCCGGGCGCGGAGCGCGCGTGATCGTCGCGCTCGCGGATGGAGGCACCCTCACCGCCGAGGTGCCGAACGCGATGGGCGATGCCGACCATCACCCGTTCACCCGGGCGGACATCGACGCCAAGCTCGAGCGCCTGGTCGGCGCGGGGCAGCTCACCCGCATTCATGAGAGCGTCTCAGCGCTCGAAGCGGGTGCCTCCGCCCGCGATGCGCTGGGCCTGCTCCGATCGATGACCTGACGAAAGGAATACAAGGATGAAGGTTCGCGTCATCACACCGATTCGCGTCGGCGCCGAAGAGGTCCGCCGCCGCCAAGAGCGATACGACCGGCTTGCACCCGCCGGCTGGGAGATCCATGTCGAGGATCTGCCTGACGGTCCGGATTCACCACGAGAGCTCGGCAATCGGGACCAGATCGCGGCTTCCGAACGGATCGGGCTGGCCGCCGGACGGGAGACGGACCCCGAGCGATTCGACGCCCTTCTGCCCGACTGCGTTCTCGACCCGAGCCTGCGAGACCTCGATGCGGCCAGCCCCGTGCCCGTTCTCGGCATCACCCGCCTGAGCGCGCACTTGCTCGCGGCGCTCGGCATCCGCTTCGGCGTCGTGACGCGCAACGAGACGATCGCCGAAGAATATCGGGCCGTCATGGAGCGCTACGGCTTGGGTGAGGCTTTCCAGGGGGCCTACGTCCTCGGGCTGAGCGTGGAGGACATCTCGGATCATGCCACGTGGAACGAAGCCGTCATCGATGCCGCCCGACGCGCCCACAGCGAGGGTGTGACGGTTCTCGTCAACGGTTGCTCCGCGGTTGAGGTCGTCTTCGACGAACTCGATGTGCGGGTGGTCGACCCCACCGCTCTGGCGCTGCGCACCGCGGCTTTCTCCACTTCCGAGCAGCTGGCCGGCTGAAAACACGAGCGTGTTTCGCCTTGTGGAACACAAGAATGTCGAGGATCTTGCCGGGAGATCCTGAATAGGCCTATAAATCCGGCTTTTGTTCAGGTACGCTCGTACCACCCCAGAGCAAAACTGTTCCTTTAAACGGAATCCACGACTTGAGGAGTCCCCGTGAACGCAGCAAAGAAGCGCGCGGCACTGATCGCGGCAGTAGGTATCGGCGCCCTATCCCTGACGTCCTGCGCCGGAGCAGCCGTCAACATGGGCGGTTCCGACGGCGGTGCCGTCGAGGAGATCGTCATCGGCGCCCTGCACCCGCTCAGCGGCGCGAGTGCCGTAGATGGCCAGCAGATGAGCCACGCCGCCCAGATGGCCGTCGACGAGATCAACGCCGCCGGCGGTATCGCGTGCCTCGATGGCGCGGAGCTCGTCCTCGAAGCCACCGACACGAAGGGCGAACCGGAGACGGGCCAGAGCGAAGCGACCCGCCTGATCCAGGAGGGCGCCACCGCACTGGTCGGCTCCTACCAGAGCGCGACGAGTGCGAACATCGCCGCGGTCGCCGAGCGCAACGGCATCCCTTTCGTCATGGATGTCTCGGCTCTGGACTCGATCCTCGAACAGGGGTACACGTACTCCTTCCGCACGCAGCCCTCCGGCGGAATGATGGGCGAGCGCGCAGCGCAGTTCCTCAAAGAGATCGCCGACGAGTCCGGAACCGACGTCTCCACGATCGGCTTCCTCTACGAGCAGGGCAACTACGGAGCATCCGTCTACGACGCCTTCAGCGCGGAGGCAGAGAAGCTCGGCATGACCGTCACGAACGCCATCAGCTACGATCCGGCATCCAGCGACCTCTCCACCCAGGTGCAGCAGGCCGTCGCCGGCGGCGCCGATGTCCTCGCCGTCACCGGGTACTACCGCGACGGGCTCCTCATCTCCCAGGCCATCGACTCAATCGGCCCCGATGTCCAGGCCGTCTACGGCGTCGCGAACGGCGGATACGACCAGGAGCAGTTCATCACCGACGCCCCCAACGGGGGCGAGGGCTATCTGAACGCCAACTACAGCATCGATGTCACGAACGACCGCGCCCAGAAGGTCACCGCCGACTTCGAGACCGAGTTCGGCGAGCCCATGCGCACCTCGGCCGCGCTCACCTACGACGGCGTCGCGATGATCGCGGAAGCGATCGAAACGGCCTGCAGCGCCGACCCCGACGCGATCCGCGACGCGATCGCTGACACGAAGTACGTGCCGATCGTCGTCAACGACGGTCCGGTGAAGTTCGACAAGACCGGCCAGAACGAGAACGCCACGGTGTCGGTCGTCCAGGTGCAGGACGGCCAACTGAACACGGTCTTCCCGAATGAGCTGGCGGAAGCCGACTTCGTCTTCCCGGCCCCGGTCAAGTAACAGCACAGTGAGAAGGTTGAGCATGTCTCCGCAGGCCTCCCCGCCTGACGAGCTGACGACGGATGCCGGCACCGCCGCAGCCGCCGTCAGCCCCTCGTCTCGCAAACGCCCCTACACCGGCCCATCCGTGCGCACGCTCGTCGTGACGCTCGCGATCATCGTGGCGGCATCCCTCGTGGCCTGGTGGGTCTCGGGCAGCACCACCGTGCTCATGCAGGCGCTGACCACGGGCTTCCTCACCGGCGGCATCTACAGCCTCATCGCAATGGGGCTCACGCTCGTCTACGGCGTGCTCCACATCATCAACTTCGCCAATGGCGCCATGGTGGCGCTGGCGATGTACATCACCTACGCGTCGGTCAGCGGCCTCGGCATCCACCCATACGTCGCACTGCTCATCACGGTGCCGGTGATGTTCGTGTTCGGGGCCCTGCTGCAGACGACCCTGTTGAACCCGATCATGCGTGCGCCGATCCACACGCAGCTGCTGATCACGATCGGCGTCGCGCTGGCGATCGAGAACATCCTGCTGCTGATCTTCGGACCGAACCCCCTCTCGGTGAAGCTGCCCGGAAACCGTGGAATCCACATTTTCGGGGCGACGGTCGAACTCAGCCGCATCTATGCGTTCGTCGGCGCTCTCCTGCTCGTCGCCGTGCTGTGGGTGCTGCTGCGCAAGACCCGCATCGGCACGGCCATCCGCTCCGTCGCGGCGAACCCCGAGGGCGCCCGCCTCATCGGGATCAACGTCAAGCGCATCTACATCCTGACCTTCGCGCTCGGAGCGGCAGCCGCCGGCGCCGCGGGAACGTTCGTCTCGACCTTCACCACGATCGAACCGACGGCGGGAACGGTGTTCAACCTCACCGCGTTCGTCGTCGTCGTGCTCGGCGGGATGGGCAACATCCCCGGCGCTCTCGTGGGCGGCCTCATCGTCGGACTCACCGAGCAGCTCGGAGGCCTCATCCTCCCCGGCCAGTCGCCGCTGCTCGCCGTGTTCGTCGTCTTCCTGGTCGTGCTGTTCGCCAAGCCCCAGGGCATCTTCGGGAGGGCGTCATGACCACCGCATCCATCCGTCGCCCCGAACCGCCGACATCGACCGGCGCGATCATCTCCAAGCGCGCGAACAGCTCGCACAACCGGTGGAACTGGATCCTCCTCGGGGTCGTCGCCCTCGCGGGGATCGTCCTGCCCTTCATCCTCCCCGCGGCAGAGCTGAGCATCGCGATGCGCGTGCTCATCTACGCGCTCATGGGCATCGGCTGGAACCTGATGAGCGGTTTCGGCGGCATGTTCAGCTTCGGTCACGCCGCATACTTCGGAATCGGGGCCTACACGACCGCGTTCCTGCTCGTCGATGTCGGCCTCTCCCCCTGGATCGGGATGCTGGTCGGCGTGGTCTTCGCCGCGGGCGCCGCCGTCGGCATCAGTTACCTCGCGCTGCGATACAAGCTGAAGGGCGCGTACTTCGCTCTGGCGACCTTCGCCTTCGCGGAGATGCTCCGCCTGTTCGTGACCGGGAACCGGGCCCTGAACGGGTCGATCGGCTTCACCGTCCCCGTCATCCGGGGAGACACGTGGGGCATGTTCCAGTTCCGAGCCGGCTCGCCGATCTACTTCTGGATCGGAACGGCATTCCTCATCGTCGCCCTGCTGATCACCATGTTCTTCCTGCGCAGCCGCGCCGGACGCTTCACGATCGCGGTGCGCGATGACGAGATGGCGGCGGCCGCCATCGGCATCCCCGTGCTCCGCCACAAGCTCGTGGTCGCCGGCCTGTCGGGCGGCATCACCGCTCTCGCGGGAACGCTCTACCTGCAGTTCTACATGTTCATCGATCCCGAGATCGCATTCGGCCACGCGGCTTCGAACAATGCGATCGTCACGGCTGTCGTGGGCGGCGTCGGCACCCTCTGGGGACCGGTCGTCGGTGCGATCATCGTGGCTCCGCTGAGCGATCTCGCCACGACCGTTCTGCGTAATCCCCCGGACTGGCTCGCTTTCCTGTCGGGCCAGAGCGGGTTGGATGTCGTGCTCTACGCCATCATCCTCATCGCCTGCGTTCTCCTTCTCCCCAAGGGCATCGTCGGCACCATCCTCAGCCGGAGGCGCAAATGAGTCTGCTCGAGATCTCGGGCCTGTCGAAGACCTTCGGCGGCCTGCAAGCACTGCGGGATGTGACGATCTCCGTCGACGAGGGAGAGATCCTCGGCATCATCGGCGCGAACGGCGCCGGCAAGACCACGCTCTTCAACTGCATCACGGGGGCTTTCCCTCCCTCGGCAGGCACGGTGCGCCTCGATGGCGCCGACATCACCGGCGCGAAGATGCACACTCTCGCGCAGCACGGGCTCGTGCGCACTTTCCAGCTCATGCGTCCGTTCGGAACCATGACGACGCTCGAGAACGTGACGATCGCCGTGCAGAGCCGCGGTGTGCATCCCGAGCGCAAGGCGCGCGATGAGGCGATGGAGATGCTGGTGCGCACCGGCCTGGACGGTTGGGCGACGCAGACGTCCGGGTCCCTCCCGACCGCCGTTCAAAAGCGTCTCGAGCTGGCCCGCGCCCTCGCGATGCGACCGCGCGTTCTCCTGCTCGACGAGGTGCTGGCCGGCCTGGTTCCGGCTGAGCGCGCACCGGTTCTCGATCTTCTGGCCGAGCTTCGGCGCAACGACGGCGTCACGATGGTGTTCATCGAGCACATCATGGCCGCCGTGCGTCAGCTCAGCGACCGTGTCGTGATGATGGATCAGGGCGCCGTACTCGCCCAGGGCGATGTGGACGACGTCCTCTCCAACCCTCGGGTGATCAGCGCTTATCTGGGTAAGGAGTACGGCGATGCTGCTTGAAGTCGATGAGGTCCGCAGCGGATACCACGGGCTGGAGATCCTGCACGAGGTCTCCCTCAC
>NZ_CANROA010000037.1 GCF_947632095.1 uncultured Microbacterium sp. | reverse complement strand
ATATCGAGGATCAGATCAATCCGAAACGCTGCGGTCATAGTGGGGGCGTCGAGGTTGTGGAAGCCGATATCGCAGTGCGGCGGATTCGCGGTGCGGTTCAGGGGCGGCGTGATCCGGATTTCGTGATCATCGCGCGGACGGATGCCCGGGTCTCGCTCGGCCTGGAAGCGGCGATCGAACGGGCGAGGTCGTTCGTCGACGCCGGCGCGGATGTGATCTTTCCCGAGGCGCTGCGCACGGCCGACGAATACCGGCAGTTCCGGCAAGCCATCGACGTGCCGCTCATGATCAACCTCAACGAGTTCGGAGGTCGGGTGCCGCTCCGCCAGCAAGAGGTTCGCGATGTGGGCTATCAGCTCGCGATCTACCCGATGACGCTCATGAGATTGGCGATGGGGGCTGTCTCCCGCGGAGTCCGCCACATCCTCGGAGAGGGAACCCAAGAAGAACTTCTTCGTGAGATGCAGTCGAAAGATCAGTTGTATGACCTTCTCGATTATTTCGGCCATGGAGAGTTCGACCGTGAGGTCATCTCTTAGATTTTCGCGCGCGGGGAAATCGGAACATTTTGTTCTGTTCAACGGAACGACTTGTGCTCATCCTTTATGGGGGTGGTCGGGTGTTTTTCGCTAGTGATTGCAGTCACTGGCTGGATTTAGCCAGGGGTGTTGACGCTCGGGTGAGATTGGCCATAGTATCTCGATTAATGAGTTGTTTCGATGAATGAAACAAGTCAGCAACACCAGAATGCCAATGTGCAAGGACGCACTCGTATCCGGTATCTCTCTTCTCCGGTCGTCGGTTGCGCGCACAGAATCCCGTTGCAGCACGCAGCGGAAACCACGCGAGAGGCACGGAATGAACCCGAAGACTGGATTTTCTCGTCTCGCACTGGCAGCCACGGCCGCCGGTGCACTGATTCTCACCGGTTGCGCCGCAGGCAGCGCCAGTGGGGGCAGCGGTGAACAGGCCGACACCGTTGTCGTCGGCACATCGTTCATCCTCGACAGCCTGAACCCGCTCCAGACGCAGCGCGGCGTCGCCGTGAGCGCGGCATACGACACGCTCGTCCGGCCTGTGGCCGGACAGCCGGGCCAGTTCGAATCGCGCCTCGCGGATTCCTGGGAGAACACCAGCGAGAATGAATGGATCTTCACCCTGCGCGAGGGCGTGACTTTTCACGACGGCAGCGAATTCACCGCCGAGGATGTCGTCGGAACATTCGACGCTGTGGCCGAGGGGCAGTACATCTCCGCGCCGATCGTCGCCGGCTTCGCCAGTTACGAAGCCATCGACGACTACACCGTCAAGATCACGACGATCAACCCTGATCCGATCCTGCTCACCAGCCTGGCCCAGATGTACATCGTTCCCTCCGATGCGTGGGCTGAACTCGGCGAGAACGGACTCGCCTCCCAGGCGATCGGCACCGGTGCGTACGAGATCACCGACTTCGCACCGGACACCGGCGTGAAGTTCACGCGCTTCGAGGACTTCTGGGGCGAGCCGGCCCTGACCGAGAACATCCAGGTGCGAACCTTCGCCGATTCGTCGACGCTGACTTCCTCGATCGAAGCCGGAGAGATCGACGTCGCCCACGCGCTGCCCGCCACCGCGAAGGCGACGCTGGAAGGAAGCGCCAGCGTCGAGGTCGTCAACACCGCGGGCGACGGCACGAGCTACCTGCAGTTCAACACCCTGACCGCACCGTTCGACAACGCGGAGCTTCGCCGCGCCGCCAACCTCGCGGTCGACATCGACGGCCTCATCGCCGCCGCCAGCCTCGGCCTGGCCGACCCCGAGCCGGGGCAGTTGACCGACGCAAATAAATTCGGTTATACCGACGAGATCACGGCCCCGGCCTTCGACGCCGATGAAGCCGCGAAGATCGTCGCAGCAGAAGGCGCAGAAGGCACGCCGGTCGTCCTCACCGGCCTCGCCGCGCAGAAGCCCGCCCTCGAAGCCGTCTCTGGAATGCTCAACGACGTCGGGTTCTCGGCCAGCGTGAAGATCGTCGAGACCGCCGACTGGCTGACACTGTTCCGCATCACCGACCCGAACGAATGGGCGACGAGCGACACGAGCGTTTTCGCCCGCGGCCTGTCCTATGTCAGCACCTCAGACGCGAACCGCGCCTATCAGTACGCATCGCGTCTCGTCGACGACGCGAAGTGGAACGAGCTGCAGACAGCTCAGCTCCAGGAGATGGACGCCGATGCCCGTGAAGCACTGCTGATCGAGCAGGCTCACTTGCTCTACGACAACGACTACATCCTGTGGACGACCCAGGCACAGGGGATCGGCGCCCAGGTGCCCGGCATCTCCGGAGCCGACTTCGAGGGCGGCAACGCGATGGACTTCACCAAGCTGACCAAGACCAACTGACGCACGAGCTGAAGAGAGGAACAGAAAATGTCTACAACTGTCCTGGAACTGGATCCGATCGAAGTCGCTGTCGATCAGCGCGGACGCGCGGAGCTGGAGTTCATCGTGGCGATGGGCGCCGCATCCGGAGGACTGCGCAAGAAGCTCGCCGATACCCTGACCGAAGCGGGACTCTTCGACGGCGACTTCACCGACATCGAGACGCTGCGAGCCGAGACGGATGCCGTCATCGAGAACATGCCGGAGTTCCGACTCCAGCATGCACTCGGGTCCTGGAATCAGGCGACGCCCCGTTCCGTTGCGACCTTCCACCGGAACAAGGAGACGCTGCTGCCGTTCGCCAGCGGTGCGGAGCACCTGGTCGAGGACCGGATCGGCGACAGCGACGTGCCGCGCTATTGGGACTACGAGTTCCACGGCACGACCGGAGGCTGGGACGGGCACGAGCACATGGGCTTCGTGCACCATGAGATGGTCTACCGCTGGATGCTCCGCGCGTTCTACGGCAACAACATCTTCGAGCTCCGCCGGCAGGTGGCAGCCGCAGCACCGCGCGATGACTATCGTCGCATCCTCGATCTGGGCAGCGGCACCGGGCAGTACTCGATGCAGATCCAGGAGGTCTACCCGGATGCCGACCTGACGCTGATCGACATCTCCCGCGCCGAGCTGAACTACGCGCTCAAGCGCGGGCAGGAAGCCGGGCACTCCTGGCGGGGCATCCGCGCGGCGGCCGAGGAAACTGGGCTGCCGGACGAGTCCTTCGACCTCGTCACCTCGTTCATCCTTCTTCACGAGGTCCCGCCGCACGTGACCAAGAAGGTGCTCGCCGAGGCCTTCCGCCTGCTGGAGCCCGGAGGACACATCGTCTTCTCCGACGTCACGCCCTACCGCGAAGGCACGAAGGAGATGGCTTGGTCCGCCGACTACGCCGCGGCTTACGGCAACGAGCCGTGGTGGCGGACCGCTGCGACGCTCAACCTCACGGACATCGCAACCGAGATCGGTTACGTCAACGTGCAGGAAACCGGCCTCAACGGGCAGAAGTATCCCTGGCTCCTGATCGCCGAGAAGCCCGGCCGCTGAGCGACGACTCCGTTGCCCGAACACTACGAGAAGGACCTTCAGTGAAGACCCATACCGCTCTGAGCTACCGCTCGGTCAACGTGGACTTCCCGACGGTGGACGGTTCGATCCGGATCCTTCGGGGCGTCGATCTCGACGTCCCGAAGGGCTCCATCGTCGTCCTCGCGGGTGAGTCGGGCTCGGGAAAGTCGACCGCCATGCTGGCGGCCGCACGACTGCTGCCGTGGGGGGCGACAGTCGAGGGCGAAGTCCTCGTGCACGATGAGAACATCACGACCATGTCGTCGGGCGCACTGCGCGGACTGCGCGCGCAAACCATGCGCGTCATCTTCCAGGACCCCTGGAGCTCCATGCACCCGATGAAGCGCATCGGTGCGCAACTCGTCGAATCCGCCAAGCAGGCCCACCCCGACTGGCCGAAGAGCCGCCTCGAAGAGCACTGCATCGACATCCTCGAGAAAGTCGGGATTCCCGAGCCACGTGCACGGATGAAGTCCTACGCGCATCAGGTCTCGGGCGGCCAGTTGCAGCGCATCGTGATCGCGATGTGCCTCGTTGCCGAACCGGAGATCCTTCTCTGCGACGAGCCGACGACCGCACTCGACGTCACCACGCAGCAGCAGATCCTCGACCTGCTCGTTGATCTGAATAAGCGGCTGGGCGTCACCATCGTCTTGTCGACCCATGACATCAGCGTGATCCGAGGGATCGCCGACTACCTGGCTGTGATGTACGCGGGCACCGTCGTCGAGTTCGGGCCGGCGCTGGAAGTCCTCTCCGCGCCGCAGCATCCCTACACCTGGGCTCTGCTTGAATCCGCGCCGGAGCGCGCTGACGGCGGCCGACTGCTGACGATCGACGGTCGCCCGCCGCGTGCGGGGATCGAGCACCGGGGCTGTGCGTTCGCGGACCGCTGCACGGCCACCGCCGACATCTGCCGCACGGAGGCCGCCATTTTAAAGAGCATCACCCCCGAACGGCAGTCCGCCTGTCTGCGCGTGCAGCAGAGCGTTTCTGCCCCCGAGCCGATCGGAGCAGCCGTATGAACGCCGCACCGGTTCTCGAGGTCCGCGGCCTCGGTCAGAGCTTCACGGTCCCCGGACGAGGGGAGCTTCAGGCCGTCCGCGACGTCACCTTCTCCGTTGCCCCCGGGGAGACCGTCGGAATCGTCGGTGAGTCGGGATCGGGAAAGACGACGCTCGGGCGCACGCTTCTGCGGCTCTACGAGCCGACGTCGGGGACTGTGCTCTTCGAAGGCGAGGACATCACCCACGCCAAGGACCGCGCACTGCGCCGCAACGTGCGGCGACGGGCGTCGATGATCTTCCAGAACCCGGCGACGTCCTTGAGCCCGACGCTCTCGGTGGGCGACATCCTGGCCGAGCCATTGCGAGTGCACGGCGTACGATCCGCCAAGGAGCGTGCCCGTCGAGTCGCTGAAATGCTCGAGCTCGTCGGTATCGACCCCGATTGGTCGGATCGCCAAGCGTCCGAACTCTCCGGCGGGCAGCGCCAACGCATCGGCATCGCGCGAGCCCTCATGCTCGACCCCGCGCTGATCGTCGCAGACGAGCCGACCGCATCCCTCGACATCTCGGTGCAGGCGCAGATCATCAACCTCCTCAACGACCTGCAGGTCGAGCGGAACCTCTCATTCATCTTCATCAGCCACGATCTCTCCCTCGTGCGCCACATCAGCGACCGCGTCGCCGTCATGTATCTCGGAGAGATCGTCGAGATCGGCTCCAGCGAGCAGATCTTCAACGACCCGAAGCACCCGTACACCGCGTCGCTCGTCTCCATGACGCGCGCACCCGACGACCGCATCGTGCCGGTGGGCGAGGTGCCGTCGGCACTTGCACCGCCGAGCGGATGCTACTTCCACCCGCGATGCCCGGTCGCTACCAGCGCCTGTCGCGACGAGCATCCTGCCTTGCGTCATGTCGACGGGCGCGATGTCGCCTGCATCCGCTCGGGTGCGCTCGAGGTCGCCGCACCCGACGCGATCCTCAGCACTCCCATCCCTCATCCTCTGGCAGCGGTTCGCTGACCTGCCACCAACCGAAAGGAACACAACATGCCTGGGTTCGCCAAGGAGAAGAACGCTGTCGGCCTCGATCCGGAACAGGACATCAATGGGCTCCTGCACATGATCCTCGAGCTCGCATCCGAGGTATCCGTCCTGAGCGACCGGCTCTCCGTCCTGACGGCTCTGCTGGGGGAGTCCGGCAGCGTCGATGACGAGCAGATCGATCGATTCGTCCCTCAGGGAGAGCTGGCAGAGAAGCTCAACACCGACAAGCGCCGGCTCACGCAGCGGCTCGTCGCGGCATCGACCCGCGACTACGACGATCTGTCGCAGCTGATCTGATCCACCCCATCCGGGCGCGATGACGCGCCCGGATCCCGAAAGAACGAGGCGTCGAATGCCATCATCACGGAACAAGGCATGGGCCATCACCCTGTTCATCCTCAAACGGCTGGGCCTTCTCGCGATTGTCCTCTGGGGTGTGGTGACCGTGCTCTTCTTCATCATGCGCTTGTCGGGCGACCCCGCTGAGCTCTTCGCGCCCCAAGAGGCGACGCCGGAACAGATCGAAGCGCTCCGCGTGCAGCTCGGGCTCGACGGCCCCGTCTGGCAGCAGTACCTCAATACTCTGGCGGGGGCCGCGCGGCTCGATTTCGGAGACTCCTTCGCCTTCCGGCAGGACGCATTCGGGTTGATCCTCGAACGCATGGGGCCGAGTCTGACGATCATCCTCCCCACGCTCATCCTCATGGTCGTCCTCGCCTTCATCACGGGGATCTACGCGGCGCTGAACCAGGGACGGGCCCGCGGGCGGGGCCTCATGACCGCCGTGTTCGTGCTGGACGCCGTGCCGTACTTCATCATGGCGCTGCTGCTCGTACTGATCCTCGCCGTGCGGTTCCAAGTGCTCCCGGCCTCGGGGAACACCGATGGGCGGGGACTCATCATCCCGGTCGTCGCGTTGGCGATCGGAGGGTTCGCGACACTCGCACGCCTCGTGCGTGGTCAGATGATCGATGCGCTCGGGCAGACGAGCGTGCAGATGGCCCGATCCAAGGGGATCGCCCCCGCGAGGGTGCTCTTCGGGCATGCGCTCCCGCTCGCCATGCCGCCGTTGGTCTCATTCATCGGCATGATGTTCTCGTTCCTGCTCGGCTCGCTCATCATCCTCGAGACGATGTTCAACCTCAGCGGCGTCGGCGCGCTCCTGGTCCGTGCCGTGCAGAGCCGGGACTTCGCCCTCGTGACCGCCGCCGTGTTCTTCATGGCGTTCCTCATCACCATCGTCAACATGCTCGCGGAGTTCATCGTGACACTCATCGACCCGCGGCTCCGAACGAAGGCCCTCGCATGACCGACACCATGACCGCGCTGACGGTCCCCGTGCAGCCGCGCCGCGGCAGATCCCGGCGCAACGGACCCCTGGCATACATCCGCGGCGTGCTCCGATCCAAGTCCGGGCTTGCCTCGGTGATCGGCATCGCGTTGCTGATCGTGCTGGCCGTCGGCGCCGATGTGTTCGCGCCATTCGACCCCGACAAGCAGAACGTCTCGCTCTCCTTCGCACCGCCTTCGTGGCTCGGCGGAGCAGAGGGGCACATCCTGGGCACCGATCAGTTGGGCCGCGACACGTTCAGCCGGGTGATCCACGGGTTGAGGCTGAGCCTGATCATCGGCATCGGTGCGGCGACGATCTCCGCGTTCCTCGGACTCGCCCTCGGCATCCTCGCCGGCTACTTCGAGAACTCGGTCGGCATCGTGCTCATGCGCCTGGCCGACATCCAGTTCGCCATCCCGTTCGCAGCTGTCGCGCTGGCGCTCGCCGCCGTCATGGGCCCCGGAGCCGCGGGGCTGATCATCCTGCTCGGGCTCTGGGGATGGACAGGACACGCGAGAACGATCTCGAGCACCGTCTCCCAGGTGAAGCGTTTGGACTATGTCGTCGCGTCGCGAACGATGGGGGCGTCGACCTGGTCCATCCTCGTCCGTCACATCGCACCGGCCGTGCTTGGCCCGGTCATCATCCTCTGGTCGACGAGCTGCGGCGTTCTGGTCCTCGCGGAGAGCGGGCTGAGCCTGCTGGGTCTCGGCGTGCAATCGCCGGAGTTCTCGATTGGAACGATTCTCTCCGAGGCGCAGGTCAACCTGCGGCTCGCGCCCTGGGCCGTGATCGCTCCCGGACTCGTGCTCGTCGTCCTGATCCTGAGCTTCTCCACGCTGGGCGATGCGATGCGCGACAACCTCGGCGGTAAGAGCAAGACCCCCGTCCGCAACCCGGAGCTCGTCTGACATGGCAACCGAAACGAAACCCCTGGAGGATCTGCGCAAGAACCGCGACAGGATCGCCGCGCCTGACTATTCGCAGGACACCTCCTGGGTGCGCCGTCGCCATCTCGGCGGAAAGCTTGGCGACCCGGCCGTCTTCTACATCCATCCGACCACCGAGCGAACCCTGGAGCGCTGGTTCGGGGATCCCGGTGATCCGCGCGTGCGCGAGGGAGAGGAGAGCGTGGTCGAGCAGCACGCGACGGCATTTCCGGGGAACATGTGGGCGCCCGCATACCGGCAGGCGACCACTCGGGCCTTCCACCAGCACGTCCACAGCGGCGGCGCGGCATACGATCTCGCCTTCGAGGACATCCGCGCAGCATTCGAAGTGTTCCGCCGCGAGGTTCCCGATGGGCCGTTCGTCATCGCCGGGCACAGCCAGGGAGCGCGTCACGTGATCGATCTGCTCACGCTGATCGCTGACGACCCGTCGGTGAGCGACCGGCTCGTCGCGGCCTATGCGATCGGAGCAGGCATCCCCGAGGGCCGCGAGCGGGTGCTCGAGAGCTTCCCGCTTCCGCGGGCCGCCGAGCAGACGGGGGTTCTCATCGGGTGGAACGCCGCGCTGAAGTCCAAATCTGCCGATCCGGCCGCGCGTCGACCCGATCCGCTCAGCGTCGACCCGATCCGATTCCTCGCCTGGGACGGCGCAGACTCCGAGGGAGACCACCTCGGAGGGTTCCCGGCACCCTTCGACGACATCCGCGTCGAGGTCGAGAACGGGAACGGGGTCGTTCTCATCACCGAGCTCACCGATCGGGGCCTGAGCGACTTCGCGTTGCCCGGGGGGAGTCTGCATGCGGTCGAAGTGCAGCTGTTCGCCCGCGATATCGCGGCCGACGTCCGCCGGCGGACCCGTGCCTGGCGTACCCGAAACCATCACTGAAAGGACGCCCGTGAGCGACTCGAGCCCGCAGATCCTGCAGAACGACGCCGCCTATGCGCGCGGTGAAGTCCCCTTCTGGACCGGCGCACGCGGACAACGCGTCTCCGTCTCCGGAGGCACCATCCACTATGTCGAGCTCGGAGATCCGGCCGCACCGCCCGTCATGCTGATGCACAAGCTCGGGGGGTGGGCGGCGGATTGGCGCGCAGTCGCCGAACGGCTGGCCGTCGATCACCGGGTGCTCGTGGTGGATGCTCCCGGGCACGGAGGATCCCAACTGCACAAGGAGATCACCTGGGCCCATCCGATCACCGCATCCAGCGCCATGGTCGCCGAGTTCCTGGACGCCCTCGGCATCGATCGCCTGCACCTGATGGGCGCATCCCTCGGGGGCGTGATCAGCACACAGCTGGCATCCGAGCAGCCGGAGCGCGTCCTCACGCTCGCGCTGGTCGGCGTCTCCCTCACCGGGCGCCAGAGCCTGGAGCTCACGCTCGAGAACGATCGCGCCGTGCGCGACATGTTCACGGACGATTGGACCCCGTTGCCCTTCCCCGTCGACCCGGGTCTATCGGGGCGCGAGCTCGCGACCGCGACCGCCCAGAACGCTTCACGTGCGCAGGTCGGGCGCTGGGCCCGGGCGAGCGAGCGCGGCTTCGGACTGATTGGCATCGAACAGCGTCTGGAGTTCATCACCGCACCCGTGCTGCTCCTCAACGGAGTCTCGGCGCGGTATCGCAAGTACGAGGACACCGCCCGGCGGCTGCTCGGGAACGTGCGCGTCGAGACGATGGAAATCGCCGGTATGTTCCCTCATCAGGAGGATCCCGACGAGACCGAGCTCCGCTGGAGATCCTTCACCGACGATGCCGCATGACCGTCACCCGTGAAGCGGGCTCCGCGTTGCCGGTCGAGCAGGTGAGCCGTGCAAGATTCTGGCTGATCTATGCGGCGCTCGCCGCCGGGATGTTCCTGTCGAGTCTGAACCACACCGTACTCTCGGCAGCGATGCCGACGATCGTCGGAGATCTCGGCGGGGTGCAGTTCCAAGCCTGGATGACGACCGCATTCCTCATCACGGCGACGATCTCGATGCCCATCTACGGACGCCTCGCTGACTCGTACGGCCACCGCTGGCTGTACCTCATCGCCGTCGCCGTCTTCACGATCGGCTCCATCGGCGCGGGGCTCTCAGCCGACTTCTGGGCCCTGGTCCTCTGGCGCGGAGTGCAGGGGTTGGGCGGCGGCGGGCTCATGGTGCTGTCGATGGCGATCGTCGCCTCATTGGTGACGCCCGTTCAACGCGCGAAGTTCATGACTCCGTTGAATGCGATCTTCGCCGTCTCCTCCGTACTCGGACCGCTGATCGGCGGCATGATCATCGATCGGTTCGACTGGAGCTGGGTGTTCTTCATGAACGTTCCTGTCGGGATCCTCTGCCTTGCCGTGAGCGCGTTCGCGCTCAGGCTGCCGGCTCCGGGGCAGCGCGAGAAGGTCGACATCGCCGGAATGATCTCTCTGGCCTTCGTGACGGTGAGCACGCTCATCGCGATCGACCAGATCTCCTCCTACGGCATCTCGCCGCCGACCCGACTGGCGATCGTGAGCATCGTGGTCGCCGTGATCTCCACCACGGTTCTCGTCCTCGTGGAGAGACGCGCATCTGCGCCCGTCATGCCGCTCGGTCTCTTCCGCGACTCGCAGTTCCTCCTCTCCACGGTGGTCGGATTCATCCTGGGGTTCGTCCTGATCGCCGTGTTGTCGTTCATGCCGACGGTGCTGCAGATGGGCAAGGGAGAGTCCGCAGCGAATGCCGGGCTGCTGATCACGCCGATGAACGGCGGCTGGATCCTGGTGAGCATCGTCGTCGGTGTGATCGTCTCCCGCACAGGACGCTACAAAGGGTGGGTCGTGGCGGGTGTAGCCATCGGTGCCGCCGCAATCGCGGCCCTGGGCCTCCTGCAGGTGCAGACGCCCATCTGGGCGATCAGCCTCACAATGCTCGTCTTCGGCATCGGGATGGGGATGGGGTTCAACCTGCTGATCGTCATCGCCCAGAACGCGGTTCCGGCCCAGCTGTTGGGGACGGCAACCGGTGCGCACAACTACGTCAGAGAAGTCGGTGCGGCCTTCGGCGTGGCCGTCATCGGCGCATTGTTCACGATGAGTCTCCACGCTCGCTTGACGGACGTTTTCATCGGCGAGGGGTTCTCCGAATCGCGCGCCGCTCAGCTGGCTTCTGATATCTCACCAGTCGAGCTGGCGTCGGCGGAGCCAGGCTTGCAGAGTGCGCTCGCCGCCGTATATTTCGATGCTTTCGCACCGGTCATGCTGGGGATGACGCCCGTTCTGATCGCAGCTCTCGCGATGTGCGCATTCCTCAAGCGAAACGCTTTTACCACCCTGGCCGATGAGCCGGTCGGAGAAGCAACGCGCAGCTGACCTGCAAATGGGAGGGGCGCACACGAGACCGTGTGCGCCCCTCCCATTTGCTTCGGCTATCTGCCGGCCACATGCCCCGCCGCGATGTACGCGAGTCCCAGTGCGGGCAGGAGCCCGTTGCCGGCGAGGTAGCCGCTGGCGCCGTGGCCGGAGATGCCGGCTGCGGCGCCGCCGGAGGCGTACAGGCCCTCGATGGCGGTTTCGTCTGCGCGCATGACCTGCGCGTGAGCATCGACGCGGAGCCCGCCCTGGGTGTGGAAGAGCGCCGGCTTGATGAAGATCGCTGCGAGACGGCCGGTCAGCGGCGCCTCCCATGCGGTGCGCTCGAAGGCATCCGACTCGTCACCGGACGCGACCGCGGCGGTCATGGCGACGGTGCGCGCGAGCCCCTCCGGGGAGATGCCCGCCTCGGCTGCGAGCTCGGCGGGGGAGTCGCCCCAGCGCACGCCGCCGCCGGCGATGACGTCCTGGAAGTCCTGGAATCCGCTGCACGCCTCGTGGATGCGCTCATCGATGATGATCCAGGCGCCGTCGGGGGCGTTCTCGGCGGAGATCGCGGCGTACTCGGAGTATCCGGTGGTCTCGTTGCCGAAGCGCTCGCCGGCGCGGTTCACGACGAACCCACCGTGCATGATCGTCGCCCAGGTCGCGAGGGACGCCGAGGGCATCGCCAGTGCTGCGTGGCCCTGGTAGGCGTCGAGGTAGTCGGTGGCGGCACCGAGGGCTTCTCCGATGCGGAGGGCGTCGCCACGCGAGTGCTCGCTGCCGTGGTAGATCGCCGAAGCGATCTCGGGCATGTGCTGCGTGACGAGTTCGGGATCGGCCCCGTAGCCGTTCGTGGCGAGGAGCACGGCCTTCGTCGGGATCTCCTCCCGCCCGTCGGGCGTCTCGATGATGGCAGCGGTGACACAGCCGTCGGTGACCACGACGTCGACGAGCCGTGCCGGAACCATGACGTCGATCATGTCGTGAGCGTTGACGGCGTTCACGAGGGTGGCGAGCATCGCTGTCCCGGAGTGCCCGGGGATCGTGTGGCAGCGGGCGACCGAATGGCCGGGGTAGACGAAGTCGGTGACGAGCGAGATGTCCATGCCGACGCTGTCGGCGAGCCACTCGATCAGCTCGGCGCTCACGGCGCTGAGGGATTCCGTGGCCACCTCGTTGAAGTCGCCGTGCGTCTTCTTCGCGACGTCGGCGCGGAAAAGTTCGGGGGAGTCGTCGATGCCGGCATCGCGCTGGAAGCGGGTGCCCATCGCAGGGATCATCGCGGTCGACATCGAGGTGTTGTTGCCGCGGCGGAACCGTTCGTTCGATTCGACGACGAGAACCGACAAGCCCGCTTGGGCGGCGCGCAGCGCGCCGGCGAGGCCACCACCGGCTCCCGCCACGATCAGGTCCGGTCCGTCGAAATCGTTCTCGTCCATGCATCGCTCCTCGTTTGTTGCGCTTACCGAAACATTATCGCGCCGTGGGTTCCAGGGGAAGGGGTGGCCGGTTTCGCTGTTCTTTCTTGGTTTCGTTGACTTCTCGCTGAACTTCGATCTACTTTAGGAGTGGCCGCAGGCCGATTAGGCGTTTCGTTTAACGGAACATCTGAAAGAAATGGAGACAGCTCATGGCAATGATGCCGACCGGGCCCGCGCCTGTCCTCCTCTATGTTCCCGGTGATCGCCCCGACCGCTTCGCCAAGGCCGAAGCGGCCTCCACGGGTGTGATTCTCGACTTGGAAGACGCGGTCGCCCCGGAGAATAAGGCCGAGGCGCGCGAGGCCGTCGCCGCTTATATCTCCTCCTCAGGGGCGCCCCATAAGCTTTGGGTGCGCGTCGGCCGCATGACGCTCGCGGAAGACATCGCCGCGTTGCGGGCCTGCTCCGGCTACGCGGGGATCATGCTGGCGGATGCTTCGCCCGAGACCCTGGCGATCCTGCACGCCGAGCTGCCGGAAGCCCCGGTTCTCGCCCTCGTCGAATCGGCTTCCATTCTCGGGCGGCTCGCTGAGATGGCCGCGGCCCCGAACATCCTCACCTTCGGCGTCGGCGAGGTCGACCTCCTGGCCGATCTCGGCCTGCGGCGCACCGACGGCACGGCCCACATCATCGATGCGCTGCGCTTCCGGATGGTCGAGGCCGCCGCAGCAGCAGGACTCCCCGCGCCCGTCGCCCCCACGTCGCTCGACGTGCGCGACACAGCGAGCCTCGCTGAATCCACCCGCCATCTGCGCGACCTCGGGTTCGGCAGCCGCACCGCGATCCATCCCGCGCAGTGCGCGATCGTCGCCGAGGTCTTCCGGCCGACGGTCGATGAAGTCGCGCGCGCACAGGCGCTGATGGCGGCATACGAGCGCGCCGGCGGCGCTGTGGCCGTCGACGACGACGGCCAGTTCATCGATGCCGCCGTCCTCCGCCAAGCACAGGCGACGCTCGCTCGCCACGAAGGAGTAGCCCCATGATGGCCCTCGACGGGATCCGCGTCATCGACGCATCCTCCATCCTCGCCGGCCCTCTCGCCTGCCAGATCCTCGGAGATCACGGTGCCGACGTCATCAAGATCGAGCATCCGATCAAGGGCGACAGCATGCGCGGACACGGGCCGTCCAAGGACGGCGTGCCGATCTGGTGGAAGGAGGTCTCGCGCAACAAGCGTCACCTGGCGCTCAACCTCGGCCGCCCCGACGGCGCCGAGGTCCTTCGGCGCCTGATCCCGCAGACCGACGTGATCGTCGAGAACTTCCGCCCCGGCACCTTCGAGAAGTGGGGCCTCGGGCCCGACGCGCTCCACGAACTCAATCCCGGTCTCGTCATCGCGCGACTCACCGGCTTCGGCCAGAGCGGCCCCTACTCGAGCCGCCCCGGATTCGGCACCCTCGTCGAGGCGATGAGCGGTTTCGCGCATCTCACCGGCCCCGGGGATGCTCCTCCCACCCTTCCCGCGTTCGGCCTGGCCGACACGATCGCCGGCATCGCGGCATCCTCAGCGATTCTCATGGCGCTCCGTCACCGCGACCGCACCGGCGAGGGCCAGATCGTCGACGTCGACCTGCTCTCCCCGATGCTCACCGCCGCAGGCCCCGGCCCCAGCGCCTACGACCTGCTCGGCACGATCGGCGTGCGAAACGGCAACCGATCGACGAACAACGCGCCCCGCAACACGTACCTCACCAAGGACGGCAAGTGGCTCGCGATCTCGACGAGCGCGCAGTCGATCGCCGAGCGCGTGATGGAACTCGTCGGCCACCCCGAGGTCATCACCGAACCCTGGTTCGCCAGCGGATCCGGCCGAGTGCAGCACGTCGACCTGCTCGACGGCTACGTCGGCGACTGGATCGGCGCGCGCGACCGCGACGAGGTCATGCGCGAGTTCACCGCGGCGGGAGCGGCCGTCGCTCCCGTCTACGACGCGCGCGACGTCGTCGAGGACGAGCACATCCGCGGCGCCGAGGTGCTCACCGAGGTCGAGGACGACGACTTCGGCACCATGCTCCAGCACAACCTCATGTGGCGGCTCGACAAGTCGCCCGGCTCCATCCGTTTCCCCGGCCGCGCCCTGGGCGCGGACACCGACGCGATCCTCGAGGAACTCGGCTACTCCGAGGCCGAGATCGCATCTCTGAGAGAAAGTGAACTGATCACGTGACCGACGCCCTGCTCGAGGCCATCGCCGGCCCGCTGACGGTATTCGACCTCGCCCGCCAGCTCCGCGTGGGAATGCCCCAATCGCACAACCATCCGCAGTTCTGGCACACGCTGCCGCGCCGTCACGGCGACATGGTGCGCCCCGACGGCGGCAGCGCCGCCAACGACATGATCACGATGGGCACGCACGTCGGCACGCACATCGACGCGCTCGCCCACGTCAGCCAGGACGGCGCGCTGCACGGAGGAGCGGATGCCGGTGACTCTTGCCTCGGCGGAAAATACGTCGAGCACGGGGTGCACACCATCGCCCCGATGATCCGTCGCGGCGTGCTCCTCGACGTGCCGACCTTCCTCGGAGAGACCGACCTGCCGGGTGGATTCGAGATCACACCGGAGCACCTCGAGCAGTGCGCCCATGCGCAGGGCACCGAGATCCGTGAGGGCGACGTCGTGCTGATCCGCAGTGGATGGGGCAAGAAGTTCGCCGAGGGGGCCGCCTACATGGGGCACTCGACCGGCGTGCCCGGTGTCGGCGAGGCCGGTGCCCAGTGGCTCGCCGCTCGCGGCATCCACGCGACCGGCGCCGACACCATCGCCTACGAGGTGCAGCATCCGGGAGCACCGCACGCGGTCCTGCCCGCGCACCGCGTGCTCCTCGTCGAGAGCGGCGTCTACATCATCGAGGCGCTCGACCTCGAGGAGATCTCCGCGGCGGGCGTACACGAGTTCACCCTCGTGCTCGTGCCCCTGAACATCTTCGGCGCCACCGGGTCGCCGGTTCGTCCTCTCGCGGTGGTGAACGCATGAGCGAGCAGAAGCCGATTGCGCTGATCATCGCCGACTGGGCCGACGCGCTACGGTTCGAAGACCTCCCCGGATCCGTCGTCGAGAGCATCAAGTCCCGGGTGCTCGACACCCTCGGGATCGCGGTCGCGGCATCGGCGCTCGATACGAGCCACGCCGTCCAGCAGTACGCGCGCGACAACGGGGGTGCGCCGCAGGCCACAGCGCTCGGCGTCGAGCAGCAGGTCCCGGCATCCCGCGCCGCCTTCGTCAACGGCGTGCTCGCGCACTCGCTCGATTACGACGACACGCACCTTCCCAGCGTCCTGCACCCGAGCGCCAGTGTCGTCCCGGCGGTCCTCGCCTACGCGCAGGCCAAGAACCTCACCGGCCGCGACGTCATCCGGGCCATCGCCATCGGTCTCGAGGTCTGCATCCGGCTGGGCATGGCCGGCTACGACCGAGAGACCCAGAACTCTACCTACTTCGAGCACGGCCAGCACGCCACCTCGATCTGCGGAGCCATGGGCGCAGCCGCGGCCGTCGGAGCCCTCGCCGGAGACGCCTCGACCATCGCGAACGCTCTCGGCATCGCAGCATCCATGTCCTCCGGCATCATCGAATGCAACCGCACCGGCGGCAACGTCAAGAAGATCCACTGCGGGTGGGCCGCGCAGTCGGCCGTCTCAGCCGTCGAACTCGTCGAGCTCGGGATCACCGGACCTCCGACCGTGATCGAAGGACGCTTCGGCTTCCTCGAAGCGTGGCTGCACGGCACATTCGACGTCTCGGAGATCACCGACGGGCTCGGCACGGAGTGGGTCATCCCCGACATCTTCTTCAAGCCCTACCCGGCCAATCACTTCACGCACGCGGCGGTCGACGCCGCGGCGGCGATGCGCCGAGCCGGAATCACCCACGACGACGTCGCGGAGTTCATCCTCGGTGTCCCGTCGGCGAACATCCGCACGATCGGCGAGCCCATCGAGGTCAAGCGCCGCCCCGAGACCGCCTACATGGCCCAGTTCTCCGGCCCGTACGCCGTGGCCGCCGGACTGCTCGGCGGAGGCGGCCTGGAAGTCGGCCTCGACGACTACACCGACGAGCTCGCCCAGGATCCGGTGCGCCGTGCCATCATGGCGAAGGTCTCCGTCGTGGTCGACGACCGCTGCAGCGAGATCTTCCCCATGCAATTCCCCGCCGTTCTCACCGCCCGACTGCACGACGGTCGCGAGGTGGTCGAGGAGGTGCTCGTGAATCGAGGCGGCAACCGCAACCCGCTCTCCTTCGACGAGCTCACGACCAAGTTCCGCGACAACGCCTCACGCGTGCTCGACGAGCAGCGCGTCGCCGAACTCGAACAGGGATGCCGCGCGCTCGACACCCTGACCGACATCCGATCCATCTTCGAACCCCTCGGCGCGATCGCCGCAGTTCCCGCCGTCTAGCGAAAGGTCCCACCCATGTCCCATTACGACCTCCTGATCACCAACGTCAAGGTGGTGCGCGCCGGCAAGGATGCGCCCGAGCAGCTCGACGTCGCCATCAGCGGCGGCAAGTTCGCCGAGATCGCCCCCTCGATCGACCCGGGTCTCGCCGACAAGGTCGTCGACGCCGGCGGCAAGCACCTGTTCCCCGGCGTCGTCGACGGCCACCAGCACTGGGGCATCTACAACCCCCTGAGCGAGGACGCCGATATCGAATCGCGTGCGAACGCCCAGGGCGGCGTGACCACCGGCCTCACCTACATGCGCACCGGCGCGTACTACATGAACAAGTCCGGCTCCTACGAGCAGTTCTACCCCGAGGTGCTCGAAGCCGTCGAGAACCGCTCCTACTCCGACTACGCGTTCCACGTCGCTCCGATCCTCAGCGATCACATCGATGAGATTCCCTACCTCATCGACGCGGGCGTCCCCTCGTTCAAGGTGTTCATGTTCTACGGCTCGCACGGCCTGCACGGCGGCGCCAAGGACCAGTCGAAGTTCCTCATGCTGCCCGAGGGCGAGAGCTACGACTACGCCCACTTCGAGTTCGTCATGCGCGGCATCCAGAAGGCGCGCCTCGACCCGAAGTACGCCGACATCGCCGACCAGATCTCGCTGTCGATGCACTGCGAGACGGCAGAGATCATGCGCGCCTACACGAAGCTCGTGCAGGAGGAGGGCAAGCTCACCGGCCTCGAGGCGTACAGCGCGTCCCGCCCGCCGCACTCCGAGGGCCTCGCGATCACGATCGCCGCGTACCTGGCCTATGAGACCGAGATGCCGAACATCAACCTGCTGCACCTGACCTCGAAGAAGGCGATCGAGGCGGCCATGCTTATGCAGCAGACCTTCCCGCACATCAACTTCCGTCGCGAGGTCACCGTCGGGCACCTGCTCGCCGACTTCACCTCGCCGATCGGCGGCAAGGTCAACCCGCCGCTGCGCTCGCGCGACGACGTCGAGGCGCTGTGGGAGCACGTGCTCGCCGGCAACTTCGACTGGGTCGTCTCCGACCACGCCTGCTGCAAGGAGGAGGCGAAGTTCGGCGACCCGAAGGATGATGTCTTCCTCGCCAAGTCGGGCTTCGGCGGAGCCGAGTACCTGCTGCCGGGCATGATCTCCGAGGGGCGCAAGCGCGGCCTCAGCTACAACCGCATCGCCGAGCTCGTCTCGCGCAACCCCGCCGACCGCTACGGCGTCGCCGGCAAGGGCGACATCGTCGTCGGATACGACGCGGACTTCGCGCTCGTCGACGACGACGTCTCCTACGTCGTCCGCGCCGAGGACTCGTTCTCGGCCCAGGAGTACACGCCGTTCGAAGGTCACGAGCTCACCGCGAAGGTGACCGACACCTACCTGCGCGGTCAGCAGATCTTCGCCGACGG
>NZ_CANROA010000036.1 GCF_947632095.1 uncultured Microbacterium sp. | reverse complement strand
AAGCGCTTCTTAGCACCCGAGTGGGTCTTCTGCTTCGGCATCTTCTCTTCCTTCGTATGGCGCCTTCTCAGGCGACGTTGTCAGCCCGCAGTGCGGGAGTCTTCGGGGCGGGTGTCACTCCGCCGGTGCGGCTTCGGCCTCTCCGGCCGAGCTGTCGTTGCGGGCGCCCTGCTTGGTAGCGCGCTGCGCATCGCGCACGGCGTTCTGCTCGGCCTTCGCCTCGGACTTGTTCTTCAGCGGCGCGACGACCATGACCATGTTGCGACCATCGATCGTGGGGTTCGACTCGACCGTGCCGAACTCGGCGACGTCCTCGGCGAACTTGCGCAGCAGACGAACGCCCTGCTCGGGCTTCTGCTGCTCACGGCCGCGGAACAGGATCATGGCCTTGACCTTGTCGCCCGACTTCAGGAAGCCCTCGGCGCGCTTGAGCTTCGTCGTGTAGTCGTGCGCCTCGATCTTCAGGCGGAAGCGGACTTCCTTGAGGATCGTGTTCGCCTGGTTGCGGCGAGCTTCCTTCGCCTTCTGGGCGGCCTCGTACTTGAACTTGCCGTAATCCATGATCTTGACCACGGGCGGCTTCGAGTTGGGGGCAACCTCGACGAGGTCGAGATCGGCTTCCTGCGCAAGGCGCAGCGCGGCCTCGATGCGGACGACGCCGATCTGCTCACCCGCGGGGCCGACGAGGCGGACCTCGGGGACGCGGATGCGCTCATTGGTACGGGGATCGCTGATGCGGAGCTCCTTAGACGATGGGATTCGGCCTCCGCGACGCTGACTGCATCACGGGCGAAATCGGAATCGCCCCACACCCGCCGACGCTCAGACATCGGCTTCGCACCCTGACCACCGGACATCGTCCGATCTGCCGGCGGGAACCGGCGGAGTGCAAGACCCGGTAGCCTGGAACGGCAAGCGCGGGTGGGAAGTGAATCCTCTTTCAGTTCGGAGCACGACGCTCCGAAGCCCGACAAAGTCTAACAGAAGGCAAGGCAAAGTGACGATTCCGCATCAGGATGACACCCCCGACGAGCGCCACGAGCGCTGGCAGCAGCAGGAGGAGGCCGCAGCGGCGGCCACCCGCGACATCGCCGACGTTCCCGCCGTCGAGGTGATCACCACCGCAGCCGTGCACCTCATGAGCGCCGCGGCCGTGAAGACGGGCCTCGCCCATGACCCCGACAATGAGCTCGACCTCGACGAGGCGCGAAAGCTCATCAATGCCCTCGCCGGGCTCATCACGGCCGGCGCGCCCGAGATCAGCGACATGCATGCGCGCTCGCTGCGCGACGGCCTGCGATCGCTGCAGCTCGCTTTCCGCGAAGCATCCGCCATTCCCGACCCGATCGGCAAGGGTCCGGGCGAGAAGTGGACCGGCCCGGTCAACTGACGGGCCTCGACGCCCCCGACCTGCAGAACAGGGCTCATCCCTCGGGATGAGCCCTGTTCTGCAGATCAACGTCAGCTTGCGCGGCGCAGCTTCACCGTCAACGAGTCCGCGAGCACGGCGATACGATCGTCTGCCGCCCAGCGCTGCGCGAGACGGGCCAGGACGGCATCGAGCGTCTCACGCTCGAGCCCATCCGCGAGGTCGAGGATCACGACCAGCTCCGGGCCGTGCAGACGAGCATCCGGGTCCCCTGCTGCGACCGCGACATCGATCACGGCCAACTCGTGCCCGATGCTCTCCTGCAGCGCGAGGAAGACCTCGGGAGACAGGAAGCTCGGCTCCCACGACTGCCCCTGGGCCAGGGCCCAGACCGCAGGACGCCGGATGACGAACTCGGTTTCGCTCGTCGGGTCCAGAACGATGAGGTCGGTGCCCTCTGAAGACGCCGATAGTGCGACACGCACCGCCTCGACCGGGATCGGCCGCGCTTTCGGATCCCATTCCTGCATGGCCTCCACCGACGAGAACACGGGCTGCACCGTGCGCCCATCCGGCGCAGCGACCGTCACGATCGACAGCTCCTGCGTCTTGTCGACGAGGAGGCCCGTGGGTCCCACGCCCTCATCGCCGCGCTCGGCGATCAGGGGGATGAGAACGCGTGCTCCGCGGAAGGCGTCCACGACCTCCGCCTGGCTCCCGGAACCCGCGCGGAAGCGCGTCAGCGCGTCGAGCAGCGCAGGGTCGGCCGAGCCGTCATCCGTTGAATGCGGATTCGGTTCGAAGCTGCGCCCTTCCCAGGGCACCCCGGCGGAATCGCCGTGGTTGCCATGGTCGCAGGCGTCAGTCCCCTGCGACATCCAGGGCCTCGGCCAGTGTGAACGCGCCCGCGTAGAGGGCCTTGCCGACGATCGCGCCCTCGACACCCAGGTGCACGAGCTCTCGGAGAGCGGCGATGTCATCGAGGTTGGAGACGCCGCCCGAGGCGATGACCGGCTTCGGGGTGCGTGCAGTCACCTCGCGGAGCAGCTCGATGTTCGGGCCGCGGAGCGTGCCGTCCTTCGTGACGTCGGTGACGACATACCGGCTGCAGCCGGCGTCTTCGAGGCGGGCGAGCACCTCCCAGAGGTCGCCGCCCTCCTTCGTCCAGCCGCGGGCGGCGAGCGTCGTTCCGCGCACATCCAGACCGACCGCCACGGCCTCGCCGTAGCGTGCGATGACATCGGCGGACCACTCCGGGTTCTCGAGCGCCGCGGTGCCGAGGTTGATGCGACTCGCGCCGCTCTCCAGGGCCGCCTCGATGCTCGCATCATCGCGGATGCCGCCCGAGAGCTCGATGTTCACACCCTTGAACTGCTTGATGACCTTGCGCAGGATCACCGTGTTGTTGCCACGGCCGAAGGCTGCGTCGAGGTCGACGAGGTGGATCCACTCCGCCCCCTGGTCGACCCATTCCCCCGCGGCATCCAACGGATCGCCGTAGCTGGTCTCGGAACCGGCCTCGCCCTGCGTGAGACGGACCGCCTGGCCGCCGGCGACATCGACCGCCGGCAGAAGGGTGAGCTTGGGCGTGGACGCGAAATCGTTCATGTCATCCTCAGGTGGGTGAAGTGCGCCGATCGAGGTGCACGGAATCCGAGACTAGCCCGGCGGGGTTCAGGGTTCAAAACGGCGACGACTCATTGAGACCGCCACCGCGGCTCAGAGGCTGTCGACCCAGTTCTTGAGAAGACGGATGCCCGCCTCACCGGACTTCTCCGGGTGGAACTGGGTCGCCGACAGCGGGCCGTTCTCGACCGCGGCGAGGAACGGGTCTCCGTACGTCGTCCAGGTGAGCTGGGGCTTCGGGAACGGCGGGATGACGTCGAGCTCCCACTTCTGCGCCGCGTAGGAGTGCACGAAGTAGAAGCGCTCCTCCTCCAGGCCGCGGAACAGGATGCTGCCGGCATCCGGGGTCACCGTGTTCCAGCCCATGTGCGGCAGCACCGGCGCGTTGAGCTCGGTGACGGCCCCCGGCCATTCACCGAGACCGGCGACGTCCTGGCCGCGCTCCACGCCGTGCTCGAACATCACCTGCATGCCGACGCAGACGCCGAGGACCTTGCGTCCTCCCGCCAGACGCCGCTCGATGATCTCGTCGCCGCCCTTCGCGATGAGAGCCTCGCGCACAGCCGCGAACGCTCCGACGCCGGGGACGAACAGCCCATCGGCTTCGAGCGCAGCGGTGCGGTCGCCCGTGAGGACCGCATCCGCGCCTGCGGCGATCAATGCCTTGACCGCCGAATGGACGTTCCCCGAGTCGTAGTCGTAGACGACGACGGTCGGGCGGCGGGTCACAGGGCTCCCTTGGTCGAGGGGATGCCCTCGACCAGAGGGTCCAGAGCCTTCGCCTGACGGAACGCGCGGGCGAAGGCCTTGAACTCGGCCTCGGCGATGTGGTGCGGGTCGCGACCGCCGAGAACGCGAACGTGCACGGTCAACCCCGCGTGGAACGTCAGCGCCTCGAAGACGTGGCGCACGAGCGAGCCTGTGAAGTGTCCGCCGATCAGGTGCATCTCGAAGCCTGCCGGCTCGCCGGAGTGCACGAGGAAGGGACGTCCGCTGATGTCGACGACGGCCTGGGCGAGCGCCTCGTCCAGCGGGACGAGGGCATCTCCGTAGCGGGAGATTCCCGATTTGTCGCCGAGGGCCTCGCGGATCGCCTGCCCCAGCACGATCGCGGTGTCCTCCACCGTGTGGTGGGCATCGATGTGGGTATCTCCCGTGGCGCGGACCGTGAGGTCCGTGAGCGAATGCTTCGCGAACGCCGTCAGCATGTGATCGAAGAAGGGCACCGAGGTGTCGATGTCGCTGCGGCCGGTGCCGTCAAGGTTGACGGTGACCTCGACGGTCGACTCGGAGGTGTGTCGGCCGCGGGTCGCGATACGGGAAGCACTCATGAGGCTGATTCTACCGACGCCAGCGCGTCGAGGAACGCCGTCGTCTCGGCCTCGGTGCCCGCCGTCACGCGCAGGTGGTTCGGGATGCCGACATCACGGACGAGGACGCCCCGATCGTACAGCGCCTGGAACGTCGCCCTCGGGTGCTCCACCCCGCCGAAGAGCACGAAGTTCGACCAGGACTCGCGCGGCCGGTAACCCAGCGCCTCGAGCGTCGCCGTGATGCGATCGCGCTGCTGGACGATCTCATCGACCATCCCGAGCATGGTGTCGGCATTGCGCAGCGCGGCGACCGCGGCCGCCTGCGTGAGGGCGCTGAGGTGGTAGGGCAGGCGCACGAGGCGAAGCGCATCGATGAAGGCGGGGTCTGCGGCGAGGTACCCCACCCGGGCACCGGCGAAGGCGAATGCCTTGCTCATCGTGCGCGAGATCGCGAGGCGGGGACGCCCCTCCAGGAGGCTCAGCGCCGAGACGGCGTCACGCGGCGCGAATTCCCAGTACGCCTCGTCGACGACGACGACGCCACGGGATGCCGCATAGACGGCCTCGACGACGTCGAGGCCGAGCGGGGTTCCCGTCGGGTTGTTCGGACGGCACAGCAGCACGATGTCGGGATCGTGCAGCTCGACCTGCGCGGCGGCCTCTTCCGGCGTGATGGTGTAATCATCGCGCCGCTCCCCCGCGACCCAGCGGGCGCCCGTTCCTTGAGCCAGCAACGGGTACATCGAGTAGGTCGGCCCGAAACCGAACACCGTGCGACCGGGGCCGCCGAAGGCCTGCATTATGTGCTGGAGCACCTCGTTGGAGCCGTTGCCCGCCCAGATCTGCGCAGCATCCAGGCCATGCCCGAGGTATCCGGCGAATGCCTCGCGCAGCGCCGTGAACTCGCGGTCGGGGTAGCGGTTGACATCACGCAGAGCGACGGCGATGTCATCGAGGATTTCACTCGCAACCGCGTCAGGAACCGGATGCGTGTTCTCGTTGACGTTCAGCGCGACAGGCAGCGGGGCCTGCGGAGCACCGTAGGGGGTGAGTCCGCGAAGATCGTCGCGGAGGGGCAGGTCGTCGAGTGAAGCAGTCACCCTTCCATGCTACGGGGAGATCAATTCGAGTACTGCGCGGGAATCGCGATCCGCTCGCCGACCTGGACCGCCCCGTTGCTGCGGACATTCAGACGCTGGATCTCATCGATCACGATACGCGGGTCGACACCCGGCGCCACGGACTCGGCCACCGACCACAGGGTATCGCCCGGCAGGATCGTCACCATCTCGAACCCCGTCGCCGGCGAGGACTCACCCGAGGCGAGCGCCGAGCCCCCGCTGAGCGCGACGAGACCAACGACGGCCGCCAGCGGAACTGCGGCGAGCCCGAGCAGCACAGCTCGGCCGCGCGCGGTCAGACGCAGCCGCGTCGTCGCGCGCACGGGGCTGATGACCGGGGCACTGATGCTGGTGCTGCTCATGAGTTTGTCTCCTCTGCCTGTGGACGCAGTGTTCGCATTCACCGCTCGGCCGGGAGCGGTGAATGCGAAGCTACGTTCCGAACTTATCTTCGAATTCGAATGGATGTCAAGGATTATTCGAAAACCCGGCATCCGATTCGAGGACACGCTCGAACAGATATTCCGAATCGGGGCGAATCTCCGCTACGGTTCTCGATAACGAGACCCCACCACGGGCCGCAGACATTCGAAGAGCACCGCCGGAACCGCGCACCAAGGAGCATGCATGAGCGACATCGCCGTCCCCGACCCCGAGGCCGGACGCACCCGTCGTCGCAAGAGTCTCAGTGCCAAGCAGATGGCGATCCTCGAAGTCATCCAGTCCTCGATCGCGACGAACGGCTACCCGCCGAGCATGCGCGAGATCGGCGACGCCGTCGGCCTCAAGTCGCTCTCGAGCGTCACCCATCAGCTCGGCCAGCTCGAGCTGAGCGGGTACCTGCGCCGCGATCCCGGAAAGACCCGTGCGATGGAGGTCCTGATCGATCTCCCCGGTCAGAGCGGCGAGAATCCGGCGGATGCCTCGACCCCCGTCGGCGACGCTGCCATGGTGCCCCTGGTCGGGCGCATCGCCGCAGGCGTCCCGATCACGGCGGACCAGCAGGTCGAGGAGATCTTCCCCCTCCCCCGCCAACTCGTGGGCAAGGGCGACCTCTTCATGCTCAAGGTCTCCGGGGAGTCGATGATCGACGCGGCGATCTGCGACGGCGACTGGGTCGTCGTGCGCACCCAGTCGACCGCCGAGAACGGCGAGATCGTGGCGGCGATGCTCGACGGCGAGGCGACGGTGAAGACCTTCCGACAGCGCGACGGCCACACCTGGCTCCTGCCCAGGAACTCCTCCTTCGAGCCGATCCTCGGCGATGACGCGGTCGTCCTCGGCAAGGTCGTCGCGGTGATGCGAGCCGTCTGACCGCTCACCGGCCCCGCTCTCCGAGCGGGTGTCGGCGGTCCGGCCTAGGCTCGTGTCATGCCTCAGCCGTACGGAACCTGGTCCTCACCCTTCCACGCCGCCGATATCGCCGCGGCATCGCCCAAGCTCGACGGGTCGCGCTTCGTCGCCGGTGAGATCTGGTGGGGCGAGTCCGTTCCGTCCGAGGGCGGACGGATGAGCGTTCGCAGCTCGAACGGTTGCGAGATCCTGCCCGCGCCGTGGAGCGCGCGATCCCGCGTGCACGAGTACGGCGGCGGGGCATGGACCGCCTCCTCCGATGGCACGCTGTTCTTCGTCGAGGCGACCACGCAGCAGGTCATGAGCCTGACGACGGGTGATTCGCCGATGCCGCTCACCGCGCCCGGACCCCATCACGGCGGGCTGGTCTGGCAACAGGGACGACTGTTCGCGGTGCGCGAGGATCTCTCGCGGGACCCCCATCGACGGGGCATCATCGAGATCCCGACGGACGGGTCGGCGTCCGAGAACCCCGGCGCTCTCCGCATCATCGCCGAGGGTCGATCGTTCTTCGCGCACCCCGCGCTCTCATCCGATGGGCGGCGCATCGCCTACGTCGAGTGGAGCGGCCTCCAGATGCCGTGGCAGCGGGCCTCACTGCGCGTGCGGTCTCTCGAGTCCGACGAGACCTTCTCCATCGGTACCCGCGCCGCGCTGCAGCCGACCTGGATCGACGATGACGAGGTCGTCTATCTCGACGACCGGCCGATCATCGGGAACGGCATCGACGGCCCGGCGCGATGGAGCCTTCATCGAGTGGCGATCGATGCCACCGGCGCCGCAGGCCCCGCGCGGATGATCGCGCCCGCCGATGCCGATACCGGTTATGGCCTCTGGGTTCTTGGAAACCGCTGGTACCAGCGGCTCGCGGACGACCGCATCGTCGCTGTGCGCACCAACGGCGCGGACGAGGTCGTGGTGATCGCCAGCGATGGCTCGATCCGCGCGCTCGAGGTCCCCGCCACCGGGCACGTGAGCGTGGACGACGCGGATGGAACGCGCGTACTGCTCTCCGGCGGCGGCGCCTCCGCCCGCGCCGGCGTATGGTCCGTCGATGTCGACTCCGGCGAGGTCACGACGATCGCCGGGGGCTCGCCCGCGGATCCGGCGTGGATGCCGCCGGCCATCGCCCACACCTTCGCCGGACCGAACGGTCCCGTGCACGCGTTCGACTACGCGCCGGCTAACCCTGAGGCATCCGCACCTAGCGGCGACCTTCCGCCATACATCGTCTTCGTACATGGCGGGCCCACTGCCCACGTCTCGGGTGCGGCGTCCGCCGCGTTCGCCTATTACACGAGCCGGGGCATCGGTGTCCTCGACGTGAACTACGGCGGCTCAACCGGTTACGGCCGCGCCTACCGGGAGCGCCTCGACGGCCAGTGGGGCATCGCGGATGTCGACGACGTGCTCGCCGCGGCACGGGGACTCGCTGAAGCGGGTCTTGCCGATCCCGACCGGATCGCGATCCGCGGCGGCTCCGCGGGCGGATGGACGGTGCTGTCGGCACTCGTGCGCGGCGGGGTCTTCGCCGCCGGGATCAGCCGGTACGGGGTGGCCGATCTGCGTATGCTGGCCGAAGACAGCCACGACTTCGAGAAGCACTACATCTCGGGCCTTGTCGGTCCGCTTCCGCAGGCCGAGCAGCTCTACATCGACCGATCCCCACTCACGCACGCCGATCGCATCGATGTGCCCGTGCTGCTGCTGCAGGGCGCGGACGACCGGGTCGTGCCGGCTTCGCAGTCCGAGGCGATCCGCGATGCGCTCGCCGAACGCGACATCGACCACGAGTACGTGCTCTACCCCGGCGAGGGGCACGGCTTCCGTCGTGCCGAGACTGTCGTCGACTCCATGGAGCGCGAACTGACGTTCCTCGGTCGGGTGTTCGGGTTCACACCGGAGTTGTGAGCTTCACTCCCCCATGCGGTTGCGCAGCCGCATGGCGCGCTCGGCCTCGCGGGTGTCCTGCCGCTCGCGCAGCGTCTGGCGCTTGTCGTACTCTCGCTTGCCCTTCGCGAGTGCGATCTCGACCTTGGCGCGTCCATCGGAGAAGTAGAGCTTCATCGGGACGAGAGTGTAACCGCCGGCCTGCACCGCGTGCTCCAGCTTCTGGATCTCCTCGCGGTGCATGAGGAGTTTGCGCACCCGCTTGGCGGAGTGGTTCGTCCAGTGCCCCTGCGAGTACTCCGGGATGTGCACGGAATCGAGGAAGATCTCGTTGCCCTTGATGAAGGCGTATCCATCGGAGAGATTCGCGCGCCCCTGACGCAGTGATTTGACCTCGGTGCCGGTGAGCACCATTCCCGCCTCGTACGACTTCTCGATGGTGTAGTCGTGACGTGCGCGACGATTGGTCGCGATGACCTTCTCCCCGCGTTCCCTGGGCATGATGCTCTCCTGTTTTCCGTCGTACAGCCAGCCCTCAACCCTATAACAGGGCGGATGCTACGTGCGCAGCCACCGGCGGATCGCGAAGCCCGCGGACAGCGCCGCCAGCACGATGCCGATACCCATGAGGATCGGCACGACGATGACCGCGTCCTGCATCGACACCCATGTCGTGATGAAGGGGACGCGCCCCCGGAGGTATCCGTCGACGCCGAAGTGCATGCCGGCGATGATCGCGGCGCTCGCGAGGGCGGATCCGAGGAATGCGGCGAACACGCCTTCGAGCACGAAGGGGGTCTGGATGAAGCGGTTGGATGCTCCGACCAGACGCATGATGCCGATCTCTTTGCGCCGCGCATAGGCCGAAAGTCGAATGGTCGTCGCGATCAGGAGAATCGCTGCGATCAGCATGAGCACGGCGATTCCGACGGCGATGTAGGTCGCCACGGTCAGCGCGGAGAACAGCGGGTCGAGGTACTGCAGCTGGTCACTGACGTCTTCGACGCCGTTGATGCCGGCGAACGCCTCGACGATCACCTGGGATTGCTCCGGGTCCTTGAGCGTCACATAGAAGCTCTCGGACACCTGCTCCTCGGTGAGGATCCCGGCCTGCTCCTCACCGAGCAACTCGGTGATGTTCGCGTAGGCCTCGGATCGGTCCTCGAAGCGGACGTTGCTGATGAGGGAGCCGAGCGCATCGCCCTCGAGCTCGGCGCGGACCTGCTCGACCTGATCGTCGGTGGCCGCGCCGTCCAGGCAGGTCTCCCCGCTCGACACCGTCGAGCACATCGAGATCGATACCTGCGCGCGCTCGGTCCAGTAGGCGCGCATCGTGCTGATCTGCCCCTGCATGAGGATCGCGGCGCCAACGAACGTGAGCGAGACGAATGTCACGAGCACGACGGAGATCACCATCGAGATGTTGCGTCGAAGACCCCCGAGGGCCTCCATGAGAATCAGTCCCGCTCTCATGAGGTCGGCCCCACTTCGTCTTCTCCGGCAGCATCGGCCAGCCCCAGGCGATCGGCAACGCCCAGCTCGGCGACGTCGACCTCGGGGAGCACGATCGGATGCGTGCTGGGAGTCCTGTTCATCTCGGCGATGCGCTCGGCTGTGAGCGGCTCGAGCGTCTCGGTCTCGCGCTGCACCTCCTGCACGGCGCTGAGAGCGGCCGTCGCTGCGGCACCGCGCTCCTGCTCCGGGACGAGCCGAGGGATCATCGAGCGGTCGCCGTAGCCGCCATGGGTCTCATCGCGCACCATCTCACCGTGCTTGAGCTCGATGACGCGGCGCTGCATCTGGTCGACGAAGGCCGCTTCGTGAGTCGCCATGACCACGGTCGTCCCGCCGGCGTTGATGCGGGCGAGCAGCTGCATGATGTCGACGGACGTCGCGGGGTCGAGGTTTCCGGTCGGCTCGTCCGCGAGCAGCAGCTGCGGCCGGTTGACGAGGGCACGGGCGATCGCGACGCGCTGCTGCTCACCGCCGGAGAGCTCATGCGGCATCCGCTTCTCCTTGCCCGCGAGCCCGACAAGCGCGAGAGCCTCCGGCACCGCCTGCGAGATGAACCCGCGCGAGGAACCGGTCACCTGCAGGGTGAAGGCGACGTTCTGGAAGACCGTCTTGGACGGCAGAAGCCGGAAATCCTGGAAGACCGAGCCGATGTTGCGTCGGAAGTACGGCACCTTGCGATTCGCGAGCGATCGCAGATCGCGCCCGAGGACGGCGACCCGCCCCGACGTGGGCACATCTTCGCGGAGGATGAGCCGGAGGCAGGAGGATTTACCCGAACCTGACGCACCGACGAGGAAGACGAATTCGCCCCGCTGGATCTCGAAGTCGACCCCGGAGAGGGCCGGTCTCTTCGTCCCGCGGTAGCGCTTGGTGACGTTCTCGAACCGAATCATGGCGTATCGAGCCTAAGCGGGCGTGCCCGCGCAGCGGCGAGCGACACCCCAGGGCGAATCAGTCGTCGTCGTCGCGACGCTTGCGCCAGCGGATTCCGGCGGAGATGAAGTCGTCCAGCGCACCATCGAAGACAGCGGCGGGGTTGCCGTGCTCGTGGCCCGTGCGCAGGTCCTTGACGAGCTGCTGGCCGTAGAGGAAGTAGGAGCGCATCTGATCGCCCCAGCTCGCCGTGATGTTTCCGGCGAGCTCCTTCTTCTTCGCGGCCTCTTCTTCCTTCTGCAGCAGGAGCAGCCGGGTCTGGAGGACGCGCATGGCGGCCGCACGGTTCTGGATCTGCGACTTCTCGTTCTGCATCGACACGACGATGCCGGTCGGCAGGTGCGTCAGGCGCACGGCGGAGTCGGTGGTGTTGACCGACTGACCGCCGGGTCCGGAGGAGCGGAAGACATCGACCCGGATGTCGTTCTCGGGGATCTCGACCTCGGTGGCCTCCTCCATGAGAGGAATGACCTCGACGGCCGCGAAGCTGGTCTGGCGCTTGTCCGCGGAGCCGAACGGGCTGATGCGCGCGAGGCGGTGCGTGCCGGCTTCGACCGAGAGCGTGCCGAAGGCGTACGGCGCGTCGACCTCGAAGGTGGCGGACTTGATTCCGGCGCCTTCGGCGTACGAGATGTCCATGACCTTGGTGGGGTACTTGTGGTGCTCGGCCCAGCGCAGGTACATGCGCATGAGGATCTCGGCGAAGTCTGTGGCGTCATCGCCGCCGGCGCCCGAGCGGATCGTGATGATCGCGCTGCGATCGTCGTACTCGCCGTCGAGGAGGGTCTGCACCTCGAGGTTGTTGATGACCTCGGTGAGAGCGGCGAGTTCGGCGCGCGCCTCGGCGGCGGAGTCCTCGTCCTCCATCTCGTTGGCGAGCTCGATGAGCACATCGAGGTCGTCGAGACGGCGCTCGATGTCGGTGACGCGCTTGAGCTCGGACTGGCGGTGGCTGAGCGCGCTCGTCACCTTCTGAGCCTTTTCGGGGTCGTCCCAGAGGTCGGGCGCGCCCGCTTCCTCGCTGAGACGGGCGATGTCGGCGGTGAGTCGCGGAACATCGACGACCTCACGGATGTCGCCGAAGGTGTGCTTGAGCGCCTGGATGTCGGCGGAGAGATCGAGTTCGAGCATGGCAGTTCAGCCTACCGCGGATCTCCGGGCATCCGCTGTACGACCGCGCGGTAGCGTGGGCCGGGTGAGCAATGCGTCGAGGGTCCTGCGCCAGTTCGGTCCGATGGTGTACCTGCCCACCGTGCTCTTCTCCCTCGGCGAGGGGGCGGTCCTCCCCCTGATCCCGGTGATCGCGGCGAACATGGGCGCGGATGTCGCATCCGCTGCTCTCGTCGCCTCGGCTCTCGTCGTCGGACAGCTGTGCGGGAACATCCCCGCCGGTTGGGCGGTCGCGCGCATCGGCGAGCGGTTCACGATGGTGGTCGCCGGCATCATCTCCATGGTCGCGGTCATCGGGATGGCTCTCGCCCCGGTCATCGCGGTGTTCGCCGTCGCCGTTTTCGTCCTCGGGTTCTGCGCCGCGGCCTTCGGCCTCGCCCGGCACGCGTTCATGACGACCCGGGTGCCGTTGGCGTTCCGCGCCCGTTCGCTGTCGCTGCTGGGCGGCAGCTTCCGCCTCGGCATCTTCATCGGCCCCTTCGTCACTGCGGCGCTGCTGCAGATCTTCGGAGACGAGCATGCGGCGATCTGGTTCTTCCTCCTCTGCCTCGCGGCGATGGTCGCGCTCGTCCTCCTCGGCCCGGACCCCGAACGCAGCAACCCGGAGATCCCGGTTTCATCCGCGCTCGCGGAAGACACCGGAGAGGCCGTGACCGGATCGATCCCGACGCTCGAGCGAACCGGGGTGCTGCGAACCATGTGGCGCCATCGCGGGGTCCTCGGCCGGCTCGGCGCCGCGGCGGCCTGCCTGTCGGCGGTGCGCTCGGCCCGTCAGGTCGTGCTCCCGCTGTGGGGCATCTCGCTCGGGCTCGATGCGCAGACCATCGCGCTCGTGGTGGGCGTCTCCGGAGCGATCGACTTCGCGCTCTTCTACGCCAGTGGTCAGGTGATGGACCGCTTCGGTCGTCTGTGGGCGGCGATGCCGGCCATGGTGCTGATGGGCACCGGGTTCCTCGCCCTCGCCTTCACTCACGACGGCGACAGCGCCGTGCTCTGGTTCGGGATGCTGGCGGCGGTGCTCGGCGTCGGCAACGGCCTCTCCAGCGGCATCCTGCTCACGCTCGGCGCGGATGTCGCCCCGAAACGGCATCCTGCGGCCTTCCTCGGTTCGTGGCGCACGCTGACGGATGCCGGCGGCGCCATCGCGCCCCTCATCGTCTCCGGAGTGACCGCGATGGCCTCGCTGTCGGTCGCCTCCGGTGTCGTGGGCCTGATAGGGCTTCTCGGCGCCGCGGGGTTCGTCCGGTGGATCCCCCGCTTCAGCCCTCCGCCCGCGCGCTCCGAGGACTGACGCCTCAGCGCAGCGCGGTCCGGCTCGTCGCGGTCGACTCCAGCGCGACGCCGTCGGGGACGAACGCCGAGAACAGCGGCGGATGCCAGTCGACGGCGAGGGTCACCCGTGCGGTGACCCCATCCGGGGCGGATGCCGCGACCACCCAGGCCCCGGAGGAGACCGCATCGACGATCGCCACCGCCTGCTCGCGCACCCCCGAATCGGTGAGTTCGGCGCGCACCGCGTCCTCCTCGACGACGAGGGTGAACCCGTCGGCTCCGGCGAGCGCCGCCGCATCCGCCAGGGAGTCCAGCCGCTTCTGGTGCACGTACAGGTCGGTCGCGCAGGTGCACACGAAGACCACGGCGATCGCGAGGACGATATAGCCCAGAAGCAGGGGCAGGATGCTGCCGTCCTCATCGGATCGCTCGATCACTGCGTGCCCCACAGCCGGGAGACCTTCTGCGCGGCGACCGCCTCGAGCGGGATGCTCGTGGCCTCGTCGAGGCCGAAGACCGCCGGCACGAAGGGCAGCGAGACGCGGGTGGAGACCGTCACCACAACGGTCGCACCGGTCGAAGGGCACTCGATGCCGCTCGGCACGCAGTGCATGGCGATCTGCACGCGCTCGGCCTCGAGCTGGTACTCGTCGATGACGCTCGCGATCACGGCATCGCCACGGGTCGCAGCGCTGGGCGCATCCTCCGCCTGCCCGATCACCCGGGCGGTGTGCCGGGCGGCGGCCTCCACACCCAGCAGGCTCTGCTGCATGCCGCCGAGGGTGATGATCAGGTAGACGAAGGGGACGAGGAGGATGACGCCGGCGGTGATGAACTCGACGGCGGCCGATCCGTCCTCATCATTCGCCCAGACTCTCCATCGGGGCATCCGCTTCCACCTCCATCGCGTAGGGCACGCCCAGCAGGCCGATGATCGGCAACCGGGTTCGCACGGTGACCGACGCCGTCGGGTAGCCCAGCCGGTCACTGCGGGCGACGGAGATGTCCTCCGCGAAGGCGGCGCCGATGGACCGTGTGATGACGTCACGGGTGCGCTCGGCGCCGTCGATCAGGCTCGTATCGGCCAGCGCCGCGTGATGCGCGCCCTCGACGGCTGCGTCGTGCACGACGTTGCGAACGTACATGGCCAGCCCCAGCTGCAGAATCGCCAGCGTCAGCACCGTCAGAAGGGAGCCGACGAGAATGAAATCCACCGGACTAGACCCGCGTTCCTCGCGCCACCATCTCCGCCGCGGCACCGTCAGATTCCGGAGACCCGGGAGATGGCCTGTTCGAACAGCCCGGTCAACGCAGGACCGGCGACGGCCCAGATGAGCACGACGAGACCGGCGGTCATCAGTGTGACCAGAACCCACCCGGGGACGTCTCCGGACTCGTCGTCGGCGAGCGCATCGGCGCCATCGGCCAGGGCGTGCCACCATCGGGTGATTCGTGTCATGGTCTGCTCCTCGTGAGGGAAATGGTCAATGCTCAGCCGAGGCCGAGTCTCAGGATGAAAAGCCCCGGATACACCGCGAACAGCACGGACAGCGGCAGGATCAGGAACACGAGCGGAAGCATCATGGTGATCTCGCGCCGCCCGGCCTGCTCGATGAGTGCGCGCTTGGCGTCTTCGCGTGCGTCCGAGGCCTGCGCGGTGAGGACGCCGGCGAGGGGCGCGCCGTGCTCGAGCGCCGCGATGATCTGGTCCGTCGCCCGCGAGATGCTGTCCACCCGCAACCGGGCGGACATCTCGGTCAGGGCATCGGCGAGCGGGGATCCGGTGCCGACGGCGAGGACGACGAGTCGCAGCTCTTGGGTGAGCTCGCCCGAGCCCGTGGATGCCACGCGGCGCAACGCATCAAGGAAGCTCTCGCCCGCCGACAGGCACAGCGCCAGGAATTCGAGCGTCGTGGGCAGCTCCTCGGCGATCCGCGTCCGGCGGGCGGTGACGCGGGCCGTCAGGAGCATGTCGACGCCGATCGCCCCGACGGCACCGAGGACGACGGGCAGCACGGCGGCCGGCGCCGTGAGCCGCCCGGACACGGCGAGCACGACGACCAGGGCGCTGCCGAGCCCGAATCCGGCGACCGCCCAGCTCAATTGGCGCGCGCGGAAGCGGACCGGCTCCTCGGTGGCGCCCGCCTGCGCCAGGCGCAGGGAGAGCGCGGTGCTGTCGCCGAATCCGCCCAGGAGCAGGGCACGCAGACGCTCGCGAGCGCCGGTGGCCGCCGCGGGCAGCACGCCGACCCGCGGAAGAGCCGCTGCGGGAAGATCGGCATCGGCGACCGCATCGCGCACATAGGGCGCGATGCGGTCGGTGAGCGGCGCCGCCGACCATCGCGGCAGCGCCGTGAGCATGCCCAGGATGCCGGTACCGAGCAGCCCGCCCCAGAGGACCGCGGTCGCGGCATCCGTCAGCACGTTCATGCGAACCACCGTCGCGGTTCGGGGAGCCGTCCGATGCGCACCATGATGCGGAAGGCGATCACCGAGACAGCAGCCCCGGCGCAGATCACCGCGACGCCCTGTGCGCTCGCATAGGCCTGGGCGCCTTCGGGGCGCATGACCAGGAGCAGGAGGATCACCCACGGTGCGACGACGCCGAGCACGGCGGCGCCGCGGATCCAGGACTGGCGCGCCTCGACTTCGCCGCGCAGCGCCGCATCGGCGCGCACGGAGGAGGACAGCGCTCTCAGCACCGACGTGAGCTCGGTGCCGCCGACCTGGCGGGTCATCTTCAGCGCTTCGACGATGCGGTCGGCGATGGGATCGGCGAGCGCGGCCTTCAAACGGTCGATGCTCGTCTCGAATCGTCCGGTCTGGTGCAGGTCGCGGGCGAAGACGACGAACGCCGGGCGGACCATGGCGGGGGCGGATTCGGCGAGGCTCGCGACGGCATCCGGCAGGGAGAGTCCGACGCGGATCGAGGCGATGAGCAGATCGCAGACGTCCGGCCAGAGCTGGCGGCGGGCCTTCAGCAGGCGCAGGCGCCGGGAGCGCAGGTAGACGATCGGCGTCACCGCGGCGGCGAGTGCTGCGAGCGCCGCGAGCACGGGGATCACGGTGATCAGCCAGACGACGGATGCCGCGACCAGGGCTGCGGCGACCATGATCGCGATGACCGTGCGCGGAGCGGTCGATGAGAGCCCTGCCTCATCGAGCAGTCGGGCGAGGGCGCCCTCACGGATTCCGGGTTCGGCTCTGTGCCGCTCGCGCGCGGGCCACAGCCACGGCGAGGCGCACAGCAGCATCCCGGAGGCCAGGAGCGCCCCCATGAGCAGGGTCATCGCCGAGATTCCGCGCGGTAGAGGCTGCGCGTGCGCAGACGCCCGTCGATGATCTCGCCCGTCGGCGCGATGACTTCCGCGACCCGCCGGCTTCCGTCCGCATCCTGCTCGCAGTGCACGATCATCGAGACGGACGCCGCGACGGCGGGAGCGATGAAGGACCGGTCGATGTTGCGCCCGGCGAGCAGTGGGAGCAGCGTCAGCTTCTCGAGCGCCTCAGCGGCGGAGTTCGCGTGGATGGTGCCGGAACCGGGTACACCGGTGTTGAGCGCGAGAACCAGGTCGAGGGCTTCGGCGTCGCGCACCTCTCCGACGACGATGCGATCGGGCCGCATGCGCAGCGCCTCTTTCACGAGGCGGCGCAGGGTGATCTCCCCGGTGCCCTCGAGGCTGGCCTGGCGCCCCTGCAGGGCGACGACATCCGTGCCCTGCACCGCGAGCTCGAACGTCTCCTCGACCGTGATGATGCGCTGCGTCTCGGCGCACGAGTCCAGGAGGGCGCCGAGCAGAGTCGTCTTGCCGGCGTGCGTCGCGCCGGAGACGATGATGCTGCGGCCCGCATGCATCGATTCCTTCAGCAGGTCGGCGACGTGCTGAGGCAGCGAGCGCAGAGCGACGAGCGCTTCGAGGGAACGGTGCACGGGGAGGAACTTCCGGATGTTGACGGCCCACGCTCCGCGGACGACATCCGCGATCGCCACGTGCAGGCGGGATCCGTCGGGCAGGCTCGCGTCGACGAAGGGCTGGCTGATGTCGACGCGGCGTCCGGTGGACTGCAGCATCCGCTCGACGAGATCGCGCACGCCGGCATCGGTGAGCCGTAGCGGGACCCGCTCGGACTTCCCGCCCCGTGCGACGAAGACGTGTTCGGGCCCGTTCAACCAGATCTCCTCGACCGTGGGATCGTCGAGGAGCGGTTGAAGGGGCCCGAACCCGCCCACTGATGCCAGCACATCCCGGACGCAGGCGGACTCGTCCTCGATCATCGCGTCCCCACGCGACAATGCGAGATCGTTGTGCCGTCGCACTTCCGCCTGAGCGATCCGCCGTGCTTCCTCGGGCGCGAGGGAGGGGTCGGTGCGCTCGGTGCGCAGTCGTCGCCGAACACGTTCGGCGACGACGAGGGCGGGCTGGCTCACACCGGAATCATTGCAAATCCCCGCGGACTGCCGGAAAAGTTATCCACAGGTCCCCGCGGAGATTCGCAGACCGCTCATCCGCGAGGTCCGCTCGCGAGTGACCCGGCGCCCCGTAGACTGGAACCACCATGCGGGAGTGGTGAAATCGGTAGACACGCAGGATTTAGGTTCCTGTGCCTCTGGGCGTGTGGGTTCAAGTCCCACCTTCCGCACTGTTCCGCTGTATCCGATTCCATCCCCGACGGGCTTGCATGCACCAGATCGCGTTCCTCCCGGACTGGCTGAGCCCGGAGAGCATCATCTCCTCGGCGGGAGGATGGGCACTGCTGGTCGTCTGCCTGATCATCTTCGCCGAGACGGGTCTGCTCATCGGCTTCCTCCTGCCCGGCGATACGCTCCTGGTCATCTCAGGGCTCCTCACGCACACGAACGACGTGTTCCATGTGAGCATCTGGATCGTGGCATCCGCCATCGCCGTGTCTGCATTCATCGGAGGCGAGGTCGGATACCTCATCGGGCACAAGGGCGGGCCGGCGATATTCGAACGCAAGGACTCCGGCATATTCTCCCGGGCGAACGTCGACCGCACCAATGCGTTCTTCGAGCGCTTCGGAGGCCTGACGATCGTCCTGGCCCGATTCGTCCCGATCGTGCGCACCTTCGCCCCGGTCGCCGCGGGCGTCGGACATATGCCGTGGAAGCGATACTCGCTCTACAACGCGATCGGCGCGGTGCTGTGGGGCTTCGGGCTGACGCTGCTCGGCTACGCGATCGCATTCATCCCCACGGTCGCCGATCTCGTCACCCGCTACATCGACCTGATCCTGCTCGCGGTCGTACTCGGAACCGTGATCGTCACGGGCATCCATTACCTTCTCGAGCGCCGCAGAGCCGCCCGCGCCTAGCGACGGGCTCCAGCGCACCGCCCACATCAGGCGTGCGTCTCGGTGCACTCCGCCCGACCATCGGGCTCGAGCTGGAAGGTAGAATGCTCGACGTCGAAATGGTCGCTGAGGCAGGCCTGGAGCTCTTCGAGGAGATCCCCGGCGCGGCCGGCGGCGAACACCTCCGGATCGACTCCCACGTGGGCGGTGAACACCGGTGCGCCGCGGGTCAGCTGCCACACGTGCACATCATGCACCCCGGTGACGCCGTGGATCCCCTGCAGGTGATCGCGGATCTCGCCGACATGGGTGTCCTTCGGAGCGGACTCCGCGAGCACCGAGAAGACCTCGCGCAGCAACGAGACCGCGCGCGGGATGATCATCACCGCGATGAAGAGTGAGGCGATGGCATCCGCCGGCATCCATCCCGTCACGACGATCACGACAGCGGCGACGATGACCGCGGCGGAGCCGATCATGTCGCCGAGCACCTCGAGATATGCGCCGCGCACGTTGATGTTCGTCTTCTGCGCGGCGCTGAGCAGCCACATGGCGATCATGTTCGCGATCAGACCGATGATCGCGACGACCAGCATGAGGGGGCCGGCGACCTCCGTCTCGGCCGGTTCGATGAGCCGTCGCACGCCCTCCACTCCGACCGTCGCCGCGAGGACGATGAGGATGATCGCGTTGATGAGTGCGCCGAAGACCTCCGCGCGCTGGTAGCCGAAGGTGCGCCGGTCATCCGCGGGACGCGCTGCGACCGTGCTCGCGATCAGGGCGATGACCAGGGCCGAGGCATCCGTGAACATGTGGGCGGCATCGGCGAGAAGCGCCAGTGATCCCGTCAACACGGCGCCCACGACCTGGACGATCATGACCGTCGCCGTCAGACAGAGGGAGATCGTCAGCAGTCGGCGATTGCTGAACGAGCGGATTCCCCCAGCCGGAGCGTGATCGTGCATGCCTCCAGGCTAGGCGACCTCACCGGTCCCGAAGGCCGTGATGGGCCAGTCGGGAACGGTGATGATTCTCAATAGCGCGTCAGAGCGTCTTCAGCAGCGGAACGAACGCTTCGAAGGCGCGAGCCCGGTGCGACTGCGACTGCTTCTCCTCGTCCGACAGCTCCGCCGCGGTGCGCTCATCGCCGGCGGTCTGGCCGTCCGGGATGAAGATCGGGTCGTAGCCGAAGCCGTGGCCCCCGGCCGGTGCCGTGGCGAGGCGTCCCGGCCAGACACCGGCGACGGTGTGCTCGGCGCCCTCCGGCGTCACGAGCGCGATCGTCGAGATGAACTGCGCCGCGCGATGCGGATCGGCGATGTCGGCGAGCTGGTCGAGCAGCAGTTCGAGGTTCGCTGCGGCGTCCTTCTTCTGCCCGGCCCAGTAGGCCGAGAAGATACCCGGCGAGCCGCCGAGCACGTCGACGCAGATGCCGGAGTCGTCGGCGAAGGCCGCCAGCCCCGTGTGGGCGGCCGCGGCGCGTGCTTTGATGAGGGCGTTCTCGGCGAAGGAGACGCCGTCCTCGACCGGCTCGGGGCCGTCGTAGCCGATGACCTCGAGGTCGGGGCGGGTCAGCGCGACGATCTGCTGGAACTCGCTGACCTTGTGCGGGTTGTGCGTGGCGAGGACGACCTTCGTCGTCATGCCTCGAGCGCCTTCAGCTGGTGGGCCTTCAGATCGGCGCAGCCGTTGACGCCGAGCTCGAGCAGCGCGTCGAGCTCGCGCTTGTCGAAGGGCGCGCCCTCGGCGGTGCCCTGCACCTCGACGAACAGGCCGCGCCCGGTGACGACGACGTTCATGTCGGTCTCGGCACGGACGTCCTCGACATAGGCGAGATCGAGCATGGGTTCGCCGTCGATGATTCCGACCGAGACCGCGGCGACCGAATCGATCAGCGGGGTGGCGTTCTTGCCGATGAACTTCTTGTTGCGGCCCCACTCGATCGCATCGGCCAGTGCGACATAGGCGCCGGTGATCGCCGCGGTTCGGGTGCCGCCATCGGCCTGCAGCACGTCGCAGTCGATGACGAGCGTGTTCTCGCCGAGCGCCTTCGTGTCGACGACGGCGCGGAGTGCCCGGCCGATGAGCCGGGAGATCTCGTGGGTGCGTCCGCCGATCTTGCCCTTGACGCTCTCGCGGTCATTGCGGCTGTTGGTCGCGCGGGGAAGCATGGAGTACTCGGCGGTGACCCAGCCCTTGCCCTTGCCGGTCAGCCAGCGCGGGAC
>NZ_CANROA010000035.1 GCF_947632095.1 uncultured Microbacterium sp. | reverse complement strand
GTGGCTCCGACGGGCGTCGATCCCGTGACCTCACGATTTTCAGTCGTGCGCTCTACCAACTGAGCTACAGAGCCGTACGGCACATCATAAATCTGCCGCCATCTAGACGAAAGGCCCTTTTCGAAAAAAGGGCCCGTCGCTATAGAGCGACCCTGACGGGACTTGAACCCGCGACCTCCGCCGTGACAGGGCGGCACGCTAACCAACTGCGCTACAGGGCCATGCTTATTAAATTATATCGGTTTTGGTGACCCCAACGGGATTCGAACCCGTGCTACCGCCGTGAAAGGGCGGCGTCCTAGGCCGCTAAACGATGGGGCCGAGTCAGTCCCGGGGGACTTCCTTGCCGACACCCAAGCATAAGCCGACTTTCCCCCAAAACGCTAATCGAGGGCGTGCCTGCGTGACGCCCGGGCGTTTCGGGGTGACGATGGAGGGCCGGATTCGGCCTCGCGAAGCGCCTGTGACCTGGTGCGTTTGTGACGGAAGTTGTTACTGTGGCATATGTGATTTCGGTGAGAGGGGCCGTGTGAACGACGAGCAGTCCACGATGGATGCTGCGCTCGAGGCCGGGGATTCCTGCGGCTGCGGGCCCAGTGCCGAGGAGAAGCGCACTTTCTGGCAGAAGGGCGCACTCACGCGGCGCAACGCCCTGGGCCTTGGCGCACTCAGCGTCGCAGCGCTCAGCGCCTTCGGCATCGGAACCGGCGTCAACGCCGCCTTCGCCGCCTCGTACCCGAGCTGGGACGACGTGCAGAAGGCGAAGCAGAACGAGGCAGCCAAGGCGACCGAGATCACGCGCATCCAGAATCTGATCGCCTCCCTCACGCAGAAGGTCGCCGACACTCAGGCGGCGGCAGAAGCAGCGGGCAACGAGTTCTACGAGGCGCAGCAGGCCTACTTCGCGGCCATCGCTGCGGCCGAGAGCCTGCAGACGCAGGCCGACGAGCAGGCCGCGACGGCGGACGAGTCCGCTCGCAAGGCCGGGCAGGTCGCTGCGCAGCTCTACCGCAAGGGCGGCGACGACACCGCTCTCGAGCTCTTCTTCGCGGGCTCGGCCGAGAACGCCGACGACCTGCTGTCGCGCCTGGGCACGATGGACAAGCTGTTCCAGTTCAACCAGTCGGTCTACGACGACGCCGTCGCCGCACGCAACTCCGCGCAGCAGCTCAGCGATCAGGCCGCAGTCGCCCGCGACGAGCGCGACAAGCTGCAGAAGATCGCCGAGGAGAAGATGGTCGCAGCTCAGGCCGCAGCCGAAGCCGCGCAGGCTGCTCTCGACGAGCAGGCCGAGAACCTCGAGACGCTGAAGGCGCAGCTCGCGCTGCTCCAGGACACGACGAAGAAGACCGTGGCCGACTACCAGGCCGGTGTCGCCGCGCGGAAGAAGGCCGAAGAGGAAGCGCGCAGGAAGGCCGAAGAAGAGGCCCGGAAGCGGGCTGAGGAGGCCGCGAAGAATAACAACAACAACGGTGGTGGCGGCGGTTCCGGTGGCGGAGGCGGCTCCGGCGGTGGCGGAGGAGGAGGCGGTGGAAGCACCGGTTCCGGCGGTTGGGTCCGCCCCCACGCAGGATGGCGCACCTCGGGCTATGGTCCGCGCACCCCGATCTGCGGCGCCAACGGCTGCTCGTCGAGCTATCACTACGGCGTCGACCTCGCGGCCGGCTGCTGGTCGCCGATCTACGCGGCGAACTCCGGCACGGTCGACTACGCCGGCTGGAACGGCGGCTACGGCAACTACGTGCGCATTCAGCACGGCAACGGCATCGGAACCGGCTACGCGCACATCGTCCCGGGCGGTTTCGCGGTGCGCTCGGGCCAGCGGGTCAGTGCCGGACAGGTCATCGCCTACGAGGGCAACACGGGCGGCTCCTTCGGATGCCACCTGCACTTCGAGGTCTACATCAACGGCGGTTACACGAACCCCATCGCATTCATGGCGAGCAAGGGCATCTCGGTCTGAGAGCCGTTCGCGGCAATGAAAAACCCCCGGCAGGTGCCGGGGGTTTTTCTGCGTTCGAAGAAGCTCAGTGGCCTTCGCCGAAGCGGACGATCGCCTCGTCGAGGATGCGCTGCGCCTCAGCGGCGTCGCCCCATGCGTCGACCTTGACCCACTTGTTGGGCTCGAGGTCCTTGTAGTGCTCGAAGAAGTGCTCGATCTCCTTCTTCGTGTACTCGGCGAGGTCGCCGATGTCCTGGATGTGGGCCCAGCGCGGGTCCTTCGACAGGACGGCGACGAGCTTGTCGTCTCCGCCGGCCTCATCGCTCATCTTCAGCACGGCGACGGGGCGGACCTCGACGACGACGCCCGGGTAGATGGCGTGGTCGAGGAGCACGAGGACGTCCAGCGGATCGCCATCCTCGCCGAGCGTGTTGTCGAAGTAGCCGTAGTCGGCGGGGTATCCGAAGGTCGTGTAGAGAACGCGGTCGAGGTGCACTCGTCCGGTCTCGTGGTCGACCTCGTACTTCACGCGGCTGCCGCGCGGGATCTCGATGACGGCGTCGTGTGCGCCCATGCGTGTGCTCCTCAGAAAAGACGGTTGGATGCCGCAGACCAGCCTACCCGCGCGTCGCGCGGTAGCGTGATCTGGTGCCTTCACTCGATCCCGCCATCGCCGAGATCCGTCTCGCCGTCCGCACCGCCCTCGCCGATCTGCCCGACGGTGCGAGAGTGCTCGTCGCGCTCTCCGGAGGCGCGGATTCGCTCGCGTTGACGGCGGCGACCGTGTTCGAGGCGCGTTCGCGCGGGATGAAGGTTCTCTCGCTGACCGTCGATCACGGGCTGCAGGACGGTTCGGACGTGATCGCCGCGGAGGCGGCTGTGCGTGCCGAGCGTATCGGCGTCGACGATGCGCTGCAGACGAAGGTCGCGGTGAGGGATGCTGCGGGCTCAGGCCTGGAGGCGGCAGCGCGCGATGCGCGCTACGCGGCGCTGCGCGGGATCGCCGGTGCAGAGGGAGCAGCCGCAGTTCTGCTCGGGCACACGCTCGACGATCAGGCCGAGACGGTGCTGCTGGGGCTGGCCCGAGGTTCCGGAGCCGGCAGCATGCAGGGCATGGCCCCGCGCCGCGAGGATGAGGACGGCACGGTGTGGTTGCGGCCGATGCTCGGCGTGCGCCGCACCACCACACGGGCCTTCTGCGCAGCATCCGATCTCGATGTCTGGCACGACCCGCACAACACCGAGAGCCGATTCGCCCGCGTTCGCGTGCGCGAGAGCGTGCTGCCGGTGCTGGAAGCCGAACTCGGCCCGGGCATCGCCGAGGCGCTCGCTCGCACCGCCGAGCAGCTGCGCGAGGACAACGCCGCCTTCGACGAGATGATCCACGAGACGATCGAAGACATCGTCGAGCACGCCGAAGCCGGCATCTCGGTGAGCGTCGCCGCGCTCGCGGCGAACCCGGCAGCGCTGCGCAACCGCATCATCCGTCTCGTCGCGCACAGCGAATTCGGTGCGAGCCTGACGCGCACGCAGACGATCGAAGTCGCTCGCCTCGTCACGGACTGGTCGGGGCAGGGGCCGATCGACCTGCCCGGATGCTCTGCGGCCCGCGTCGGTGGCCGCATCGTTCTGACCGCTCGGTAGACCCGCGGTCGGGTCCACCGAGCGGAGGGGGACTACTTCTTGCCGAAGAGTCCGCCGATGATGTCGCCGAGGCCGCCGCCGGAGGACGAACCGCCGCCGAGGACGCCGCCGAGCAGATCGCCGATGCCGCCGCCGGAGCTGTTGCCGCCGCCGAGCAGGCCACCGATGATGTCGCCGAGGCCGCCGCCCGACTCGGTGCTGGACGCAGAGCTGTTCTTGTTCGCGATGAGGCCCATCACGATCGGCGCGAGGATCGGCAGGAGCTTGCCGAAGTCGATGCCCGAGGTCTTGTCGGATGCCGTGAGCTTCGCCGCGACGTCGCCGGCGTCAGCGCCGAGCACGTGCTTCACGATCTTCTCGCCGTCGGCCTGATCGACCTCGTCGACCGACGTGACGCTCTTCGCGCCCTCGTGCTTCTTCAGAGCGTTGGCGATCGCCGTCGAGCCCTCGGAGCTCTTCGCGTTCTGCGCCAGGCCGCCCAGCAGAATCGCGCCGCCCTCGGCGACGGCCTTCTTCGCCTCGTCGTTGGAGACGCCGAGCTTGGCTGCGATGTCGTCGATCGGGACCTGCTTGAGGATGTCGTCAAGAGCCATGGGATTCCCTCCGTTCGCGGGCCCAGTGCCCGTTCACCGCCCACCTTATTGCCCTCGCCGCCGCAGTGGGGAGCGCGAGTGCGAGAACCCTTCCTGACAATGGCTCACGGCAGTGGATGCCTAGAATCGATACATGCGCGCGGCAGACATTCAGGACGACCTTTCCCAGATCCTCGTCACCGAGGAGGAGATCCTCGCGAAGCTCGATGAGCTCGCGGCACGGGTCACCGAAGACTATGCGGGCAAGGACCTGGTTCTCGTCGGCGTTCTCAAGGGCGCGGTCATGGTCATGGCCGACTTCGCCCGGGCGCTGCCCATCCACGCGCCGATGGACTGGATGGCCGTGTCGAGCTACGGCTCCAGCACGAAGTCCAGCGGTGTCGTCCAGATCCGCAAGGACCTCGACACCGACCTGCACGGCAAGCACGTGCTCATCGTCGAGGACATCATCGACTCGGGTCTGACCCTCAGCTGGCTGCTCGAGAACTTCGAATCGCGCGGCCCGGAGTCCATCGAGGTCCTGGCGCTGCTGCGCAAGCCCGAGGCCGCCAAGGTCGAGATCGACTGCAAGTACGTCGGCTTCGACATCCCCGTCGACTTCGTCGTCGGCTACGGCCTCGACTACGACGAGCGCTACCGCAACCTGCGCGACGTCGCGGTGCTCGCGCCGCACGTCTACAGCTGACGCGCCGCGGCGTACGCCGTGGGCGAATCACAGGGGACCGCTAGCCGGGGCGCGATACGCTGATCGCATCATGGACGTGAAGAAGATCACCCGGAATCCGCTGCTCTATGTGGTGTTGATCGGTGCATTGCTGTTCGGCGGATTCATGCTGATCTCGAACCTCAATGCCCCCAAGCAGATCACCACGCAGCAGGGCCTCGACCTGCTCGCCGGTTCGACGGTCACGAAGGTGACGAACACCGACGGCGATCAGCGGGTCGACATGACCCTCTCGAAGGCCTTCGAGGGCGCTACGGACGTGCAGTTCTACTACGTCGATGCCCGCGCCGCCGAGGTCGTCGCGGCCGTCACCGATTCCGACCCGAAGGACGGATTCGACGATGTCGTGCCCCGGGCCACCTGGTTCGACGGCTTCCTCTCGCTCCTGATCCCGATCCTTCTTCTCGGTCTGATCTTCTGGTGGCTGCTGTCCTCGATGCAGGGCGGCGGCAGCAAGGTCATGCAGTTCAGCAAGTCGAAGGCGAAGCTCGTCAACAAGGAGACCCCGACCGTCACGTTCGCGGATGTCGCCGGTGCCGACGAGGCCATCGAGGAGCTCGAGGAGATCAAGGAGTTCCTCCAGGACCCTGCCAAGTTCCAGGCGATCGGTGCGCGCATCCCGAAGGGCGTGCTGCTGTACGGCCCTCCCGGAACCGGCAAGACGCTTCTCGCCCGTGCGGTCGCCGGCGAAGCAGGCGCCCCGTTCTACTCGATCTCGGGATCGGACTTCGTCGAGATGTTCGTCGGCGTCGGAGCGTCGCGTGTGCGCGACCTGTTCACCCAGGCCAAGGAGAACTCCCCGGCCATCATCTTCATCGATGAGATCGATGCGGTCGGCCGTCACCGCGGTGCCGGCATGGGCGGCGGCAACGACGAGCGAGAGCAGACGCTCAACCAGATGCTCGTCGAGATGGACGGCTTCGACCCGAACGCGAACGTCATCGTGATCGCGGCGACCAACCGCCCCGACATCCTCGACCCGGCGCTGCTGCGCCCGGGTCGCTTCGATCGCCAGATCGGCGTGGACGCCCCCGATCTCAAGGGCCGTCTGCACATCCTCAACGTGCACGCCAAGGGCAAGCCGCTGGCGCAGAGCGTCGATCTCGAGGTCGTCGCCCGCAAGACCCCCGGTTTCACCGGCGCCGACCTGGCGAACGTCCTCAACGAGGCGGCTCTGCTCACGGCCCGCTCGAACGCGCAGCTGATCGACAACCGCGCGCTCGACGAGGCCATCGACCGCGTCATCGCCGGTCCGCAGCGCCGCACGCGCGTCATGAAGGACCGCGAGAAGCTCATCACGGCCTACCACGAGGGCGGCCACGCCCTGGCGGCCGCGGCGATGAACTACACCGACCCGGTGACGAAGATCACGATCCTCCCGCGCGGCAAGGCCCTCGGCTACACGATGGTCATGCCGGTCGACGACAAGTACTCGGTGACCCGCAATGAGCTGCAGGACCAGCTCACCTACGCGATGGGCGGTCGTGTCGCGGAGGAGCTCGTCTTCCACGACCCGACGACCGGGGCATCCAACGACATCGAGAAGGCGACGAACATCGCCCGCAAGATGGTCCTCGAATACGGCATGACCACCGAGCTCGGCCCGGTCAAGCTCGGCTCCGAGGGCGGCGAGCCCTTCGCGGGACGCGATATGGGCCGCGGTCGCGAGTACTCCGAGACGATCGCCCAGCGGGTCGACACCGAGGTGCGCGCACTCATCGAGCAGGCGCACGACGAGGCTTACCAGGTCATCAGCGACAACCGCGACATCCTCGACCGTCTCGCCCTCGCACTGCTCGAGGAGGAGACCCTCGACCACAACCGCATCGCCGAGATCTTCGAGGATGTGCGCAAGCTCCCGGAGCGCCCGCTGTGGCTCTCGAGCAACGACCGTCCGGTCTCCGACCGTCCTCCGATCGAGGTTCCGACGCGCGTGATCCCGGCGGATGCCGCGGCGAACGTCGACGGCTCGGCCGATGCGGCAGCGACCCAGGGCGCTGTCGACGGCAACCCGGCGTCCGGTCAGGCCCGCCCGGCGACGGCCTGAGCATGGCGGTCGACACCGAGCGCATCGCGCGGTTGACGCGAGAGCTGCTCGAGGCGATCGGGGAGAATCCCGATCGCCCGGGATTGACGCAGACTCCGGCCCGGATGGCGGATTTGTACGCGGAGTTCTTCGCCGGTGTCGGTGAGGATGCCTCGGCGCCCCTCGCGCACACCATCAGCGTGTCCCGGGGTCCGGCTCCCGACACGCTGCCGTCAGGGGCGGTCCTGCTGCGCGACATCCGGTTCCGCTCGGTGTGCGAGCATCATCTGCTGCCGTTCGCGGGGCGGGCGCACATCGCCTATCTGCCGGGGGAGCAGGTCGTCGGCCTCGGTGCGCTCGTGCGCGTCGTCGAGACGCTCGCGACGCGGCCCCAGGTGCAGGAGCGGCTCGGGGAGCAGATCGCCGACACGATCGCGGAGAACCTCGACACCCGGGGCGTGCTGGTCGTGATGGATGCCGTGCACGGCTGCGTCACGATGCGCGGAGGACGCCAGCCGGAGACATCGACTCTCACGATCGCGGCCCGCGGCGAGTACACGGAGCCCGTCGCGCGCGGCGAGATCATCGCGCTCATCGGAGGGGGAGCATGACCGGCATCTGGGGCATTGTCAACATCACGACGGACTCGTTCAGCGACGGCGGCCGGTACATCGACACCGAGCGTGCGATCGCCCATGGCCTCGAGCTGCGCGAGGCAGGGGCCACGGTCCTCGACATCGGCGGAGAGTCGACACGGCCCGGATCGGAGCGCATCGCTCCCGAGGTGGAGCAGCAGCGCGTCGTCCCGGTGATCCAGGAGCTCGCATCTCGCGGCATCCCGGTCAGCGTCGACACCTTCAACGCCTCGACCGCCGCCGCCGCCGTGCAGGCCGGTGCCCGGATCGTCAACGACGTCTCGGGCGGCCTGGCCGACCCGGAAATGCTCGCGGCCGTCGCCGAGTCCGGCGCCGACTATGCGCTCGGACACTGGCGCGGGCACTCCGACGACATGTACGCCCGCGCCGAATACCGCCGCGCCTCCCGCGAGGTCGCCGGCGAGCTGCGCGAGCGAATCGGCGAGGCGGCTGCCGCCGGCATCGCGCCCTCACGCATCATCCTGGATCCGGGCATCGGATTCGCGAAGGCGGGCGCGCAGAACTGGGATGTGCTCCGCGGCCTCGCCGACATCAGCGCGCTGGGGCACCGGGTGCTGATCGGGACCTCGCGCAAGCGATTCCTCGCGGAGACCCTGGAGCCCCAGGGCGATCCCGTCGACGAGGCGCGACGCGATCTGGCCACGGCCGTCACGAGCGCGCTCGCGGTGCGGCACGGGGTCTGGGCGGTGCGCGTGCACAACGTCGCGGCGACCCGTGACGCGCTCAGCATCGCGCGGGCCTGGGAGGGCTGACATGGCGGGCACGGACCAGATCCGCCTCACCGGGCTCACCGTCTTCGGCCGCCACGGCGTCTTCGAGCACGAGCGCGCCGACGGGCAGGACTTCACGATCGATCTGACGCTGCACCTGCCTCTTGCGGATGCCGCGGCATCCGATGATGTCCGAGACACCGTCCACTACGGGGTGCTCGCGGAGCAGGTCGCCGCGGTCGTCGCCGGCGACCCGGTCGATCTCATCGAGACGCTGGCGCAGCGCATTGCGGATGTGGCTCTCGCGGATGAGCGGGTGCAGATGGTCGATGTGACGGTGCACAAGCCGCACGCGCCGATCCCGCTGACATTCGCGGACGTGTCGGTGAGCATCCGTCGCACCCGGGAGGGGCGACGATGACCCGGATGCCGCCACTGAACGCCCCGGATCCCCGTCCCGGGCGCGACGCGGTCATCGCCATCGTGGCGTTCGGCGCGAATCTCGGCGATCGGCGGGAGAGCATCGAGCGGGCCGCCGAGCGCATCGCGCGCCTGCCACTCGTCGACGAGGTCCGCCTGTCTTCTCTGCACGAGACGGTTGCGGTTCGACCGGACGGGCCGGACCCGGATGCTCCGACCTATGTCAACGCAGTCGCGCTCGTGATCACCCGGCTCGCACCGCAGGTGCTGCTGGGCATGCTGCACGCGATCGAGGACGAGCACGGCCGCGAACGCCACGAGCGCTGGGGAGACCGCACGCTCGACCTCGATCTGATCGTCTACGGCGACCTCGTCTCGAACGACGCCCGGCTGCAGGTGCCGCACCCGCGCGCGGCCGAGCGGTTGTTCGTGCTCGAACCGTGGGCCGAGGTCGATCCCGACGCGGTCCTGCCCGGCGCGGGACGCATCGATGACTTGATCGTCCGTCTCCGCTCCGACGACACGACACCCCGATGAAGCGCACCTCCGCCCTGGTGCTCGTGCTCCTCGCCCTCGTCGGGGGAGGAGCCGGCTACCTCGTCAATCAGCTGCTGACCGTCACAGGGCGGGCGACTTTCGCGCCGTCCGGATACCTGCCGGTGCTCCTGGTCATCATCGCGGTCGTCGTGCTCCTGCTCGCCTGGCCCGTGCGGCGCAGCATCCAGGGCAAGAGCGCCGGGCGCATCGATCCGTTCCGCGCCATGCGAGCGGTGACGCTCGCCCGCGCCTCGAGCCTGCTCGGCGCCCTCACCGCCGGTTTCGGCGCGGGACTGCTCGTCTTCCTCCTGTCGCGGCCGGTTCATCCCCCGGTAGGGTCGATGGTGGCGATGGTCGCTCTCGTGGCGAGTTCGCTCGTCCTCGTGATCGCTGCTCTCGTCGCCGAACAGTTCTGCACCCTGCCGAAGGACCCTGATGACCGACAGCTCGATGACCCCGCCCCTGGAGCCGACGCCGGCCGCTGAGAGCGCGCAGCCGACCCCCGCTGCCAGCGGTACTCTCGACGAGGGCACCTACGAGCAGATCCGCGAACCGCGCGGCGAGGGGCGACTCGCCCTCGACGGCCACTGGCACCAGATCTCGCCGCGCTACGTCGCCTCGCAGTTCCTGCAGAACGGTCTCGTGATCGCTCTGATCGTCGTCGTCGCGCTCGTCGCGGCCCTCGTCTTCGACCAGACCTGGGTGTGGGTCCCCGCAGGAATCCTCCTCGTCCTCACGATCGCCCCCCTCGTGATCCTGCCCCGTCAGGCGCGTGCGATCGGCTACATGCTCCGCGAGGACGACATCGTCTTCCGCAAGGGCATCCTCTGGCAGCGCATCATCGCGGTGCCCTACGGCCGGATGCAGCTCGTCGACATCACGCACGGCCCGCTCGACCGCGCCTTCGGCGTGGCCCAGCTGAAGATGGTGACGGCCGCCGCCACCACCGGCGTTCAGATCCCCGGGCTCACCCAGAGCGCGGCCGAAACCCTGCGCGACACTCTCATCGAGGTCGCCGAGACCCGGCGGACCGGGCTGTGAGCACCCCGGATCCCCGCGCTGCGCTCCCGGACGAGACGCTCGCCGACGGCGAGTGGCACCGGCTCCACCCGCTGACGCCGCTGTTCAAGGGCGGCCTGGTGCTGCTGATCGTCGCCGGTATCGTGCTGAACAACTTCCGCGACCGGATCGTCTACTGGATCGTCGATCTCTTCGCGCCCGATGCGCACATGAGCGATTACTCCAGCGGCGACCCCGTCGACTGGGTGATGGAGAACAACTTCATCCTGCTGGCGCTGCTGATCGTGCTCGGCGTGCTGATCGTGCTCATCGTCGCGTTCTGGATCGTGTGGCGGTTCCAGGAGTTCCGCATCTCCGATGATCACGTCGAGGTGCGCAAGGGCATCGTCTTCCGCTCGCAGCGCCGCGCGCCCCTCGACCGCGTGCAGGGAGTGAACCTCACGCGCCCCTTCCCCGCGCGGCTCATCGGCCTCGCGAAGCTCGAGGTCGTGGGCGCGGGAACCGACGCGAACGTGCCGCTGGAGTACCTGTCGACCGCGAAGGCCGAGAGAGTGCGCGCAGACATCCTGCGCCTCGCCTCCGGTGCCCGCGCCGCGCGCCTGGCGCGCCAGGACGGCGGCCCGGTCGTCGGCGGCGTGCGCGCGCAGGTGCTCGAGTCGGTCAACGCGGGCGTCAGCGGTCTCATCGAGGGCGTCGACCTCACCGATGTCGAGCCCGAGAGCGTCGTCAAGATCCCGACCGGTCGCCTGGTCGGATCCCAGCTGCTCTCGGGCCTGCTGTGGTTCGTCTTCTTCACGGCGATCTTCGCCGTCGCGATGTCGTTCGCAATCCCCGGCATCCTGTCGGAGACCGACGGACCCGAGGCGATCGGTGCGATCATCGCGGTGATGCTCGGCATGGGCGTGCCGCTCGTCATCGCCACGGTCGCCGTCACCTGGGGGCAGATCTCGAAGTCGCTGCGCTACTCGATCGCCCCGACCCCCGACGGCGTGCGCATCACCTACGGCCTGTTCACGACGACGACCGAGACGATCCCTCCCGGGCGCATCTTCGCCGTCGAGGTGACGCAGTCGTTGCTGTGGCGGCCGTTCGGCTGGTGGGCTGTCAAGATCAACCGCATGAGCGGCAAGAGCGCCGCTCAGCAGCAGTCCGGCACCGGGCAGCAGTTCAGCATCGTGCTGCCGGTCGGAGTCGCCGCCGACGTGCAGCGCGTGCTCGGGCTGATCCTTCCGGACATGCCATCTCAGGACCTGCCCCTCGTCTGGCAGCACGGCATCCACGGTCCGCAGGCCGAGGGCGACCCGTACCAGCGGCTCGAGAAGCGCGGCTGGTGGCGTCGTCCCTTCTCCTGGAAGCGCCACGGCTTCGCCGTCACCGACTTCGGTCTGATCCTGCGCCGCGGTGTCGTCTGGCGCAAGCTCGCTGTGTTCCCGCTCGCGCGCCTGCAGGGCGTCTCCGTGCACCAGGGGCCGATCGACCGCGCGCAGCGCGTGGGCTATCTCAAGGCGCACAGCGTCACCGGCGTCGTGCTCGGCGACGTCGTCGGCATCGACAGCGCCGTGCTCAACGCTGCTGTCGGAGATGTCGCGCACCGCGCCTCGGTCGCCGCATACGCGGATCACTCGCACCGGTGGGCATCGGCAGAGACACCGGATGCCGAGGCCCCGGTCGTCGCAGAGAACAGCGATGCGGCATCCGAGCCCCTCATCGACCTGGTTCCCGAAGCCCCCACAGCACCGGAGACGGACAACCGTGACGCGTGACGGACGCCTCGGCGTCGGAATCATCGGCGCCGGCCGGGTCGGCCCCGTCATCGGTGCCGCGCTCGCCGGCGCCGGCCATGCCCTCACCGGGATCACGAGCGGCTCCGACGACGACCGGGTCGCCGGAGTGCTGCCCGATGTCCCCGTGCTCGACACCGCCGAAGTGCTCCGCCGCAGCGAGCTCGTCGTGATCGCCGTGCCGCATGATGAGCTACCGGGCCTGGTCGCCGGACTCTCCGACATCGGCGCCTGGCAACCCGGACAGCTCGTGCTGCACACCGACCCTGCTTACGGCATCGGCGTTCTGGAGCCCGCGCAGCGCAACGGCGCCATCCCGCTCGCCGTGCATCCCGCGATCTCGTTCACCGGAACGTCGATCGATCTGCGCCAGCTGCAGGTCGCCTTCGCCGCGGTCACGGCCCCCGCGCCCGTGCTGCCGATCGCGCAGGCGCTCGCCGTCGAGATCGGTTGCGAACCCGTCGTCGTCGCCGAGCAGGACCGTCCGGCATACGCCGAGGCGATCGCCACGGCATCCGAGTTCTCGCGCGCCATCATCGGCCAGTCCACATCGCTCTTGCGCGGCATCGGTGTCGAGAACCCCGGCGGATACCTCTCGGCGCTCGTGCAGTCGACCGTCGAGCGGGCGCTGCGCGAAGCATCCGACCCTCTCGATCTCTGACCCGGCGGCGCTCAGCGCCCTCCGGAGAACCCGCCTCCGCCGCCCCCGCCGGAGAACCCGCCGCCCGTCGAACCACCGCTGCTGCTCGACGCCGACGAAGCCGACTGCGTCGCCGCAGAGAACGAGGCGATCGAGGTGCGGATGCTGCCCGGGTCGGTGGTCGTCCACATCGGGGTCTGCCCGCCCTGACCGTAGGCGTACTCGAGCACGCCGCCCCACTGCTTCTCGAGGCCGAACAGGATCGCGTAGGGCAGCAGCTTCTCGTAGAGGTGGATGACGTTCACCGTGCCGTCCGCTCGCCGCTCGGCGCCCGTGTACGACTGCAGCATGCGCAGACGATCGGCTTCGGCGACGCGGATGAACTCCTCGACGCCGCGGAGGTGCTCCAACTGCAGGGCGCCCTCCGGAGTGAGCACCGTGTGGCGCGTGAATGACATGAGGCAGGAGCCGCCGACGAGGATGGCGGTGAGCGCGCCCACGAACAGGACGGGTTCGGCGGCCGTTCGCCCGGTGAGGGCCGCCCACGCCCACAGCGCGGCGACGACGGCGAGCAGGCCGAGCGACACCCATTGCAGGGTCATCGCCGCGCGGCTGCGGACCTTCGTGGTGAGACGACGGGCGAGCGCCATCTTGGTCGCGAACTCGTTGAGGTTCGAGACCCGGGCGATGAGATCGCCATCCGCTTCGCCCAGGGGAAGAACCTCTCCGGGCTGCACATCGGCGAACACCACGTCCATGACCTGCTGGTCCATGCGCTCCTGCAGGGGCGCGTCGAGACACCGCAGCTGCGGATCGGGCTTCTTCTTCCCAGTCGCGGGCCCGTCTTCGATGCGGATGCTGCCGCCGACGGCCAGGTGGACGAACTGCGCGGCCATCGCGTCGCGCGCGCCGGGGAGGATCTTTCCCGCCAGCAGCGGTGGGAGAGAGGCCGGGACCTCGTATTGCGCGACGACGATGCCGGTCGCGCGGCGGTGACGCCGCTTCATGGACGCCACGCCGATCCACGCGCCGATCGACGCGGCGGCAGCGCCACCGGAGAGGAAATAGGGCGCGACGTCCGTCGCGGCATTGGGGGTACGGGCACTGGGCTGGACCGCGGTGCCCGGTTCGATCGCGATCGCGACCGTGACGCCCTGGCCGGCGGCAAGATCGTATTCCGACACCGAGAACGTGCCATCGCCGCGGTCGATGAGGACGCAGGGATCGGTCGAGCCGATGTAGCCGGTGTAACAGGACCGATCGCCGGTGAGGCGGGAGCTCAGCGCATCGTCGAAGCGGATCTCGGCGTGGAAGGAGGAGACGCGCTGCGTACTGTCGAGGGGGAGCAGGTTCCAGTAGAACTCGTCCACGAGCGTCTTCTCGGCGGCGAGGACGACATCGCGCATCTCGTATTCGATGACGTAGGTGGTGCGCCCGTGCACGTAGTCGTCGTCTCCGGTGAGGACGTAGAGCATGCCCTCGTCGCTCTCGGTGTCGTAGGGCACGTCGGCGCCGTCCTCATCGCTAACCGAGAGGATCGTCGTGCCGATCGACGCGTCTCCGTAGGCCTGGGGGAAGCCGGCGACGATGCCGCGGTTCTGATCGGTCTCGGGGAAGTCGGCCACGCGCGTCTCCGTCACGTGCATGCGTGCCCGGCCGTCGTCGTCGAGGGAGACGTCATAGACGGCATCCCACGAAGAGAACTCGAAGTCGTTCACATCGGCCGGCGCGGAGGCCGAGGCGGAGCTCGGCGCCAGCACGAGCAGGGCGCCTCCCACCGCGATCAGCGCCAGGGAACGGGGCAAAGACCGGTACGGCATGTCCACGAGCGTACCCAGGGGAATCGTGATCTGCACGGTGTCGGCCGGAGCGGCGGGCGCACAGGGGGCGGCCGGTAAACTGGAGGGGACTTCCAAGGAGCCGCTATGACCACCGCGCCCGACGCGCCCACGAACACCCCCGACGAGACCTCCGGAGAGGACGTCCACGAGCAGAAGGCCGTGCGCCTCGCCAAGCGCGAGCGGCTCATCGAGCAGCGTGCGGATGCCGCCGGCGGGGCCTTCCCCGTCGCCGTTCCGGTCACGCACACGATCCCGGCGCTCCGCGCCGAGTACGGCGAGCTCGAAGCCGGCGCCGAGACCGGTGTCGTCGTCGGCATCGCCGGCCGCGTCGTGTTCAGCCGCAACACCGGCAAGCTCTGCTTCGCCTCCCTGCAGGCCGGCGACGGTTCGCGCATCCAGGCGATGATCTCCCTCGCCGAGGTGGGCGAGGAATCGCTCGCACGCTGGAAGGAGTACGTCGACCTCGGCGACCACGTGTTCGTGCGCGGTCAGGTCATCTCCAGCCGCCGCGGCGAGCTGTCGATAATGGCCGACGACTGGACCATCGCGTCCAAGGCGATCCTGCCGCTGCCGAACACGCACTCCGAGCTGAACGAAGAGACCCGGGTGCGCAGCCGCTACCTCGATCTCATCGTGCGCGAGCAGGCCCGAACCACCGTGCGGGCCCGCGCGGCCGTCAACGCCAGCCTGCGCTCGACCTTCACCGAGCACGAGTACCTCGAGGTCGAGACCCCGATGCTGCAGGTGCAGCACGGCGGGGCATCCGCTCGCCCGTTCATCACGCACTCGAACGCCTTCGACACCGAGCTCTACCTGCGCATCGCGCCCGAGCTCTACCTCAAGCGCGCCGTCGTCGGCGGCCTGGAGCGCGTCTTCGAGATCAACCGCAACTTCCGCAACGAGGGCGCCGACTCCACCCACAGCCCAGAGTTCGCGATGCTCGAGGCCTACCAGGCCTACGGCGACTACAACCAGATGGCCGAACTCACCCAGGAGCTCGTGCAGAAGGCTGCGCTCGCCGTGGCCGGCTCCACCACCGTCACCTGGGCAGACGGCACGGAGTACGACCTCGGCGGCGAGTGGGACCGTGTCTCGATGTACGAGTCGCTCTCGGCCGCAGCCGGACGCGAATTCACCGTCGACGACACGGTCGAGGACCTCATCGCCTTCGCCGAGGCGAACGGGGTCGACGTGCCCGCGCACGCGACCCACGGCAAGCTCATCGAAGAGCTCTGGGAGCACTTCGTCAAGACCGGCCTCACTCGCCCGACGTTCGTCATGGACTTCCCCGTCGACACCTCGCCCCTCGTGCGCGAGCACCGCTCCAAGGCCGGCGTCGTCGAGAAGTGGGACCTGTACATCCGCGGATTCGAGCTGGCGACCGGGTACTCCGAGCTCGTCGACCCCGTCATCCAGCGCGAGCGCTTCGTCGAGCAGGCCAAGCTCGCCTCGCGCGGCGATGTGGAGGCCATGAGCGTCGACGAGGAGTTCCTGCGGGCGCTCGAGCACGGCATGCCGCCGTCGGGCGGCATGGGCATGGGCATCGACCGCCTGCTGATGGCCATCACGGGCCTCGGCATCCGCGAGACGATCCTCTTCCCGCTCGTCAAGTGATTCACGATGCGGCGCCCTGCCGGAACGTCCATTCCGGCAGGACCGCCGCGTCGATCATCGATCCGATGAGCGCCGCCATCGAGTAGTCGGGGTCGATCTCGGCGACCGCCTGCAGATAGTGCGCGGCGTGGGTCGACCGGCCCAGCGCCCACGACAGCCACGCGGCGATCGTCAGGGCCGCCGGGCGCGACGCCGACGGCGCGCGAGCGGCGAGATTGCGCACGACCGTGAGGGCGATGCGCAGCCGATCCGGGTCCGGTGCCCTTCCGATGCCCATGAGCACGAGTCCGATCTCATCGGGGATCGGCGTGCCATTGTCGGCATAGGCGAGCTGGGCCGCCAGGGATCGCGCTCCGGTGGCGAGATCGGTGGCCCATTGCAGCATCGCCACGTCGCGGAACCGAGGCCGCTCGAAGCACCACAGCAGTGCCGCGGTCACGAACGGCGGCATGTTCTCCGGGGCGTCGAGCGCCTCTTCGAACAGCAGCGTCAGATCGTCGAGCAGGATCGAGGCGGCAATCGCCTGCGGATTGCGGCGCTCGTCATGCCGCCAGTCATGCGTGACGGCATCCGTCAGATCGCGCAGCACCAGGGCCACCCGCTCCTTCTCGGCGAGATCGATCCGCGGCAGCTCCGTGCCGGCGTGCTGATCTCCGGAGACATCGCCGACTCCGGCGACCTCCTCGGGAACCGGGATCCCCGCCAGCGGCGCGACGACGGGATCGTCATCGAGATAGCTCGACCATCCGCCGGGCATCACACACAGGGCATCGACGATCCGCAGCCCATCGGCGGTCGCGGCCGAGAGCAGCTCGTCGAGCATCGCGGTCTGCGGCAGCACCAGGCCGTCGGGCGTGGCCTGTGCCCCGTCATCGGTGTAGACGACGAGGGCGATGGCATCGGCTCCGCTGACGCGGGAGAACAGCCCGAAGGCGGTGCTGACGTACCTGCCCAGGTCCGCACCGCCATCGGGCAGGTCGACGCGCATCGCACCGGAGGCCCGCGATCGGCGGAAGGGCACGAGCACGAGGCTCTGCCGAGGGGCGAAGCCCGCCAGGGCGGGCACGAGACCGAGGAACTCGGCGGAATCTGCAGCGCGGAGGATGGTGTTCATGCAGCGAGTGTGGGCGATGAGCGCTCCGGCGGAGGCGCCTTCCACAGGAGGGTCGGCCTCCGAGCCGTTTCAGCGGGTCGGTGCAGAACGGGTGAGCAGGCGCACAGGATCGGACGCGTACGATGGGGGTATGGACAACATCTGGCTCGCCTCGGCATGGGCGCTCTTGCCGACGATCGGTGTCAGCATCGTCTTCTTCTTCATCCTGCGCGGCATCATCCGCTCCGACCGCACCGAGCGCCGGGCTCGTGCCCGCATCGAAGCCGAGGAGCGCGCCGCACGCGGACTCCCGCCCGTCGCTTCCTGATCGGATCCGCGGGCCGATGCCGGTACCCGCTACGCTGATTCGATAGGCCGCGACCTCGGGTCGCGGTTCGGCTTCTCGGGGGGTAGGCAGATGGACTGGACCTGGTGGGTCCTCGCTCTCGGCGTCGTCGTCGACATCGTCATCCGCATCGCGGCCATCATCATCATCCCGCGCAACCGTCGCCCCACTGCGGCGATGGCCTGGCTACTGGCCATCTTCTTCATCCCCTACGTCGGGGTGGTGCTGTTCCTTCTGATCGGAAACCCGCGCCTGCCGCGAGCCCGGCGACGCAAACAGGACCAGATCAACGAGTACATCGCCGAGACTAGCGACCAGCTGCACTTCGGAACCCTGCGCCCGAACGCCCCGGAATGGCTGCGCTCGGTCGTCGCGATGAACCAGGAGCTGGGTGCCCTGCCGATCTCGGGCGACAACGGCGCGCACCTCATCAGCGACTACCAGGAGTCGCTGGACGCCATGGCCGACAGCATCCGCGAAGCCACCGAATATGTGCACGTCGAGTTCTACATCCTCCAATCGGATGCCTCGACCGATAACTTCTTCCGCGCCCTCGAAGAGGTCGCGGCGCGGGGCATCCCCGTGCGCGTGCTCTTCGACCACTGGGCCAACCGCTGGAAGCCGCGCTATCGCGCCACGATCAAACGGCTCGACGCGATGGGCGCGGATTGGCATCTGATGCTTCCCATGCAGCCGTTCAAGGGCAGGATCCAGCGACCCGACCTGCGCAACCACCGCAAGCTCCTCGTGATCGACGGCAAGGTCGGATACCTCGGGTCGCAGAACGTCACCGACTCGACCTACAACCTGCCCAAGAACATCAAACGGGGCCTGCACTGGGTCGACCTCATGGTGCGCGTCGACGGTCCTATCGTGCTCGCCCTGAACGCGATCTTCCTCAGCGACTGGTACAGCGAGAGCGACGAGATCCTCAGCGAGATCGACATGACGAGCGCCGCCACCGGCAGCGGCGACCTCGACTGCCAGATCGTCCCCTCCGGCCCCGGCTTCGAGGTCGAGAACAACCTGCGCCTGTTCCTCGCCCTCGTCTACGGCGCGCAGGACAAGATCATGATCGTCAGCCCGTACTTCGTGCCCGACGAAGCGCTCCTGCTCGCGGTGAGCGCCGCCTGCGACCGCGGCGTGCAGGTCGAGCTCTTCGTCTCCGAGGAGGGCGATCAGGCGGTCGTCTATCACGCGCAGCGCAGCTACTACGAGGCGCTGCTGCGCGCCGGTGTGCGCATCTGGATGTACCCGAAGCCGTACATCTTGCACACCAAGAGCCTCACGGTCGACCACGAGATCGCCGTCATCGGCTCGAGCAACATGGATATGCGCTCCTTCGGTCTGAACCTCGAGATCTCCATGCTCGTGCGCGGCGAGGAGTTCGTGGCCGAGGTCCGGGCGGTCGAAGACCAGTACCGGGACCTCAGCCGCGAGCTCACCCTCCAGGAATGGATGCAGCAGCCGCTGCGATCCACCGTCCTCGACAACCTCGCGCGGCTCAGCTCCGCGCTTCAGTGACGCTGAGCACCACGGCATCCAGGTGCTCGAATGCCCCGTCGTCTGGCGCGGATCCGCATGACGGGGCGAGGCTCTTCCCGCTGAGGCCGGTCGGAGGATACCCTGGCCGCATGACTTCAACACGGCGTGCTCTCGCATCGGTCTGGGCCCTGTTAGCGGCATCCGCACTCATCGTCGGCTGCACGGCCTCGCCGGGCGACTCCGCGCCGACGAGCAGCGCCGACCCCGACGGCGGTACGGCGGGCATCGCCGTCGACGGCGATGACATGGACGACGTCGAAGCGGCCTGGCTCGACAACGGAAACATGGTCGCGGTGCTCACCTGGGGCTCTTCGAGCTGCGTCCCCCTCGCCGGCGACATCGCGGCCGAGGGCCAGACGGTGCGCGTGACACTCGATGAGGGAGATCCGAACACCGCGTGCACGAGCGACCTGGCGGCTCGCGCCACGCTCGTCGACCTGCCCGAGGGCGTCGACCCGACCCGCGATGTCGAGATCATCGTCACGCTCGGCGACAGGACCGACGACGTCGACCTCGACGGGAACCCGGCGCTCACCCGGGCCTCGAGCGATTTCCAGCCCACCGCCGGATGGTTCGACGACGACGCCCTCGCGCTGCTGACCTGGGGCTCGTCCAGCTGCCCGCCCGTGGTCGACTCGGTCGAGGTCGCCGGCAACGCCGGAACCGTCCGTTTCGTCGACGAGAACGGCGCCTGCACGCGGGACATGGCACCGCGCGTGACGCTGATCGGCTTCGACGACATCGACGATGACGACGACGATGCCTTCGTCCTCACCCTCGTCGGGGGAGGTCTCGACGGCGAGGTCACCGTCATCGAGAACTGACCGTCACAGCGCCGCGGTCGGATGCCCCTCGGGAAGCGCGAGGAGGAGCGCTCCGCGATCGACCCGGCAGCGGATGCGCACGGCTGCGCCGAAGGCATCCCCGTCGAGCTCGATCGGCGTCGGATCCGTGGCCGCGGCCTCGGCGCTGTTCCCGCGCCGGTACCGGATCGACGCATCTCTTCCTCGTCGCTGCAGCACCCGGCGCCCCGCGCGGAAGCGCCGCAGCACCGAGTTGTCCCACCAGATCTTGCGCCAGACGCCCAACCAGCCGAACACCCCGCTGGGCTGGATGAGAGCCACATCGAGCAGGCCGTCCGCGATCGAGGCCGAGGGGATGAGGGCGATGCCCGCGGGCAGCGTCCCGCAGTTGGCGAACAGCACGCTCTGCACCTTCGTGGAATGCAGACGCGAAGCATCCACCTGGTAGACGATGCGGAAGGGCTTCGCCCGGGGGAGGGAGCGCGCGGCGCCGTCGACGTAGGCGACCCAGCCGACCGTCTTCTTCAGATCGGGGCGCGTGTTGGCGATCATGTCGGCGTCGAGGCCGATGCCGGCGAGCACGACGAAGGCGTGCTCCTCATGCGTGCCGTCCTCGCGGGTGAGCTCGGCCCAGCCGATGTCGATCGGATGCCGGTTATCACCCAGCGCCGCGCGGATCATGGTCTCGGCGGAGGCGAGGGGAAGGCCGAGGTTGCGGGCGAGGAGGTTGCCCGTGCCGCTCGGGACGATCGCGAGGGGCGTTCCGGTTCCCGCGACCGACTCGGCGACGGCTCGCACCGTGCCATCGCCGCCCGCGACGAGCACGACCTCCACCCCGCGCTCGATCGCTTCACGCGCCACGCCCTGTCCGGCATCATCCACGGTCGTCGGATAGAAAGCGGGGTGCGCCCACCCGGCCTGCTTCGACAGATCGCGCACGGCAGCGCGCAGACGCTTCTCGTCGACCTTGAGAGGGTTGTAGACGAGAGCGGCCTGGCGGTGGCGCGAGGTGCTCTTCCTCATGGCGATCACTCTACGACGCGGCATCCGCCCGAGCGTGTCACGCTGGCTAGACTTGACGAATGATCGACCTCGCTCTCCTCCGCGACCAGCCCGAGATCGTCCGCCGTTCGCAGGCGGCCCGGGGCAATGCCGAATCCACCGTCGATGACGCCATCGCCGCCGACCGCTCCCGCCGCGAAGCGCTCACGGCCTTCGAAGAGCTGCGCGCCGAGCAGAACGCCTTCGGCAAGCAGGTCGCCAAGGCTCCCAAGGAGGAGAAGCAGGCGCTCGTCGCGCAGGCGAAGGAGCTCGCCGAGCGCGTGAAGCAGGCCCAGGCCGCCTCGAATCAGGCCGCCGAGGCTGCGGCATCCGCCCTCGCCCGCGTCGAGAACGTCATCATCGACGGCGTCCCCGCCGGCGGTGAAGAAGACTTCGTCGAGCTGCGCCGCGTCGGCGAGACGCCGACGTTCGACTTCGAGCCGCGTGACCACCTCGAACTCGGCGAGCTGCTCGGAGCGATCGACATGGAGCGCGGCGCGAAGGTCTCGGGATCGCGCTTCTACTTCCTCAAGGGCGTCGGCGCGCGCCTGGAGATCGCCCTGATGAACCTCGCGCTCGACAAGGCCCTGCAGCACGGCTTCGAGCCCATGATCACCCCGACCCTCGTGCGTCCGGAGATCATGCAGGGCACGGGCTTCCTCGGCGAGCACGCCGACGAGGTCTACCACCTCGACAAGGACGACGACCTCTACCTCGTCGGCACCAGCGAGGTCGCGCTCGCCGGATACCACAAGGACGAGATCCTCGACCTCGCCGCAGGGCCGCTGCGCTACGCCGGATGGTCGACCTGCTACCGCCGCGAGGCGGGCTCGTACGGCAAGGACACCCGCGGCATCATCCGCGTGCACCAGTTCAACAAGCTCGAGATGTTCGTCTACACGACGCCCGAGGCCGCCGAGGCCGAGCACCTGCGCCTCGTCGCGCTGCAGGAGGAGATGCTCACGGCTCTCGGTCTGTCCTACCGCGTGATCGATGTCGCCGCCGGAGACCTCGGCTCCAGCGCCGCCCGCAAGTACGACATCGAGGCCTGGGTTCCCACGCAGGGCGCTTTCCGTGAGCTCACCTCGACATCGAACTGCACCACGTTCCAGGCCCGTCGCCTCGATGTGCGCCACCGCCCGGCCGCCGAGCCGGGGGCGACCGAGGCCAGCAAGACCGAGCCCGTCGCCACCCTCAACGGCACGCTGGCCACGACCCGTTGGATCGTCGCGATCCTCGAGACCCACCAGCAGGAAGACGGATCCGTCCTCATCCCCGAGGTGCTGCGACCCTACCTGGGCGGACTCGAGAAACTGGAGCCGAAGGCGTGACGAAGCCCTGGCTCGTCGGTCTCGACGTCGACGGAACGATTCTTCTGCAGGACGAGACGATGAGCCCGGGCGTCCCCGAGGCTGTCGCGCGCGTGCGCGAGGCCGGAAACGTCGTCACCATCGCCACCGGCCGCAGCTGGAACGCGACCGAGCGCTGGGTCGACGCCCTGGAGCTCGATGCGGAGTTCGTCGTGTGCTCGAACGGAGCGGTCATCATGCGCCGCACGGATGCGGGCTGGGAGCGCTGGCGCGTCGAGACGTTCGACCCGAGCCAGGTGCTCGGGCTGCTCACCGCACGCCTGCCCGAAGCCCACTACATGGTCGAGCTCGCCGACGGATCGCGTCTGTTCACCGGTGAGATCGCCGACTGGACCCTCGATGGTGCCCGACAGGTGAGCGTCGCCGAGCTGTCCGATGAAAAGGTCTCGCGCGTCGTCGTCGTTTCGCCCGGCCACGATGAGGCCGACTTCCACCGCATCGTCGCCGAGACGGGTCTGAACGAGGTCTCCTACGCGATCGGCTGGACCGCCTGGCTCGACATCGCCCCGCAGGGGGTCGACAAGGGCAGTGCCCTGCACCATGTCTACGACGAGCTCGGCATCGAGGGCGGGCGAGTGCTCGTCGTCGGCGACGGCCGCAACGACATCGGCATGTTCGAGTGGGCTCGGCGCCTCGAGGGGCGTGCCGTCGCGATGGGGCAGGCCCCGGATGAGGTGAAGGATGCTGCGACGGAGGTCGCGGCGGATGTTCACAGCGGAGGCCTGGCCGATGCCCTGAACATGCTGGCCGACCATCCAGGCGCCCCCCAGGTGCGGGCGGCACAATGAAACCGGCTAGACTCGTCCACTGATCGGCGGTTTCCGTCGATGGAGGGCTGTCCGAGCGGCCGATGGAGCTGGTCTTGAAAACCAGTGGGCAGAAATGTCTCGTGGGTTCGA
>NZ_CANROA010000034.1 GCF_947632095.1 uncultured Microbacterium sp. | reverse complement strand
CGCCTTCGCGATCACCTTCGAAGGCCGAATCAACTAAGAATGCGCCAGGCCAGATCCACCGTTAACCTGACAGACCCCCCCAAGGTCGACATACCATCGCTTATGTCGAATTCGACATAAGCGACGTAGTTCGTCAGATTCCGGAATCCCAGGGCGGAGCCGCGGAGGTGCTCGAGTCGGCCGTTGATGGCCTCTGTGGGTCCGTTGCTGGTGCCGGGCCGGTCAAAGAACGCGAGGACGTCGGCGGCTCTCTGTTTCAGTGTGCGGCCGAGCCTGCGGATCTCGACGAGCGCGGCCGGAACGCCCGTGCTGACCGAGTCGATCACGGTCTGCATCATCTGTTTGCCCTCGGCCTTGTCGGGTTCTCGGTAGGCGGCGACGATGCGCTGGTAGATCCCCCAGGTCGCTTCGACCTCGACGTGCTCGTCGGTAGCGAACAGTGCCTCCAGCCGGATTCTCTGACGGTCGGTGAGCAGCTTGTCACCGGTGTGCAGGGTGCGACGGGCCTTGTAGAGAGGGTCCCCGGCGCGGCCCCGATGCCCGAGAGTCTGCTGCTGGACGCGCTGCCGACACCGATCCAGGCCGTCGCCGGCGAAGCGGACGACATGGAACGGGTCCATCACCGGAACGGCCGCGGGGAGTTCCTCGGCGGCAGCGGTCTTGAACCCGGTGAACCCGTCCATCGCGACAACCTCGATGCCGTCTCTCCACTGTCTCGGGCGTCCGGCGAACCACTGCTTGAACACCACCTTGGAGCGCCCCTCGACCATGTCCAACAGCCGCCCCGGTCCGGTGCCGTTGCGGTTCGGGGTGAGATCGATGATCACCGTGACGTACTTGTCACCCTTACGGGTATGACGCCAGACGTGCTCGTCGACACCGATCGTGGTCACCCCGTCGAACCTACCCGGGTCGTCGATGAGTCGCCTCTTGCCTTCGGCGATGATCACGGTGTTCGCCGTGTGCCAAGACACACCGAGGCCAGCGGCCGCACGCGAGACGGTGAGGTGGTCGACCACGATCGCCTCCAGCGCCCAGGCGAGTCCACCACAGGAGATCTTCGACCGTGGCGCCGCCGCCTGCGTCATGTCCTGCCGCCACGTCCGCCGACAGTGATCACACCGGTAGCGGCGGACCCGGACCAGCAGCGTCGTCGGCCGGTGCCCGAACGGCTCGTGCGCCAACCGGCGGATCACCGTGTCGCGCACAACGCCTTCAGCACCGCACTTCCGACACCACGGGTCCTGCTCGACGACGCGACACTCGACGACCGCACGCTCAGGCCCGATCCGTTGCCCGACGGCTTCAAGACCGAGCTCGTCGAGACAGCAGAACGTAGTCAGATCGGGCGCGGCGAAAGTAGGCTGGGGCACGTCGAGGTCTTTCAGATGGGCAGTGTAGGAACTTCCATCCTGGAAGACCTCGACCCCTACCCGCGAACCGACCAGCGCACCCCGACTACACCCTCAAATGCGATGAGCCGGTTGACGGTGTAGTCGTGTAATCCCGGCGGTGGTGATACACCCTTCCGCCCACCATGCGCAGGTACGCGGGATGCATCTCACGCTATCCCACGTCGCTCATGGTCAGTCGTCCACGCGCGGGCTAGAGTGGCGCCGGCGGCGCGGAGATGACGTGCTGGTTCTGCCAGCGCCGAGTCCGACCCCCCGGCGAGATCGATCAGGGATGCCACGGCTACAAACAGCCCAGTATCGGCATCCGCCGTGATCCGGCCGGCGGCAAGCGCCGCTCGTGCCCCCGCAGAGGCGGCAAGGCCCGCGATGTAGGACGGCACCTTTCCGTCTCCAGACTGGCCGTCGTACGAGCCCTCGCCGGTCACGACGATGTCAGCTCCGGCGATCGCCACCGGAAGGCCGAGTAGACGAGCGACTTCCTGCGCCCCTGGCACGAGCGTGGCGCCCCAGGTGAGGAGGGCAGCGCCGACGCCGCCGGCCGCACCGGACCCCGGCTGCTGCGGATCTGTGTCGAGCAACTGTGCCAACTTCCCCAGAGCAGCATCCAACGCGTCGATGTCCGATGACGCGGTCAGCCCCTTCTGCGGGCCGAACACCGCGGCGGCGCCGCGCAGTCCGACCAGAGGGTTCGTCACATCGGTGAGGACGAAGGTCTCCGGGGCCGTGCGCAGCGCGGTGGTGTCCACCTCGCTGATGTCGGCTAGGCCTCGCGCCCCGGGGGCGACAGACTTGCCGGCCTCATTCAGAAACTGCGCACCGAGGGCGGAGAGCATGCCGGTCCCCCCATCTGTGGACGCGCTCGAGCCGATACCGAGCACGAGGCGAGAGACCCCGTAGTCCAATGCCGCGGCGATCGCCTGCCCGAACCCGATGGTGTGGGCGTCGAGCGGTCGCGGCTCCACCATCAGTTCAATCCCCGATGTGGATGCGAGGTCGATCACCCCGGTGCCGTGGGGAGCATCCGGTGTGGGGGGCAACAGCAGCCAGGCCGTACGCACGGGGACACCTGCCGGGCCATCCACGGTCACCGGCATCCATTCCGATCCCGCCACCGCGGCGGCAAACGCCTCGACGGTGCCCTCACCGCCGTCCGCCATCGGCCGCAGCACGAACTCGGCGGACGGGTCGGCCTCGATCCAGCCTGCAGCCAGCGCCTCCGCGGCATCGGCCGCGGAGATCGACCCTTTGAAGCTGTCCGGTGCGAAGACGACAGTAGTCATGACAACCCCGGCGTGCTCGCCCGTAGTCGCACCTCAAGGCGCAGCGCGCTCGCGTCCTGCGCCCAGTCCGGATCGGTCGCGGCCCGAAACGCCTCGTATCCGACCTGCTCAAGCGGAACATGCACCGTAGTGAGAGCGGGCGTCACATCGCGGCCCGTGGGGATGTCATCGAAACCGCACAGGGCGATGTCTGTGCCGATCTCGCGCCCCGCCTCGCGGACAGCGGCGAGGGCACCGATCGCGACGACATCGTTGATGCCGAAGATGAGCGTACCCGGTTCGATACCGTCTGCGAGAGCTCGCCGCATTGCCTCGGTGCCCGAATCGCGGGTGAACGCGTCGCGACATACCCGAGGCTGATCTCCTCCGGCGCTGACGAAACCCTCGATGAATCCCGCCAGGCGTGCATCGCTGGTTACAACGCCCTCGGCAGCGGCGAGCACGATGGCGCGTCGATAGCCGCGTTCGCCCAGTGCCTCACCGAGTGCTCGGGCGCCCCCGCGGTTGTCGATCCAGACCGATCGAACGCCGGGCGATTCGACGCCGAGCGCTACAACTCGACCCCCGAAGCCGGTGATCAGTTCGAGTTCCTTGACGAGTTCGGGGGCGATCTCCGGCGATGGACGGGACGCGGCGAGGATCACCCCGTGCGGACGTTGACCACGCAGGGCCCGCACCAGTCGCACTTCCCGCTCGGAATCGCGGTCAGTGATCGCGATAGTGACTACGAGTCCTGCTTCGTCGGCTCCGCGTGCCACCCCTGATGCGAGTTCGCCGAAGTACGGGTCGGCGATGTCGGCCACAAGCAGCGCGATGATGGCAGACGTACCGCGGGCCGTCGCCTGAGCGGACAGATTCGCCGTGTATCCGAGCCGCTCTGCCGCCGCTTCGACTCTCTCCCGGTACGAATCGGCAACCTTGCGCGTCGAGCCGTTCAGCGCTCGGGATGCCGTGGCAAGCGAGACGCCAGCCTCACGTGCAACATCGTGCAGCGTGACGGAGCCGGTCTGCGAACGCGCGGTGATGTCGGTCACACTCGTGATTCTAGGCGGTCAGGAACGGAGAGACGGCAACACCGAAGGTCGAAGCGGTTCGGCGAACAGCTTCCAGCGGGTCGGTTGCCCAGATCTCCTCGTTGAAGATCTCTACTTCGATATCCCTGTCGTACCCGGTCGCGATGACCGCTCGCGTCATCGGCCCGAAGTCGATGACTCCGTCTCCGGTGTAATGACGTCCCAGGAGCACATCAGCGGGCAGCGGCGTCTTCCAGTCACAGACCTGGTACGTCGCGATTCGCCCTTCTCGACCGGCCCGGGCGATCTGCTCGAGCACCTGCGGGTCCCACCAGATGTGAAACGTGTCCACAGTCACGCCCACGACCGTCGGATCGAAATCGGCTGCGATGTCCAGCGCCTGTCCGAGCGTCGAGACGACACATCGATCGGACGCGTACATCGGATGAAGCGGCTCGATCGCGAGCGTCACACCCGCCGCTTCGGCTGCCGGAGCGAGCTCGCCGATCGCGTCGCGTACGCGCTCGCGCGCTCCGGCCAGATCGCGGTCCCCTGCCGGCAGGCCACCAGCGACGAGTACGAGCACGGCTGTCGATCCGGGAGCACCGGCTGCGGCAAGCGTCGCCGCTTCTTCGATGGCGACCCGGTTGTCATCAAGGGATACCCGGCGCGCCGGCCCCTCCGGCAAGGTGAAGAACCCTGCTCGGCAGTGCGTGGTGAACCGAAGCCCGGAATCGGTGAGCATGCTCGCCGCCGTGGCGAGCCCCACCGCCTGCACCGGTTCACGCCACAATCCGATCGCTTGCACTCCGGCCTCCGCCGTCACTCGCAAGGCGGTCGCGAGGTCGGCGTGCTTGATCGTGGCCTGATTGATCGAGAGCCGTGCATCCGGCAGCTGAGGCTGAAGGGTCATGTGTTCACTCCATTCAGCCGCAGCAACCCGTGCCAGCGATCCTGCGCGAGCGCCGGATCCTCCAGTGCGAACGATGCGTTGGCTAGTTCGACGATGCGGCTCAGATGCGGCAGGCTCCGTGCCGAGTGCAGGCCCCCGACCATCTGAAAGGCGGGCTGGTGGCCGTTCAGCCAGGACAGGAAGGCGACGCCGGTCTTGTAGTAGAAAGTGGGCGCCGCGAACACCCGACGGCTGAGTTCCTCCGTGGGTCCCAGGATGCGCAGGTACGCCTCCGGGTCGCCGGCATCCAGCGCCTGAATGGCAGCGGATGCCACCGGGGCGAGTGCGGCGAAGGCACCGAGCAGAGCATCCGAGTGCGAGTCCCCCTGACCCAAGGAATCGCCGCCGATGAGGGCCACGTAGTTGAAGTCGTCTCCGGTGAACATGCGCACCCCCTCGGGGAGGCGCGCACGCACCGAGATCTCGGACTCAGCGTTCAGCAGGCTCATCTTCACGCCGACGACTTTGCCGGGGTTCTCCTCGATGATGTCGAGCAGCACATCGGATGCCGTCTGCCAGTCGCTCGCACCGAAATAGCCTTCCAGCTCCGGATCGAATGCGGTGCCGAGCCAGTGCAGCACGACGGGGGCGCTCGCACTCTGCAGCACCTCGCGGTACACACGTCGGTAGTCCGCGGCATCCGATGCCACCCGAGCGAGATGACGCGACGCCATCAGCACAGGGCCAGCGCCCTGCTCCTCGGTGAACTGCAACTGCTCCTTGTAGGCGTCGATCACCTGATCAAGCGTGATGTGTGAATCGTCGACGTGGTCAGTATTGACGCCGACGACGACCGATCCGCCCTCTTCGCGGGCGACCTCGGCGCTGCGCGTGATGAGCTCGCGCGTGGCCGCAGCATCGAGTCCCATATTGCGCTGGGCTGTGTCCATGGCGTCGGCGACTCCCAGACCCCACGAGTAGACATTCCGGCGGAAGGCGAGCGTCGCATCCCAGTCGATGTCGGCCGGCTGGCCGGGAGTGTTGTCGGCGAATGCCTGGGGCACCACGTGGGCCGCCGCGTACGCGATGCGGCTGCGCAGCGGGCCGTCGGGGCGCGTGTAGACGCCGGTCTCGTTCAGCGCGGCATCCGAGACGGCGCCATCGGCTGCGAGCAGACGGAGCGTGCTCATGACAGGCTCAACGGTTCGATCGCGACCTTGCACCCCTCGGCGCTGGACGCGAGTCCGGCCTCGGCGAACTGCACACCCTTTGCTCCTGCGAGCAGGTCGAACGGGTAGTCGGTGCCCAGCACGTAGGACTCGAGGTACTCCTCCCACTGCTGGCGGAAGCCGTTGAGGAATACGTCGTTCGTCGGCACGTTCTGCCAGTCGGCGTCATAGTCGTGGGTGTCTTCGAGGTCAGGGTTCCACACTGGTTTCGGGGTGGCATTACGCGGCTGGATCTTCGCCCCGAACAGTCCGACCACGGCCGAGCCGTGCGTGCCGTCGACCTGGAATTCCACCAACTCATCGCGGTTGACGCGCACCGTCCAGGACGAGTTGATCTCGGCGATGATGCCGCCGTCGAGTTCGAAGATGCCGTATGCGGCGTCTTCCGCCGTGGCGGTGTAGTGATCGCCCTTTTCATCCCACCGATCGGCGATGTGCACGGCTGCCTGGGCGTAGACGCTCTTGACCTCGCCGAACAGATTCTCCAGCACGTAGTTCCAGTGCGGGAACATGTCGGAGATGATCCCGCCGCCGTCTTCGGTGCGGTAGTTCCAGCTCGGACGCTGCGCCGGCTGCCAGTCGCCCTCGAACACCCAGTAACCGAATTCTCCGCGCACCGAGAGGATGCGGCCGAAGAATCCGGAGTCGATGAGGCGCTTGAGCTTCTGCAGACCAGGCAGGTAGAGCTTGTCGTGCACGACGCCGGTCTTCACGCCGGCGTTCTTCGCAAGGTTCGCCAGCTCGAGCGCTTCCTCAAGCGACTCGGCCGTGGGCTTCTCGGTGTAGATCGCCTTGCCTGCGGCGATGGCCTTGCGGATAGCGGATGCCCGCGCCTTCGTGACGAGGAAGTCAGCGTAGATCTCCCACTTCTCATCGGCCAGTGCCGCATCGAGATCGGTGGTGTAGTCCTCGATGCCATGGAGGGCTGCGAGTTCGGCGAGCTTCTGCTCGTTACGGCCGACAAGGATCGGCTTCACCGTGACGCGGGTGCCGTCGGACAACTCGATGCCGCCCTGATCACGGATAGCCAGGATCGACCGCACCAGGTGCTGCCGATACCCCATGCGTCCGGAGACGCCGTTCATGATGATGCCGATCTCGCGTGTTGTCGCCTGTGACATTGCCTATCCGTTCCTTTTTTGGCCCAGTGCCGATCAATTGGGTAAACGCTTTCCAACAGTGTGGCATCGGAGAGCGCTTTCCGCAACTTGCGTTATGACGGTGCCCATCGGGAGGAGACCACTCGGTCCACGCGTCGAACCGCACCGAGCCGCCCCGCTACATCCACCCGTGCGCGCACTGTCGCGTCCAGATCGATCACGCTGTGCTCGGCGATCGGCGCGATGTGCAACGTCAGTTCCGCGGCGGGATCCAGTTCCGTGGCATCGATGCGCCACGAGCTGCCATCCCAGAAACGGTCGCCGATCACCACACCGTCCGCACGCAGTTGTGCAACATCGCCCTCCCAGTCGATCACCAGTTCGACGAGGTCTCCGCACGGATGCGCACGAACGACCGGCATCCGGAGCCGCCAGATCCCCGCCACCTCGTCGAACTGCGCGTCATCGGGTGCCGCCGAGCGTCCCATCGACTCCCCATATCGCGCCGGAGGCTCCCCGGCCGGTCTCAGCTCATCCAGAACAAGGGCTGCCGAACCCGGTCGGCCGAGAGTTCGCAGCGCGAGACGGGTGAACCCCTCCCCCGTCCAACGACGGATCGACGGCGTGTCCTCAGCGCGGATGACAATTCCGTCGGGCTCTTCCCACACCGCGTCAGCGCAGTCGTAGAGCTCGTCGCCGAAATACCACAGCCGCTCAGCCTGCTGCTCGTCGACGACCAGGATGCGCAGCGCGCCGTCTATGAGGAAGGTGTCGCCGGGCGCGATATCGCGCGGGGCGCGCGTGGCGAATTGAATGCGTGCGGGAAGCCCATCGTGTGCGCGCAGGACGAGAGTCGGCACGTCACCACCGACGAGCCCGGATACCGACGCCGTCGCCCACTCGATCCGAATGCCGGCGACCTCCAGCCGCAGTGGCCAGCGAGCAATGATGCCGCTCGGGATGTCGACCGGACGGTCGGGCACCAGCAGATCACCACCAGCAAAGGGGATGCGCAGCTGCACGTTCGTCGAGCCGGAGAGGGGCTCATGCGGCTGGTGAGTGTTGAGGAAGAGGATGCCGGAAGAGCCGTCGCTGCGCACGGCCCACCGCAGCGTGTCGAGGTTGCGCACGTCGACCGGCGCGTCCTCGGGCAGTGCGCTGAACATATCGGCGAGCCGACCGCCGAACGCCGCCAGGAAAGCATTGTGATCGCGCAACAGGCCGAGGCTCGCACCTGGTCTTCCCGTGGCGCCGAGTGCCGCTTGGAAGTCGTAGTCGAATCGTGGCAGATCGTTCGGGTATCCCGTCGCCAGGCTCTCCTGTAGCTGATCGGCGGGGTTCACGCCCCCGGCGAACATGTAGAAACCCTGCCATGCCGAGCCGTTGCCGATCTTCACATTCGCGAGAGCGGCGATGTCGCGGCCGCGCGCGATCGGACGACGGTGATAGGCCGTTGCCATCCCGCCGCCGAGCTCGCAGGTGGCGGGTGGGAACTCCGGATCGACTGGCCGCACCATGATCGCTGCGGCGTCGTCCCGGAAGTCGCCGCCCACGCCCGGGTCGTCCCAGATGTGCGTGAACCGGAAGTGGTCGCGGAAGCTGTCGTCCCAGGTCGACCCCTGCCCCGCCCAGAATCCGTCCGCATAGCCGCTGTACAGCGGAAATACGTCGTGCGCTGGCAGGAGCGCTCCGCCCCACCCGGTCGCCGTCCACAGTGGCGCGGACAGCCCACTCTCCTGTGCGATGCGCTTGAGAGAGGAAATATGGTCGGGTTGATCGTGAAGCTCATTCTCGAGTTGGATGCCGACGATCGGCCGATCCGGTCCGCAGAAGCGCGCAACCTGGTCGGCGATGCGGGCGTACCAGTCACGGACGAGCGCCAGATACTCGGCGTCATCCGTCCGTGCGCGGGAACCGACCTCCGAGATGACCCAATCCGGATGCCCACCCCCTCGTACCTCGCCGTGACACCAGGGTCCGATCCGCAGCACGACGTCTATCCCGACGCGTTCGGCCGTCTCGATGAACCCGGCAAGGTCGAGGTCCCCCTCGAAGCTGACCCGGCCTCGGACCGGTTCGTGGTGAATCCAGAACACATAGGTCGACACTGAGGTGAGCCCGGATGCCCGCATCAGCCGCAGCGATTCTTCCCAGCGACGACGAGGGACGCGGCTGTAGTGGAGTTCACCGGTGACGGGAATGGTCGGTGCGCCGTTCACCTCGATCCAGCGGCTGGTGATTCGCATCCGCTCGTGCGGATCCTCCCGGTTGCTCATGGCCGGCTCGGTAAGCGGCGGACGCGCATCGTGCAGACGGATGCTCCGCAGCGCAGTAGTCGTGAGCATGTGCTTCTCGATTCTTCAGCTCAGACGGATGGCAGCCCACGACACCGCGGGCAGCTCGAGCGATAGTTCGGTATCGGTGAGCGTCGCAGCGGCGGGGCGCACCCCGACCCGCTCCGGATTCTGCAGCGTGTTCGCGGCGTAGATGTCGTCCTCGTGGAGCAGGTGCGATTCGGTGACGCGGAGCGCGCGCCCGAGAGTGACGACGAGCGCGGCGAGGTCGACGCGCAGCTGCGCGGCATCCGTCGTCGAGCGGTTCACGACGAATAGCGAGACGCCGTCGTCATCGATCGTCGCAACAGCATTCACTGCTGCCACCTCACCGAACCGCGCGCTCGTGCAAGTGCCACCGGTGATGGGCACCTGCACCGCACGCTCGCCGGCCAGTCGGGACGTGATTGAGAACGGGAAGAACGTCGTCTGCCGCCATGCCGGGCCGCCAGGCTCGGTCATGATCGGCGCGATGACGTTGACCAACTGCGCGAGCGAGGCTGAGCGTACGCGATCGGCATGTTGCAGCAGGGTGATGAGCAGGTCGCCGAAGACGACAGCATCCAGCGCGTGATACTGGTCCTCCAGCAGGCGAGGCGCCACTGGCCAGCCCTTGTCCTTGAGTTCTTCACCGGACTGGGTGCCGTCCTCGCGGTGGAGATACCAGACGTTCCATTCGTCGAACGAGATCATGATGCGCTTGCTGCTCTTGCGGGTCGCCGCAACCGAGTCGGCAATCGCGACGACCTCCTCGATGAACGTCGCCATGTCGACACCGGATGCGAGGAACTCCTGTGCGTCGCCGCCGTGCTCCTGGTAGTAGGAGTGGCACGAGATGAAATCGACGTCGTCGAACGTGTGCTCGAGAACGGTGCGCTCCCACGACCCGAATGTCGGCATGCCGTGAGCTGATGATCCGCACACCACGAGTTCGATGCCGGGATCGATCATCCGCATAGCTTTCGCGGTACGCGCAGCGAGCTTTCCGTAGTCGTCAGCGCCCCGGTGTCCGAGCTGCCACGGGCCGTCCATCTCGTTGCCGAGGCACCACATCTTCACGCCGAACGGATCCGGCCGCCCGTTCGCGATGCGCTGCCTGGTCCAGTCGGTGTCAGCCGAGGCGTTGGCGTACTCGAGCAGGTCGAGTGCCTCCTGCGTTCCCCGGGTGCCGAGGTTGACGGCGAGCATGAGTTCACTGTCGACCCTGTCGAGCCAGCTCTGGAACTCGTGCAGCCCCACCTCATTCGTCTCCGTGGAGTGCCAGGCGAGGTCGAGGCGCCGCGGGCGCTGATCTACCGGCCCGATGCCGTCCTCCCAGCGGTATCCGGAGACGAAGTTGCCGCCGGGGTACCGAATGGTCGAGACCCCGAGCTCGGCCACGAGATCGATGACGTCACGGCGGAAGCCGTCGGCGTCTGCGCTCTCGTGTGCCGGCTCATGGATGCCGTCGTAGATGTGACGGCCGAGATGCTCGACGAACCCACCGAAGATCCGGCGGTCGATGTCTGCGATCTCACGGTGCGGATCGAGGCGGCCGAAGGCGTCGTTCATGGAGGTCCGTTCTGCGAAGGGTCAGCGGGGCTCAGTCGAGGATGACGTCGGCCTCGGCGAAGAAGGACGACACGGCTTCATCGACGGTGATCACGCCGAGCCCGAGGGATTTGCCCTGGTCCCAGAAGGTCTGCTCGAGAGAGCCGTAGCCGATCACTGGCACCGGCGGCGCCTCGCCCACGCGGTCGGCAACCGAAGCGATATAGTCCGCGACCTGCTTGTCGACACCCTCCAGCGCGGTGCCGGCCAGCTTGCTCGACGATGCGGGGAATCCGAGGGTCGTACCGAAGATCTCGCCTGCTTCGGCGCTGTTGACGACGAAGTCGAGGAACATCGCCGCGGCTTCGGGGTGGTCGGTGTTCTCGGCGATCGCCACCTGGAGCCCACCCTGCTGATACAGATCCTGGGAACCGGGAACGGCGGTCGGCGGGGCGACGATCGAGATGGACGAGGATCCTGAGTCGGCGAGGTATCCGCCGAGGAAGTTGCTCCAGCTCATCTCGCTGGCCGTCAGCTGTGCGCCGAAGCCAGACATCGGGCTCAGTTCCTCAAGACTCTGCTGGGGCGCGGTCACGCCGTCGCGGATGACTGAACCGGACTCCCAATAGTCACGGAGATCGTCCTGGGTGAAGCCGAGTTCTCCGTCCTCGGTGTACAGGTTCTTGCCCTGCGCGCGCAGCATGAGCTCGAAGGTCTGAATGCGCTGCGTGTAGTCGGTTCCGCCGTAGACGTCACCGTCTGCGGCAGCGGTGAACGATGTCATCCAGTCGTCGAACTCGCTGAACGACGAGCCGCCGTCCGGTGCGGCGACCCCGTACTCCGCGAGCAGGTCGTCATTGATGAAGTTGGCCCACATGCTGTAGCCGGTCGGGAGCGAATACTGCACATCGTTGAGGCGACCAGTACCCAGCAACGAGTCCTCGAAGGTGGAGAAGTCGATGTACTCTTCCATTTCGGCGAGATCGAGTAGGTAACCAGGCTCGCCGTACTGGCGCAGATAGCTGTCGGAGAACTGGAACACGTCCGGCAAGCCGCCGCCGGCGACCTCGGTCGCTCGCTTCTCCCAGTAGCTGGGGAAGTCGCCGAAGGTCACGTTGACGGTGATGTTCGGGTGTTCTTCGTTGAACGCTTCGATCAGCTGGGTGTAGCGATCGGCGCGATCGTCGTTGCCCCAGAAGGCGAACGTCAGCGAGACATCTGCCTGGGGGTCGAATTCGCCGCGCGGCTGGTCTGCGGAACAGCCCGCGAGCACAAGCGCTCCGGTCGCGGCCACGGCGATGAGGGAGAAGGCGCGTTTCATCATTGACGTCTCTTTCTTTGGGAGCGTGCCTACGGCACGCGAGAGGCAGATAGGGAGAAAAAGAAGGACAGGGTCAGCGACCCCTGCGGCGTTCGGGGATCGCTATGACGGCGAGTGCGGCGCATCCGATCGCCGGGATGAACAGCGGTACGAGAGCCCAGGTCGCCACCCCGACGAACACCGCCGTGACGACGAGATAGGCGGCGCCGGCAATATCCGCACGTACGAGACCGGGAACGGCGCGCAGCGCACCGCGCCAGCCGATCTCGGGTGTCCATGTGCTGGCGGAGGCGAGCAGCGCGAGCGCGAGCGCGACCAAACCGACCCAGCCCACGACCTCGATCAGAGATCCGCCGGGAAGGAAGCCGGAGCGGGCCAGATCGATGTCGAGCACCAGGATGAGTGCGAGCACGAGCGCGCCGAATCCCAGTGAGAGTCCGGGCAGGATCGCCCTCTTCACATCGGCCCAGAACAGCTCCAGGCGCGAGTCCTCCGCGGCGATGAACCGACGCATGTGTCGCACACCGGCCGCAAGACCAGCAGGCAACGTGACAACCAGCACTCCGACGAGGGTGATGAGCAAGCCTGTGAGCATGGCCTCGCCGAACAGGGCGAACTTCGCGCCGGCACCGGGAAAGCGCGCTGGCGGTGTCTCACCCCGGGTGGGCCCGCTGCCCGAAAGCGCGGCACGGCGAGCGGCACGTTCCTCTCGACGCGACATCGTCATCTCCTCAGACCGGGCCATGCTCGCTCAGCCCTTCAGCCCCTGAGTGGCGACACCGTCGACGAGGAAGCGCTGGAACGCCAGGAAGAACAGCAGCACCGGCAGGAGCGCGATGAACGAGGCCGTGACCGTCGCGCCGTAGTCGCTGGTGGAAGTCTGGTCGTTGTACAGACGCAGCGCGATCGGCAACGGATAGTTGTCGGGGCTCGTGAGGTAGAGCAGCGGCCCGAGGAAGTCGTTCCACGACCAAATGAACGAGAAGATCGCGCACGTGATCAGCGCTGGCTTGACCAGCGGCAGGATGATCGCCCAGAAGATGCGGAAGTGCCCGGCTCCGTCGATGCGGGCCGCCTCGTCCATATCCCGCGGCATCTGCCGCATGAACTGCACGAGCAGGAACACGAAAAACGCCTCGGTGGCCAGGAACTTCGGCAGGATCAGCGGCCAGAAGGTGTCCACCAGACCGAAGCTGTTGAACATGATGTACTGCGGGATGATCACGACGTGGAACGGTAGCAGTAGCGTGCCGATCATCGCGGCGAACAGAATACCCAGACCCTTGAACTGCACCCGTGCGAACGCGTATGCGGCCAGCGCTGATGACAGCACCGTACCGACCACGGCCGACACGGCCAGGAGGAGGGAGTTGAAGAAGAACCGCCACATCGGCACGCCGGCGATGCCGTCGGCGACCTTGATGTAGTTATCGATCGTCGGTGCGTTCGGCAGCAGTCCGGGGTTCTGACCGAACTCGGAGTTCGGCTTGAACGTCGAGAAGAACAGCCACAGCAGCGGGTAAAGCACGATCGCGGTCAGGATCACCAGGGCGACGAGCCAGACCACCGTCTGCCAGGTCTTGCGCTTGACACGGCGAGGGGAAGGAGCGGATGCCGTCACAACGGCTTCGGTAGCAGTCATCGGTTGTCTCCCGCGTAGTGCACCCAGGAGCGCTGGGTTCTGAAGAGGATGAAGGCGATGATCGCCACGACGACGAGCAGCACCCACGCGATCGCAGCGGCGTAGCCCATCTGACCGTCGGAGAAGCCACGCTTGTACAGGTACAGCGTGATGAAGTTCGTCATGCCCGCAGGCCCGCCCGAGCCGTTGGAGATGATGTACGCCGAGGCGAACACCTGGAACGCGCCGATCAGTCCGAGCAGCAAATTGAAGAAGATCACCGGGGACAGCATCGGCAGTGTCACCGCACGGAATCGGTGCCAGGCGTTCGCGCCATCCATCTCGGCTGCTTCATACAGCTCCTTCGGCACCTGCTTGAGGCCGGCCAGGAAGATCACCATGGTGGCGCCGAACTGCCAGATCGCCAGCACGATCATCGCCGGAAGCACGAGCGCGGGGTTGCCGATCCAGCCACCGATGTCGAGGCCGAAGAAGGACAGCGAAGTGTCCACCGGCCCGTCGGAGCCGAACATCGCCCGCCACACGATCGCGACGGACACCGAACCGCCGATGAGGCTGGGGGCGTAGAAGGCGGAGCGGAAGAAGCCAGCGCCCTTGTCTCGGAAGTTCAGCAGCATCGCGATGGCCAAGGCCGCGGCGAGAGTGATTGGCGTCCCCACGAGAACGTAGACCAGGGTGATCTGCGCGGACTGCATGAACTGCGGATCGTTCGTGAACAGCCGCACGTAGTTGTCCAGCCCGATCCAACGAGGCGGCTGGAAGATGTTGTATCGCGTGAATGACAGGTAGAGCGAGTAGACCATCGGAATGATCGTGAGACCGAAGAAGCCGATCAGCCACGGCACGAGGAAGCCATACCCGACAGCGGTCTCGCGCCGCTCGCGGCGCTTCTGACCGGGTCGATTCAGGCTTTCAGGGCGGCGTCGCGGCAGCGGGCGCCGCCGCCTCTCGCCGGTGACGATGACTCTCGTCTCGGTCGTGCTCACGGGGACTCCTGTGGTGGTGAGGGGAGTGCGGATGGTGGTCGGGTTCGGGCGATGCTGCTGGGGGCGCCGCCCGATCCCGGGGTCCGTTGGCTGGATCAGCCGTTCAGGACGACGTCGATCTCTGTGAAGAGCTGTGCGACGGCGTCATCGACGGTGATCGTGCCGAAGTTCAGTTCAGCTCCGAGCTGACGGAACTTCTCCTCGATCGTGCCGTAGCCGACGACCGGAACCGGCGGAGCGTCGCCGAGACGGTCCGCGATCGCGGTCTCGTAGTCGCTGATCTGCTGGCTCAGCGGGTCGAGGTCAGCAGCGTCCAGCGCCGTGCTCGATGCCGGCAGGCCGCGGTTAGTGCCGAAGATCTCGCCCGACTGCGGCGAGTTGATCAGGAAATCCACCAGTGTGGCAGCAGCCGCGGGATGCTCGGTGTTCGCAGCGATCGAGTGCAGCATCGTGGGCTTCAGGTACAGGTCCTTCGCACCCTCGACCGTCACCGGCGGCGCCTGGAGGTTCAGCTCGGGGTAGGCCTCGCCGAGGTTGCCGAGGTAGCCGCTGCCGAAGTTGTCCCAGGAGAGTTCGCTCGCAACCGCCGCCGAGTCGAACGGGCCGAGAGGGAGGAACTCTTCGACGGTCTGCTGCGGGGCGCCAATCCCATCGCGGATCTCCTGTCCCTCTTCCCAGAACTCGGCGAGACGCTCTTCATCGAAGCCGAGCGTGCCGTCCTCTTTGAAGAGCTCCTTGCCTTCGGCGCGCAGCTGCAGCTCGAAGTTCTGAATGCGACCGGTGTAGTCGCTGCCGCCCCAGATGTCATCGCCTGCGGCGTCGGTGACGCCGGCCATCCACTCGGTGTAGTCCGCCCAGCTGCCGCCGTCGAAGTCCTCGGCGCCGATCACCTGCAGCATCGTGGGGTTGGTGAACAGCCCCCAGGCGTTGGTCCCGGTCGGAAGCGCGTAGGTGGCGTCGGCCACGACACCGATCGTCAGAGCGCTCTCGGCGAGCGGCTCCGTCTGAATGATGTCGTCCAGGTACGGGTCGAGGTCGAGCAGAAGCCCGTTCTCGGCGTACTGACGCAGGTAGGAGTAATCGAACTGCATGACATCGGGCAGGTTCTTGCCTGCCGCCTCTGTCTGCCGCTTCTCCCAGAATTCCGGGAAGCCGAGGAAGGTGGAGTTCACCGTGATGTTCGGGTATTCCTCGTTGAACGCCGCAATGGCTTGGTTATACAGGTCAGCGCGCACGTCGTTGCCCCAGAACGCGAGGTCCAGAGTGACCTCCTCATCGGGGTCGAACTCCGCTGCCGGTTCGGTGCCGCCACCGGCGCAGCCGGCGAGTGCCAGTGCCGCGCCGGTCGCGAGGGCGACCGCGGCAAGTGACCGCTTCTTGTTGAACATCGTTGTCCTCTCCGTGAACGTCAGCGTTCTCGGTGCTCTGGCGAACGTTCTTTGTCCATGTGAATGCAGGATGGGTGCGCTTCCATCGGCAAAGAATCCACCACCTGGGAAAGCGCTTGCCCGCAACGGTACTACGCGTTGAAACGTTTTGCAAGCGACGTTATGAGCCTGTCATCGACGACGCCCAGTTGCACTCGATACACCGCGCAGCGCCGCTCCTGCGCACCCTCGGGGTGGCCGAAGAAATAGAACCAGAGGCGTTCTGCGTCACGCACGGCGGCACCGTGATGCCCGAACCCGAGACCGGGCATCTCCTCGGCACCGAGGATCACGCTCTCCGCGTCCGCCTGCCGCTCCCACGCGGTCGCATCGGTCGAACGGTACACTGCCATGCCACGCCACTCGTCGACGATCATCCACCACCACCCGCCGAGCTCGAACACGTACGGTCCTTCGTGAGGAGGCCCACCGATCGCGACGCCCTCAACAGTCCAGTCCTCGAGGTCGGGCGAGGTAGCAACCATCGTCACGCTGTCCGCCGCCTCATCCTTGTACCAGAGTCGCCAGGCACCGTCCGGCGTGCGGGCGACGGCCGCGTCGATGACGCGATCGCTCGATAGCGCGATCGGGCCTCGGCGTGTCCAGCGGGCGAGGTCATCGGAAACGTACTCGACGATCTCGCGCGCATATCCGGGCCAGCGATCGGGCACGCCGTCGATCTCGGTGAGGTACATCCGCCAGCACACACCGTCATGAATGACCTCGGGCGCCCAATGCGTACGGTCGGTGGAACCCGGCGGCCCCGCAGCCAACTGCAGTCCGTCGGCCGTGGGTTCGAGCGTCCCGGCGTAGGTCCAATTCACCCCGTCATCGGAGTGCGCGACGCCGACCCGACTGCCGTGCACCCAGGCGACGCCGGGACCCGGATCGGGATGCGTTGCCCGCCTCTGCGTGTAGAACATCGACCACCGGCCGTCCGCGATGACGACGGTCGGATCAGTCGCGCCATCGTAGACCGGATCACGGTAGAGCTCGGCGAGCGTCATCCTCTGATCCCGCGCATATCAGTCACTGGGCTCGCGAATCCGGAGCGATGCGTCGGATGCGTCGCCAGATCAGCCGGGGTGATCACCGCACCGTCGGCGGCCGCCGAGGCGTAGATCGCGGCGACGAGCTCGAACGAGCGGGCAGGCTCATCGGCGGTCTCCGGCAACTCCCGACCGTCCAGCAGCGCATCGAATACCCCGCGCAGTAGCACCGAGTGGTCACTGCGCTCCTCTGCCACGGGCAGAGCCCAGGCCTCAGCCTCATGCTCGAAACCAGGCGCCGGGGTGATCGCCCAGTTCTCATGTCCATGCCCATAGAGATGGTCGACAGTCACCGTCGCCTTCTGCGTATCGATGCGGATCGAGCTGGTCTCGCGCGGTGAGACGGCGCTGGTGGCGACCTGCGCGACGACGCCGTTCGCGAACGTGATGGTCGCCGTGGAAGCGTCCTCCGTCTCGGTCTCGCGATCGAGCCGCCACAGGCGCCCCTGCACACTCGCCCAGTCGCCGAGCAGGAACCCCAGCAGATCAAGCTGATGAATACCGTGGCCGAGCGTCGTGCCGCCGCCCTCGGTCTCCCACTTGCCGCGCCAGGGGGCGGAGAAATAGTCCTCGCCGCGATACCAGAGCGTCTGACAGAGGGCGATCAGCGGACGCCCCAGCGCACCCTCGTGCAGCAGGCGCCGCACGTGCGCCGCTGCGGTGCCGGTGCGCTGCTGGAACACGACGGCCAGCCGGCGGCCTGCTGCAACAGCGGCCGCGCGCATCTCGTCGAGTTCGTCCAACGACGGCGCCGGGGGTTTCTCCACGACCACGTGCGCCCCGGCAGCGAACGCTGCGAGCGCCTGTTCCCGGTGCACGACCGGCGGCGTGCAGATGAGGACGACGTCGGGATGCTCCGCGGCCAGGAGATCTTCAAGAGTGTCATGCACCGCAGGTTCGCCGTGCCGAGCGGCGAACCCGTCGGCGGCGGCGCGAGACAGGTCGGTGACGGCGACGAGCTCAGCGCGTGGATGCAGCGCCACAGCCTGCGCGTGCAGATTCGCGACGGAGCCGGTGCCGACGATCGCGGCGCGAAGAAGGGAAGTCATGCGGGTGCCTCGGAATCTCGTTGGGGTGCGACGGTCCATTGCCAGGCGTGCAGGCGCCCGCACATGCCGCCCGTCACAGCAGCTCTCGCAAGTGCGCCGCGAGTGCCGGTGCCGCATGCGCTCCGGCATCTGCGACCCCAACCGCGTAGCGGAACACCACCGTCTCGCCCGGGGCGATCGTCAACTCTTCACTGAAGAACGGCGCCGGGTTGAGCGCGGCGAATTCCTCGGAGCGCGCGAACCACTGCGGCGGATGGTGCGGGTTGGCGGTCGAGTCGACCATCACGAGCAGAGAGGTCGCGTCGATCTCGTCGTGTCTGCCGGCGAATCCCATCCACTCATGGCGCTGACCGCGGACGTCCGATCCGGACCCGGTCCCGTCTGCGGTGACGAGCACTCCGTCGGTGAACGAGCGCGGACCACGCCAGAACAATCCGCCGTAGCCGGCGTTGTCGCGGCCCTTCGTCGTCGGAGAGCCGATCAGGATCGGCGCATCCGTGTTGTTGGTCATCTCGGTCGCGAACGTGAGCGCCCAGGCCTCGTCGGCCAGCAGGCGCGCGGTGAGCTCGCGGCGCTCGGTAAACAGACGGCGGCCGTTCTCGGTGATCCATTCCAGGTCGTGCGCGAAGCGGGCGATCTGACCCTCGTCGACTGCGGTGACGGCGATATGCGCCTGCCTGCCGTCGTTGGGCAGCTGGACGTAGCCATGCCCGTGCACGTAGGTGGGCCCGCCCCAGAAATTCTGGTCATCGACGACCGGCAGCGACCAGGCGATGCCCTTGTGCCAGACGTGGTCCCACGGCCGGAACAGGCTCACAACGCGGCCGGCGCGCGTGCGCAGCGGATCGAGGTAGGGCTTGGGTGACTCGAGCTGCGGCGAATCGGGCACGAACACGTAGCGCAGCAGCTCCACATCGCCATCGCGGACGACGAACTCGGACTCGGTGCGGACGGCGGACAGGGTCATGACACGGCCTCCTCGGTGCGTTCTTGGACAGGATGCCCGGGCACAGCACCGCCCGATATCGTACTGAAGAATGAATCATCGCCCGTGATCTCACCCGCATCGATCCTTCCGGTGCCGATGATGGCTGCCGGGAACGGTCGGCCCTGTGTCATGTCACTCCTTCGTGGACGAGGATGCTTCGAGATCGCGGCTCAGGTGAGCCCCGACTGCGTGAGGTGCAGCTTCGCGTAGCGGCCGTCGGCGGCGAGCAGCTCGTCGTGCGCACCGCTCTCGACGATGCGGCCCTGTTCGAGCACCACGATGTGGTCGGCCTGCCGGATGGTGGACAGTCGGTGGGCGACGACGAGGGTAGTGCGCCCGCTCATCAGTCGCTCCAGCGCTTGTTTGACAAGCCCCTCGGATTCTGGATCGAGAGCGGACGTGGCCTCATCGAGCAGGAGGATCCGCGGGTCGCGAACTAGCGCGCGAGCGATGGCGAGGCGCTGCCGCTGGCCCCCGGACAGGCGTGCGCCGCGCTCACCGACGACGGTGTTCCACCCGTGCGGCTGTTCCTGCACGAAGTCCCAGGCGTTGGCGTCGCGCAGCGCCCGGACGATGCGCTCGTCGGTGACATCCAGCATCCCGTAGGCGATATTGTCTCGGATCGATCCCTCGAACAGCACCGACTCCTGCGGAACGACCGAAACGAATCGGCGCACCGTGCGCATGTCGAGCGTCTGCATGTCAAGGCCGTCGAGCAGGATACGGCCGCCACTGGGACGTACGAAACCGAGCACGAGGTTCAGGAGCGTCGACTTGCCTGATCCGGAGGACCCGACGAAGGCGACGGTCGTGCCTGCGGGGATCTCGAGGTCGATCTCGGTGAGGGCGTCCGCGTCAGCGTCCGCATAACGGTGCGAGGCCTTCTCGAGGGTGATCGCGCCGTCGTCGACGTCGATCACACGTCGACCCTCGTTGAGTTCGAGGTCGGGCTCCTGCAGAACCTCGGCTATCGAGCGCACCGATTCCAGCCCCCGAGCGCCGACCGGGATCAGCATAAGAAGTTGGGTGAGCCCACCGGTGAGCAGCGTGAAGTATGTCGATAGCAGCACGACTTCACCGGGCGTGATCGGCAGGAAGCCGGTAAGTGAGAATACCGCGGCGAGCACGAGGCATCCGACACCGAGCAGCTGCATCGCGACCCAGGAGATGGAAGCGACGTGACCGTTGAGCATGTCGAGGTGCAGACCGGCGCGCCGCACGCCGTCCGCGCCGCTGGCCACCCGGGTGACGGCGGTCTCCTCGAGGCCGTGAGCACGTGTGACGGGAATGAGCGATGCCATCTCCCCCACGCGCGCAGAGAGCGTCTCGACCTCGCGACGGAACACCTCGTTGCGCGCCCGGGAACGGTTACGCATGCCATAGCGGATGCCGATGGCGATCGGCACGGCCAATGCATAAACCGGCAGGAACTGCGGCACGGCGATCGCCGTCATCGCGAGTGCACCGGTCATCACCATCGCAGCGGATAGCAGCGGATGCGTGACCTGCTGCAGCATGAGTTCGACGTTCTCGACGTCGCGGACGACCTTGGTCTGCACGATCGAAGCACTGACCCTGGTGTGGTAGCCGATCGACAGGCTCTGCAGCCGAGCGGCCAGGGCATTACGTAGGTCCGCGCCGGTGTCGCGCACGACCGTCATGAAGTTGCGCGTGTAGAGAATGTGGTTCGGGTAATTCTGCAGCAACAGCACCGCCGCAACCGCGAACCACCACACCACCGCGGATGCGTCTCCCCGCTCTGCCACGATGTCGATGATGGCGGCGGTGATGACGGGCAGAAACCACATCGGGATTTCCTTCACGGCGAATACGGCGATCGCGACGAACATCCGTCCTGGTCGGCGCAGGAGCAGCCTCAGCACCGACCTCGTCGGGTGAGACCCATCGATGAGGTCGGTGATGCCGGAAAGCGCTCTCCGTGCCACGGCTCCATGCTAGCCCCTCGGCCGCAACATTCGGCCTACTGGAAAGCGTTTGCCCGAGCCGGGTAGGCTGACGACGTGACTTCGCGCTTCCTCATCGGTGAGACCGACTTCCTGCTCGACGGCCAGCCGCACCAGATCATCTCCGGCGCCATGCATTACCCCCGGGTGCACCCCGATCTGTGGCGCGACCGCATCCGTAAAGCGCGCCTCATGGGCCTGAATGCCATCGAGACCTACGTCGCGTGGAATGCACACGAACCGATCAAAGGCCAGTGGCACGAAGACGGCGACGTCGACTTGGCCCGATTCCTCGACATCATCGCCGACGAGGGCATGCACGCGATCGTGCGCCCCGGCCCCTACATCTGCGCGGAGTGGCACAACGGTGGCCTGCCGACCTGGCTCACCGCAGACAAGTCGCTACGGCTGCGCAGCGCTGACCCGGCCTACCTCGCCGAGGTCATCGCTTACCTCCAGAAGGTGAACGCGATCATCGCGCCCCGCCAAATCGACAACGGCGGCAGTGTCATCCTCGTGCAGATCGAGAACGAGTACGGGGCCTACGGATCGGACACCGCCTACATCGATGCCCTCGTCACGACCACCCGAGCCAGTGGCATCACGGTGCCGCTGACCCAGGTCGATCAGCCGGTCCCGCACATGCTAACTGGCGGCGCGCACCCCGCGCTGCACAAGACCGGCTCGTTCGGCGGACGCATCGCGGAGCGCCTGGCAACGCTGCGCGAACATCAGCGCACCGGACCGATGATGTGCATGGAGTTCTGGTGCGGCTGGTTCGATCACTGGGGGGAGAAGCACCACACCACCACATTCGCTGACAGCGCCGCCGATCTCGACCGTCTGCTCGCTGCTGGAGCTTCGGTCAACATCTACATGGTCCACGGCGGTACGAACTTCGGCCTCACCGCCGGCGCTAACGACTCCGGCCGTTACCTGCCGATGGCCACCAGCTACGACTACGACTCGCCGATCACCGAGTCGGGTGATCTGACCGAGAAGTTCCGCGCCTTCCGCGAGGTCATCGCCAAGCACTCGCCGGTTCCTGATCTACCGCCTATGACACCCGCGGATGCCCCGACGCTCTCCGTCCCGTTCGAAGCGGTCGCCGATCCGCTTGAGCTGACTGCGACCGATCGCGGCCTCTTCGACGCCCCCGCGACCATGGACGAGCTCGGGTCGGATGTCGTGCTCGTCGAATACACGGCATCTGCTCCTACGTCGAGCGCTGGCGTACTCGAGGCCGAGATCCGCGACTACGCGTGGGTCTCGCGCGACGCGCGGCCCGTCGGCCGCCTGCAGCGCAGTATCGGCGACGACAGCCTGAAGCTGCCCGCTGGTAATCGGCTGGAGCTTCTCGTCGAGGAGACCGGCCGCGTCAACTACGACGCCAAGATCGGCGAGGCCAAGGGCCTCATCGGCGCCCCGCGCATCGACGGGATGCCCGTCGCGGGCCCCTGGCAGGTGCGGACGATCGATGTGCCCGCGCTCGGCCGGGCCGTGGCGGATGCTGCGACTGCCGAGGACCTGATCGTGAACGGCCGAGTTTCGGGCCCCGTGGGACTGCGCGGCGCGTTCGTGTTGAACGAACAGGCCGATCTCTTCCTCGACACCCGCGGCTGGGGCAAGGGTTACGCCTGGGTGAACGGATTCTTCCTCGGACGCTACTGGCGCCGCGGGCCGCAGCGCACGCTGTACGTCCCGGCACCGGTGACGCGTGCCGGTGACAACCGGGTCGTCATCGTCGAGCTGGAAGCGGTGACGGACGCGACGGCACGATTCCTCGCCCGGCCCGACCTCGGACACGAAGTCGAGTGATGGCCGGCTCTTTCTTCGCTGCGTTCGATTGGGTCCGCCGTCACGTCGAGGCCGAGCGACTGCCGACAGCTGTACTCGGCGTGGCAACAGCCGACGGCACGGTCGCGCTCGAAGCATTCGGCGATGCCCGCATCGACGACCGTTACCCGCTGTTCTCGATCACCAAACCTCTCACCGGTATCGCGGCGGCGCGCGTGATCGAGCGCGGTCTGCTCACCCCGGATACCCCGCTGACCGCGGCGCTGCCCGGTTTCGGCGCCGGGCGCGATGACGTCGTGCGGCTACGGCACCTCGCGAGCCACACCTCGGGCATAAGCGAGCCCCCATTGGACTCGGTGTCGTCCACACGGAAGGAGTTGCTCATGCAGGGCCGCGACTTCGTCGCGGGTACCGCGTCGCGATACTCGACGCTCGCCTTCGAGGGCATCGCCGCGCTCATCGAGCAGGCAGCCGGCGGCACCTGGGACGTCGAAGTCGGCGCCTGGGCAACCGAGATCGGCGCCGAAACTCTGAATCTGGAACTCTCCGACGCACACACCGTGCCGGATGCCGCGGCGGCGGGGCTCGACCTGAAGCGCTTCGCTCTCAAGCGTTCCCCCGGCGCCGGTCTCGCGGGCCGTGCCGATGATCTCCTGCGCCTCGGCTCCGCGCTGTTGCGGATCGGCGAGGGCGAGCGGGGCGGCATCCTGCATCCATCCACTCTCGCGATGATGCGCCGCCCTCTGACAGGTGACATTCCGCGGCTAGAGCCTTACATCGCCGAGCGCGGGCAGGATTGGGGCTTCACCTGGAATCTGCGCACGCGCGCTCCCGGACTTATCGATCGCGACGTCTTCGGTCACGGCGGTTGGGCCGGCACGGAATTCTGGGTGCACCCGACTGCGGGACTCGCCTGGGTTCTACTGACGAACCGTGCGATGCGCGATGGAGTCGAGATCGATCAGCTCGACAACGCGATCATCGCGGGCCTCTGACAGCCCTCTTGGGCGAGCACGGAGAACTCGTGCGCAGCGTCCACTCCCTCGTCGTAGTCGACGCCGGAGAAGGGTTCCCCTGGCCGAAAGCGGCTCTTCGGAATCAAGGGTGTAGGTGGGGTCTGAATCCTCCGGCTTCGAGAAGCGATCTCGCGATGGTATGTCGACCTTGGGGTTATGTTGACCGGCGTCGCGGGGCCTGCGCCGGTGCGGGTGGCGGTCGTTGAGCCGGTCAACATAACGATCGGTGGCGTCACCGATTCGCGAGGAACGCGAGCAGAGCATCGGAGGCTGGGTCTGTCAGGTTAACGGTGGATCTGGCCTGGCGCATTCTTAGTTGATTCGGCCTTCGAAGGTGATCGCGAAGGCG